>CAIOYD010000064.1 GCA_903862415.1 uncultured Oxalobacteraceae bacterium | reverse complement strand
TGTTACGCACCATTGCGACATCTTGGAAACTGGGAACGATTCTTACCGATTTAAGCATAGTAAAAATCGTTCTGAACAAGCCGATAAAGTGGAAAAATTTGGGCGCTGACAGGTGGTAAATATTGGACGCTGTTTGACAAATTGATAATTGAGCATTTAAATTGGCCGCACAATGCCCTTTTATTTAAGTTTGAGAGAAATATTTGCAGCTTTTCAGCATATAAGATACCCTTTTTGTATAAAGGTAGATGCTACCAGGTAATGTAAAAGGTTTTTATGACAAATATTGTAAGTTCCCGCGAAAAGCCAGCAAGGCTCATTAATTCTGCGACGGTCATAGACCGGCTCGGCATAAGCTATGCCACGCTCTTTCGTCGCATCAAGGACAAGTCAATTCCTGCACCGAAAAAACTTGGCGGCGCTAATCGCTGGCGCGAATCAGATATTGATCAACTAATTGCCGGCTAAATTGTCTTTTAATTGCTGATTTAGCCAGTTCGACCACCACGTCATCAATTCAATCCGCTGTGGCAAGAATTCCGCCCGATTGTAAGCAGCGCGCACTTTATCCTTTTCTTTATGCGCCAACTGCCGCTCAATAACATCCTCTTTAAACGGTGAGTGCTCATTCAACACCGAGCTTGCCAATGCTCTGAAACCATGTACTGTATGTCTTCCACGATATCCCAGCCGGTACAACGCGAACAGTAAAGTGTTCTCGCTGATTGGGTGTCCAGGCTTAATAAACGATTCAAGCACCAGGGCACTGTTACCAGTGTAAGCGTAGAGCTGTTTTAGAATGCCACGTACTGATTCACTTAACGGAACGACATGAGGAATGTCCATTTTCATGCGGTCCTGAGGGATCACCCAAATGTGCTCTTTTTCTTTCAGCTCGTCCCACCGCATACCCAGCAATTCTCCGACACGAACAAAAGTATGTGCAGCTAACAGCAACCCCAGCTTAGTTATTTCTTCTTCATAGTTATGGATATCCGCCAATAATTTACCAGCCTCAGCCGGAGGTATACTTGGCATTGGCTTAGTCTTGGCTTTGGCAATTACGCGCGATAAATCCGCTGCTCCGTGATATTCGATGAGTCCAGAATCGACGGCGTAGTCGAAAATCATTGAAATCCGGCCTGCTACCCTACTGGCCGTTTCAGGCGTATCGGCAAGCCGCTTAACAATCTCAATCATTTTTGCGCGAGGGATTGCATCAATCGTCATATTGCCGATATACGGCAAAACATTCTTTCGAACTGTCTCTTCGACCTGTTTTATGTGTTTTGCATTGGTCAACTCTGAAGTCTTAGTTGGCAGCCAATCTTCAAACACTTTTGTGAAGGTCGGAAGCTTTGTACCCTGAGCTCTTCGATTCTCATTCAACTTTCGTGCTTCGCTGAGGGTAATTTCAGGGTATCGACCGTACGTAACTGTTTTATATTTTCCTTCGCTACGGTAGTTCGCTCGCCAGGTTTTTGATCCGGACGTCGCAACATAAAGGTATAAGTCATCAGCGTCATTTAGCTTGTATGGCTTAACTTCCGGTTTAGCCGCGTCGATGGCTTTTACTGTGAGGGACATAGGGGCACTCCATCGTGAGGGTATACGTATTTTTAGACCCTCATTTATACCCTAAATCGTCCTGCGCTAGTGTGATTTTGATTGAAGTGATTTGAGTTAGCGATTTAGCTATTTTACCTATGAAAAACGGCCCGTTCAGGGCCGTTTTGAGATGCTTTGATTTGCTTTGATTAATGTTCTTGGCGGAGAGGGAGGGATTCGAACCCTCGGATGGGTCGCCCCATCGCTTGATTTCGAGTCAAGTACATTCGACCACTCTGCCACCTCTCCTGAAGCTTAGCAGCGCGATTTAATTAATACGCGTTGAAGCGCGCAATTATACGGAGTCGTCGCTGTAAATGCAATCACTGATCACAGTTAAATTTCTACCTGTGAGCCAACTTCAATGACCCGGTTGCTTGGAATGTTATAGTAATCAGCCGCATCTCTGGCTGTGCGTGACATTAAAACAAACAACCATTCGCGCCAGGCGGACATTTCATGCTCAGGTCGCGAAACAATGGTTTGGCGGGTAACGAAGAACGAGGTTTCCATAATTTCAAATTTTAACCCTTTGGTCGCGGCCAATTCCAGTGCCTGAGGAATATCCGGTTCATTTTTAAAACCGTAAAACACATCCAGCTGATAACACTCATTACCCAATGACGTTACCCGAACGCGCTCATTAAACGGCACCCATGGGATTTCCTGATTGTAGACCGTCAGGAAAATCACCCGGTCATGCAATATCTTGTTGTGTGACAGATTGTGCAGCAAGGCATGCGGCACGCCTTCAGAGGCGCTGCGCAGGAAAATCGCCGTGCCACCTACCCGGTGTGGCGGGGAAACAAACAGCGAGGTGAGGAAGTCTTTTAACGGAATGGCATGAATGCGTAAATTCTTGAATACCAGCTCACGTCCTTTATGCCAGGTCAGCATAACCGTAAACATCGCCGCACCCAAGACCAGCGGAAACCAGCCGCCATGAGCGATTTTGAGGGCATTGGCAGAGAAAAAAGCGCCGTCAATCATAAAAAAGAATACTGTCGAAAAAATGCACAGGAAAATATTGTATTTCCACTTGTAGTGGATCACAAAGAAAGTCAACACAGTGGTAATGAGCATGGTCGCAGTAACGGCAATCCCGTAAGCTGCCGCCAGATTGGCAGAAGAACCAAAACCGACCACAGCGGATAACACCACCACCAACTGTATCCAGTTAACCATCGGCATATAAATCTGGCCGATTTCTTTTACCGACGTGTGAATAATCGATAACCTTGGCAGCAAGCCCAGTGAAATGGCTTCCTTGGTCATTGAATAGGTGCCAGAAATGGTGGCCTGCGAAGCGATGACAGCGGCCACCGTCGACAATGCTACCAACGGATAAATACTCCAGGCGCCAAGTTGATGGTAAAACGGATTTTCAGCCGCACTGGCATCGGTCATTAACAATCCACCCTGCCCCAGATAATTGAGCATTAACGCGGGAAACACTACACTGAACCAGGCCAGACGAATTGGCTTGCTGCCAAAATGCCCCATATCCGCATACAAGGCTTCAGCGCCGGTAAAAGCCAGCACAACCGCACCTAGTGCAACAAACGCTACCCAGCCATGATTGAGTAAAAAGGCGATAGCGTGCAAGGGATTCAAGGCCTGTAAAATCACCGGGGCTTTGATGATATTAATGACACCCATCACCGCCAAAGAAATAAACCAGATTACCATGATAGGGCCAAACCATTTACCTATCCCTGTAGTGCCTTTGTGCTGGAACGAATACAGGGCAATGAGAACCACCACAGTAATGGGTACCACATAGGTACTGAAATTGGGGGTCGCGACATTGAGTCCTTCAATGGCAGAAATCACCGACATGGCCGGGGTAATCACACCATCGCCGTAAAACAGCGAGGCGCCAAACAGGCCCAGCAACAAAAGAATGTAATGCCAGCGCGACTGCTTGCCTACCGACTCCAGTGCCAGCGCCATCAAGGCCATAATGCCGCCTTCACCACGGTTATCGGCACGCAAAATCAGGGAAACGTATTTCAGGGCCACTACCATAAACAGCCCCCACATAATCAGCGAAACTACACCGAGTATATTAAAGACCGTTAAATCCAGACCGTATTCGGCAGAAAAAACGGTTTGCATCGTGTAGAGGGGACTTGTTCCGATATCGCCGTAGACAATACCAATGGCGGCGATGGTTAAAGCGGTGGTGCTGCTTTTCGTGGACTGAAATTGGGAAGACAATTGAATACCCTGAAGTAAATAGTGCATTGCACAATATGCCAATCAGAAAACCAAATCAAGCGTTCTTTATACAATTTTTGCACAGTTTACATGACGAGACTGTGAATATAAACCGCGCATATAATAATACTGAGGATATTCAACAATTTAGCCACTGTTTTTCAACTTTTTCTCATGCGCTCAGCGACACGGAAAAACAAGTTTTACTTTTTCTTCGTTGATATTAAGCAACACAAAGTTAAGCTTGCGACTAAAAAAAACCCGCAACGATGACGTTACGGGCGAATTCTTAAAAACACAGAGGATAGAATGCTACTTTAACGCTGCATTGTGACCGAGGAATGACAAACAGTGCACCAAAATGAATACTCACGACATATTCCGCGGTAGGCGACAGATTTTATTGAAAAAAGTTGCGACAGGTCTAAAGTTCTTCACACAAATTGTGGATAACTTTACTGTTCTGACAAAATAAGTTCCGCAAGGCATTGATTTTTAATGCCTTTAATAAAAAGCCTAAATTTTCAGCAAGAATAGGCACGGACGTACGAATTTGTTCGTCAAACGCACAAACACGAATTAAATGACGCTTAAAATGTGGGTGGAGTCGAAAATTTTTCATCTCCATGAGTCTCACTATAGTTGACGGATGAAAACATGCAAACTTTAATTGCACCATACGAGTGAAGTCAGGATGGGATCGATGCTGCGGCGCACACATAGAGTGCAAATCAAAAGCGAATCAGGCTTTCTTTCATTAACACTTTGCGTTATGGTAAGCACTCAAACAATCACCTAAGCAGGTCATGCAACGCGAGCGTAAAAACGGCAACCCACTAAACTTACCGGCCCGCTGCCACTTTAAACACGGCGCCTATTGGTATGTGCACGCACTCTCCGGCAAATGGGAAAACCTCGGGGGAGATATCGACAAAGCACGCCACAAGGCCGAACATTACAACCACGGCCCCAGCCTGACCATGGACTGGTATATTGATGCGTTTCTTTTACAGTTTGAACAGCAGGTCAAACTTGAGCACAAAGCACCACGCACCCTGACCGATTATGAGCACTATGCCGTTACGCTTAAAAATCACTTTGGAACTGCTGCTCCGGCCGATATCGGACGCGAACAAGTCGTCGAGTTCCTGAACCAGAATCAGCAACAGGGACGCGGCGTTCGTGCCAATCGCGAAAAAGCCCTGTTATCAAGCATCTACTCCTGGCTGATCAGCCAGGGACAGGCCAGCGTCAATCCATGCATTCACATTCCCAGCAATAGCGAAAAACCGCGTCAGCGCTATGTCACGCATGAGGAATATCACGCCGTTTTTCAAGCCGCCACGCCTGCCATTCAGCTGGCCCTGGAACTGGCTTATGTGACTCTGCAAAACCCCGCCAGCATTGTTAACCTGCGCCGCAAGGCGATAGAATTTCGGGCTGACTGCGGATTTTTGCACCTGAATTGCAGCAAAGATGGCTCGCCGGTGCAAATTGCACTGCACGGTTATCTGTTGCAGCACTTACGACCTCTGTCCACATGCACGAACCCGACGGATGATTTTATTCTGGTGTCGCGCCTGGGTAAGCCCTACAGCACCAGTGGCATTGCGGCCATGCTGCACCGCTATCAACAGCGTGCCCAGGTGGCGCCCTTTGGCTTGCAGGACATTAAAGTCAAGGGAGCTCTGGACTTAGCCAACAGCGGAACCCCATTACTATCGATCGCTAATTTGCTTGGTCATAGATCAATCAGCATGACACAACATTATCTGAATTTGCATCGAACCAAGAGCGTGTGAAACCTGCGATTCATGCTGCAATTTAGCGGTGCAAAACTTTACTGATTAAAGCACTATAAATTTCCACTTTGCCAGAAAAAGTTCTGCTATAATTCGTTCTGTTGCAAAAATCAGTTAGACAATTATTAGCAATAACGTTTTCTAACATATTGATTTTAAAAACAATTCCCTGATAGCTCAGTTGGTAGAGCGACGGACTGTTAATCCGCAGGTCCCTGGTTCGAGTCCAGGTCGGGGAGCCAAGATTATAAAGGGCTGCAAGTAATTGCAGCCCTTTTTCTATTTCTGAACGTGACTAACTTGATTCGTTCTGATTGACAGCAGGAAGTGAAAACTCCACATAAAAACAGCTACCCTGATTTTCTGCCGAATCATAACCGACCCGCCCGCCCATTCCTTCGGCCATTTCACGGCTGATGGCCAATCCCAATCCGGTACCACCTTTTTTGCGCGCATCCGAACTGTCGGCCTGGGCGAATTTCTGAAAAATACGTTTGCGAAATTGCTCTGGTATTCCTGCGCCATGATCAGTCACGCTTAAGCGCACCTGCGTCCCATCGGCCTGCAAGGAAATTTCGACGGAAGCACCATTGGCAGAATATTTAATCGCATTTGAAATGAAATTCGCCAGAATTTGCAGCAGTCGCTTATCATCCACATCGATTTCCACATCAGCAACCGGATCTATCAACACCAATCTGACTTCGCGCTCACTGTCATAAGTGCTGTTGGCTTCGATTGATTGCCTGAGCAACGGCATAAGTTTTTGCCGCTTGATGTCAAAATTCATTTTTCCGGAAACCAGCTTTTCCATATCCAGCAAATCATTAATCAAATGCGCAAGACGCAAACTGTTGGCTCGGGCCACCTCAAGCATTTGCCCGGCCTTGGGCGGCAACTCACCCAGAACACCGCCAGAAATCAATCCGAGAGCACCACTGATGGCAGTCAGTGGGGTACGTAATTCATGATTGACGGTTGAAAGAAATTCACTCTTGATCCGGTCGGTGCGTATATGTTCAGTGATTTCATGAAACCACGCCAGCATGGCCGACTTACCCTGAAACTCCATCATCAGATACGATGCCAGCACCCATTTACTTTCAGATACAGGCGCATGTGGCTTTCTTAATTCAACCAGTCGGTCGACAATATGCTCACCCCGCCGCAATCGGGTTCGGATATCGGCATACACGTCCGGATCGACATAATATCTGGCCGGATTCAGATAAGTGCATTCTTCCGCCGTGGAATCGGTCAGGGATAAATAACGCGAATTATAAAAAATGACCCGACCTGTATCAACCCGGGCAATACGCGCTGCTGTTGGGCAGCTTTCCAGCATGGTCAACAGATTTTCCTGGCTGTTGTGCAACTGGGAAAACAACTCTTGAAAATAAATATAGCCCAGCATAAAAATGGCAGTCAGGTAACTCAGACGAGCAACCGGAGTGAACATGTGTTCATACATCTCGCCAAGCAGACTGTCAGGTATTTTCAAAAATTCGCTGGCGGAAAATAACACCAGAGCAAAGGTAATCGTGAGACGTTTGCGGAATTTGGACTGAAAAAAAATGAATATTGCCGATAACAGCAGCCAGATAGCGGCATTACCCCGGTAAAAATATTCACACCAGGTCTGACCGAATTTGGAACTCGGATGAGCAGCAATATAGTGCGCCCACCATGAAAAAGTAGTGAGATACACCAATCCCGTAGAGACAACGCTGGCCACAAGATAACGGGATACCAGTTGCGGCTTGTTGACAAAATACCCCATATAACCGGCAGCAATCACCACCATGGCCAATTCGTTAAGTGCATGTTCGAGTGGCGGAAAAATTTCATGCAGTGTGACCTGATTAAAAAATCCCAACGCCTGCAACAGCGCCATGCTGATCATGAAAATATTACGGGCAAGTCCGAGACCAAATCCCCACAGCAGCAACTGTTCGCGTGGATTGGCATTGATGTTGAATTCAGCGCGCGCAACCGCTGACAGAATTAAAAAAAAAGTCCCTGAAATACCATAAAAAACGATGTTATTATCCACCCCGCCACGATCGCCGGTAAATTGCGACAAGATGCCGAGGACGATTTCAACTTGGTGGATCAGCATAGGCTTACGTTTTCAGAGTATCTAAAACAGGGGCGCAGTGGACTGAAAAAGCAAAAAAATGTGTGCGATGCGATTTTTTCAGAATACTACTTTTCCGATAAATTACCATTAATTTACGCTGCGGCCATTTCCGGAAGACTCATCGGTAAAATCTATAAAAAAAGGGCCGCAGCAATGCAGCCCCCCCCCCTTGCCTGCGTGATAACTATCAGGACTTGTGGTAACTATGACTTAAAAACTGGCATGCGCCTGAACCCCTACGCTACGTGGTTCAGAAATCTGCGCCGACGCCGTACCCAACACGGTCAACGAGGTAGTATCGATCCCCTTGATATTGCGGTTATTGAGCATGTTCCTCACGACCACAGCCAGACCCCAACTGCGATCCGCATTATCCCAGCCTATCCGGCCATCGGTATGCTGGGTCGAACCACCCAGGGTAAAGGCAGGCGTACGCAGACAACTACCTTGCTCGATGGAATCGGCATTGCAACGGACCGGGCCAGTGTAAGCATGTTGAAGGCTGTAGTTGATTTTGCCATTCAACACATCGCGCTGGGTATAATCAATCCCGGCCGCCAGAGTCCACAACGGTGTCCCTACCGGTTTGCCATCCAGAACAATAGGGCCATTGGCATCGTGCGCGGTATAGCTGCCATATTTCTGGTCGATGTATTCGCCATCGGTAAACAATCGCAGATTGCGACTGGCCTGCCAGCGCACATCCATATCCATCCCTTTGGCGCTCTGATCACTGCTGGCCACCTGGTATTGCGGAATTGCCGAGGTAGAATTTCCTATCAAACTCAGCGATTGCAGATTACTGAACTTGTACATAAACAGCGAAGCATTGATCATTACATGCTGTTCCGGGAAGTAGCTTTTTATCCCAGCTTCGTAATTCCAGATGGTTTCCGGCGCATACACGCTGGCGGGTTTTTGCGCATTGAATCCACCGGACTGATAACCTTTAGCCACCGAACCAAACACCATGACATCTGGTGCGACTTTATAATCGAGCACGGCACGTGGGCTGACATCCGTCCAACTATTGGTCATCTTGTAGGGTGAGTAAGGATATTCAATATTGGTGGTTAATCCCTGCAATGCCAGTGGGCCGAGTCCACCCAACGGACCGGTACTGCTAAAGAAAGTCGGCTGGCTCGCGTTAATGGTGGCAATGCCAGCATCCACTCCCGGTGCAGAACGTGCGGGACTAGACCAGCTCAGGTCCTTGGAGTCATAACTAAAACGCACACCAGTGGTCAGATTCAGCCGGGATGTCACGTGCCAGATTGCATCACCATACACGGCATACGATTTAGCCGAGGCGGTGTTATTCATGCTTTCCACCCACGAATTACCCAACAGATTGACCGGAATCGCCATTCCCTGTGCCACGGAATTTAATGCACTGTAGAGCGGGATGCCGGAAGTATTATTGATGATGTTATCCAGGGTATCGGTATTGGTAATAACTTGAGAACTTTGCGTCGCTGTCTCAGAGAAAAAACTCACACCGGTCAGCCAGTCAACCAGATCATTTTTGCCCGACAGTTTAAATTCCTGCTGCCAGGTCGAGTTGCCCTCCAGATTACCGGTATCAAGGTAAGAATTGATCTGATTAGTCCCGGAGTTATTGGTGATATTGCGGGAATTAAAATGACGATAGGCAGTGGTCGAATTAAAGGTGGCGCCATCCAACGGATGTTCAATACGCAAAGTTACGCCGTTATACAGACGTTTTTCCACGTTATCGCCTTCATTGTTATAGGCTGGCGCGTGAAAGGGATTGAGATAGGTATTCGGATCAGCCGGAAAAGCAGGCGCCGGTGTTTGCAATGCGGCTGGAATCAAACCAATTTCCGGACGCGCCTGCTGATTCAGACTTTCATGTTCCCACGATAAAATCACTTTGGTATGTTCCGGCGCATTCCAGCGCAGCGAGGCGCGTGAACCCCAGTCACCAGTCGCATTAAGCGATTTTCCAGTCAGACTGTCTTTCAGCCAGCCATCACTGCGCTGATCGACAAAGGTAAACCGCAACGCCAGGGTATCGCTAAACGGTATATTGAGCATCGATTCCAGATTACGCTCACGGTACTGACCCAGGCGGACATTGAAGTCATTTTCCGCTTCAAAGGTAGGCTCTTTGGTCACCACTGAGATGGCGCCAGCGGCACTGTTACGGCCAAACAAAGTCCCCTGCGGTCCTTTGAGCACTTCCACCCGTTCAACATCGTTAAAATTCATTAAAGCGCCACCGGTTTTGCCGGTATACACACCATCCACATAAATTCCGACTGGTGAATCGGTACCGATACCGAAATCGCCGGTACCAATTCCACGAATCGTATAACTAGGCTGGGTGGCCTGACCGGCATCGACCACCAGTCCGGGAATATAACCATTCAAATCGGCCAGATTGGTAGCACCCAGTTTAGTAATCTGGTCATTGTTGATGACCAGCAGCGAAATCGGTACATCCTGTAATTTCTGACTACGGTTCTGGGCCGTAATCACCACTTTAACAATGGCAGCATCATCTCCCGCAGCGGCAGTCTCTGCTTCGGCGGCTTGAGCGGCATAACTGCCCAGAGCAAACGCGCCACTCAGGCAGGCGGCTGAAATACTCGAAGCCAGCTGGTTTTTTTTA
This sequence comes from uncultured Oxalobacteraceae bacterium, assembly GCA_903862415.1. Taxonomy (GTDB): domain Bacteria; phylum Pseudomonadota; class Gammaproteobacteria; order Burkholderiales; family Burkholderiaceae_D; genus Solimicrobium. The sequence continues at coordinate 96,940 of CAIOYD010000064.1, read as the reverse complement.
AAAATCATTTTGTCTCACTCCAAAAGGAATTGAATTGAATGTAGTCAGATCAACGGTGATTGAGTCTGTGAAAATCAGGCCCCACTGAAGTGGCTTCAATGGGGCAACCGTTTTCGATTATTGTTTGACACTCAACATGTATTCAGCGACCAGACGACGCATTTCGGGATCTAAATGTCCCTGTGAAGGCATCGGTGGAAAATCATCGCGTTTTTTCGTTGGTTTGGCAATGTAATCGGCAATACCCTGTGGGTTGCCGGCATACAAAGCTTGAATAATTTGCGTTGGCGGTCCGATCATGCGGGCACTGTAAGTGTGGCAACCGGCGCAAATACCGTTATACAACACCTGCCCTTTAGTGGTGGTGGCTGTCGAACGTGACACCGCAGGCTTATCGAGCAACAGGGTCACGATATCGGCCGACGTCGTTTTCGCACAGGTAGTCGCCCAGCTGCTGATACCGAGCGTGGAATGCGCGGCGCGATCGATCATGCAACTTCCTTTACCGCCACCAACAGCCACAATATCCGGACCATGTGACGTCAGGGACGCGGCCATTAAGGCTTTGACATCGCTGATCGGTTCATAACCGTTATTAGAGAACAGATTCGCCAGCACCGAAACGCGGTCCGGATACGGATCCGAATCCGGATCAATCGTGATATTGGCAAAGGATTTATGGTCGGCCACAATGATGCCAGCATTTTTATTGTCGCGAATGACGTTGTTTTCAATCACCACATCTTTAGCCGCCATGACAATAATCCCGGTACCACTAGGCACACCGGAGACGATCGAACCAACCGCACCAAAGTTTTTATGATTGTTACCCACTACGAAGTTATTACGGATGATCACATCAAACGTAGTTTTAATCGGCAGCCATGGTGTGACGAAGGTCAGAATACCGCCGGCATTGTCGTACACCATATTGTTTTCGACGACAGCATGGCGGGAATTTTCAATTTCAATCCCGGCAACGTTGCCGTGCACTTCATTGTGATCCACCTGAATATTGTCTGACATACCGACATAAATCGCCGCATCTTCAATACCGGAGAGCACGTTATACTGAATCAATCCGTTTTGACCAAATTGCGGAAAAATACCATACACACCGGTATCTTCAATCCAGTTATGGCGGATCACGAAATTATTACCGGCCTGCCCCATGATGGCATTGCCTTTGAATTTAACGATTTTTAAATTCTCAACCCGGATGCCGTTTCCGGAATATAAAACGGCATCGTTCAACTTGCCCATGCCATCCAAAACCGGCCACTGGCCTTCCTGAATCACGCCCATCAAGGTAATGTTATCTTTATCGATATACACGGTTTCATTGTACGTGCCTGGCATGACCTGGACGGTATCGCCCGGCTTGGCCTGGGCCACTGCTGCCTGTATCGATTCACCGGCCTTGACCACCATAATTTTACCGGTTGAAGCGGTAATCAATGCATTGGCATCGCCCTTACCCGAAGCGCCGGTCCGGGAAGCTGTCAGCAGCGATTGGGCCGAAGCCATCTCGGCTCCAGTCGCGCCAGCAAGCTGTTTGCGTGCCACGGTATATCCCGCTCCGGCAGCAACGATGACGGCAATCAAGCCGAGCACCAGTCCTTTTTTACTCATATCATCTCCTGTGTCATTTTATTTTAGTTACTTCAAAGGTACTGCTAATCCTGATGGAACATTCTTTGGCCGCTGTGGCTTGAAGGATTCATCCGTTAGGGTTTTCAAAAAATCTACCACCCGGTCGAGTTCCGCATTGGTCAGTTTAGGTTCATGGATATGCCAATGCAAAATCAATTTTTCATTCTTTGGCACCGCGTGCCCGCGACCTTCATTATAAAAACTGACGACATCATGTAAGGTGGTAAACCGGCCAGAATGCATATACGGTGCGGTCAAATCGACATTACGCAGACTGGGCACTTTAAATCCACCACGCAGATGCGGCTCACTGCTGTATGAGCCTGCACCAATATCAAAGCCAGCTCCTGCAGGATCAGGGGTGCCAATCACGGCAATCTGTTGATTGGTAAACAACGGTGGCGTATGGCACTCAGCACAGCGTGCCACAAATGAACGGAACACGTTCAAACCTTCGATTTCAGGCTTGCTCAACGCATCAGCAAAGCCGTGGGCGTATAAATCGTAGCGACTATTTAAAGAAATCAGCGAAGATTCAAACGCGGCAATGGCACTGTAGACCTGATCAATCCGGATAGTCTGATTAGCTTGATTCGCAGGATAAGCGACTGCAAACAGACGCTGATATTCTTTATTGGCATTCAAACTGGAGAGAATTTTTTCCGGCGAAGAGCCCATTTCTATCGGGCTGTATAGCGGCCCCTTCATCTGCTCTTCCAATGTGGCGGCACGGCCATCCCAGAAAAACCGTTTCAGGAAACCGGCATTCCATAAGCTCGGGGCACTGCGGGCCGTTAACTTGCCTGTAGCACCCAGGCTCAGTGCCCGGCCGTCAGCAAAACCCTTGTCGGGATTATGACAACTGGCACAGGATTGCTTACCATTGCCGGACAATACCGGATCAAAAAACAGGAAGCGGCCCAAATCGATTTCTTCGGCCGAAAAACCATCACGCAAAGCAGGCAAACCGGTTTTTAAACCGCCCACGCCAACATTTTGCAAAGAGGTATACGGGGTGTACTGAGAAACCAGTTTGCAGTGACCATCGCGTTTTTCAAAACTGGCCGGACACTGGCTGGATAGCTGAAATTCTCCCGCCCTGGCAGTCAATGAAAGCAGGCAGAGAAATATTAACGATAAAGCGCGCATCGGATCAGGGCTTTATCGTGGTGATGTATGCCGCCACATCGTGGGCACTTTTCACATCCGGCAGCATGTTCGCACCTACCCGCATGAGCGCACCGGTTTTATCTTCGGGTTTGACACCACGCAAGCCAGTGCGGAAGGCCAGAATCTGACGTTCCACATACTGAGGATCGGTGCCAAGCAAACTCGGCGCGCCCATTTGCTGATTACCTTGTGCATGACTGCCATGACAGGAGCTGCACACGGCATTAAACTGGGTGCTGCCATTGGCCAGATCGGCCTTGATGACGTTTTTGCTGACTGCGCGCGGCATACCGGCAACATAATTGGCGACCGCCGTCCGGTCAGCGTCGGTTTTCAACACCGCCACCACTGCACGCATTTGCGCACCATAATTATCGTTAGCTGCAGAGCCACGTATGCCGGAAGAAAAATTGGCTAACTGGCGCGCCAGATAACTGGCTTCCATGCCGCCGATATTGGGAGCACCGAGTTGGGCGTTGCCCTCACCTTTGCTGCCATGACAGGCGATGCAGTTGGCGGAAAAAATCGCTTTACCATCAGCCGCAGCAACGGAAAAAGCCACACTCCAAAACAGTGCAAAAACAGCAATAAATTTTACTGACGCAGAGAACCCGTTCGGGCAGGATCTTATTACTACCGTAGGCAACAGCATTGTCTTCTCCATCCAAAGTCGGATTACAGGTCATTGCCTGCTCCGTTATATTTATATACGTAGATAAATTGCAAAGGGCACATTCATTCGTCAATTCAATATAACAATCAGGGATTTGATTTGTAAAGTTAATTTTTCCATCTGTTGCATCTGCTTGCAGCCCACTTCTGCCATTCTGTACTGACATAGTGCAGGCATTAGAAAAAACCTTCTAAACCGAACAAAGTTATCGAAAACAATAATAGCGATCACAACTTTGTTTTAGCAATTTCTGCCAAGCTGGCAAAAATTGGCAACTAAACTTGCGCAAACTGGGTTTGTTAAGGCCATGCCGCTTGGGTAAGCTAGCTCTGCAGTCGAATAAACACGTCGCTGCACGGGAAACAGGGTGAAAAGTGGTCTGAACAGATCCAGTCCGCCCATCACTTATTAAAACAAATCCCGTCCTATATCAGGAGACCAGCACTATCATTTTAGTGGTGGCGGTTATCCGCCTAAACCAGGGTAATGTATGTTGAATAAAAATATGCAAACAGAATTAACTATGAGACGCAAACCAGTTGTTTTAATGTCGATGGGCGCGCAGGAGCGCAAAGGGCACGATTATCAAGTCATGACCACCAAGTATATCCGGCCTTTGGTAGAACATGCCGGTTGTGTCCCGCTACTTGCCCCAACCTGCTTTGGCGGCGATGATATCGAACAGTATTTATCGATGGTGGATGGGGTTTATCTGACCGGTGCCGGCAGCAATATTGACCCCAGCCTGTATCGTCAGGAAAACCTGACGCCAGAAAAGCAGCAAGACATTTATCGTGACCAATTTGATTTACCTCTGATACACGCCGCACTCCACATGGGTCTGCCGGTATTTGCCATTTGTCGCGGCATGCAGGAAATTAATGTGGCGCTGGGTGGTGATCTGCATCAAAAATTATATGCCGTTCCCGGCATGAATGACCACCGTGAAAACGGCGACGCTCCGGTAGAACAGCAATATGCCGATGCCCATGCTATTCACATCACTCCCAACAACTGGCTGGCCAAACTGCTGGGCTGCGAAGAAATCAACGTCAATTCCCTGCACGGACAAGGCATTAAAACCCTCGGCAAAGGTGTACAACCACTGGCCTATGCGCAGGATGGCTGTATCGAAGCATTTTATTTGCCTGAATTCAGTCAATTTACTCTGGCTGTGCAATGGCATCCAGAATGGAAAGCAGCACAAAACCCGCATTCGGTAAAAATGTTTGAAGCTTTCGGTTACGCCTGTCGGGTGCAAGCCGAACAGCGTCTGCAACGCTCAATCTGAACACATGAAACCCGTATTAATTATTCAGCAGGTCAATCTGGATACGCCAGATTATTTCGCCGATTTTCTCAGCGAACAAGGCATTCCGTTTGAAGTCCGCCACATGTATGCAGGTGATGCCGTGCCAACATCCGTGCTGGCGTATTCGGGTTGCTGCCTGCTCGGCGGTCCGATGAGTGTCAATGATGAAAGCAACTTTCCATTTTTGCGCGCTGAAAAAGAGCTCGTCAGACTAGCCATCGCGGCCGATATTCCCGTCATCGGCCACTGTCTGGGTGCGCAATTAATCAGCACCGCACTGGGTGGCACGGTGACATCCGCGCCGATGACAGAAATCGGTTGGAACCCGATTCAGGTCAACAGCAAGCAACATGCCGATGAGTGGTTTGGCGGTCATGTGCATTTTCCGATTTTTCAATGGCATAACGAAACCTTCAGCCTTCCTGAAGGAGCAACCCTAATTGCCAGCAATCCGTTTTGCACCAATCAAGCCTTTGTACTGGGTGATAAACATATCGGCATGCAGTTTCATTGCGAAGTCAAGGCCGACAAAGTGCGCCATTGGGCCATCCATGAAAAAGACGATATCGAGGCACTCGCGCAGTTAGCCAGCGTGCAGTCATCTGCTTCGATAGTGGAGACACTGCCTGAACGCATACCAGCCAGCAATGCCATGGCACACATCATTTACAGCCGCTGGATACGCTCCCTGCCAGGATTGATGTAAGTTCCCAAATTTATTAACCTGCCCCTGTCGGCAGTGATCAGATGCTCCGGGGAGAATGACAGCAACTCTCCATTTATCCTTAGGTGTTTTATGTCCTCCATTGCGCATGCCCCCTCTTATTACGCTGACTCTGCCCACCCGACGCCAGATCGTCCGGTACTGCGCGGCAGCGTCGAAACCGACGTCTGTATTATCGGTGCGGGCTATACCGGCCTGAGTGCCGGTCTGCATCTGGCCGAAGCCGGATTTAAGGTCGTTATTCTGGAACAGGCCAAAGTCGGCTGGGGCGCATCCGGACGCAATGGCGGCCAGATTGTGCACAGCTATTCTCGCGATATTGATGTGATTGAAGCCAGTTATGGCAAAGAACAGGCGCGCCCACTGGCGGAAATGATGTTCGAAGGTGCCAAGATCATCCGCGAGCGCATTGCCAAGTACAACATAGCCTGTGATTTAAAAAATGGTGGCGTGTATGCCGCGCTGACCAAGAAAAAAGTCAAAGCGCTGGAAGAGCAAAAAGCTCTGTGGGAAAAATGGGGCAATCAGGATCTGACACTAATTGAAGGTGCCAGCAATATCGAACAGGTGGTCAACACCAAACGCTATCAGGCAATTCTGGTGGATAAATCCGGTGGTCACTTCCATCCACTCAATTTAACTCTGGGCGAAGCCGCCGCTGTTGAGCAAAATGGTGGCGTGATTTATGAAAATAGCGCCGTCCTTAAAATTGATCGTGGGACCAATCCGGTAGTGCATACCGCCGGTGGCCAGGTCAAAGCGAAATTTGTCATTGTGGCCTGCAATGCCTACATCGGCGATCTGGAACCCAAGTTAGCCAAAATGGCCATGCCATGTGGCACTCAGGTGATCACCACCGAGCCACTGGGCAAATTGGCGGATGAATTGATTCCTTCCGATTACTGCGTCGAAGACAATAATTTCCTGCTCGACTACTATCGTCTGTCAGGCGACAAACGCCTGATTTTTGGCGGCGGCGTGATTTACGGCGCACGTGATCCGGCGCATATTGAATCGATCTTGCGCCCAAACATGTGCAAAGTCTTTCCGCAACTGAAAAATGTCAAGATTGATTATGGCTGGACCGGTAATTTTCTGCTCACCCTGTCTCGCATGCCGGAAGTCGGCAAACTGACCGACAATATTTATTATTCGCAGGGATGTTCTGGTCACGGCATTACTTTCACCCATCTGATCGGTCGCTTACTGGCCGAAGCCATCCGCGGTCAGGCAGAACGTTTTTCAGCTTTCGAACGCCTGCCGCACTACCCCTTCCCGGGTGGACGGCTGTTCCGTGTACCATTAACTGCCATGGGTGCTGCCTGGTATGATTTGCGTGACCGTCTGGGCGTGTAAATTTTCCCAGCATTACCTGCCATAAAAACGCCGTTAACTGCAAAGATAACGGCGTTTGTACTTTCCGTTCCCGATTTTCTTCATTTCCATTTTGCACACTTTCCGGCCAACCTGACTACACCGCTTGCTCCACATCGACCAGACTTACTGGGGAAAACACCAATAGTTTTACGCCTGGCATTGAAGTAAATTCCTGCTTGGTGGCATTGTGTATTCCAGCCAAATCACGCTCAATTAAACCCGTGCTCCACTCATCATTTTTTGTGATCGTTATTACATATTTAGTATTCACGGAGAAATTAAAATGACGCTCCTACGACTCGCTTCGACCCTTCAACTAATTCATCCATCAGCCTCATCAGAGCAAATTAAAAGACAACTTTTATGCAAAGAACATCAATTTTTAGTGGCCATCAGTCAAACCTTAAAAATTTTGAATGAGCAAATTGGGAATGATTTTTTAAATTATTTTTTTGCAAAAAAATTGGATGAAATCAATCGTGAATTTCCTGAGATTGAACAACAGATTCAGGAAATCGGCTACGCAAAATTAACTGACGTGGATGGACACGTGCAGTTATCCACTGAACATGTAATCATGACTGAAATGCCAGACGGTACGGTGTTCATGGAAAATAAAAATACCGGCGCCAGCATTCAGACATTGGAAAAATTCCATCTGCAACAAATCCAGAAAAATATTTTAAGATTTCACAACACCAGTAAAATCATCGACGGAAACAGTACTTACTACGTTCAGGATCAGGGCGAACAGCGGATGGTTCTGGAATACAGCGATTCCAGCAATAAGCCTGTGAAATTATTTTCCACAGCAACGCCAATGAGAGATGTCGATACCCTGACTGGAGAAATTTATGACAGAAAAAAACAGTTTTTGGAACGAATTTTAATAGCAGAAACTCAGGTTTTCGATTTAACCATTCCTGCGCCTTGGATGCAAGCCATCAACAATTCCAAACCCGGAATCTGGGAAAGCCTGCTTCAGCAGTTTGAGCAAAAAACCAATCCGGACAATTCCTGCTTACTGGAACAGTTTGATTTAGCGCCGTTCACCAATTTCCGCTCAGCGATCACCGATGCGTTAATCATCTTCTCAGCAAGGACGAAGGCTGATTTTTCCACCATTTTAGAAGCCTGGAAATATACACTGCACTTCACAGAAACAGAATGCGAAAATAAAAATGACGATATTAATCGACTGACTTGCCGGATTAAAGAAAAATTAATCAAAATCGTTAAATTGCCACGCATTGGCAGCGATGGAAAATTCCAAAAATTACATGCAAAAATCCTCAATTTACAATTCAATCAACAGCAGCAGAAAAAATCGTTGGAAACACTGCAAGAAACTATGCGGGGCAAAGCGCTTTTAAACAGATTGGATGAATGCACGCAGGTTTGCACTCAGTTATTAAATCCAGCCAATCAGACAGAGTTAGCTGATGACTTTGCAGAGATGTTGAATGCGACCCTTAAAAAAATTCAATCTATCCAACAACAACTCATAGCCGATCCCATACAGAAAACAGCGCCAATTCCCGCGGTAAAATTCATCGAAATATTAAGGGGAAAATTTCAACAACCCGATCCAATACCAAGAAATTTGGTTCCAATGGAAAAAAGCGTTTCATCAATTGATGATGGCCGCCTGCATCTGCAAAGATTCAAGAAATTCTGAGCCGTTCATTTCTGCCTGAGTTTTCCTGGCTCTGCAACTGAAACACCCCCACCACTTTGAGAAGGCCAGCCGTCTGTTCCTGCATCGAATAGGCGGCTGCGGAAGCCTGCTCCACCAGCGCGGCATTTTGCTGGGTGACATTATCCATCTCGGTGATGGCTTGATTAATCTGATCAATTCCCTGTGACTGTTCCTGACTGGCGGCGGTAATTTCGGCCATGATGTCTGTCACCAGTTTAATGCTGGTGACGACTTCATCCATAGTGACACCCGCCTCATTGACGAGCTTGCTGCCAACTTCCACATTTTCTACTGACGCCCCGATGAGTTCCTTGATTTCCCTGGCGGCAGAAGCCGAGCGTTGCGCCAGATTGCGGACTTCGGAGGCGACCACAGCGAACCCCCGCCCCTGTTCACCGGCTCTGGCGGCTTCCACGGCAGCATTAAGCGCCAGAATATTGGTTTGAAATGCAATTCCGTCGATCACAGAAATAATATCGACAATTTTTTTCGCTGAACTGTTAATTTCACCCATGGTTTGCACCACTTTGGAGACCACATTGCCCCCGTTAATAGCCACACCAGAAGCCTGTTGCGCCAACATATTGGCCTGTCGGGCATTGTCGGCATTTTGTTTGACCGTACTGGTGAGTTGTTCCATCGATGAAGCCGTTTCTTCGAGCGAACCGGCCTGCGCCTCGGTCCGGCTGGACAGGTCAGCATTACCCTGGGCAATTTCTGCCGACGCGGTCGAAAGGGTTTCGGTGCTGTCGCGTACCTCAGTCACAATCTGCGCCAGCGTGCCATTCATTTTGGACAGTGCAATCATCAACTGTCCCACTTCATCCTCCCGATGGGTATCGATGCGGCGGGTCAAATCACCGGACGTAATCGATTCGGCCACCAAAATGGCCTTCTCCAGCGGCAAGGTAATCGAACGGGTAATGATCACTCCGCTGGCAATACCCACCAAAATGGCGATGAGCCCAAGAATAAGCATTTTCAGGCGTGCAGAATGATAGGTCTGAATACTTTCATCACCGGTGGCTTTAAACACTTTCTTTTGCAAATCCACCAAATTGCGCACATCGCCGGCAAAGGCATGTAATTCTTTGTAGGCTTCGCCATACGCCTGTTTGGCCGCATCAGGGCGATTACCACCGTCGAGCAGAGCAATCACTTTGGCAGTGGCTTTGTCGTAGCGATCGCGCGAAGCCGTCAGTTTGACCAGCAATTCTCTGGCTTCGGCAAGCTGCAAGAGCTTATCGAGCTTGGAGATATCCTCATTAAAGGCGTCACTATTCTTTTTGAAACGCTGCCTCGCGGTATTGGCCTGCTCGACATCTTCCACGGCCACAAGCTGGAATATCCTGGCAATACTGCCACGCAGGTTGTCCAGAGCATCAGTGCAAAGCTGCACCTTTTCAAAATCCTGATTGACCAATTCTTCGGTGCGGGTGTTTAAGCCCGAAAGGTTGTTAATACCAATAAAAATCGTCAACACCAGAAAAAACAAAACCAGTCCGAAGGCTATGCCCAGACGCAATCCAATTTTCATCTTTGATAAATTCATCGCAACCTCGTCGTTTGATCATTACTGACTAGCTTATTAAGTGTAATAACTGAAATGGAACTTGCAAGAAAATTGCTGAAACAATTAACAGAAATAACTAAAATAACAAGCTAAAAAAATAATAAATCCACGGAATTTGTACGACAACCAACTTACCGTATCTGCCATCGTATACACTGAGGTTCATCTCAATGCCACAAAAACCCGCATGAATAAATTGATAACAAGTATTTCCCCGTCAAACCGACTCAGCCGGATAGAGCCACTTCAATGGTTACTGCTCATGATGTTGAGCTTATCCTGGCTCGATGGTCTCATCACCGGCAGCATGGAAAAACAGCACCTTCTTTTACCCGCATGGTGGGAATTGACAGCCACGATCACATTGATGGTTTTAATCCTGAGCTGGTATCACAAGGACAGCAACACCCGTCAGTTCCGGCGCACACCGTGGCTCACGATGGCTATTTTGGGTGTTGCCATCTTCGGCATCCCTTACTACCTGATCCGCAGCCGTCCGGCAGGAAAAAAATGGCGTGCTTTAGGTGGACTGACTGTCTTTACAGGATTATTTTTTAGTGTCAGCTTCATCGGCGAAGCCATGGCACGCTGGCTGCTCTGAGAGCAAACCAGCTATGGCGCTTACAATGCTGCGCTTAAATCCATTGCACCTTGTTCCCCATGGCATACCAGGCAGCAACCTGTTCACTGACTCTGGCTTCAATCCGGCTGCGCTTGATTTTCATGGTTGGGGTCAGGCAACCATTTTCGATCGACCAGGGATCGGCGATCACCACCAGCATGCGCAACTGTTCATAATTCACCAGTGCAGCATTGGTCGCATCGAGCAACTGCCCCAGTTCGGCTTCAATACGTGCTTTTTCGACCGGATCGGACAGCAAGGCACGCTGTTCCTCGGCCAGCAATATCAGCGCATAAGCCGCTTCTTCGCCGACCCCAGAAACCATGGACATTTCAATCAGGGGACTGGCATTGAGTCGGTTTTCTATCGGTGCCGGGGCAACATATTTGCCTTTGCCAGTTTTAAACAATTCCTTGATGCGGCCGGTAATTTTCAGCATACCATCTGGACGCCGCATGCCCTGATCTCCGGTACAGAAAAATCCATCCTCGGTCAGGCTGGCACGATCAAGTTCGGGTTGTTTAAAATAACCCGCCATCTGTCCGGGTGATTTAATCTGAATTTCATTGTCGGCGCCAATACGCACCTCGACGCCACCACAGGGCACGCCAACGAAACCCACTTCACTGTGTTGGGCACTGGATAAATGGGAGCAGGCAAAATCTTCCGTCATCGCATAACCTTCGAGCAAATTCAGACCCAGACGACGGTACCACTGAATCAGACTCGCCGGAATCGGCGCGGAACCACTGCCAGCCAGACGCACCTGATCGAGGCCCAGACCAGTGAGAATTTTTTTACCAATGATTTTATTAATCACCGGCAGTCGCAATAACAGATCCAGTTTGCCGGCCGACATTTTGGCAAACACCCCGCCCTGAAATTTCAGCCATAAGCGTGGCACTGACAGAAAAACGGTCGGACGGGCACGCTGCACATCGCTGATAAAAGTGGTCAGCGATTCAGCAAAAAAGATATGACCGCCATTAATAAACGTGTTGCATTCAATAAAAGCCCGTTCCACCACATGCGCCAGTGGCAGATAGGAAATATACCGATCTTGATCGCTGGATTCAATTACAAGAGAGATGGCTTCCAGAGCGCGGGTAATGCCTTCAAAATGATGCATCACGCCTTTGGGTTGACCGGTAGAGCCTGAGGTGTAGACCAGCATAGCCAGATCTTTTGCTTGCCGCTCGGGACGTCCCGACATGGGTGAATGGCTGGCCACCAGCACATCCCAAAAAAGACCTGGCATGGCTGGGGCGAGTGGGAACACGATCCGCTCCAATTGTTCCGGCACACCGGCAGATTGCAGTTCCCATTCGTCGAGCTTACCCAGAAAAATCATCTTCGATTCACTGTGTTCGAGTACATAACGTATTGTCTCGGCATTTTCAGTGGGGAAAATCGACACGGTCGTGCATCCGGCCATCCAGATCGCCAGTTCAGCCATAAAAAACCAGGCGCAGTTTTTAGACAAAATCGCTATTTTGCTGCCCGGCGCAAATCCACGCCCTTCAATATAACTCGCCATACAGCGCGCCTGACGCAATACCTCCGCCCAGCTGTAATCAACAACCTGACCGCCACCCAGTGGCTGAGTCAGATACACCCGATCCGGTGTGGCCTGTTCACGGTCATAGATGTAATCAAGAATCAGTTTGCTGTTGACGGCGTCATTCATAGATACAGTTCCTGGTAAGGTTGTCTTAAAGATTGAACAGCTAATCTAACAACATTATTGCAATTGAACAAGAATATTGTGTAATCGTTGTCGTTTTAAAATTGAGTAGCCCGAATAAATGAGTCATCGTAAAATAGCAGGATAACTAATTCGGCCAGCCATGCCAGGAACACAGATGAATCAAGCGTCGTCCCAAAAAAACACCCCCGCACCAGACCAGCCCCATGACTCTGGCACACCACCGGGAAAATTCCCGGTCGTTGGCATCGGCGCTTCAGCGGGCGGACTGGCGGCCTTTGAAGACTTTTTTGCCAGCATACCTTCCGACCATCCGGACATGGCCTTCGTCGTTGTGCAGCATCTGGCACCGGACCACAAAAGCATACTGCCGGAACTGCTGCAGCATTACACCCGCATGCCGGTTCTGGAAGCCCGGCACGACATGGAAATCAGCATCAATCATGTGTACGTGATTCCGCCCAATTGCGATCTGGCGATTTCGCAAGGTCGGCTGCAACTGCTGCCGCCGGGCGAGCTGCACGGTTTTCGTTTGCCGATCGATTATTTTTTTAAATCGCTGGCGCATTACTACAAAAAATACGCGGTCGGCGTGATTCTGTCCGGCAGTGGTCACGACGGTGCCATAGGCATACGCTCCATTAAGGAACACGGTGGTCTGGTACTGGTGCAAAATATGGCCACGGCTGAATTCAATGGCATGCCACTGAGTGCAATTAACTCCGGCTTTACCGACTTTCAATTAGCAGTGACAGAAATTCCGGCACAAATTATCAATTACTTTCATCATACGATCCATAATCACAGCCCCGGCAGCGTCAAAGACAGGTTGGGCGATGAAGCTATTTTCAAAGCGATTTTTATCTTGTTGCGCTCCCATACAACACATGATTTTACCGACTACAAAGCCACCACCACCCACCGTCGCATCCGACGACGCATGGGCTTGCATCTGATTGATCATTTATCTGACTACTTCAAGCTGTTGCAAGATTCGCCCACCGAACTCGATGCCCTGTTTCGCGATCTGCTCATCGGTGTCACGCATTTTTTCCGCGATGAAGAAGCCTTTCAGGCCCTTGAACAGGAAATCATTCCTAAATTTTTTGCGCGCCAGCCAGCTGGCACCGCCATCCGGGTCTGGTCGATCGGCTGCTCTACCGGCGAAGAAGCCTATTCGCTGGCCATGCTGATGCAAGAGCAAATGGATGCAATCAAACAATCCTACAAAGTGCAGATTTTTGCGACCGATATGGACAGTCGTGCGATTGCCAGTGCGCGTTGCGGAATTTACCCGGTGAGCATCAGTGGCGATATGTCAGCAGAACGGCTGCAGCGCTTTTTTACCCTCGACACCAATGGCGCCAGCTACCGGGTGAACAAAAATATCCGTGACATGCTGATTTTTTCCGAACACGACATCATCAAAGACACGCCGTTTTCCCGGCTGGATTTAATCTGTTGCCGCAACCTGATGATTTATCTCAATCGCAGCCTGCAAAAAAAACTCATCCCGCTTTTTCATTACTCGCTCAAACCCGAAGGTATCCTGTTTTTGGGTTTATCGGAAAGTATCGATGAATTTGACGACCTATTCACCGTACTCGACCGTCGCGCCAAAATTTATCAGCAAAAGAATAATTCCCAGAATAATCATTTAACCGCGACCAGTAACTTCATCAAATTCTCTTCACCATCTAATCCGGGTATTATGCAACCAATTTCCAGCAGCACTATCAGCAGCAAACAAACCCTGCGTGACTTGACCGAGCAAACCCTGCTGCGCCAGGTTGCCCCTGCAAGCGCTCTGGTTAATGCACAGGGTAATATTTTGTATCTGACCGGACGTACCGGCATGTTTCTCGAACTCACACCCGGTGAATCGGGTATTAATAACATTCTGAAAATGGCGCGCGAAGGTCTGCGTCCGGCACTCAGTATGCTGCTGCACAAGGTGGTCGAATCCAATCAGATCGAGTGCAGTCTGAACGTAAAAATTAAAACCAACAGTCACTTCACCAGTGCCAACGTCACCGTTTATCCGGCTACCACCGAACACCTCAACCTGGCCGAAACCATAGAAACCCCCTTATTTCTTGTGGTCTTTGATCACATAGCAGAGCCTGCTATAACTACCGAGACACCGGACAGCACATCGTCACAGAGCAGTGTCGAAGAACACCTGCGCATGCTGCAACAACAGCTCGATGAAAAAGATGAATACATTATGCTCACCCAGGAAAAACTGGAAAGCTCGAATGAAGAATTAAAATGTGCCAACGAGGAAATGCAATCCATCAATGAAGAATTGCAGTCGACTAACGAAGAAATGGAAACATCCAAAGAAGAACTGCAATCCGTCAACGAAGAACTGGCAACCGTCAATGCCGAACTGCAAAGCAAAGTCGCCGACCTGACCCATGCCAATAACGACATGAACAACATGCTCGCCGGCACCGGCATCGCGACCTTGTTTGTCGACCATCAGATGCGCATTTTGAGTTTTTCACCCGGCGCCACCAAAATCATTAACCTCATCCACAGTGATCTGGGCCGCTCCATCTCCCACATCGTCACCAATCTGGTCAACTATGACCGGCTCGTGGAAGACATTCAATCGGTGCTTGACACTCTGGCACCCTGTGAAGTCGATGTCTCCGGCAAGGAAGGTCACTGGTACAAGCTGCGTATCCAACCCTACCGGACCTTGACTAACATGATCGAAGGCGCCGTCATCACCTTTGCAGACATCACCGCATTAAAACTGTCAGAAAAAAATTAAATACCGTCAACGCCGAATTATTGCGCCTGGCTATCGTTGTGCGTGATTCACGCGATGCCATTACCACCATCGATCTTCATGGGAAAATTTTAGCCTGGAACCCCAGCGCCGTGCGTATGTATGGCTGGAGCGAAGCCGAAGCGTTGACCCTCAATATCACCGACATCACTCCTGCCAGCCAGCATGAGCTTGCCATTCCATCAGAACACGATACTCTGCAACCGCTGCATACCCAGCGCGTGACCAAACAAGGTAAACTGGTCGAAGTGATTATCATCCGGTCGGCGCTACTCAATGATAGCGGTGCCGTCTATGCCATCTCAACCACCGAAAGATTGTGCAACGAAACCGATGAAGCCTAGGAGCCGGGTGTCGGCAGGTCGATATAAAAACAGCTGCCCTGCCCTGTGGTAGAACTGAAATCGATCTGACTGTGCATTTGCTCGAGTATTTTTTTCGACAACGCCAAACCCAGACCTATGCCGCTCGATGTGCGCGAGTCGCCGCAGTCGGCCTGCACAAAACTTTCGAAAATATGGTCGCGCAATTCAAACGGAACACCACAACCGTGGTCAGTCACGCTCAGTCTGACACCGCCCTCATGCTGCTTAACATCGAGTTCCACCGAGCCATGCAGAGGAGAATACTTGATGGCATTCGATAACAGATGCGTAATCACCTGAATCAAGCGCTGTGCATCTGTCAGCACTTCCAACTTGGGGGTGGCGCTTATCAGGGTCAGGGTAACCTTGCGTTCCTGCGCCTGCTGGGCAGTCAATTCCAACGCTTCGGTAATCAAGGGTTCGAGCAACACCTGTTGCCGATGAAATTGCAACTTACCCTGCTGCAAGTTTCCCAGATCAAGTAAATCATTCACCAGATTCACCAGTTTCTTGCAGTTTTTGACGCTGATGCCAATTAACTGATGCATTTGTTCGGGCATTTCGCCCTTTTCACCACCCCAGATCAAGCCCATGGCACCATAGATCGATGTCAGCGGGGTGCGTAATTCGTGGCTGACTTTGGAGATGAATTCACTCTTGACCCGGTTAGCGTTTTCAGCCGCCAGCTTGGCTTGCTGGGCCATCTGCAGCGCATTGCTCATGACTTTTTCAGCACGTTTGCGTTCGCTGATATCGAGCATCACCAGATGCACTTCCGGCTCATGTCTGCCTGACTTGATGATCTTGCTGTCAATCTGCACGTCCACACAGGCGCCGTTTTTCAGTTCCAGGGTAAGCTCGATGCTGTTTTTGGCACCCGAGCTGACTAACTGGGAAAAATGGTGTGCCCATTTATTGCGATCAGATTCAGCGATAAAAATGGCCAACCGACGATCAATCAGACAGGAACGATCTTCAAAAAACAGCGAAGCACCCTGAAGATTAATCTTGGTGATGACCCCTTGCAGATCAACGGTCAGATAGCCGATGGGTGCATATTCATACAGGTCGGTGAACTGGATATAAGATTCAGCCAGTTTGACCATGGTTTCCTGCAGCTGCTCATTCTGCATTTCCAGTTCGATGCCACGAACCTGTAACTCATGCAACAGCAACTGTTTATTGAGAACAGAGTGATTGCGGTGCATGGGATTATGCGCCAGTTTTTCTTCAGCATCAGCCCGTAGCTGGAGAGTTATTTTTTCTTGATCAAAAGCACCCGCATTCATATCCAAGTCTCCTGTGTCATTAAAAAATGTGGATGAAGCGTAACCAAACTCCTTTTTTGATTATGCGTCATTTCAACACGGATATGGTGCAGAAAAACCAATAAAAGTTCACGGTTTGTGACAATTCACAACAATGTGACAGTATTAACTTAGTATTTCCTCTTAAAATAAGCCCAAAAAAGGGAGCACAAGCTCCCTTTTAAAATCAACCACCGCTATTTCAACAAGGATGGGCGGCGATAATTGTTTGCCGCAAGCTACCCACCGAACTGTCATCGTCCGGACCGATAGTATTATTGGTATAGGTACAGCCATACGTGCTGGCTGCCACCGCGGAAGGAGTCAGGACATCATCGCCACCAGGAACTACATTATTGCTTTCCCAGTTGACCATGGCATCAAATCCGGCCACCTGTTCAGCGATAGTGAAGTCGCAATGTTTTGCGCCCCGGATGGCACGCTGCACCAGATTAGCCTGAGTACCCTGCGCAACGGCACGTTTGCGATACACCTGTTCCATACGGAATGGCACAAACAAATCACCCAGCGTATGCATCGTCAACACCGGCACATGGAACTGACCGTTGACCAGTGGAATCCAGCGCAAACCATCGCGACGCAACGGATTGACCAGCGGATCGGCCGTCACGATTTGCGCGCCAGTATTAATCGCCAAGGAAGTCGTCGCATCACCATCCACTGTGTACGGTAAAGTGGCGTTGGGTCCATTGTATTCATTCGTGTCATAGACCTGCTTGGTAAGAATGCCCAAATCGACAGGATTAACGCCAAAATAGAAGTAAGGGTAAATAAAACTGCCTCCTTGGAGGAAGCCAATATCAAAAATCGGACGCGCGCCACCGGTCAGGTTTTGCACCACAGACTGGTATTGCGTTCCCAATGGCGCAGATGGTGCCCAGGCAGAAAAAGGAAATCCCGGGAGCAGCGTAGTAAAGACGTTGCTCTTGATAGTGCTCCAGGAGAAATACGGATTGCTGGCATAACCTGTCAATGTCTGTGCTGCCATCTGTTCAGCAGCAAAGGTATTAAACAGTTCGCGGTCACCAACCACACCACACATCGGCAATGCGGCGTTGTATTTCATCTTGTTGTTGGCCGTAGCATAGGTTTCATCTTCCACCGCAGCGGCGGTAACATGGCCACCCATCGAGTGCCCGATAATATACACCTTGCTCGGCACAGCCAGCGGACGGGCATTGAGCGCAGCGATTTTATTAAAGGCCAGCGCCAGTGCATTGGTATCTTCCACACCGGCACGCACATCATAAGAATTTTTGCTGTAACTCGATGCCGCCCAGGCATAACCGGCTTGAATCAAATGACGGCGGATAGGCACATCGGTAACCGACAGAGTCAGGCCTTCACCTGCATAACCATGGGCATACATCACCAGCTTGCCATTCCAGTTAGCCGGAACTTCAACGTGATAGGCCGCACCATGCAACACCCCAGCCCAGCGGCTGGTGGTACTCATATCAACGACATCACCGCTGGCAGCAGGAAAAGCCGGGAAAGTAGTCGCAATCGCATCTGCGGCAGAAACCGCATATGGATAGGCAGACGTATCATGCGGGCGGGTTTCTTCCGGCAACAAGACCGCCGCTAAAGAAGCACCATTGGCTGCGGCCGTGCGCAAGTCAGCAATTGTCTTGCCCGAAGCCGTCAACGCGGCGCCGAGTGCATCAAGTAATTTATCGTTAACGTCACCAATCTGAAATACGTCGGTCAACGGATTGGCTGTAGGCGCGGTTCCAACGAGCGGAGTAATTTCTGCGGCTACAAAAGCCTTAGCATTGGCAATACCAGCTACCAGAGCAGCGCCAGTGGTTGCATTGAAATTGGTAAAGGTGGTTCCGGAATCAGTATCGAGTGCTTTGGTAATGATCAGATCGGTGAAAGGCGTGACATTGATATGACCAGCGGCGGTAGCAAAACCGTTCAGGGTAATTGTGCCATTAGTAACCTGTACGATACAGGGCATGACCTGGCCGGAAATCGGCAAGGTAAACGTCCCGGTAGCCGAGGTTGTTCCGGTGAGTGCACTGCCGGAAGTACATTTGGCATTCACCGTGGCATTGGCCAGTGCGTTGCCGGTGGCTGCCAGCCCACTGATGCTCGCTACCGGAGTCGTACTGGTAGAGCCGCCGTGGCAGGCCGCCAGAGCAGCGACAATACTCAAAACCGTTCCATACTTTACGTATGCTTTCATGACGGGAAGTCCTTTCATTGTTGTCTCGTTTTATCGTTGTAATTATGAATATAGTACACCGCTCGGGCATACAAACACCCTGCTCAGCTGATGCTACTGGAGCAGCCTGATTCTGGCAATATCGAAACTGGATAGATTACTCTAAACTGCCGGCAGTGATCCGATTTGTTGCTTTTATACGATATAACTCGCAAGCCAATGGCAACTGGTTGTTTTCAGTGGACTTTTTTTGAGTACATGCGCTTAATTTCTTCCGAAAAATAGGCAGCCAGATTTTTGCGCTTTAGCTTCAGCGTTGGGGTAATCAAGGTATTTTCCACTGTCCAGGGTTCAAGCGACAAAATCACTGCTTTAGGTTGGGCGTAATAAGGAAAACTCTGAGTGAGCTCATGAATACGTTTGAGCACATCATCATGCGCACTGGGATAACGCAAACTGCTTTCGGCGGCAGCGCTGATTTCCAACGTACGGGTCAATTCAGCCCAGTAACCCCTGTTCAACACCACAGCACAACCGATAAAGGGGGAATCATCACCAAAGACATACACCTGTTCAAAGGCATAGTCATTCATGATGGCTAACTCCAGATCAACCGGCGCAATTTTTTCACCAGTGGAAGTGACAATGATTTCTTTCAACCTGCCCAATATGCGCACGCGTCCTTCAACCACTTCAGCCTGATCGCCGGTGCGCAACCAGCCGTCGGAAAAGGCATTCTCGGTGTCGATGGGACGTTTCCAGTAACCACGCATGACATTCGCCCCCCGAACCTGCAGTTCCGCGTTCTCACCAATGCGCACGTCCACTCCGTTCAACACGCGTCCCACCGTGGAAGGATCATTGTCATCGGGGGCATTAAACGCCACCACTGGCGCGGTTTCGGTCATGCCATACCCCTGAACCAGCGGAATGCCCAATCCCAAAAAACAATGCGAAATGACCGTCGACAATGCAGCGCCACCGCTGACCGCCACACGCAGACGACCACCAAACCGGTCGGTTATTTTTTGTGCCACCAGCGGCTGCAACCATAACCAGAAAAATCCATCCAGCAATGCGCTCCAGAAATCGCCCTTCAATATGTGCTGGGCACGTCTGAAGCGTCGCCAGCCAACCTGAATGGCAAAATTAAACAGGTACGAATTCAGGCGTGATTCGGCCAGCCCAGTCTGGATTACACTGTAAAAGCGCTCATACACCCGCGGCACAGAAATCAGGATAGTGGGCCTGACTGCGAGTAAATCATCCGGCAATTGTTTGACCGAACGGGAAAAGGCCACACAGGCGCCTGCCGCAATCGGCAGGTAATAACCCGCAGTACGTTCAAAAGAATGCGACAGGGGTAAAAAGGAAAGAAATACATCACTCTGCAAGGGTGCAACCCGTTGCACGGAGGCGATCACATTCGCCATGACGTTAGCATGCGTGAGCATCACGCCTTTGGGCTTACCGGTCGTGCCGGAGGTATATACCAGAGCAGCCAGATCATCGGATTTTGGTGCATGGAGGTTGAGGCTCGCAGGCGGAGCAGATGCCAGCCATGTCGCGAGTGAACTTAGCTCTGGTGTGCCACTGCTGACCGGCAGACTCCCCTGCACGATCACGACTTGCTGCAACCCATTCAGTTCGGCTTTGGTGGCTGCAATGCCCTGCCATTGCTCGACATTTTCCACCAGCAATAAGGCCGCATCACTGTCTTGCAAAATATAGCCAATGCTGGCCGGATTATCGAGTGCATGCATAGGCACAGGAACCAGACCAAGTGCCAGAATCGCCTGATCCGCACACACCGCATTGAGTCCATTGGGCAGCAGTATGGCCACTCTGGAACCAGATTCCAGCCGGTGCCGGGCCAGCGCCCGAATAAAGTCGGCCACCAGCTCATTCACCTCCCGCCAGGCAATGCTTAACCATGCACCACAGGCGTCATCATAGTGGCGGTAAGCTTCGGCATCCGGTGACCTGGCAACCCGCCAGGCAAATAATTCTGGCAAGGTTTTAAGGGGGCTTAATTCACTGCTACTGACAGAAACCGGGGGATTTGACATGGACTTGAATGAAAATGAAATTGCTTCCAAGGATACGCCTGACTCCTGCAGAAGCAATTGTTTTGAATCAAGTTAAAAAGCAGCAATACCGGTTTGTGCACGTCCCAGAATCAGGGCGTGGATGTCGTGAGTACCTTCGTAGGTATTGACCACTTCCAGATTCACCAAGTGACGGGCAATGCCGAATTCATCGGAAATACCGTTACCACCGAGCATGTCACGCGCCATGCGGGCGATATCGAGTGATTTACCACAGGAATTGCGCTTCATGATGGAAGTAATTTCCACCGCTGCGGTGCCTTCATCTTTCATGCGTCCCAAACGCAAGCAGCCTTGCAATGCCATGGTGATTTCGGTTTGCATATCAGCCAGTTTTTTCTGAATTAACTGATTCGCTGCCAGCGGCCGGCCAAACTGTTGTCTGTCCATGGTGTACTGCCGCGCCATGTGCCAGCAGAATTCTGCCGCACCCAAAGCACCCCAGGCGATACCGAAACGGGCGGAATTCAGACAGGTGAACGGTCCTTTCAAACCTTCAACGTGCGGCAACAGATTTTCTTCCGGTACAAAGACTTCATCCATGACGATTTCACCGGTAATCGAAGCGCGCAAACCAACCTTGCCATGAATGGCCGGAGCACTTAAACCCTTCCAGCCTTTTTCCAGAATAAAGCCACGAATCCGGCCATCATCAGTTTTGGCCCACACCACAAACACATCAGCGATCGGGCTATTGGTAATCCACATTTTGGCGCCTGAAAGCGAATAGCCACCAGGTACTGTTTTTGCCCGGGTTACCATGCTGCCAGGATCGGAGCCATGATTGGGTTCGGTTAAACCAAAACAACCGATGCTGTGACCGGAAGCCAGTTTTGGCAGATATTTTTGTTTTTGTGCCTCACTACCAAACTCATTAATCGGTACCATTACCAGAGAACTCTGCACACTCATCATCGAGCGATAGCCAGAATCTATGCGTTCAACTTCACGGGCAACGAGTCCATAACAGACATAATTCATGCCTGCCCCACCGTATTGTTCCGGAATGGTTGTTCCTAACAAACCAAGCTCACCCATTTCCCGGAAAATGGCCGGGTCAGTTTGTTCATGACGGAAAGCTTCCAGCACCCGTGGCGCCAGACGCTCGGAGCAATAGACCTGTGCAGCATCACGCACCATGCGTTCTTCATCACTCAATTGTGCGTTCAGCAATAGTGGATCGTCCCATTGGAAAGCGGCTTTTGACATACTTGTTTCCTTAGTTAACCAAAATCGCTATTCTGGCACATCTGGGATAACTTCGATCTCACCTTTTACAAGATCGACTATCAAAGCAACAAGCAATGCTGCTGGCACGGAGAAAAAAACACGCCCTATCGGCTTACAACCAGTTTTTACTGACGATAAAAAGGTCGCTGTACAATCCAAATAAGCTAGCAGTGACCACGTCATTTTGACGAAATATTCCGGTCGGGATGTGCTCTGGCGCTGCACTGCCACGACATTTTGTCAGGCTAGTCCGACTTGCCCGCAAAAATCACCCACAAGAAAAATTTCCGTTCAGATCATGCCTGCCATACTGCGGACAGACAAAGTGGGACTGTTGCAGAAAAACGCTACGCGTATCCTTTTAGAGACATCTATTCCTTCAGATTGCCATAATCACATGGAAGCACCGTATATTCAGCCCCCTTTTGCTTTGGAGAGCAAACTCAGCACCTCCTGTTTTTCTTCCATTTGCAATCCCTGCAATAGCTCTTCAATCCATTGCTCATGCGCCCTGGCCATTTTTTTAAAACTGGCCAACCCTTCAGGAGTTAATTTAAGACTGAATGAGCGACGGTCGTTAACATCAACTATCCGCTCAATTAAATTTTCTTTGGCAAGCTGGTTGGCAATACCGGTAACATTGCCGCCTGTGACCATCATGCGCCGCGACAACTCCCCCATCCTCAAGCCCTCAGGGTGGCTTTCCAGATGTGCCATCAGATCAAAACGCGGCAAGGTAATGCCAAATTCCAGTCGCAGGCGACTGCGAATTTCCGTTTCCAGTTTGACGGTGCAAGAGACCATGCGCAACCAAAGCCGCTGGGATAAATGTGCGTCTTCGGACAACCGGCTTTCCATATCGACAGGCGCAGCCAACTCAGAATCGCTCGATAATTGTGTCATTGATGTTCCTTTTAGTGAAAAAATCCTGTTCCTGATACCAACTCGACGCCATTAACAGCCATGGTCTGCCAATGAACTGTGGGTATAGATAGGAATAAGGTTAAATTAGTTCACAAAAAAACATCAAAATCTGAAAAAAAGCTTATTTGACCGCATGGCAGGCGCAGGCCTCACCATGAGCAGCAGCAACGAGTTCATGCAAAATGCCGCATTCCAGACCAGAATGTGCCGAATCGCAACGTGATCGCAGGATAGATAATTGATTTTCCAACGCCTGCATACTTGCCAGACGGGCACGTACTTTACTGAGTTGCTGGTCTATGAGGGCATTCAGGTCGCCGCAGTCAGTACTCGGATGCTCCATAAACTCCACCAGCCGGGCAATATCGGCCAGAGAAATGTCGAGTGCCCGGCAATGACGAATAAACGACAGCCGCTCCAAATGCATTTGGCTATAACTGCGGTAACCATTATCCAAACGGCTCGGATCAGGCAACAATCCCGCTTTTTCATAATAGCGTATGGTTTCAACATCCACCCCTGTGGCCTGTCCCAATTCCCCAATGCGCATGACTTACTCCTGGTGTGTAGCGGTTAGCGGCCACCAAACCCTGTAGTGACTTCATACTTTATTGTACAGGGACTCGCCAACAGCATCAAGCAACAGGATGGAATGGGATTAAAGGTCATCCCCATATGCAACCAGCACCCATTCAATCAAGGTTTCCAATCCATGCCTGACGGTATCAATCATGCTAGCCTCACTGAGGGTTGACAACAATTAATCCAGAATTAACTGATGCACTATATTGGTGGATTCGTCACCGATCTGGCTGCGCCAGGCACGGGCGAAAAAAGTACGTTCCTGATCGGTAGGCTGCACAGACCAGGAAACATACAGGGTTCCTTTATTGTCGTGCAGATTGGCGATTTTGGTAATGCAGGCTTTATTATCGGAAATATCAGACTGACCGATAACATAGCCATAAACCCGGTTAAGCCGCTCCAGACGATCCGGTTCGGTATCACTGTGACTGGCACTGATAGTGGGGTGATCTAAGTACATGGTTATCCTTTATCGTTGTTATTAGCCGCGTGGAACTTTACTTATTTGTCGGTTTAACACTTTACCGCTTGCATCGACCGTTTCTAAATTCACATCAAATCCCCACAAACGGGTCACATGCCTGAGCACTTCATCGGTTTGCTGATTCAAAGGACGACGAAGATATTGCATGTGTCGCAGCGTCAATGAGCGGTCACCCTGCATATCAACCGACCAGACCTGAATATCCGGTTCACGGTTACTCAGGTTATATTGCCCGGCCAGACACTCACGGATATAGCGATAACCACTGTCATCATGGATCGCCGATATGTTGAGCTTATCCTGCTGATCGTCATCCAAAATGGTAAAAAAATGGAAGTCGCGAATTAGTTTAGGTGATAAATACTGCAAAATGAAGCTTTCATCCTTAAAATTTCGCATGGCAAAATCCAGTGTCGCCTGCCAGTCACTCCCGGCGACATCAGGAAACCACAGATAATCCTCTTCGGTGGGATGCTCACAGATGCGCCGGATATCACTCATCATGGCAAAACCGAGTGCGTAGGGATTGATCCCATTAAAATACTTGCTTGTTACCGGCGGCTGATATACCACATTGGTATGGCTTTGCAAAAACTCCATCATAAAACCATCACCGACGATGCCTTCGGCATACAACTGGTTGAGTATGGTGTAATGCCAAAAAGTCGCCCAGCCTTCATTCATAACCTGGGTTTGCCGCTGCGGATAAAAATATTGTGAAATTTTTCGTGTTACCCGGACAATTTCACGTTGCCAGGGAGCTAATTTGGGGGAATATTTTTCAAAAAAATACAATAAATTTTCCTGCGGCTCAGCCGGAATCCGGGGTGATTCATTTCCGGCCACGGTCTGATCGCGCCGCGGCACCGTGCGCCATAAATCATTTACCTGGGATTGCAGGTAATCTTCGCGTTCACGCTGACGCAATTGTTCCATTGCCAGAGAAATTCTCGCCGGACGTTTATACCGGTCTACCCCATAATTTTGCAGCGCATGACAGGAATCGAGCAATTCTTCCACGGCATCAATACCATAGCGCTGTTCACAATCGGCGATAAAGTTTTTGGCGAACAGCATGTAATCGATAATCGCATCGGCATCGGTCCAGGTGCGAAATAAATAGTTTCCTTTAAAGAACGAGTTATGCCCATAGGCCGCATGCGCAATCACCAGAGTTTGCATGGTCAGGGTATTTTCTTCCATCAGATAGGCAATGCACGGATTGGAATTAATCACAATCTCGTAAGCTAATCCCATTTGCCCGCGTTTATAGCTCTTTTCTGTACCCAGAAAATGCTTACCGAACGACCAGTGGTAATACGAAATCGGCATGCCGACAGAAGCATAGGCATCCATCATCTGTTCGGCCGTAATGACTTCGAGCTGGTTGGGATAGGTATCGAGGCCAAAATTATTGGCCACCCGTCGGACTTCGGCATCAATCTGTTCAAGCAGATCAAAGGTCCATTCTGATTGTTCCGGCAGGCGACGTGGATTTGCAGCCGGATTTTTTAAGGAAGATTTAGTTTTACTCATGATCTTGCTTGCTGCTTTTTAAACAAATCCCGGAACACCGGATAAATATCACCAGGGCTGTCAATTTTTTTCATTGCAAAGTGGTGATGATGTTCTGCCACCTGCTCATATTCAGTCCATAAATTTTGTGACTCTCCATCCGTAATTTCAACATAGGCATAATATTGAACCAGTGGCATGACCACCTCTGTGAGCAACTGCCTGCAGGTAATGGAATCACTGTCCCAGTTATCACCATCCGAAGCCTGAGCAACATAGGCATTCCATTCTGCGCTCGGATAACGTTCCTGAAGAATGGTGGCGAGCAGTTTTATGGCTGACGACACCACCGTGCCACCGGATTCGCGCGAATTAAAAAACTCCTCTTCATTTACTTCCAGTGCGGTGGTGTGATGACGGATAAACACCAAATCGATTTTTTCATAAGAACGGGTTAAAAATAGATACAACAAAATAAAAAACCGTTTGGCAGACTCTTTTTTGGCTTCATCCATCGATCCAGAAACATCGAGCAGACAAAACATCACGGCCTGACTAGAGGGCTTTGGTACTTTGATGCGGTTACTGTAGCGTAAATCATAGCTATCCAAAAAGGGGATCGCCAGCAAACGGGTACGCAGATGAGTGATTTCATGGCGTAACGCCACCAGTCGCGCGTCCTCGTGTGCGACTCCCTGCGCCATTAAATCGAGCATTTCCTGTTCGGCTTCCTTGAGTCGGCGGCTGGATTTTCCACCCACGGCAATCCGTCGTCCAAGGGCACCACGCAGTGAGCGTAAAATATGCAGGCTTGAGGTGGTACCGGACATTTTATAACCGGCGCGTTGTTGCTTGAAATCGGTGGTTGAAGCCAGCTGGGTTTTGACCATATTGGGCAATTCCAGATCTTCAAAAAAATAATTCATGAACTCTTCACGGCTGAGCTCAAAAACGAAATCATCTTCACTGGTTTCTTCGCTGTTACCTGCTTCGCCCTTGCCCGCTCCACGACCACCACCTTGCGGCCGCTTGAACTGATCGCCCTTTAAATACTCTTTATTTCCTGGTCGGACGGTTTCCCATACTCCGCCATGAGCATGACCAAAACTGGGCTCGTTGACATCTTTCACGGGAATGGAAATTTTTTCACCGCTTTCAACATTGGTGATGGAACGGCCTTTGATCGCCCGCGAGACAGCATCCTTGATCTGATCTTTATAGCGACGTAAAAACCGCTCGCGATTGACCGCAGATTTATTTTTACCCTGAATCCGTCTGTCGATTAAGTGAACCAAAATAGCTCCCGTTGTTTCCAGCGACACTGACCACCAGCTTCGGGGATAAAGTCAGGGCATCAATGCTACGAAGTTTTTCTCACTCGCAAATACCACTCACATAACAGACGAACCTGCTTGGCGGTATACCCTTTGGCCACCATGCGCTCAACAAATTCCTGGTGTTTGTTGGCATCATCCACACTGGCCTTGGCGTTAAAGGAAATCACCGGCAACAACTCTTCGGTATTGGAAAACATTTTCTTTTCGATCACCGTGCGCAATTTTTCGTAGCTGTTCCAGAGCGGATTTTTTCCGGCGTTCTGGGCACGTGCACGCAAGACGAAATTGACGATTTCATTTCTGAAGTCTTTTGGATTGGATATTCCAGCTGGCTTTTCAATTTTTTCCAGATCATTATTGAGAGCTTCACGATCAAAGCTTTCGCCGGTATCAGGATCGCGGAATTCCTGATCCTGAATCCAGAAATCGGCAAACAATACATAACGGTCAAAGATATTCTGGCCATATTCCGAATAACTTTCCAGATAGGCAGTCTGAATTTCCTTGCCGATAAATTCTATATACCGCTGAGCCAGGTATTCCTTGATATAGGAAAGATATTTTTGTTCCAGTTCTGGTGCGAACTGTTCACGCTCTATTTGCTGCTCCAGCACATACAGCAAATGTACTGGATTGGCAGCGACTTCGGTGGTGTCAAAGTTAAACACCTTGGAAATAATTTTGAAAGCGAAGCGGGTCGACAAACCATTCATGCCTTCATCGACACCGGCATAATCGCTGTATTCCTGTCTGGACTTGGCTTTGGGATCAATGTCCTTTAAATTTTCGCCATCATAGACCAGCATTTTGCTGAAAATACTGGAGTTTTCTGGTTCCTTCAGGCGTGACAGGACTGAAAATTGCGCCATCATCTTCAGGGTTCCAGGTGCGCATGGCGCTTGCGACAGGGAAGAGGTGCGCACCAATTTTTCATAAATTTTTATTTCATCGGATACCCGCAGACAATATGGCACTTTAACGATATAAATCCGGTCAAGAAAGGCTTCATTGTTTTTATTGTTTTTAAAGGCTTTCCATTCTGACTCATTCGAGTGCGCCAGAATCACGCCTTCAAATGGAATGGCGCCGAAGCCCTCAGTTCCCTTGAAATTGCCTTCCTGGGTTGCGGTAAGTAATGGATGCAACACCTTAATCGGTGCCTTAAACATTTCCACGAATTCCATCAACCCCTGATTAGCCAGACACAGGCCGCCGGAATAACTGTAAGCATCAGGATCATCTTGGGCATAATCTTCGAGTTTGCGGATATCGACTTTACCAACGAGCGAGGAAATATCCTGATTGTTTTCATCTCCGGGTTCGGTTTTGGAAATGGCGATCTGTTTCAGAACCGAGGGATAACGCTTAACCACACGAAATTGATTAATGTCACCATTGAATTCATGCAGACGCTTGACCGCCCAGGGACTGGGAATGGTGCGTAAATAACGGCGTGGAATGCCAAAATCCTCTTCCAGAATGGCACCATCTTCTTCTTCACTGAACAAGCCTAAAGGGGACTCGTTAACAGGCGAGCCTTTAATCGCATAGAACGGAATTTTTTCCGTTAACGATTTCAGTTTTTCAGCAATCGATGATTTCCCTCCTCCGACGGGTCCGAGCAAATACAAAATCTGTTTGCGTTCTTCCAGTCCCTGGGCTGCATGGCGGAAATAAGACACCACCTGTTCCACCACTTCTTCCATGCCATAAAATTCACGGAAGGCAGGATAAATTTTAATGATTTTATTAGCAAAAATTCGTGATCGGCGTGGATCATGCCGGGTATCAACCATTTCTGGTTCACCAATAGCGGCCAGCAGGCGCTCAGCAGCAGAAGCATAGGCCAGTTTGTCGCGCTTGCACAAGTCGAGATATTCCTGCATTGAATACTCTTCTTCACGGGTGCGCTCATAGCGTGCGGCATAATTATCGAAGATTTTCATCATAGACTCCTCTGCTAACCGATACCAACAACCATCAAGACTTCAAACAGAGCGCGACCCCAAACTGTGATCAATCATTTCCGCCTGTTCTTCTATCATAGTCGCTTTGTTTCCGCGGATACAGGATAACTTCACTGAAATTACATTTTTAAAGCGAGAGCAACAGCACCTTTACTGCACTGCTTTCTGCTTAGGATTCAAGCTTCAATTACCCACACCGAGCCCCGCTTT
This sequence comes from uncultured Oxalobacteraceae bacterium, assembly GCA_903862415.1. Classification (GTDB taxonomy): domain Bacteria; phylum Pseudomonadota; class Gammaproteobacteria; order Burkholderiales; family Burkholderiaceae_D; genus Solimicrobium. Next base: position 67,409 of record CAIOYD010000064.1, on the reverse strand, counting down.
TACATGATGAAAACATAAAATGAAAAAGACACCAACTCATTGTTTCCATTGTGAAATTTATTTATAGTTGATTTAAGACTTACTATTGTATTGTTATTTTTATATAATTAATTTAATTCTAACTCGCCACAAATTGCATAGTAAATTTTCTTGTTTGAATTGAACATGAGCATTACCATCGCTCGCATAGTGCGTGTTTATATTTCAACACATTTTTTATTGTTTATATTTTACAAATTCAACAAATGAAAAATCCTCTGGCCGCTTTTTCAAGACGCATTGCAACGCCTGGTTACATTCCTGAAAAATTGGCCATGCTTGTCAGTTATCTCACCATTTTGTTTTTATTTCCAATTGACTTTATTACCGGACCGCAAGTTTCACTGCATGTATTTTATATATTTCCGCTGATCCTGATTTCATTGCATTGTTCCAATAAATTGGCTGTCATCGCCGCACTGGTGGAGGCCATTGTTTTCCAGATAATCGCATTACTTCCGTTTGCTCAGCTTAGTCTGACTATAAAAATGTATCTGGCACTGATGATTATCTTTTCAAATTGTCTGATCGTAGTAATTTCCAGATACGCCCGAAAAAACACCCTGGAAGCGGAGCGTCTTGCCATCATTGACCCTCTGACCAAGTTATATAACCGGCGCGCGCTCGAAATAGCACTGGAAATTGAAATCGTCCGTCAAAAACGTTATGGCGGATTTTTTTCTCTGGCGTTGATTGATCTGGATGGATTTAAAATGCTCAATGATTCCAAAGGCCATCAATCAGGCGACACCGCCCTGCTGCTGCTTGCCGACTTACTGAGAGAGCATACTCGAGAATCCGATACCATTTCCCGGATTGGTGGAGACGAATTTGTCATACTCATGCCCAACACCCATTCACTCGACTGCCAATTACTGTGTGAACTTTTAAACATTCGCATTACTAAAGCAATGATCACTGCTGGCTTTAACATTACCGCCAGCATTGGTTACACCACCATTGAACAGACACCATCTTTGTTTACCGATGTTTTAAGTGATGCCGACAAAGCTATGTACAAAGCTAAATTTAACGGCAAAGGCAGGGTAGTCCGCGGCTGAACTCCAAGTCATTGGCAATGGTCTGTTAATTAATTTTTAACCTACGGTTTCCACAATGCAAATTCAGCCTAATCAATTGTCCAAAAATTCAGCCTCAGCGCCTCTGACCTGCGAATGGCAATTTCGGCCTGCCCCGGATAAATTCACCATTCCACCTCCGATTGAATTCAGCCAGCATACCGAAGATCGTGAATTACAAAATTTTATATATCGCTTCAAATTGAGTCTGGCATTTACCCTGTCCATATTTTTGATTTCGATACGACATCTGTTTCCAGGACTTCCACTGCCCCAACTGATTGATCAACAGGCGTTGAATTACTTGCAATTTTTACTTGCCTGTCCGGTTGTACTTTGGTTGGCGCAACCTTTTTTTGAGCGCAGTTACGAATCATTTAAAACCGGCTATCTGACTGCGTACAGTCTCATTGGTCTGGGCGTGACGACGGCTTATGGATACAGTGTGGTGGCCATTATTTTTTCGAACTGGTTACCGGATGAATTCAAATTCATGGGTACGGTTCCACTGTATTTTGAAGCAGCTGCCGTCATCGTTACCATGGTACTACTTGGCCAGATTCTGGAATTGCGTGGTCGAACTAGCACTCATGATGCACTTCGTTCCTTATTGTCATTGCCACCTAAAACGGCTATCCGACTAGTGAAAAACTGCCCGGATGAAGTCATCCGTCTGGATCAGGTGCGTCCCCATGATTCGCTGCGAGTACGTCCCGGCACCCGGGTGCCGGTTGATGGCATAATCACCAGCGGAACTTCCTGGATTGATGAAGCTATACTCACAGGCGAGGCCACGCCCAAGGAAAAAACCATAGGTAGTCTGGTCTGTGCCGGCACTGTCAATTTATCAGGTGGTTTTATCATGCTGGCGCAAAAAATTGGCGCTGACACCATGCTTGCCAATATATTTCAACTCGTGAGCCAGGCCTGCCACAGCCGCGTCAACATTGAACAGTTGGCCGACAGGGTTACCCGCTGGTTTGTACCCTTCGTCTTCATTTGTGCCAGCGCCAGTGCTGTAGCTTGGATACTAACGGATGCCAGCACCTCCTTTGCAATGATGTGTGCCACCTCAGTACTATTGATTGCCTGCCCTTGCACACTCGGGTTGGCCGCGCCGATTTCGTTCACCGTCGCCGTCGGTCGCGCAGCCACTGCCGGCATAGTGATCAAAGATGCAAAAAGCCTGGAACTCATGGCAAAAGTAACCACGCTGGTAATTGACAAAACCGGCACATTAACAGAAAGCCAACCACAGATAGAGCAGTTTCAGACTTTTCACCATCACACCTACGAAGATGTGTTGCGTTATGCTGCCGCTCTGGAACAGTACAGCAAGCATCCTTTGGCGTACGCCATTGTACAGGCCGCCAATGAAGAAAAACTTGATTTTCCTGACATCAGTGAATTCCATGCTTTTGCCGGATTAGGAGTGCGTGGTCGCAGCGACGATCTCGATCTATTGCTTGGGTCACCGCAATTTTTAATTCAGCAACATTGCCTTCCATATGATGTCAACCAGATTCAGGTGCAAACCAATACCAGTATCGTTTGTCTGGCAATTAACAAACAGTTAGCTGGGGTCTTTGAATTATCCGACCAATTAAAAAGCAATGCTGTGCAAACACTGGAGCCACTGCGTCAGGCAGGACTGGAAATCATTCTTCTCACCGGTGACAATGAGCTTAAGACGTCCCCAATTGCCAAACAATGTCATATCGATCAAGTTTATGCCGACCTGCTGCCCGCGGATAAGCATCATTGCATCCAAATGCTTCAACAACAGGGGAAAATCGTTGCCATGGCAGGTGATGGTATCAATGATGCACCAGCAATTGCTCTGGCTCAAGTCGGTATCGCTATGGGGAATGGCAGTGACATTGCCATGCAAAGTGCCGATATTATCTTACTCAAAGGGAATTTAAGTGACATTCTTGCAGTACGTAAACTCAGTCTGGCGACTATGAAGAATATCCGCCAAAACCTGTTTTTTGCATTTATGTACAATTTCTGCGGCATTCCCATTGCTGCCGGATTGCTTTATCCCTGCTTTGGTATTTTGCTCAATCCCATGCTGGCAGTCGCTGCCATGGCCCTGAGTTCAGTCACAGTCCTCTTCAACGCACTCCGACTGCGTCGCATCCAACTGTCGCTTTCCTGACAATTCCTACTGGCGCGCCGGATTTTTGTCCGGCCGCATGGGTCATTTTTAAGGGTTTGCACCAATAGAATTATCAGACTCAAACAAGTAAATTTGCGTCGTCGAGATTAATTATTTATTGGCTCTCATTCCACTTTGATCATCTGCCAGAAAGTACAACTTTATGCAAACATTCCGACATTTAATTCTATCGTTTGGCCAGCAACTCGGCGCCAGCGGCATCGAGGCCGATGACCAGGGTTATCTGGCGATTCAATTTGATGACCAGGTGATTCATGTGCAATATGACGAACAATTTGATGAAGTGGTTATTTTTTCACGGTTAGGCACAATGGAATCTCATCGTCAAAATGAACTCAGTCTGATGTTACTCAATGCCAATCTATTTTGGCAGGGCAGCCGACGAGCCACCCTGAGCGCGGAAGCCGTTTCAGGAACGGTTTTCCTGGCTGACCGTCGAACACTCGATTTCCTCAACCACAATACACTCAATGACTGGATCGAGCAGTTTCTTGAGACTGCCAGATATTGGCAAAGCTGGTTGGATAATTCCGGGCTGCAGCAAAACCTGAATGCCGAGCCCACCCTTTTTTACCATGACAATTTATGACTATTGAACTCAATCAATTTCGTGTACAGGGAAACCATCGGCTGATCATCTCCCCACCCGATGCGCAACATCCAGAGACTCAGATCATGAAAAACGATCTGTCTCTTGCAGGCCGTTGCAGGGCTGCGTGGAATGGTGGCAGTTTTTTCTATGGAACTAACGAACAACAAGAAGAAAATCGCACCTTTAAAAATAAATTTTTTCGGGTTCTGATCAAATCAGAAGGAAACACGCTGGCTGATGCTGCGGTAAAAAGAGCCGGATTGGCGGAAAACTGGCAATCTAATCCACAACCATTAAGCAGCCGGGAGATTCGCGTCATACTGCGACAGGCAGAACATATTCGCAGAGACATAACGGATTTTAATACGTCTAATTTTAAAAAACTGTTAAAAAATCGCGCTACTCTGGAAAAAAATTTAAATGAGTATAATGACACGCAACCAAATAATAAATTGCCGACCTTGGCCAAATACTCACCAGAGCTATTGAGGAAGATAAACAATGGATTCATACAAAATAATCACCGCACCAAAACCGTTCTTACGGATGCTTATTTAAAACAATTAATACACAACAGTTGCGCACAATTTCTTTCTGACCGGGAGAAACATCTCAAACAGGCGTATCCACATCTGAGTAATTTTTCTGTCGAAAATCAACTCAAAAAAGCGACGCGCTATGATCGTGGTTTTTTGTTTGCAAACATAATTCATCAATTAAATTCCAACGGCCAATTAGGTTCTGAAACTAATGAATTCAAAAAAACCTGTAAAGATACTCTCACAGAATTCGTAAAATGTGAGCAGCAGTTAAAACTGCAGACATTCTATCCATTGGACTGTCAAGCTGCCTTGCTCAAACTGGATACCAGAGAGTGTCAACTTCGTACGTTGACAGAAAATATTGAACAAAGCCATCCCGCAACAGACCAAGGGAAGCAACTCAAAATTGCCTTAATCAATGAAATGACGCATCAAAAAAATTTACTTACTAAAAAATTTTTTTGTGTCAACGAAATTATGGAAAACAATCCGCGCTCACAAAAAGTGGCGGCTAATTACCAATTGCTATGGGCTAAGGCTGTGGGGGTGTTGTTTGATCAGGCTATCGACAACAATCCACAAATATTCAACATGCCGGGAAATTTTAATGCCATTGTCCTGATAAAACAAAACTACATCAGCCAATGTGAAACTGCTTTGGCCCACGCCAGTCCCACGGCAGATTGCGATCTGCCCAGTCTGAAGCCTCATCAGGAAGCTGCCTTAGATTATCTGCGTCAACAACTTACTGCCATCGGTATTTCGGATCAACAAATCAAGCAGCTAACCACAAGGGAATCACTGACACAGGCATGGAATCAAACGCTCAACACCGCGCATGAGTGGGATAAACATAGCCGCAATATTGTGGTGGTCAAAAATGGCGTGACCCAGCACTACCTGAGTACAGTCACGCCTGCGAGTCATATTTCACCGGCTTTTATGCGGCGCTACCGAAAGGATGGGCCACTGGAAGATAACGGGCCGGAACATACTCCGCGATTTGGTGTTTCTGCGGCGGAAAAAACCGATCACTACCACCCACGTAACTTGAAATACAGCGAGATAAGTCATGTGGATGACAATGACATTGTCAAATGGCTGGGAGGATTTTTAGGACATGGCGTCCTCGACAGCTGGAATATTGCCGACCCTGAACAGCGTCAGCTTGCCAATCAACGTGCATCCAAAGAAGTTTTCACTGCGGCCCTGGAGTGTAACTCACGTCTCAAGGCTAAGGCACTGGCAAATCCGGCAAAGCCCGTCAAAATGACTATGGTCAGCGTGAATCTCATCACGCCTTCACCGGCCCGCGAACTGTTGCCCATCAAAGACAGCGCCGCGTTGAAGGATTATCAAGAGCTTACCTACACTAAAAATCAGTTTGCCGCCTTTGCGGCTCATACCAAAAAACATACTGGTCGAAATGCCAGCCTGGTGGTTACTGACGCCAACAATCAGGATCAAACCGTGACAGTGGAACTTGATGCCATCTGTTTTTCATTTGGTATCAATCCGTTGGCTACCGGTGGATTACCCGATGCGATCGCTGGCTGGAACGAGGTTCAGGAACACAACGAAAAATCCATGGTGCGCTTTATCGGCGACTTAGGCAGCAAAGCGGATTTTTTCTCTGACCTCAAATCACGCATTACCGGACGCAAACCCGGTGGATTTATTGGTCATGTCATGGAATTATCAGAACAAGCAGATAAGTGGAATGGAGATTCTGAACTACACCAATTGCACTCACAGTTGCAAAAACAAACCGATCTGGTGCGCAGGCTGTTTTTAAGCGAAGCATATAAAAATGGCAGCATCGATCCTGCCAAAATGTCACGGGAAGTTGGTATGTTGCAGTTACTGGCTGAAAGAACCCTCGATCTCATCGCAAGCGATGAAGCCGCCATGCTTGCTAAAGGGTGTAAAAGCGACAAAGATCGTGGTGGTGTGGTCGATGTGGAACTTAAATATGCTTTAGCCATGGAGGATATGGGTTTCAGCATCATCCCTGACAGCATTTATTCGGAAGAGGATCAAGATATCTACAATACCTTTGCCGCCACCACCCAGTTTATGACCCAGTAATACAGTATTGGTCTGCCAGGCAGTAAAGAAGTGAGGAATATGCAACAACGAATTCCAGATCCACATTTCCGGAAATTTCTTACTGGATTTTCAGGTAATGTACCTGAATAAATGCCCCCCAGCCATTGGCTACTTCCTGTGGAAATAGTGCCCGCAACAACAGAAAAAATTGCACTAATTTCTAATCGTTTTGGTATGTTTCGAGTTGTTGGCAAACCCCAACAAATCGGCATTTATTTTTTTGAATATCCGCATTTGTTAACCTACACTTTTCAAACCACCCGATGCTTCGCCAGGTAAAGGTCACTGCCACCATCAATAATAATAAAGGAACGTCATGAAAACTCCCTTCATAACACTCATGCTGGCTGGTTTGCTGACAATGAGCGCAGCACAAGCCGCTGATGTTGGTTTGTCGGCCACTCTGGGGTCGCTCGGTGCGGGTCTGCAACTCGCTGTGCCGGTACAACAAGATCTGAATGTGCGGGTCGGCTTTAATGCCTATAACTACACATATTCGGGTTCAACTACCGAAGTCAATTATGACTTCAAACTCAAATTACAAACCATTGATGCCTTGCTGGACTGGTATCCAGGCAGCGGCAGTTTCAGGTTGACGGCTGGATTTGTTCATAATGGCAATAAAATTACTTCCGTGGCCACGCCGAATGTCGGTGGCAGCTATACCGTCAATGGTAATACGTATAGTGCAGCCTCTGCTGGCGTGATTAATGGCGACATCACCTTTCGTTCCGCTGCACCTTATTTGGGTATAGGTTGGGGCAATGCTGTTGGCCGGGATAATACCTGGGGCTTTACTTCAGATTTGGGGGTAATTGCCCAGGGGACCCCGAATTCGACACTGACCAATAGCGGCTGTACTGCCACTTTACAGCTATGTGCTCAGCTGAGTTCCGATCTGGCCGTGGAAAATGCGTCATTGGAACAAAAGATGAATAATTTTAAGATCTATCCAGTGATTAATTTTGGTCTCTATTACCATTTTTAAGCTCAGACCCGAACTACCAGCAGACCAGCGCGTAAGCCTATGCGTACGCCCGGGTTAGGAAAGAGCACATATTCAGGTTGTTCACCGACGGTATAGCTTAAGTTGCCGTCGGTAGCAATCAAGGTATGAGGGGCAAATTCGGTAAAGTTTTCTGTACTGCCATCGAAGGTCAGGGAGAAATCTTCCGAGTGCTTGATTAATTCTTGCGCCACCCGAAACAGCAGCGGCTGAGTCTGACCGGATACCGGCGCAATATCTCCGGTACGCAATAACGCCGACAGTGCCAGTCGCACAGGCTCAAACTGACTCAAGTCGTTTTTACCCAATTCACCTATCCTGCCTAATTCGGCTGTGCAACTGACGGCACCCAGATGTTGACTGGTGTAAGAGCTGAACGTCACCGAAGGTTGTGGATTACACACCACTGCTTCCACCGCAGCACGACCTAACCAATCCAGCAGAGCCTGGTCAGCCTTACCGGGAATAATAGCAAAAGTTGCGTAGCGTGAAGCGCGTATGGCAGTATGCAGATCCAGATGCCACTTGTGGGTATATCCGGCAAAAAAATCCCGGGCAACGGCCATTAACTGATCGGCACGAGCTGCTTCGCGGCTATCATTAAACTGCTGTCGGTCAGGGACAAATAAACGATTTAAGTCGATATCGATAAAGCGTTTGGCACTGGCGATGGCTGCGCTATTGCCCACAGCAACGAGTAAATCCACGGCCAGCTGGTCTGGTGTTTGAGCTAATTCATTGAGCAGCTGCGCCATGACTTCGATCGGTGCGGTTTCATCACCATGGACACCGACCGAAATCATCAGGCGCAAACGGACGCTGTCGGTTGCGGCTGGAGCGTTGATTTGCAACACACCTTCGAGCGGCAGATGGACCTGAAATCCCGCCTCAGAAAACACCTTCGTCAGAGCAGAAAAATTTCCGCTGACGAAGGCTTGTGTTGACAGCAGCGTCAACTCAGGCTGCCTGATAGCTGCTGGCAGCTTCCGATAAAGCCCAGACGTCAAGCAATGCCGTTTCCAACCCAGGCACTTCCTTGCCCTGGGCTTTGGGAACAATGCCGACCTGAGTAAGTACTGCCGCGATGGTTTGCGATAAGTGCTCTGGTTGCAGTTTACCCTGTTTTAAAACCTGTTCCAGCAGTCGTTGCTGTGCACGCCGCAGGGCATGCAAAGCGTGGGCACGCAATGGTGTCACATTGGCCTGCATTAGTACCGGTTCGAGCAGTGCGATTCCGGATTGCTGACGTAACTGCAAGCCGATCTGCAAAAACACAGCCAGATCAAATCCAACCGCCCTTGGGGTAGCTAATGCCGAGAACAGGAAATCAGCGATTTCAATGAGTGCTTCTACGGTTTGACAGGCGCGCGGGAAAGGCTTGCTTTCAGTGACGGTTTTCGCCATCAGTGGCGCAATCGCTACCGGATTACCAAACAAGGCAGTCAGTGCGGCCAGATTGCCGGACGATTCCAGTTCAGGCACCGACAGAACGCCTTCAATCAAGGCTCGCTGTAATACCCGGCAACGGGCATCGAGCGCTTTGGAAACGTCACGTGTCTCCAGCAGCGCATGCGCATCGAGCAAATCAAACAAAGGTGCCAGATGCAGCGCCGACCAGGCTTGTGACCAGGCCAGAATCACGTCTGCTTCGGACACGGCATATTTTTTGGCCAATTCCACCAGCATCACCGGACCGCAGCGGTTGACGGCTTCATTGGCCAGCACGGTGCCGAGGATAGGATTAGCCAGCGGATGGTCCAGACTGTTACGACTGGCCACGAGCGGTGCCGGGAAGTACGGCGTGAGCATGGTTTTAGCCCAGTCGTGACCGGTCAGTGGCAGGGCCGACAAAATACCCTTGTAGCGGTTTTTGACGTTCGCCACCACCACGGCCAGTTCCGGTGCTGTCAGACCACGGCCAGCTTCCTTGCGGCGATGAAGTTCGACTTCAGTAGGCAATTGTTCCAGTTCACGCGACAGCACACCTTCGGCTTCGAGGCTGCGCACCAGTTCAGCGTAGGCATCCTGGGCATAAGCCTGCTGCTGTGCCTGTTCTTCGCGTACCAGCAGACGGGTTTGCTGGGTATTGTCGCGCAACACCAGCGCTTCAATATCGAGAGTGATTTGATTGAGCATGGCATTGCGTTCTGCTTCAGTAATCTTGCCGGCATTGACTTCGCTGTCGAGCCAGATTTTGACATTGACTTCGTGATCGGAACAATCCACACCGGCAGAATTATCTATCGCATCGGTGAAAATTTTTCCACCTTTGAGGGCAAATTCAATCCGGCCAGCCTGAGTAGCACCCAGATTACCACCTTCAGCAACCACCTTACAGCGCATGGCATTGCCATCGACTCGGATAACATCATTGGCGCGGTCTTTGACCTGAGCATGGGTTTCTGTGGATGCTTTGATGTAAGTGCCAATACCGCCGTTATAAAACAGATCGACCTGAGCGAGTAAAATAATATGCAGCAGTTGCTCAGGCGTGACGGTTTTGGCGTCGGTATGCAGGGCTTGCTGGGCCTGTAACGACAGTGTGATGCTGCGGGCATCGCGCGGATACACACCACCACCGGCTGAAATCAAGAGTTTGTTGTAATCATCCCAGGAGGAACGCGGCAGTGCGAACAGACGCTGACGTTCATCGAATGAGGTTTTTACATCCGGTGTCGGATCGAGGAAAATATGACGATGATCGAAGGCGGCCACGAGTTTGATCTGACGGGACAACAGCAAACCGTTACCAAATACGTCACCCGACATGTCGCCCACACCAACCATGGTAATCGGCGTGGTGTTGAGGTCATGGCCGAGTTCATAGAAATGGCGCTTGACCGCTTCCCATGCACCTTTGGCAGTAATACCTAATTTTTTATGGTCGTAACCGTTGGAACCGCCGGAGGCAAACGCGTCACCGAGCCAGAAGCCACGTTCAACCGCGATGCCATTGGCGATGTCGGAAAAGGTTGCCGTACCTTTGTCGGCAGCCACCACCAGATACGGATCTTCTTCGTCATAGCAAACGGTTTGCGATGGATGGATTACCTCGCCCTGATGACGGTTATCAGTCAGATCAAGCAAACCGGCAATGAAGAGGCGGTACACGGCTTCGCCTTCGCGGGCTACCATTTCACGGGTGCTCACACCATTGCTGTCTTTGGGTACCATTTTGCAAACGAAACCACCTTTGGCACCGGCAGGAACGATCACGGCATTTTTAACCATCTGTGCCTTGACCAGACCAAGCACTTCGGTACGGTAATCTTCCATCCGGTCTGACCAGCGCAAACCGCCGCGGGCAACTGGTCCACCGCGCAGATGCAAACCTTCAAAGCGGCGTGAGAAAACAAAAATTTCCCGGAACGGCCGTGGTTGCGGCAACCAGCCCAGTTGGGTGGTATCGAACTTGAACAGTATGGTGTTGTTTTGTTGTTTATCCTGGTAGTAGGAAGTGCGTATCGTAGCCAACATCAGTTCAGCCAGTGTGCGCAAAATATCTTCCGAATCGGCATGATTGATATCAGCCAGTTTGTCTTTAATCTGATGCAGGGCCCGGGTGCCGAGATCACGTGCCCGGTCGTCGATATCTGGATGGAAGCGCAACAGAAATGCATCAGAAAGCTCGCGCACATAGCTGGCTTGTTTTTTGAGGCAATCAGCAATGTAACGAATACTGAAACGACAGCCTGCCTGACGCCAGTAACTGGCATAGGCACGGAAGACCTGAACTTCCATCGGACGCATGCAGGCTTCAATGACGAGGGCATTCATGCGGCCATCTTCGGCTTCATTGTTGAGCAGCGATTCAAACAGTTCTTCGGCTACATCGGCCACTTCGGATTGGGATAGTTTTTCTGCGGTGGCGGCATCGAGCGACAAACAGGTGATATAAATTTGCGCCGCTTCGCCCGGGTTGGAGAGCTGATATGTCTGCTCACGATCGATCACCACACCGGCGTTATGCATGGCTGGCAAAATCAGTGACAGGGAAGGTACCTGATTGACCGACTGCAGGCGTATGCTCACCGGTTGTGTGGTTTCGACGCGCACATGGATACGCTCGGAATTCGCGTTATTCAATATGCCGCACAGATCGTGATAAGCGGTCACCGGTGATGTTTCGGCGATGTATTCGGCCGGCAGTTCTGCACACAGTTTGCGCAGGCCGACACGCAGGCTGGCTTCATCGGCTGCATCAACGAGATTGTTAAAGGTTGTGTGCCAGCCTTCAAGTACGCCGAGTAAAGGCAGCTGGATATCGTTTTCCAGATCCAGATCGGGTTTGGCTGCTTTAGCAATCAGATACAGCCGTGCCAGAGGACCGTCAGCAAGTAGTGTATCGACACGGACTTCCGAAGCACCGACGACTTCTTTGAGAGTGTCCGCCAGAGTGGCGGATAAATTGGAGCTGTACAGTTCACGTGGCATGTACAGCAGCACATTCAAATGCCGGCCATAAACGTCGCGACGGGCAAAGACTTTGGCGCGCGGCTGTTTGAACAGCGCCACCACGGCACTGCTGACTTCGGCCAGCCATTCGGGTTGTGCTTCGAGAACTTCTACCCGAGGCAGCGATTCAAGGATTTCAACAAATTTTTCGGCACGGAAGCCTTCCGGACGCACACCGGCCAACTGCAAAACCTGAGCAATGCGCACCCGCGCAAACGGCAGATCCGGCAGCGCTGTGGCACTCGCCGCACGCGAGAACAGGCCGACTAAGCAATGTTCGCCGAGCAAAGTACCATCGGCAGCGGTGTTACGCACACCGATAAAATCGAGTTGCTGGTCACGATACAGGGTTGCCTGTACATCCGCTTTGACCACCGAAAGAGTATGTTCACGTGCCTGCAGAGTTTCGAAATCACCTGGAATACTTTTCAGGCAGTCACCATACACGGGATGCTGTTTATTTTGCAGTACACCGAGTGCGCTGGTGACGTCACGCACGAGTTCACGCGAACCCGGCTGAACCGCGTAATACACGTAGCCAAAGGTTTCAAAGCCGATGCTGTTGGCCCAGCGTAAAAATGCCGCGGTTTCCTGGCCGTCCGGAGCTGCGCTTTCTACTGTGCCGGCAACCTGTAAAATTTTGGCGGCCAGTGCCGGTGTGTCGCGACGTACATCGGCGGCATCGCCAACCGACATTTTAAGATGGTCTATAAGGGCAGTAATATCTTGCTCAGGCAGCTGTTCGGAAAGCAAGCATAATACGATCGATTCAAGCCCGGCATTGCTGTCCTTGGTCGCTTTAGCGGTCTCCACCCGGACCACTTTACCATCGGCATCGCGCTGCACGGCCAGAACGGAATTGAGTACCGCACGGGAAACGATGCGTTCACTGCGCAGAGCCATGACGATCGAATCGACCAGAAATGGCATGTCGGGATTGAGTATGAGCAACGCAGTGGCGCGTCCGCCGCGGCCATCCTGATACGCCAGAGTATTGATCTGACAGCCCTGCGCCGGAGTCCAGTTGGCGGCATTGGTAAAACCATCCCATAAGACCGATGCCAGACTCGCTGGCAGCATACCGGCCAGATCGTCTTCTTCCAGAGAAGACAGCCAGGTTTCGAGCAAGGCGCTCACCGAAGGGTTGTTTTGCGCGTGATTGGCCTGTACCAGGGTTAAGGTTTGCTTACGTAATTCTTGTGCTTGTTTCATTACATCCTCTGTTTTTTCAAAGTCACTGTTTATTGGTCTTCGTACAAATTGGGTAAATTCAGAATTCCACTTAATTCATTTAAGGCTGTATGCACTTCAATTGCAAGTGCAGGATCAGCTAAATCGTCCGGTGAGAGGCGGTCACGGTAATGACGTTCGACCCACTGAACTAAACGTGCGTATAAAACTTCGGTAAAAATAACTCCCTGATGCATGGCTTGCGCCTGTTTGTCAGTTAATGCTACGCGTAAGCGCAAACAGGCCGGGCCACCACCATTACGCATGCTTTGGCGCAATTCAAAACTTAAAAGTTCATCGATGACGCCAGAGCTGCTAATCAAGTTGCTTAAATAATTTGCCACTGCCGGATTTTCACTGCATTCCTGCGGTACCAACAGCGCCATTTTACCGTCAGATTTAGTCAAAAGCTGACTATTAAACAAATAAGATGACACCGCGTCGGCCACCGAAACATCCTGGGTGGCAACCCGGACAGGCAGAAATTCAGCGCCGACGTGCTGCATTGCAACACGACATTGTTCAATACTGGCGGCTTCATTCACAAAAGCCTGCTGATGGTAAAACAGCACCCGGCCACTGCCGACGGCGATCACATCGTTGTGAAACACGCCCTGATCGATGGTGTCGGGATTTTGCTGCAGAAATACAGTGCGTTCGCTTTGCAGGCCATGCAGGCGTGCCACGGCCTGACTGGCTTCGAGGGTCTGGCGCGCCGGAAAACGTTTCGGGCCCTCGATGGATGGATCAAATTCACTGCGACCATAGACAAACAATTCCACACCGTCGGCAGCATGTTCGGCGCACAGGCGGGTATGGTTGGCGGCACCTTCATCACCAAAGGCCGGCGTGGCTGGCAGGGCCTGATGAACTGCAAAATGCTGTTCATCATGGAAAATGGCGCGCAAAGCACGTTCGGTCTGGGTATGCTCGTAAGAGCGGTGTAATTTGTTATTCAGATTGGCGACAGTGAAATGGGTGCGGCCATCCCGGGTATCTGCTGAAGGGCTGACAGTGGCCGCATTGGCCGTCCACATCGGCGAAGCAGAATAGGCGCAGGCCAGCAATACCGGCGCCGTGCGTGCAGCTGAAGCGATTACCTGGGCATTGGTGCCGGTAAAACCCAACTGACGCAGCAAGCGGAAATTCGGTCTGTCCTGAGGAGGCAACAATGCCTGAGCGAAACCGCGCTGCGCCAGTGCATGCATCTTGGCCAACCCTTGCAGGGCAGCTTCTTTGGGATTGGAGGCGCTTTTGATATTGTTCGACGATGCCACATTGCCAAACGACAGTCCGGCATAGTTATGCGACGGGCCGACTAAGCCATCGAAATTAAATTCGCGCGTAGGTTCGGGTGTTTTATTCATGGCGTTGCTTCCGTTAAAAACAAACTTAAAAGGTTAATCCGGGGGAAAGCTGTTTGGGCATTTCCAGCAGTGCGGTTTCAATTGAAGCTACCGGATAGGCGCAATAATCGGCCGCATAATAAGCGCTGGGGCGATGATTGCCCGAGTTGCCGATGCCGCCAAACGGTGCCGTGCTGGCCGCACCGGTGGTTGGGCGATTCCAGTTAACCACACCGGCGCGGATCTCAATCTGAAATTGTTGCCACAAGGCTGCCTCATCACTGAGCAAACCGGCTGCCAGTCCATAGCTGGTGGCATTGGCGACCTGCAGGGCGGCATTAAAATCAGCTACCCGGATGACTTGCAATAAAGGACCGAACCATTCTTCATCCGGAATTCCACTGGCGTCGGTGACATCGACAATACCGGCGGATAAAAAGCCAGTCTCAGGATGCAGCTGACGCATGCTCAACAGGGATTTCCCGCCTTTGGCCAGCAGTTCGGCCTGACCGGCGAGCAAACGTTGCGCAACGGCAGCCGACACCACCGGACCCATGAACGGTGCCGGTTGTGCGTCATACTGACCAATGTGGATGGCGGCAGCGACCTGCACCAGACGATTGAGGAATTTCTGGCCAAACGCGGTATCAGGAATAACCAGACGGCGTGCGCAGGTGCAGCGTTGACCGGCGCTGACAAAGGCAGAAAAAATGGTGTGATGGACGGCAGCATCGATATCAGCCGTATCCCACACCACCAGCGCATTGTTGCCACCCATTTCCAGGGCCAGCATCTTGCCCGGCTGTCCGGCAAACTGTTTATGTAAAATCACACCGGTCTGATAGCTGCCGGTAAACAACACACCATCGATCTGCGCATTTCTGGACAGCGCAATGCCGGTGTGTTTGCCGCCATTGACCAGATTAAGTACGCCCACCGGCAAGCCAGCCTGTATCCACAGTTCAACCGTTTTCATGGCGGTTTGCGGCGCATATTCACTTGGCTTGAATACCAGGGTATTACCGGCGATGAGTGCCGGAACGATATGCCCGTTGGGTAAATGTCCGGGGAAGTTGTAGGGACCAAACACGGCAAACACACCATGTGGGCGATGACGCAACACGGCGTCACCATCAGCCACTTTGCTGCTGACTTCACCGGTACGAGCGTGGTAGGACTGAACTGAAATATCGATTTTATTGGCCATGGTAGCGACTTCGGTGCGCGCTTCCCACAGAGGTTTGCCGACTTCCTGAGCAATCAGCAAGGCCAGCTCTTCGGTATGCTGTTTGAGTAAATCACGGAAACGGCCACAGATAGCGATGCGTTCAGCCAGCGTGGTTTTGGCCCAGGCGGCAAAGTGTGCCCGTGCACCGTCACAGGCCAGACTGACCTGCGCTTCATCAGCATCAAAACCCTGCCAAAGCGTGGCGCCATTGGCGGGATTAATAACCGTCAGTGCGGCACCGGTACCGGCCACCCACTGGCCGTTGATATAATTACTGTTCATGACTTACCTTTACAGAGCTGTGTTTTTGCAGATTTAATGGCATCACGCGCACCGTGGAAGAACAATGCAATACCTGTTGCTGTTCAGCACTCAGTGGTAAGCCTTCCTGTTGGAGCACGGCTTCCGTGACGATGATGCGATAATCGGCTATCGTAGTGTTGGCAACCAGCATGGCCTCGCCAGATTCCTGCGTAGGACTGACATCGACTACCGGAAGAAGTTCACTGGTACGCACCGAACGCAATTCGTTGACGCGGGCCTGCAATACCGGGCCAGCATCAAAAATATCGACGAAACCTTCGTAATACAATCCTTCTTGTTCCAACAAACGCCGCGCCGGGGCGGTATCAACGTGCACCTGACCAATCACATCTTGCGCAACCTGAGGCAGATAAGCCACATACAGAGGATGACGCGGCATGAGTTCGGCGATAAACGATTTTTTACCCAGACTGCTCAAATCATCGGCGCGACTGAAATCCATTTTAAAAAAATGTCGGCCAAGATTATCCCAGAAGGGTGAGCTGCCATCCGGATGCTGAAAGCCACGCAATTCGGCGATCAGTTTTTCACTGAACAGATGAGGGAACTGGGCAATAAACAGGAAGCGTGATTTGGATAACAGTTTGCCGTTATTGCCGCTGCGGTAATCCGGATGTAGAAACAGTGAGCACAACTCAG
Source organism: uncultured Oxalobacteraceae bacterium (assembly GCA_903862415.1). GTDB lineage: Bacteria > Pseudomonadota > Gammaproteobacteria > Burkholderiales > Burkholderiaceae_D > Solimicrobium. The sequence continues at coordinate 50,638 of CAIOYD010000064.1, read as the reverse complement.
CGCAACCGGTCAGGTCGTTGGATAAATACAAGGTATCCATACGCGAATATACGTCGAGTTCCTTGCTCGAATGGACTAAGGTACCAATGCGGTAATTGTAAAATGGCTCGTCTAGTCCGACGGCACTTTTTATTGCACTGACACCGACAATTTTGCCGTTGTCCGTATCTTCCATCACAAACAGATAATCACGCTGTTCCGGCGGAATTTGTTCGGCAAAGGAAGCACAGGCTACCGCAATGCGGTTACTCAGCATGGTGTGATCAGGTTTGAGCGTGGTCATGCCATCACCCACCTGGGTAGCCAGATACATCAGGCCATCCAAATCTTCTGCCCGGATTGCGCGCACGACGATCATGTTGATTCCTTTTTATTATAAGGGGACACAGACAACCTCGTCACCAATATCGAGCTTCAGTGCTTGTCTGGTAGCCAGAGAAAGACGGATATGACGGGAGTTTTCCAGTGACGTGGATTGCACCAGCGTGGCACGAAAATCACTCATACCGGCCACCAGATAGGTGACGCCACCTTCAGCGAGCTGATCACCGGCAGCAACGGTTAAATGCAGTCCATGCATAAATGAGTGCAGGCTGTGTTTGCTGGCCTGCAGGATTGGGCCACCATCAAAAATATCGATGAAATCATCCGAAGCAAACCCTTCTTTAGTGAGCAACTCGAACGGCACTTCACTTTCCGGATGGACCTGTCCCATGGCAGCCTGGGCATCACCTGGCAGCAGTGGCACATACACCGGGTAATGCGGCATGAGCTCAACAATCAGGGTACGGTTGCGGGCACCGTCGACGAGCCGTTCAGCTTCGAGAAAATTTTTCCTGAAAAATTTGCGCCCGAGCGCTTCCCAAAAAGGGGAATGCCCTTCAGCATCGGTATAGCCCGCAAGTGAAACAAAAAAATGCTCGCCAAAGCGTTCCGGCTTAATGGCGGCAAACATCAATCTGGCTCGCGAGAGCAACGCAGCTTCTGGTTGCAACTGATGATCTTTGCGCACAAAAAAACTCGACAGTTGCGAATAACTGGTCAGATCAGCGCACAGTGTGAGTGCATGCACGCTGTGGCTGATATCGAGGTCACGCGAGACCTGCTGAATGACATCATTACGGAAACAGAAAAAGGTTCCTCTGGAGCCGGCCAGCGCTGTAATCGCAGCACTGCCTGTCAATTGTCCGTCGGTGGTATTTTCCAACACAAACAGGTAACACTCTTCGCCAGGCATATCGGCCTGACTGGAAAACGAGTTTAGCGACAACTCCACAGCGCGTTCAATCGCGGCAGCGGTTTTTGCCATGGTATGGACGCCCTGCGTCAATCCGGCAGCCAGCTCCAGCAAGGCTGGAATATCCCGGTGTTCGGCCGGTCGGACAATATGCATGGCGTTTCCTGGTGATTTAGGCGATCTGCGCCAGGGCAGCGCGCAAACGGTCGGCAGCAACAGCGATTTGTTCGTCACTGACGATGAGTGCCGGAGCAAAACGCAATACATCCGGACCAGCGATGAGCAACATCAAGCCCTGATCTTCTGCTAACTTGGTGATTTCTTTGGCGCGACCGGCATAGCCCGGTGTCAACTGTATTCCCAACAGCAAACCGCTGCCGCGAACTTCTCCCAGTATGTGCGGATAGGTCTGAGCCAGATTCTGCAAAGCCAATATCAAGGTTTTTGAAGCGTGTTTGACGCGCAGTAAAAAGCTCGGGACATTGATGGTACGCAGCACCGTTAATGCAACCGATGCAGCCAGCGGGTTACCACCATAAGTAGTTCCATGGGTACCAACCACCAAGGCGGCCGCCACCGTATTGGTAGTCAGCATGGCACCTATCGGATAACCGTTACCCAATGCTTTAGCACTGGTCAGAATATCGGGAGTAACACCATAACCCATGTAGGCAAATAATTGACCTGTACGTCCCATACCGCACTGCACTTCATCAAAAATCAACAGCGCACCATGTTGATTGCATAAATCACGCAATGCCTGCAGATATTCTGTAGTGGCGGGCATGACACCACCTTCACCCTGAATCGGCTCAACCATCACGGCACAGACATCGTCACCAATGGCCGCACGCGCGGCTTCGATGTCATTAAAAGCGATATGCGTCAGATCAGCCGGCAAAGGACCAAAACCTTCCGTATATTTGGGCTGACCGCCAACTGAGACGGTAAACAACGTACGTCCGTGAAAAGAATTAACACAGGAAATAATCCGGGTTTTATGAGTGTGACCATTTTTGGCGGCGTATTTGCGAGCCAGCTTCAGCGCAGCCTCATTGGCTTCTGCGCCGGAATTACAAAAAAAGGTGCGGTCTGCAAAGGTGGCCGCGACCAGAGTGCGTGCCAATTCCAGCACAGGCTCATTGGTATAACCATTGCCGACGTGCCAGAGTTTTTCTGCCTGCTGCTGCAAAGTGTGCACCACATCCGGATGACAGTGACCAAGACTGGTCACAGCGATACCGGCAGTAAAATCCAGATACTGACGTCCATTCTGATCCCAGACATCAAGCCCTTTGGCGCGTACTGGCACCAGCGTCGATGGCGCATAGGTCGGCACCATGACTTCATCAAACGTTTGCCGGGTTACTGGAGTTGTTGCAGGTAAATTAGTAGTTGGAGCAGTCATGGTTAAAACCTCAGGTTATTCGTGATGCAAACATTGTACGTAACGTGGCAGAGAATTTCTTATAAAACTGCGACACCAATTTATATAAATCCTGTCAATTTAAGATGTCATACAGCAACATTTGAGTTTGTGATTACCCTCAACCGGTTGCCAGCGAAATAAAAACTGTTTAAGGTGTTTATGCCTGAAAGAAATATAGCTGCTGGCAGCCACTTATTCCATCAGGAATAATTTTTTCTTACTATAACAATATAATTTAATTAACATATGTCCATTCTTTTCCGCCCTGCCCAGCCTGATGATGTCGACACGGCCATTGCACTGATGTATTTATCTGGCCCAAATGCGTTTCATTATGTTTTTAATACCGCCAAGCATGGGAGCGCACTGGATTTCTTACGTTCGGCCTACCTCGATGGCGCTGGTGAATTTGGTTATCGCAACCACCTCGTCGGCACCCATAATGGCCAGGTCGTGGCTATTGGTGGCGGCTGGAGTGCCAAACAAGGTCTGGCGTTCATGCTCGCGGGTGCTCGGCAAATTTTGACCCAGTATGGACTGATACAGGGCGTGAAAGTCATGCTGCGCGGCTTGCGTACTGAAGTCGTCATCCCGCCACCATCCAAAGGGCAGTTTTATCTCGGACATTTGTGCGTCACTCCCGGCATGCAGGGCCTGGGAATCGGTCAATTACTACTGCAGGAATTACTGCAACAGGGTAAAGCCCAGGGATTTCATCTGGCCACACTTGATGTTGCTGCCACCAATCCGCGTGCCCAGGCTATGTATGAGCGTTATGGTTTTACAGTAACCCGGGAACGAGCATCAACACTGAAAAATCAGTATGGATTCGTTGCTAACCATCGACACATGCAAATGAACATACCGACCTGAAGCCACAGATACGGTAAAGTGTGTCTCTGCGTCATACTCACTTAATAAAAAACATCGGAGACATAATGAAATTCAGACTGACCCAGTTTTTGGCTACACTTATTTGTTGCAGCTTTCTGGCCGCCTGCAGTGGTGGCTCCGGACCGGACAACGCCGTGCAGACAGACAAAGGCGTGGTCATCGGAAAAACGATCGGCAACGTCAATTATTATCTCGGCATTCCTTATGCCGCCGCTCCTGTGGGCAACCTGCGCTGGCAGGCACCGCAGGCTGCCATTGCCTGGAACCAGCCACGACTGAGCACGACTTTTGGTCCAGCCTGCCCACAGCTAGCTTCGCCTTTTGGCACCGCCAGCAACTCCGAAGATTGTTTGCGTCTGAATGTGTTCGCACCGGTGGCACGTGGCAGTTATCCTGTGATGGTCTGGATACATGGAGGCGGTTTAACTTCCGGCGAATCCTCCGATTATGACCCTTCCGCACTGGTCAACAGCGGCGTGATTGTGGTCACGCTGAATTATCGTCTGGGCGCGCTCGGCTTCCTGACCCATCCGGCACTGGCAGGCGCAGGCAACTACGGCTTAATGGATCAGCAGGCGGCACTCAAATGGGTACAAACCAACATCGCCAGTTTTGGTGGCAACCCCGGCAATGTCACGCTCTTTGGCCAATCTGCCGGCGGCATGTCGACGCTGGCGCAGATTTCCTCGCCGCTGTCGGCCGGTCTATTTCACAAAGCTATTGTGCAAAGCGGCGCCTACAATTTGCAGCCACTGACTATCAGTACAGCACAAGCTCTGGGACAAACGTTTGCCAGCGCAACAGGTTGCGCCAGCCAGACAGCCGCCTGCCTGCAGGCTTTGCCGGTCAGCACGATCCTGGCTAATGCCAATTTGATTACCGCAGCGGGTTCGCAATTGCCAACGGTTGATCTGAATGTGCTGCCGACCACAATCGCCCAATCCCTGAGCAGCGGCCACTTTAACAAGGTGCCAATGATTGAAGGCACCACTGAGCATGAATACAGTATTTTATCGGTTGTCGCCATCGACAGCGTACAGGGACACCAATTAACCGCCAGTGAATATCCGACCTATCTGAGTGGCATCTTTGGTGCTTCCAATGCCACGTTGTTGCAGCTGGTCTATCCGCTGACCCCTGCGCACACCCCTGCCTGGACGCTGGACAACATCCTCACCGATTATGGCTTTGCCTGTAATGGCCGCAGCGTTGCCCGGGTAATCAGCACGGCCGGCGTGCCGGTGTATACCTATGAATTTGCCGATGCTAATGCGCCGATGTTTTTCAATGTCCCGCTGCGCACCGATGGGTATGGTGCCTTCCACGCGTCCGAACTGGCCTATCTGTTTCCCGGCTCATCCGGTAAAGTATATTATGGCTCACCATTGACGGCGGCACAGACGGCACTGTCGACACAAATGGTCAGCTTCTGGTCGCAGTTTGCCAAAACCGGCAATCCCAATGCCAGTGGCAGCAGCCTCTGGCCGGCGTACACCAGCAGTAACGATACCGATCTGAGTATGGTCCCGGGTGCGGTCACCGGTGACACGACTTTCGCCAGCGCGCACAATTGCGCTATCTGGCTGCCAGCGGATGTCGGACTGTAATGCACACCCTGAACTTGAGTTACCACGGAAGTTAATCCTGAAAGGAAACCACGATGAACACATCCTCACTGCTTCTGGCACTGACGTTAGCAACGGCCGCATTTTCTGCCACCGCACAAACCACGCCGCCAGCACCCAACCCATTGGACACGGTGGCAGAAAAAATGCCGTTTGATGTTCCTTATGGCGCACCGATCACACTCGAACGCGCCCAGAACGCTATTACGGCCGTGGTCGCCGAAGCAAACAAACACAACTGGAAATTTAATATCGCGGTGGTTGATTCCGGCGGCAATCTGGTTTCGTTTGTCCGCATGAATGGTGCGCAACTGGCCTCAATTACGGTAGCCGAACACAAAGCACGGGCGGCCAATAATTTTAGACGTGAAACCAAAGTGTTTGAAAATGCGATTCAGCAAAACAGCATGAATTACGTCTTGACGCTCGATGGCATCATCGCTTCACGTGGCGGCATTCCCCTGATCGAGAACGGTAAAATCATCGGTGCCATCGGCTGTTCCGGCGGCAGTGGCGCACAGGATGAAGTGGTTTGCAGGGCTGGAGTGGACAGTCTTAAATAAACCTCCGTTAAAGAGCCACATGGCTGTCCAGGGACACTCTGGGCAGCCTGATTAAATCCTGGAATGTCTTCACCATCTGAAAAAATCCCTTGATTAGCCAACTATTTCCACATAGTTATTTTCTGTTCTTATTTTAAAATAATTAGTACTTGTTATTTTTTTCCTCATTAGGGGAAACCCCAATAAACAAAGTGAATGTGAGCCACTAAAGTTAGTTGCATCCACTTCATCGACTGGCAACTACACAAATGGGGATTCAATGAGCACTCTAGTGAGTATTAATGCCATCAAACAGGTCATTTCAGCACCTCAGCAAGCTTCCATAAAAACGGTTATTGGTAATTACGAACGCTCTGCCATGACAAAAACGGCGGCCAAATTTTTTACACTGTTCGGCCAGATCATATCAGCAAAAAAAATACATTGGAAAACATACAGACGACCATTTTCCGGATTATGTTCCGCCACGATATTCCGATTGCACCCAACTGGATGCGTATTTTAGAAAAATTAACTACCAAAATTCAACCAGAATCGCTAACTTTCCCATTAATGTTCCAGCTTCACTCAGAAAAAACAATGTTGAAAAAAACCGCTTATATGTGCCATATGCTGGAAAAAATTCTGTTTATTAATTCCGAAGAACGAGATACCTGCCCGATAGAAAAAATCAACCGCAAACCCTGGAGAGATAACAAACACCATGAATAAAATACCTCCCATGCATAACATTGCAATGGCATTGTCAACATACAGCGAGCATCGCCCGATTAGTTGCTCTTCAGTTTCCAACCCAGTCGACATTCCGTTTCCCGGAAACAGAAAAAACCGTCAGGCCCAATTGATTCCTCTAGCTTCAACTCACTGGAAGCGCGAATGGCAGGAAGATTTTTACTCAACTGCACATCATGATTCCAATACCACATGTATGGAAACGGATTGGGATACCAAAAGTGAAACCCAGTTCCATCTCGAACTTAATGAGGAAGCAGTACCCCATCTTCAAGCATCAGAACATGTCGACCTCTCAGCAAAAATGTCTGTGACCGACAAAGGGGGAAATACTGAAATTTCCCGGGCTGATTTAAAAATAACGCAACAGAAAAATCATACCGCCCGCCTGCTTGAAAGGCTGCGACTGTTAGAAGCCATCAATAAAGAATATCCATGGATTATTCCAAAAAAATAAATTGAAAATATCAGGGAGTGCTGAGTTTGCGCTGACGTTCTTCTCTGGGAGTCATCCCGAATTGGGCACCGAAGGCAGTAGAAAAATGCGCCCCGGAAGAAAAACCACACATCAGTCCAATTTGCACAATCGAGCTGTTTGACTCCAGCAATAACTGGCGCGCTTTTTTTAGCCGCAGTTCCAGATAGTAGCGCGACGGCATGGTGCCCAGGTATTGCTTAAACTGGCGTTCCAGCTGACGCCGTGACAAACCAACCAGCTGGGCAATATCATCGGTACTGAGGGTTTCTTCCATATTGCTTTCCATCAAAGTTACGGCTTCACTGAGTTGCGGCTGCAGTACCCCAAAGCGGGTTTGCAGTGCAATGCGCTGACGCTCGTCTCCCTGACGTACCCTTTCGATACACAGAATTTCCATGGTCTGTGCCTGGACCTCGGCACCAAACCAGGCATGAATCAGGGTCAGGGAAAAATCCAGACTGGCCGCACCGCCGCAACAGGTAATGCAGTGGCGGTCAAGTTCAAATAAATTGGGCGTCAGGATGGCCTGTTCGGCGGTTTCATTGACTTCCCCATACTGCGCCCAAGGTAATGCACAACGAATGCCTGGCATTTTTCCGGCGTTCGCCAACCATAATACGGCAGAACCAACTGCCCCCCAATAACGTGCCTGCTGCAGCGTCTGACTGAGCTGTCGTAACACATCCTGCGTCGGCACCAAACTGTGAGTGTCTGCCACCAACAAGGCCAGATAATCCGGTTGCGTATTGGTGGGCACAATGCCAGCCGGATGCAGGTTGATTTCAATTCGCGCCCGCCCCAGTAATTGCTGCGCCGCCTGCAAGGGCGCGAGCAAACCGGCCAGACTCAGACTGGCAGTTTCATCCGTTTGAAAAATGCCAATGCGGACCGGTGTTTCTGGCATGCTGGTAAAGATAAATGCGGGCATGTCTGTCAGGCCTGAGATAAATTAAACGGCAATTTACGCAAGCGCTTGCCTGTCAGTCGTGCAATGGCATTGGCGTATGCCGGCGCCAGCGCCGGAAATCCGGCGTCTGCCATTCCTGAAGGTGGTTCATCCGAAGGTACCAGTGCCACGGTGACTTGTGGCATATCACTGATCCGCGCCAGCGGGTAGTCGCTGAAACTATGTTGTTGAACCACGCCTTCTTTAAGAGTAATGGCCGCGCCCGGCAACGTCATCCCCAAAGCCATCAACACGGCACCCTGCACCTGTGCTTCAACGCCCAGCGGATTGACGGCCAGATGACAGTGCACCCCCGCCCACACACGATGTAATTGGGGCATATTTTTTCTCACTGAGGCTTCCACCACATACGCCACCACCGAATTCTGTGATTCATGCAAGGCCACTCCCCAGGCTCGCCCCCTGGGTAATTTTTTGCTGTCATAACCCGATATCCTGACTGCCAGATTTAAGGCGGCAAGATGATGTGGGTGATCCTGTCCCAGCAGTGTGCGGCGATAGGCCACAGGATCAACACCCGTTAGCTGAGCCGCTTCATCGAGCAGGGTTTCCGTCACAAAAGCCGTATGACTGGCCGCAGTGGCACGAAACCACAGCACCGGAACATTGGCCTGCGCATAATGCAGCGATAAATTCAACGGTACATGGTAGGACTCGGCCAGACCGGTTGTGAGCGTTTGATCGATGCCATTTTTCACCAACATTTTTTCTGCCGGCGTTCCCAGCCCGACCGACTGTCCGACGATGACATGATCCCAGGCCAGCATATTTCCCTGCGCATCAAAGCCAAGCTCGGCCCGATGCGCCACGGCCGGACGATAATAGCCGCCCTCAATATCATCGTCACGGGTCCAGATGACTTTCACCGGACCGGATTTACCCAACTGCTGCCAGGCTTTGGCAACCTGTACCGCTTCGACAATATGGGCTGAGGTAGGCACCGCCCGACGACCAAAACTGCCACCGGCGGCCAGCGTATGTAAGGTAACCTGTTGCAGTGAGACGCCGGCCGCGCGTGCGATGGCTAGTTGATCAGCAGTCTGAAACTGGCTGGCCGTCCAGACTGTACAGCCTTGCGCAGTCAGTTCAGCCGTGCAATTGAGTGGCTCCATCGGTGTATGCGCCAGATAAGGAAATTCATATTCCGCATTGATTTTTTTCACCGCAGTAGCCAGAGCAGAAATATCCGCGCGTCTGACTACGGTGCCAGCCGTTTTGGCCAGCTCATGAAAAGCACTATGTTGCCGTTCCGAATCGACTGGTGTGAGATTACTGGTATTCCATTTCAGTAGCAAGGCTTCACGACCCAACTTGGCTGGCCAGAAACCGTCGGCAATCACGGCCACGCCATGGTTCAGCTTCACCACCTGCAGCACTCCTGGCACTGCCAGTGCTGCCCTCGCATCCACACTGGCCAGAGTAGCGCCAAACTGTGGTGCGCGTGCGACCAGTGCCACTTTCATTTCGGGTAAATGTAAATCCATCCCATACTGAAAACTTCCATCTACTTGTGCCTGAGTGTTCAGACCTGGGGTAGCCTGGCCGATGCGTTTGAATTGATTTGGCGACTGCAACACGACAGCGTCTGGTAATTCCAGCTGCATGGCTGCCTGTGCCAGCGAAGCAAAACTGGCTTTATAACCCAGGGGCCCGATGACCCAACTGTTTTGCGTACTGCATTCGGCTTCGGTAACCTGCCACTGCTTTGCTGCTGCCGTAATCAGCATCGCCCGTGCACAGGCGCCTATCTGACGGTACTGCAGATACGAGTTGGCCAGTGATGATTGCTCCAACGTCATTTGCATGCCGCTTTGGGGATCTTTAAACACGTCGGCAGCGGGGGCCAGTTCCGTATGCATCTGCGACCAGTTGGCACCGAGTTCATCGGCAATGAGCATCGCCAGACTGGTGCTGATACCTTGTCCCGATTCAAGCCGGTTAATGATCACGGTAATGCTGCTGTCAGGAGCAATGCGTAAAAATAGATTGGGTGTATAGCGGATGTTATCGGTGGCAGCGAACATGTCAGGCATGACCAGACCCAGCACCAATCCAGCGCCCAGGGCGCTGCCGGCTTTCAAAAACTGTCTGCGCGAAAGTGGCAGCATTTTGCCAGCTCCGTCGTGATCATCCATACCAGGGTCCTTAAGTTTTACCTGCCTGTTTCAATTGCCCTGCAGTCGTCTTAATGGCTGCACGAATGCGCTGATAGGTTCCGCAACGACACAGATTGCCGTTCATGGCAGCATCAATTTGGGTATCATTGGGTTGCGAATTGGTTTTTAATAATGCGGTCGCACTCATTAACATTCCGCTTTGACAATAGCCGCATTGCGGCACATCATGCTGCACCCAGGCGGCCTGTAACAGCGCGCCTATCGTGTCATGTTCCAGTGCTTCGATGGTGGTGATTTTCTTTCCGGCCAGTCTGGCTATCGGGGTAGAACAGGAACGTATCGGCACGCCATCCAGATGCACGGTACAGGCACCACACTGACCGGCACCACAGGCATATTTGGTTCCGGTGAGCATGAGCGACTCACGCAGCACCCACAACAAGGGCGTAGCCGGATCGGCATCGACCTGTTGGTCCTGACCATTGATGGTTAAGGTAATCATGCGCTAAGTTATCCGGGACAATGAAAATTAATGACTGGCCTGACCGCGATAGCGGTCAACTTCGGCAGCAATCAGCAGACTGCCCTGATTACCCCAGCTATTACGCACATAACTGGCGACATCGGCAATTTCCTGAGAGCTTAACAATTGCGCAAACGGCGGCATGCCATATGGTTGTGGATTGTACTGGGTTGCCGGTGAAAATCCACCGTTTAACAGGATTCTGGTTAAATTGGTGGTCGAAGCCAGATTCACCAGCCGGCTGCCCGGCAGTGCCGGATAGGCTGGCGATTTACCCGTACCATCAGCCTGATGACATTGCTTGCAATGACTAGTGTAGACTTTTTCACCCCGATACATAGTTTCGGCCAGCTCACGCTGACCCGGCTTATCGAACTCACCCAGGGGTGTATTGACCTGTTGCGAACGCAGATACAGCACCATCGCCAGAAGATCGGCATCGCTCAGGTATTGCAGACTTTCCTTCACCACTTCAGCCATTGGGCCATACACCCGCCCCTGCTGTGCCATACCCTGCTGCAACCGTTGCTGCAACTGGTCTGTCGGCATGCTGGCATGACCTGACTGATTATCGGCAATCAGCGACGTGGCAAACCAGTTGAGTTCGTCCATTTCCGCACCTGCCAAGGCAAGCCCCGTGCTGGCACCGAGCAGATTGCGTTCTGTATGGCAGCTCGTACAGTGCCCCAAACCCTGCACCAGATACGCTCCGCGGTTCCATTGTGCAGTGTGTCCCGCATCATCCTCATACAGTTGCGCACTGAAAAACAAACTGCGCCAGACCAGCAGTAAGGGACGCCAGTTAAATGGGAAAGACAATGCATGTTCTCGATTAGCAAGACTGACCGGCGCAACGCTTTGCAGGTAGGCAAACATCGCGTCGGCATCTGCGCGGCTGACTTTGGTGTATTCAGTATAAGGAAAAGCCGGATACAGCAAACGCCCATCACGTCCGATACCATCGTGCAGAGCGCGCCAGAAATCATCGACACTCCAGTTGCCGATACCGGTACTTTTATCCGGTGTAATGTTGGGAGTATAAAACTGTCCGAAATTCGTCGGCAACAACCGGCCACCAGCAAAGGCAGGCTGTCCTCTGGCCGTATGACAAGCCATGCAGTTCCCGGCTTTAACCAGATAGCTGCCGCGCGCAACTTGATCGGTGTGACTGAGTTTAGTGCCAACCGAAGGATACTTTTCCGCAGTTGCATGCCAGCCACTCAAATACAGCCACCCGACAATCACGACAATCACCATAACCACTACAGCTAACCACAGGCGGCGCGTCATTTTGCCTCCGGCGTAACACTGCCACACCTGAGTGGCATGGGATCAGGCAAGACGGCATCCGGCGCTTCATCACCCACAATCGGTTGGGCGGATAACCAGGTGGCGACCGAATTGATATCGTCTGCCGACAAACGCCGGGCAATCTGCGCCATGCAGTCAGGACTGGAATTACGCCTCGAACCATTGCGCATGGCACCAAACTGGGCATTAATATAGTCACGCGGCAAACCCAGCAAACCAGGAATGGCCGGCACCACGCCAAGCAGACGGCTGCCATGACAGGCCGCACAGGCGGGAATCTTCTTCGCAGGATCGCCCTGTCGTACCAGCAGCTGGCCACGGGTAAACAAAGCCGGAGTGACGGCGGCAGAGACCTCCGGGGCAAAAGCCGGATGCAGACTGGAAAAATAGGCCGCGATCTGTTTTAAGTAATCTTCCGAGAGCGTATCGAGCAAATTCGTCATCGGGGTATAGGTGCGACGACCATCACGGAAATTGCTCAGCTGATTATACAAATAACCGGCCGGCTTACCGGCAATTCTGGGGTAATAGGCATCGGCACTCTGGGTATCCTTGGCCGCATGACAGATCACACAGGCCTGTAAGCGTTCAGCCATGCTGTCGAGTTTTTCAGCCTGAACCTGACTGCTCAAGACCGTCATCAAAACGAACAGGGCCGCAGACAGGAAAGAGTTCATCACGGGTTTCATTTAACTACCATCATAAACCAGCCAGCTTACGTAACACCAGCGCCGCCGCCTGCATGCCAAACGCAGCAGTGACCACCATGGCCGAACCAAAACCAGCACAATTGAGACCAGTAATACCTTCTTCCGGCTCACCCTCGACAACGCAGACACTTTCCGGCACGGCAGGAAATTTCAGTGGTTCCATCGAAAACACCGCATCGATTCCAAACTTGTTTTTGGTGCCGCGAGGAAAACCATAATTTTGCCGCAGGCGTTTGCGTACCAGCGATAATAATGGTTCCTGTTCAGTGCGACACAAATCGCGAATTTCAATCTTGCCGGGATCGATCTGTCCACCGGCGCCACCAATAGTCACTATCGGTATTTGCTGAGCACGACAAAAAGCCAGCAGTGCCGTTTTTGCTTTTACACTGTCGATCGCATCAACCACATAATCAAACTGGGGAGCCTGTATCATTTCCGACAGATTGTCCGGAGTAATGAAATCCTCAACCTCAATGACCTCACAGCGTGGATTGATTTGCCCGATGCGCTCGGCCAGCGCCGTGACTTTGGCCTGTCCCAACGTACTGGAGAGTGCCTGAATCTGACGATTGATATTCGACTCGGCCACATTATCGAGATCGATGAGGGTAATTTTACCGATGGCACTGCGCGCCAATGCTTCTGCCACCCAGGAACCGACGCCGCCCACCCCAACGACACACACGTGTGCCGCCTGAAAGCGTGCCAATCCCTCGTCCCCATATAATCGGGCAATGCCGCCAAAACGACGCTCAAAATCCATCTCATTCATAGAAGTGCTTTGTATAATTAACTCAGGTGCGCTATTTTAGCGGAGTTCGCCAGTTATCACGGAAAAACCATGCCATGTCAGTTTGATAGCACCATAGACTATACGCCGCCTGCAGGCAAAATTACGCTGATTATTGAGATGCAACAAGCCAGCTCGCTTGTGATACGCTATTTTATCCTCTGCGTGCCTTAACATCAGCCAAATTTAATTCACTTGTTTCAACAGGAAAACACATGTCTCTCGCCGATATCCGTAAAGATTACCAACGTGCCAGCCTTTCAGAAGATCAGGTGGATGCCGATCCGCTAAAACAAATTGCCGTCTGGTTTCAGGAAACCCTCGATGCCCAGGTAGCTGAAGCCAATGCCATGAGTCTGTCCACCGTCAATGATGAGGGTCGGCCATCCTCGCGCATCGTGCTCATCAAAGATCTCGATGCGCGTGGCATCAGCTGGTTTACCCATTACACCAGTCGCAAAGGCACGGAGCTGGCCAGCAATCCGCAGGCTGCGCTGCTGTTTTTCTGGCCCGAACTCGAACGCCAGATCCGCATCGAAGGCCGGGTTGAAAAAGTCAGCGACAGCGACAACGACAACTACTTCAACAGCCGCCCGCTGGCCAGCCGCCACGGCGCACTGGCATCGCAGCAAAGTCAGGTAATTGCCGAGCGCGCGTTGCTGGAACAAAAAGTAGAACAGATACGGCAGCAATATGGCGACAGCGTCCAGCGTCCATCACACTGGGGTGGCTATCGCCTGGTGCCCGATTATGTCGAATTCTGGCAGGGTCGCAGCTCACGCCTGCATGACCGGATCGCCTTCACCCGCGACCAGAATGGCGTCTGGAGTCGCTGCCGCCTGCAACCATGAACATCGGCGTGCCGAGCACGGCGCGCCGACATGATTAATGCTGCGCCACGATCCACTGGTCGATCACATCATTTAACACCTTGAGTGGCAATCCGCCATGATCGACCACCTGATTATTAAACTGGCGCACATCAAAGCGCGTACCGAGTGCTTTTTCGGCTTTTTTGCGCAGCGCCAGAATTTGCAGCTGCCCCAGCTTATAAGCAGTTGCCTGCCCCGGCCAGACGATATAACGGTCAACTTCCGCAGTAGCAAACGCCTCGGTGACGGCCGCATGTTCCATCAGATAATGAATCGCCTCATCGCGCGACAGGCCAAAAGCATGGATACCGGTATCGACTACCAGGCGGCAGGCGCGAAACATCTGTGAAGTCAGAAACCCGTAACGGGTATACGGCGTGGTGTACATACCAAGATCATAGCCCAGTGATTCGGCATACAGTGCCCAGCCTTCGGAATAACCGGAATTCCGATAAGAACGACGGAAGGTTGGCAATCCTTCCAGCTCAGATGCACGGGCAATTTGCAGATGATGCCCCGGCATAGCTTCATGCAACACCAGATCTTCCATACTCCAGCTGGCGCGACGCTTGAGATTGTTGACATTGGCCTCAAAAAAACCTGCCCGGCTGCCATCGAGAGCACCAAACGTATAATGTTCCGGACCATCCCCTTCAGCCGGCAACATGGCACGAATACCATACGGCTGTCGCGGCAGAGTGACGAACTGGCCCGGCAACTGAGCATCAATGCGTTTAGCGATATCACGATACGACGCCAGCATGGCATCGGCACTGGTAAAGAAAAACTGCGGATCGCTGTTCATAAACAGATTAAATTCCGCTGCGCTGCCTTTAAAACCCGATTCCTGCATCACTGCCAGCATGGCTGTTTCAATCTGCGCCACTTCATTGAGACCAATCTGATGAATTTCCGCCGGCGTCAGCGTGGTAGTGTTGCTCGCCGTCAGTCTGGCCTGATAATACGCCTGCTTGCCGGGCAACTCCGTGGCCGCGATCTGCTGACTGGCTGCGGGCAGATAATCGTGGATTAAAAACTGCTGCAACTGCGTTAATGCCGGTATGGCACGGCGCTCAATACTCAGCCTGGCCGCAGCGCTCAGACGTTGTTGATCGCTGAGCACAATCGATGCCGGAAAATGCGTGAACGGCACAAATAATGGATTTTTTTCCAGTGAAGTCATCAACAGGGGATCAAACTGCGAGGGTACCCGTTGCAACGCAATCGCGGCGGGCATCCAGCCGCTGCGCATCCCGGCACGTAATCTGGCCGTGGTATCGTCAAGCATGGCCGGCATGGTATCGAGCCGATGGATTAACATCTCATAGTCATGTACCGTTTTGAGTGCCGTGCCGCGCAACAACGGTGTGAGTTCCATTTGCACGCCACCCATCTGGGTGATGGCAAACGGGGAATCATCGGCAGAAAAAGGCAAGTCGCCATACACCTGATCGAGCTCGATGCGGTTGCGTACCTGAAAGCGCATAATCGCCAGGGAGATGCGGTCTTCGGCACTGATTTTTTTCTCGTTCACTTTTTTGAGCACCTGCTCAAGCTCAAGTCTGTCAGCCTTACGTTTAGCCACTGCCTGCGGTGAACCATCATGCCAGCGATCCGAATAGCGATCATCACCTAGCATGGTGGCAAACTCCGGCGACTCGGTTAATTCATGCTCCCATTGTGCATCAAACAGCGCATGCAACTTGACCGACTCCCTTGACTCCACCGTTTTCGCCTGTAGCGGGGAGACCGACAAAAAGGCGATGCACAAAACGACCGTTGACCATGATGACTGTTTCATTGACGCTCCTCATTGTTATTATGACGGCGGATTATTTTCCGCCCAGATAAATATGACCTTCTTTCATCACCAGCACAGGACGCTGGGTAGCGCTGATATCGCTGAGCACATTACCGGGAACGGCAACAATATCGGCATATTTACCAACTTGCAGAGTGCCGGTCTGGGCCGCAATGCCGAGCAGGTCTGCACCGTTGGCTGTACCCGAGATTAAAGCCTGTGCGGGTGTGTAACCATTTCTGGTCATCAGGACAAATTCATAAGCATTGGTTCCGTGATGTCCGACACCGGCATCGGTTCCCATCGCCACCGGCACACCCAGCTTGATCGCCCGCTGAAACATTTTTTGCATCTGCTGTGATGCTGCGGTGGCTTTGACACCAATCGCTGGCGGCAGCTTGTCTGCCATCAGCCCCACGGTGTCACCCGCGGACAGCGTCGGCACCAGATAAATATGCTTTTTCTTCATTTCCAGCAGCGTATCGTCCTGTAAAAAACTGCCATGCTCAATCGAATCAACACCGGCAGCAATCGCCATTTTGGCAGCCTTGTCGCCGTGGCAATGTGCTGCGGCCTTGCGGTTCCAGGCATGTGCTTCAGAAACGATCGCGTTGATTTCTTCCTGAGTCAGCTCGGGTGTATCCACCGGGTCCGTCAGCGACAACACCCCGCCTGAGGGCATCAGCTTAATCACATCAGCACCATACTTAATCTGAGAACGCACTGCCGCGCGACAGGAATCAGCTCCATTACAGACACCCTGAATCACTCCGGTGGCGACTGTTCTTTCAGGTGGAATCGGATTGGAATCGCCATGACCACCGGTAGCACCAATCGGATAATTAGCCACCAGCATACGCGGTCCCGGTATCATGCCTGCCCTGATGGCATTGCGCATACCGAGAGAAATAAAATCGGCCGAACCCAGATCACGTACCGTGGTCACACCGGAGAGTAAAGTCACGCTGGCATAATGAGCACCATACAGCGCCTGCTCGGCAGGAAAACGCATCATGCCGTTAAACCAGTCTCCATACCAGTTATTGCTCATTTCACCGGCCATATGCACATGCGCATCAATAAAACCGGGCATCAAGGTGGCATCCCCCAGATCAATCACCTGAGCACCTGCGGGAATAGTTAACTCGCGGCCAAGCGCCTGAATTTTCTCGCCAGCAACCACGACCATTCCGGGTTCCATCAGAGTGCCACTGAGCGCATCAAACAAATGCGCCGCTTTCAACACTACAACCGTTTGCTCAACTGCCTGTGCGGGCGAGATCAGGCTGCTTGTGGCAACCAGTAAGCCCAGAAAAACGCTGCGAATATGCATGTTAAGTCCCTTATTTTTCATTGTTTAACCATTTTAAATGCAACCTGACAATAAACTCATTTTGTCTGTTTTTCCAGTAAAACAGTGCAAAACAGCAAGAAAGAGGCTGCATTTTTGCCAAATACATCAGACTATTACCCCAAAGCACTGAGCCTGACTGGACGATAACCTTGTTATGAACCGAATTTCTGACTAAGCTAACCTGCACGACTATCGCAAATCAGAACCATGGCATCACCTGCTACTTCATTTCCTCACCATCTGCTGCTGATACTCAGTCTGATGTCATTCATGCCGATGACGCTGGCTGATTCCATCAAAGCCGCCACCGTCTGTGCTGACCCCAGTCCGGCGGGATGGAAGGCGACGTCCAAAGTGATCGGCAACCCTTTGGGATTTTCTGCCGATATCGTTCAGGCAGCCTTCGACCACATGGCCAAACCGGTGCGATTTATCAGCGATATACCTTGGAAGCGTTGCCTGCATGAAGTGGAGCTGGGACATATTGATTTTGCAATGGGTGCGTATCTGAATGATGAGCGGATCAAAATTTTTACCTATTCGGTCCACTACAACACCCTCACGCCGCAAATTTTCTTCCTCCGTTCCAAGCCGCTGACGGTAGTGCATGTAAGCGATTTGCAACGCTATCGCGGCTGCGGTCTTTACGGCTCCAGTTACCAGCATTACGGCTTAAAATCCGAACAGCTCGATCTGGGTTCCGGATACGATTCACTGGCGAGAAAACTGCAGGCCGGACGCTGCGATTATTTTGTCGAAGAGCTGGAAATTATTAACAGCTTTGACCGGGCTGGAAAATCCATCCTGTCTGATCCGGAAATACTACATAGCGATGTGAGCGAGGCTATGGCTCCCTCACGCTATCTGGTGACCGCCAAAAATGGCAGCGCAGCAGCCATGCTCAAAGAAATCAACGAAGCACTCGAGGTAATCGTTAAATCAGGACAGGCCGCGCAGATCTGGAAGAACCAGGAAGGTGAAATCACCTATAAACCCTGACGTTGTCAATCCCAACTCAGTTTAGCCGTTGGCATACACCCACTGCAACAACACATCTTGGGCAGACACTCCCTGACTGGCGTTGGGATGATTGAGCAGACACACCACCACATAACGTTTTCCGGAAGCCGCCAGCACATAACCAGCAATGGCCCGCACGCCTTCCAGAGAACCACTTTTCATATGCGCATGACCAGCCACCGGTTGATTGAGTGCGCGATTTTTCATGGTCCCATCCACACCCAGTACCGGCATGGAAGCGAGCAACTCCGGCATCACTGATGAGGCATACGCATGCTTGAGCATGCTTCCGAGCTGCAGCGCACTGATGCGCTCACTGCGCGACAAACCGCTGCCATTTTCAATCAGCAAACCCTGAGTATCTATCCCCAGCCGGGCAAACCAATTCTGCACCAGCGTCGCGGCTGCCGCGGCACTCGCCGGAGCTTGCCGTGCCTGATGATCGAGCGTGAGCATCACCAGCCGGGTCATAACATTATTGCTGTGTTTGTTCATTGCCCGCAAAATTTCAGGCAGGGGTAAGGACGACATTTCCGTCACCACTACCGCCGTCGTCGGCACACTGCCGGCAACGATGGCACCTTCGAGCTGGCCACCGGCTTCCTGCCACAATTGCCGGAACAGTGCGCCAGTAACTTCCTGCGGCGTAAGCGGATAAGGCTGCAACATCCACGACTGGTCGCCACAGCCACGTGGATAAGTGCCGGATAACTGCAAATGAATTTGTTGATCGATGAGAGAAAACTGCGGCTGCAGTCCATCGCGCCAGGCACTGCAGGAACCTTTCCCCAAACTGACCTGCACACTGGTTTGCAGTGCCACCGGCGTCACTGGAGTGAGACTGAGTGACTCACCCTGCTCATGCAAATGTAAATTGAGCACATTAAAATTGACCAGCAACGCATCCGGGCCAACATTATACGGACGCGTGGGATCATGGTCGAACTCGGCCGCATCCATACTCTGCGGCTGCATCCAGGAATTATCAAGAATCAGATTACCGGTAATGTCACGGATACCCTGAGCGCGAATCTGATGCAACAACTGCCAGAAATTTTCTGCCAGCAAATGCGGATCACCGCCGCCCTGTACAATCAGGTCGCCATGCAATACATCGCCATCGAGAGAGCCATTCAGATAAACGCTGGTTTTCCAGCTATAGGCGGGGCCCAGCATATCCAGAGCGGCATAGCTGGTAACGAGCTTCATGGTTGAAGCCGGTTGCAGTGGCAACTCGGCCTGCCAGCGTATCAGCGCCGGCGCAGTGCTGCCGGGCGCCGCCACTTCCTGCACATAGACCCCAAGGGCTTCCGGCGGCACACGCCCTTTTTGCAGCGCCGTCAACACGGGTTGTGGCAATGACTGTGCCAACAAGGCGGAACTGAGCAACATCCCACCCAGCAAAGCCATCAGTCGAAACATCTTATGCCTTGGGCAACGTCACGCCAACCTGTCCCTGGTATTTGCCATTGCGGTCTTTGTACGACATTTCACAGACTTCATCGCTCTCAAAGAACAACACCTGAGCGCAACCTTCACCGGCATAAATTTTTGCCGGCAGCGGTGTGGTATTGGAAAACTCCAGCGTGACATAACCTTCCCACTCCGGTTCAAACGGCGTGACATTGACGATAATGCCGCAGCGCGCATACGTGGATTTGCCCAGACAGATCGTGAGCACATTGCGCGGAATCCGGAAATATTCCATGGTGCGCGCCAGAGCAAACGAATTCGGTGGAATAATGCAGACATCGCCCTGAAAATCGACAAATGATTTTTCATCGAAATTTTTCGGGTCCACAATGGTGCTGTTAATATTGGTAAAAATTTTAAATTCGTTGGCGCAACGAATATCATAACCATACGAGGAAGTGCCATAACTGACGATTTTATTGCCGTTTTCAACCCGTACCTGACCGGGTTCAAACGGCTCAATCATCTTGGTTTCCTGCGCCATACGGCGTATCCATGCATCTGATTTAATACTCATTATTGATCACCATAGAAGTTGAATTTGCGTTATTTTACTATTCACGTCCCGAATCTACAAACGTGGCATCCCTGCCCTGCTCGCCGACTTCGGTATCGGTAACTTTTCCCTGTCCGAGCAACACCGGCGGCACATAATTGGCCAACAGAATTTCGCGGCTTTGCGGCGTCTCCAGACTGACCCGACCGAGCGCACCACTGCGATAATCGAGCAATAAGGTATGCGCGGCTTTTTCAAAATCCCATTCACCACCTTTTAAGCGATAACCACGTTTTTTGGCGACGCCTTCAATCACATGCACAGCATCAATTCCTTCGGTACTCATGCCATAACGGGCTGCCAGAAATTGCGGATAATGCTGTAAAACCAGCTCGGCCAGAAAGGTCGCGACTTCTTCTTCAATGAGTGCGTTCACACCCACCGCGTGACTGGCAGCGAGCATCAAACCATCGGTCGGATGGGCAATTTTTGGCCACAACATCCCCGGTGTATCGGTCAGAATCATGTTTTTACCCAGATACAGACGCTGCTGCACCTTGGTTACTGCCGGTTCATCACCCACCGGAGCGACACGTTTTTTGAGCAGTGCATTCATCAACGTCGATTTACCGACGTTAGGAATCCCCATAATCATCATGCGCAACGGTTTGGTTGGCACTGCCCGATGCGGAGCCAGGGCCATGCAAAAACCAGGAATTTTAGCCACGTCGGCTGGTTTTTTGCAGCACAGCGCCACCGCTTTCACGCCCTTCTGGGCATTATAAAAAGCCAGCCAGGCAGCCGTTGCCGCCGGATCGGCCAGATCACTTTTATTGAGAATCTTCAGGCACGGGCGCTGGCGGAAATTACGCAGCTGTTCAACCATCGGATTGCAGCTCGCCTGAGGAATGCGCGCATCAAGTACTTCGATGACGAGATCGGTGTTCTCCATCGTTTCCGCCGCTTTTTTGCGGGCGGCATTCATGTGGCCGGGGAACCATTGTATGGACATGCGTTTCTTCTATAGCAAAATCAAACCGCTATTGTACGGAGTTATCGGTAAATCGCGGCTGTTGTTTGCCAGTAAGCCAGCAAAAAAGCGAAAAACTGGCCAATTTGACCAAATTACCCGTACTGAGAGGCTTTACTGAACGAATTTTCATTACCAATAATGCATGCATAAAACCATGACAATATAAAACATTGTCAGCATTGAAAGTTATAACACCCTATTTGCAGTAACTTTGAAGCCAGCTTTTTCTGTGGATTCTCACAATAGACAATCTGCACCCTAAAGCAGAAAAATACCTACAATTCGTACCCGATTCAAAGGCGACTTGAATACATCAAAAGTTGATTTTTTTGCGCAATAAAATTTTAAACAATACCTGCTATGCATACTATCAGCGAACAAACCATGGGGCGCGGACTTACCGCCCTCAATCAAGGCAGCATGCTCGAGTCCGGCGCCGACTTTCACAAAGAAAATTTGTTGCGCACGATTGTGTTAAGCATCATTTCTCTGGGTATTTACTTAAAAGTTTCGAATGATGAAATTCAGGAAAAAACTAAATCACTGTCACAAATTTCCCCCGGGCTGGCGACGGCAATTCTGGAATTAAAACCGGATGTTCAGGGTCGCTATACACTACACCAAACCATTGAAGGACGCGAATTCCTGTTTAATCAGGAACCAGGCACCAACTTCATCAGCATTACGGATACCAGTATTCAACCGGGAGTCAGCAAACAGGTTCACGGAGTCACCTTTGCCAGTTTGAAAAAACAACTTTTAATCCACTGTATCAACTCGGGCCGCAACAATCCAGAACGCACCGATCTGAGAACCATGGATCTGACCGGCGTTGACCTGGCTGCCATCGACTTCAGTAACACCCTCGTTAATCGGACTATTGTTGATGCTCTTATTCTGGTTGCCAATCCAAGCCTGAGAGGAACCAGCCTGGCCTTGGGAAATCAGATGGATGCGAATAATCAGCTAAATTTAGCTGACGTCAAAATGGATGCGGAAAGTATCGCCTCTCTGGCGGTGGCCGGCCAACAAAGCTTCAGAAGCGTTGACCTGAGCCAGCAGAATCTTAAAGAAGGTTTTTTTAATGGCATGCAATTCACCTCGGCAAATTTCACCGGCGCCCAACTAAACGGAGCCAATTTCAACTGTGCTGATTTAACAAATGCAAACATATCCTCAGCCAACTTGACATTGACAATGCTGGTCAATTCCAACCTTACCGATGTCATCACCGATGCAGATTCAAAATTTGACGAAACCAACATGACCCGAACTGTCATCGATAACGCCACATTATCTGCACACAGCCACAAACAGGCTTGCATCAGCAAAGAAATGGCTGTGGAATTCATAGCACAATCCAGAACTCTCGATGATTATCGCATGGACCATCAAACTGAAATGCAAACAAATGACTGGTCAGAAATGGATTTTAATCACGTCAGTCTCATGCGATCCAATTTATCTCATTTAACTCTGAACGGAGCCAATTTTTCCGGTGTCAACGCAACAGCAGCCAAACTTAACCATTGTCACATGGACGCACAAACCAATCTGGAAAACACCAATTTAAGCCAGGCCAATTTCACAATGGCAGATCTGTCCGAAGTAACCAAGGTGAATGCGAAAACACAATTAACAGCGGCTAACTTTTGCATGACAAAACTCAGTCGCGAGCTACTCGAACTGGCGATTCAACAGGGAGTTTCCATAGCCGGAGCGGATCTCAGCGGTGTTGATTTATCCGATCTGGATTTGCATGGCATTGATGCAAACAACATTAATTTTAAAGGTGCCATTTTTAACCATACCAGACTTAGCACAGCAGGTCTGTCAGCGGCGATAAAAACCCGGGCACAGGATGTCGAACTTGACACTAACAAGTTTCTTGAAGCCAGAAAGCTTGATCTCCGTGGATTGGATATGAGTGGTACGGCGGACCAGCTTACCGATTTATCCCAATTACTGAGAAATAATCCCGATGCAGGCAATTTCAGCCTGATGTACGCAGACCTGACCGGTAGCGATTTTTCTTATTGCCTGTTTGCTGATGCTGACTTTACCCACACAAATCTGACCAGGGTTAAGTTAACCGGAACCAGACTGAAACATTGCACCAACACTAACCTGGCCATCGTCAGCGACGCTGATCGAAAACCTTACCTCATCAGTTTAAAGCAAAGGCTGTACTTTATTGCCACCGGAATTTTACCAACAGCTGACCCGGATCATCCAGCTATTCCACCGATTGAACAAGACCCATTTTACCAACTGTCAGCCAAAATAATTTTTAACTTACGTCAGAATATATTTTTTAACCTGACTGAAACAACGCTTACCTATGGTCAAACTTTCTCAGATGGTGGACCACAGAATTTAATCGTCCAGGGGAAATTTGATGATCGAATACTCACTAAAGTCAGGGGAAATCCCGATCAGACAAAAACACTGGCGGAAGAAAACTTATTTAAAAATAAATTTTCCAAAGAACAAAAAATACTGTTTCACTGGGCACGTGCAGCACTTTGGAAAAGCGGCCTGTTTCAGACTGTCCTTGATTCCTCCAATATGTCGCAGGAATTTTCCGACCGGGCCTTCAACAACATATATATCCACTCTGAGATTCAAAAAACACGCGCCCCCGAAGGCGTAATGGCGGCTATTTTTGACATCATCGCCGAATTAAAATCAACCAAACTTGACCTGGCTCCTAATGAAGTCGCCCAGGTCAGAGAGTTTTTTTTAAGTCCCGATTATTGCTGGTAACCAGCGATTTATTTGCGCTCAGGCAGCATGCGCAACAGGGTATTATCCTTTTGCACATAATGATGAAACAACGCCGCAGCGGCGTGTGCGGCAATTAAAAAATAGCCGATATTACCTACCGTTTCATGCAGGTCGATAATGCTGCCGGCCAGTTCTTTATTCACACTGCCAAACACCGGCAGGGCAATCCCGAACAGATAGGTCACTTTGCCGGCCAGCGTGCGCGCGATGTAACCAGCCACGGGCATCCCCAGCATGAACAGATATAGCGCCAGATGAATCGCTTTGGCCGCCAGTTTTTGCTTCTCAGGGATGGCAGGCACAATTTCTGGTTCCGCGCCAGCCAGTCGGGCGGCAATACGCACAAACAAAGCGATAAAAATACTCAGCCCCAGAGAAAAATGCAACCCCTTCAAAAAACTGCGCATATCACTGCCCTTGGGAAAGGAATCAGAGAATTCAATACTGGCATAAACACCGATAAAAGCAATCACCACCAACCAGTGCAGGGCGATGGAAAGTGAACCGTAACGTTGTTTGGAATTAATCAGGGCCATGTATTACTCCGAAAGGATAGGGAAAGTTGAATTAGCATATTGTAATCAACATTTCACGATTTTTGATTTTTTTGTTAATTTATTTAATCCAGCCCAGCCAGCACCTTAAGATGTGCCACAACACTGCGCCCCAGTGCCGATGGACTGTACCCGCCTTCAAGACAGCTCACTATCCGTCCGTGAGAAAACTGTTTGGCGACCTGCATGATTTGCAGGGTAATCCAGGCGTAATCGGCCTCGACCAGTTTGAGCTGCCCCACCGCATCTTCACGATGAGCATCAAAACCGGCGGAGATAAAAATCATTTGTGGCGCATGTTTGTGCAGCGCCGGTATCCAGTGCTGCTCAATCAGGGCACGGATGAGCGCACCGTCAGAATACGCCGGCACCGGCAAATTGCGCATATGACTCACCGGATTGTCCAGTCCGCTATAGGGATAACAGGGATGCTGAAAAAAACTGACCATCAACACGCGGGGGTCTGCATGAAAAACCGCTTCGGTGCCATTGCCATGATGAACATCAAAATCAACAATCGCGATCCGTTCCAGGCCGTGGTGTTCCAGCGCATAACTGGCCGCCAGCGCAACATTATTAAACAAACAAAATCCCATTGCCTCGTCCGGGGTGGCATGGTGCCCGGGAGGGCGTACGCTGCAAAAAGCATTTTCCACCTCGCCATTCAACACGGCAGCCGTGGCCGAAATAGCCGCTCCGGCGGCGGCACGCGCTGCCACCCAGCTTGAGGGATTTAATAAGGTGTCGCCATCCAGTGGGTAATAGCCAGACTGCGGCGTGTGTTCACGGATGCGTTCAATGGCCTCCGGCGTGTGCACCAGTGCCAGTTGTTCTTCTGTTATTAACGGCGCTTCCGAATGGCGCAAAAAATCATGGATCCGGCTGGCAATCAGATGATCTTCAATGGCGATCAGACGTTCCGGTGATTCTGGATGATCGTTACCCATTTCATGCAGCTTGCAGGCTGGATGAGTATAAAACGCAGTGGTCATGGTTGGCTCAATAAGGTGTAACGATTTCTGCAAAAAAACAAACAGAGAAGGATTTTCGCATAAAATGAAGCAACTAACTCTCTCTCTGACAGGATGTTGCGATGTTTTCCAAATTCCATGCCGCCAGCAGGCAGCTCAATGAAGTCATTATTGGCAAGCCGCTGCAAATACGTCAGGCTTTAGTATGCCTGCTTGCCGGTGGGCACTTATTGATCGAGGACATACCTGGTGTCGGAAAAACCACACTGGCTCATGCCATCGCGCTCACGCTCGGCCTGAAAATGCAGCGCATCCAGTTCACCAGCGACCTGATGCCAGCCGACGTGATCGGCATTTCCATCTATGAACGCGATAAAAACAGCTTCCAGTTCCATCCCGGGCCGTTATTTACCCAAGTCTTGCTGGCCGATGAAATCAACCGCGCCACGCCTAAATCGCAATCGGCTTTACTCGAAGCCATGGAAGAGCGTCAGGTCACCGCCGATGGTAAAACCTATGCCCTGCCGCAGCCGTTTTTTGTGCTGGCTACGCAAAACCCACTCCACCAGATAGGCACCTACCCGCTGCCAGAGTCACAGCTGGATCGGTTTTTGATGTGCATATCGCTGGGCTACCCGGATGCCGCGGCCGAACGGGCTTTATTGATGGGCAATGACCGACGGACGATGCTCAAAACCTTGCCTGCGCTCATGCAGGTACAAGAATTACTCACTGCCCAGCAAGCCATCGTCAAGGTACATTGTTCCGCCGCGCTGCTCGATTATTTGCAAAATCTGTTAAAAGAAACCCGCCGCAATGGCCTGTTTGTGAATGGCTTAAGTCCGCGTGCCGGTCTGGCCTTATTGCAGGCAGCACGTGCCTGGGCGGTACTCGAAGGTCGCGACCATGTTATTCCAGAAGATATTCAGGCCGTGTTTATCCCTGTGGCAGCCCACCGACTGCAACCGTTTTCCTCGACTTCCGGCAACACCCTCTCAAGTCAGGTAATGTTGACCACCTTACTCAAGCAGGTGGCGCTCTGATGTGGGCAGCCCTGCAGCGTAAAATCCGTTTCTGGCAGCATCCCGCTGCGAGCAACAGTGAATTGATTCTGGATCGACAGCGAGTCTACATTCTGCCCAGCAGGGCCGGACTGGTATTTGGAGTGATTTTACTGGCGATTTTTATTGCCTCGATTAATTACAACCTTAGTCTGGGCTATGCGCTTGACTTTATTTTGATCAGCTGCGGCTGGTTGGCGATCAACTTCACCTTCCGGAATTTATCCGGTCTGGGTCTGGAATGTCATCCCAGCCAGGCAGTATTTCTCGGAGAACTGGCGCACTTTAAAATCCATTTAAATAATCGCGCCAAATTTACCCGCTACGCCATTTTTATCGGCTTCGACAAAACCTCCATGCAAGACGTCGACATCCCCACGACCAGCACGCACAACATGACGCTGGCCAGCAAACCCTTGCAACGCGGCCTGATGACCTGTCCGCGCATCCGCGTACAAACGGCCTTTCCGTTTGGCTTACTCACCACCTGGTCATACTGGCAGTCAGCACAACAATTGCTGGTTTTTCCTCGTCCGGAAAAAAATCCACCACCGCTCCCTTACTCCGGCGAAGGCAATCAGGGAGAAGCCAGCAGCAGTGAACAGGATGAACTCAGTGGCGTGCGCAACTATCAACCGGGCGATTCCTTAAAACATTTGGCCTGGCGTCAAATGGCCAAACAAAGTGGCGGCGATAATGATGTCCTGCTGAGCAAACATGTCGAGGGAGGTCAAAAGCGACTGTGCCTGCTGAGTTTTTCTGCCCTGCCGGATCAACTGGGTCTGGAACAAAAACTTTCACGGCTGTGCGCCTGGGTACTGATGGCAGAACAGGAAAAAATCACCTATGCCTTTGAACTGGGAGCCGTGCGTCTGAAAAAAAATTCCGGCGAAGCCCATCAGCAGGCGTGTTTAACGGCGCTGGCCCTGTATGGTTAAGCCCGCACAAAATTCGCTGCGCCTGTGGCTGACTAGCCTGGCGCGCGATAAAGCCGATACCCTGCTGCTGGTTCTTTCCTGCACGCTGGTGCTGGCCCCTTTTTCCTGGCACAGCCCCTGGTGGATCAACCTTGCCGCCGGCTGGCTGATCCTGTGGCGCTGCTGGATTACCCTGGCCGGGAAAACTTTACCGCCAAAATGGCTGCTCACCCTGATTTCCCTGGTGCTGCTGGCCGGAATTTACTGGCATTTTGAAACCTGGCTGGGCAAAGACGCCGGGATTGCTTTCCTGCTGGTGCTGGCGTGCCTGAAAATGCTGGAAATGCAGGCCCGCAGAGATGCTGCGGCCGTCGTGTTTGTGTGTTATTTTTTGCTCGCTGGTCAGCTGCTGTATTCTCAACAGCTGCTCTCTGCACTGTATTTATTACTGTGTTTGTGCCTGCTGGTCAGTGCGCAACTCACTTTTCAATATCATCAAACTGCACCGCCTTTGTTTAAGCGCGTCACCAGTGGCTTTAAAATCGTCGGCCTGGCGATTCCGCTGGCCTTGATCCTGTTCTTGCTGTTCCCCCGCATACAAGGCCCACTGTGGGGTAAATCACAGGGTAATGCGATCGGCATTTCCGGCCTGTCCGACAGTATGGAACCGGGCAATATGGCTGAACTGGCGCTATCTGATCAGATTGCCTTCCGGGTGAACTTCCATCAAGCGGCGCCACCGGCTGCACAACTGTACTGGCGCGGCGTGGTGCTGGATAAATTCGACGGTCACCGCTGGAGCATCAACAATCCGGCAACCCATCTGGTCACAATGCCAGCGGAACAGGGAATGCAGATTACTCAGGAAATCATCCTCGAACCGCATAACCAGCGCTGGTTATTTGCCCTCGACCGTCCCAGCCACCTGCTCCCCTCAAGCAACCAGACAGCTGAACTCACGCCCTACCTGACGCGCTATTTTGAACTGCGCAACAGCACAACTATCCAGGAACGCATCCGCTACACGGTCGTGAGCAATTTACTCAACAACGTGCCTGAAACCAATGCCGATATCCCAACACGCAAAAGTTCTGACACCAACCTGTTGCTGCCAGAGGGTTTTAATCCCCTGACCCTGCAATGGGCCGGGCAGTTACGCCATCAGGCCAACAATCCGCTACAGGCCGCCAATCTGGTGCTGCAATTTTTTCGCACCCAGCCATTTCGCTATACTGCATCTCCGCCACCACTGGGCGAAAACCAGGTGGATGATTTTCTGTTTGCCACCCAGGCAGGATTTTGCGAGCACTATGCCAGTGCCTTTGTGATCGTCATGCGTGCCATGGGCATTCCTGCACGCGTAGTGACTGGCTATCAGGGCGGTGAAATCAATCCCATTGATGACTTGATGACGGTACGTCAGGCCGATGCCCATGCCTGGGCAGAAATCTGGTTATCCGCCAAAGGATGGGTGCGCGTTGACCCGACAGCGGCTGTGGCGCCCAACCGGGTTGAGCATGGCAGCCGATTTTCCAGCCAGGGCAGTCTGTTAAACTTCGGTCGGCAAAACTGGCTGCTGGGTTTATCTTCCGAACTCCAGGCGCGCTGGGATGCGACCAACAGTGCCTGGAATTTATGGGCACTGAATTACAATCTGGATAAACAAAAAAATCTGCTCACGGCGCTCTCAGGCATTGAACATCCGCAGGCAGCCCAACTCGGTGTCGCCATGATGGCCGCAGCCAGTCTGGTGATCGGTATCATTTCGCTGTTCCTGCTCAAGCGTACTGCGGCGCTCAGTCCGGCCGACAAACTGTACGCACGCTTTTGTCAGCACATGGCTCGTCACGGTTATCCACGCCTGCCGTATGAAGGCAGTCAGGATTATTTCCGCCGTCTGCACCCGCATTTCCCCCGCAGTAAAGAACTGGAAGCCTTTTTAAACCTGTATACTCAGCACACCTTCGGGCGTCACCCATCTCCCGGTGACCTGCACAATCTTAAACACTTGCTCAACCTATGCTGCCAACTCAAACCCTTGCCCGTTTAACCCAGCTGTTTTTTTGCCTCAGCCTCACTCTTTCCCCTTGGGCCAAGGCACAGGACAGTACTCCCGTTGAAAACGAAATAGTGGCGGTCGATTTCCAGCACTCCGGCGAAGTCATTGCATTCATCGATTACATGGTCAGTCGCCATGACTTTAGCCGCAGTGAACTCGAAACCACCTTTGCCCACGTCTCGTTTTGCGACAAATGCCTGCAACTGATCAAACCGGCACCGGCTGGCAAAGTCAAAAACTGGCAGGTATACCGCGCACGCTTTATCGAACCGCAACGTATTAAGGCCGGGGTAGAATTTTGGAACAAGTATGCCGCAGCACTTATCCAGGCAGAAAAACAATATGGTGTACCTGCCCAAATCATAGTCGGCATCATCGGCATTGAAACCGTGTTTGGCAAAAATGCCGGCAAATTCCGCATTCTTGATGTACTCGGCACGTTGGGCTTTGCCTATCCGGATACAGCAAACCGGGAAAGTCGCATGGCGTATTTTCGCGGTGAGCTCGAACAAAGTCTGCTCTTTGCCCGTGAATCCGGCATCGATCCATTCAGTTTGACCGGCTCGTATGCGGGCGCAGTTGGCTGGGGCCAGTTTATGCCCTCCAATCTGCGTGCCTACGGGGTCGATTTTGATGGCGATGGCAAAATTGATTTACGCAATTCCCCGATCGATGCCATCGGCAGTGTGGCCAACTTTTTGACCCAACATGGCTGGCAAACCGGTATGCCGCTGGTTTTTCCGCTCGCACCCACTTCCGGGCATCCTGAAAATCTGATCGCCAAAGAATTGCATGCCACATATACCTTGGAACAATTAAGTCCATACGCCACGCCTGCACAGCCGGATACACCCAACCAATTACTCTATGGATTGATAGATTTGCAAAATGGTGACAATTTGACTGAATATTGGTTGGCTACTGATAATTTCTTTGCTATAACGAAATACAACCGAAGTTATTTTTACGCCATGTCCGTTATTGAACTGGGGAAAGCCGTTTGCCATGTACGTAGTTTGCATGCTGAATGTTAATTCACACAACTGTTGCCAAATTGCATCAATTAAGTTATTCAAGAACAAATGTAAGGCTGAATTTCCAAAAAGAAATGAAGTTGATGGGAAATGAATTCAATTTGGTTATAATATAAAGCAATAAATTTATAGTTATGTAACTATTTTCAGCAAATACCGTAAAAATACTGATTTATTTATTTGCATTTACCAATAAAATCTTCTACATTATTATTGAAATCACATTTAATTGCCATCAGAAAATACAAGAGCAACATGTTTTTATTGTTTAACCTGATAGAAACAATGTAAAACAAGATATAATCTTAGACAATAATTAACGAATAATTATGCATAGAGGTTGTATCGACCAACTTCACAAACAACAGATATAGGATAAATATGACTAACCTTTTAGAACTTGAGTCCGATGAAATTGATTACGATCCAAATAACTTGCTCGACACGTTAATTAAACAATTGCATTTAAAAAATGATGCTGCTTTATCCAGAGCGCTTGAAGTTGCTCCTCCGGTCATCAGCAAAATTCGTCATCGTCGCTTGCCTGTTGGCGCATCCTTATTAATTCGTATGCACGAAATCAGCGACCTCAGCATCAAGGACTTACGTGCGTTAATGGGTGATCGCCGCGCTAAATTCCGTATCAGCGACAAACAGTTCAAACCAAAAGCAGACGGCACAGATTAATCGTCATCTGGACATAAAAAAAGCAGACTGTTGGTCTGCTTTTTTTATGTCCCGGCTTCATCATCCAATCAGGCGGGGAAAATCCCGGTTGATAAGTAGCGATCACCGCGATCACAGACAATAAACACAATCGTGGCATTTTCCACGCTGTCAGAAATTCTCAGCGCCACCTCGCAGGCACCGGCCGCAGAAACACCACCAAAAATACCCTCTTCCACCGCCAGTCGTCTGGCCATATGTTCGGCATTAGCCTGACTCACAGACATGACCTGATCTACCCGGGCAGCTTCAAAAATCGCCGGCATATAGGCTTGCGGCCATTTGCGGATACCGGGTATCTGCGAACCTTCTTCTGGTTGAGCACCGACGATGCATATCGCCGGATTTTGTTCTTTCAAATAACGTGACACGCCCATGATGGTGCCGGTAGTTCCCATGGCACTGACAAAATGCGTGACCTGACCGCGAGTATCGCGCCAGATTTCCGGACCGGTGGCGACATAATGCGCCAATGGATTGTCGGGATTGGAAAACTGATCCAAAATAATTCCCTGACCTTCGGCCTGCATTTTTTCGGCCAGATCACGCGCATACTCCATGCCGCCCGTCTTGGGTGTGAGAATAATTTGTGCCCCATAGGCAGACATACTTTGCCGCCGTTCAATACTCAGATTTTCCGGCATCAGCAGCACCATCTTGTAACCTCGCATCGCCGCCACCATAGCCAGCGCGATTCCGGTATTGCCGCTGGTGGCTTCAATCAACGTGTCACCCGGCTTAATCCGGCCACGCTGCTCTGCCCCCAGAATCATCGACAGTGCCGGACGGTCCTTGACTGAACCCGCCGGATTATTACCTTCGAGTTTGGCCAGAATAATATTATTGCGCTCACTCGCAGCAGTGCCGGGAATACGCTGTAACTGTACCAGCGGTGTGTTACCGATAGTGGCTTCGATGGTGTTATACGCCATAGGGGTGAGTGTCCGTTAAACTGAAATCAGGCTGCAAATAATTCGGCGTGCGTGACGGTAGCGGTCCCTAATTTACCGACCACGATACCCGCTGCGCGGTTGGCAATTTCAACTGCCTCAATCAGATCTTTACCCGAAGCCAGCATGGCGCCGAGGGTAGCAATGACCGTATCACCAGCACCCGAAACATCAAACACTTCACGCGCCATGGTCGGAACGTGATGAGTTACTGCTTCGGTATATAAACTCATGCCTTCTTCAGAACGGGTCACCAGCAAGGCTTCGATTTTCAACTGACGGCGCAAATTCTGGGCTTTTTCAGTTAATTCCGCTTCAGTTTTCCATTCACCGATCACCTGACGCAATTCCGATTTGTTCGGGGTTAAAATCGACGCGCCAGAATAGCGTGCAAAATCCGATCCCTTGGGGTCGACCAGCATGATTTTATTCAGGGCTCTGCCCGAAGCAATCATGTCGCGTACATTCACCAGTGAGCCTTTGGCATAATCCGACAAGATCACCACATGATGTGCTGGCAGCAAGGTATTGTACTGACTTAACTTGTCGCGCAAGACCCCTTCCGTAGGTGCCTCTTCAAAATCAATCCGCAGCAGTTGCTGCTGACGACCGATTACACGCAATTTAATGATGGTGGAAATGTGTTTATCGCGATTTAAATAACTTTTGATCTGCGATTCCTGCAGCAAACCTTCCACGATAATGCCTGCTTCATCATCCCCAACCACACCCAACAACGAAGTGCCGATACCCAGAGCAGCCGCATTTCTGGCTACATTGGCAGCACCGCCCAGACGTTCTTCACGCCGGTCTATGCGTACAATCGGCACCGGAGCTTCCGGCGAAATACGGTTAACTTCTCCAAACCAGTAACGATCCAGCATGACATCACCGACAACGAGCATAGAACGATTATTAAGTGTCTGTTTCATGAGCTTGAATTAATTTAAGTGGTCAGTCTGGGTCAGTACCGAACGGCCTATGCCATGGTATTCCAGTCCCAGTTCAGTCATATCATGCGGATCAAACAAATTACGGCCATCAAAGATCACCGGCGTTTTCAGGCGCGCAATTAATTCGGCAAAATCCGGACTGCGATACGCTTTCCATTCCGTCACAATCAACAAAGCATCGGCCCTGTCGGCGGCATCCATCGGATTGTCAACATAAGTAATCTTTGCCAGCCATTCCGGCTGGGCTGCAAAATCGAGTGCCAACACCCGTTTGGCTTCTTCCATGGCCACCGGATCATGCACGGCAATGGTCGCACCACGGCTGACCAATTCATGCAGTAACACGCGCGAAGAAGCCGCACGCATGTCGTCGGTATTGGGTTTGAACGCCAGCCCCCACAAGGCAAAATGCAGGCCGGTCAGATCTGCACCAAAACGCTCCAGCACTTTTTTACCCAACACCAGTTTTTGATTGTCATTCACGGCTTCGACTGCGCGTAAAATCAGCAAATCCTGTCCGTACTCGCGCGCAGTGCGTTCAAGTGCCTGGACATCTTTGGGGAAACACGAACCACCATAACCGCAACCGGCATATAAAAAACTGTGGCCAATGCGTGGATCGGAACCGATACCATGACGCACGGCTTCAATATCGACACCGACCCGGTCAGCCAGATTGGCAAGCTCATTCATGAATGAAATCCGCGTTGCCAGCATCGCATTGGCGGCATACTTGGTAAATTCTGCCGAACGCACATCCATCCAGTAAGTACGCTCATGGTTGCGGTTAAACGGCGTGTACAACTGCTTCATGATGGCTTTGGCACGCAGGCCCAGCGCATCTGCGTCACTGCCGATAACGATCCGGTCAGGGCGCATGAAATCATCCACGGCCGCGCCTTCTTTTAAAAATTCCGGATTGGATACCACTGAAAAATCTGCCCCGACTACATGACGGGTCTGCAGTTCAGCGGCAATCGCCTTGCTGACTTTTTCGGCGGTTCCCACCGGCACGGTCGATTTATCGATCACGACCTTAAAACCCTGCATATATTTGCCGATATTTTTGGCTGCCGCCAACACATATTGCAGATCGGCAGATCCATCTTCATCGGGCGGAGTACCAACGGCAATAAACTGAATATCGCCGTGCGCCACGCTTTCTGCGACATCGGTGGTGAAACGCAGGCGGCCATTGGCACGGTTGCGGGCAACAATGACGTCGAGACCGGGTTCATGAATCGGAATGCCGCCATTATTGAGCATGGCGATTTTGGCCACATCCACATCCAGACAAAGCACTTTATTACCCAGTTCTGCCAGACAGGCTCCGGTGACCAAGCCGACGTAGCCGGTTCCTATAATGGTTATTTTCATTTTTATCCTTACTAATTCATCACATTTAATTCTTCAGTCCGGCGCGGCGAATAGGTTTCCCAGCGATTGCAGCCGGGACATTGCCAGTAAAACTGACGTGCCTTGAAACCGCACTGGGAACACTGATAGCGGGCCAGTTTTTTTGCGTAACCATGGACCAGATTTTTAACCATCGCCAATTCCTGCAGGCGTTCCGGTGGTGCTGCCAGCATACGCGCATCGAGCAACTTATCTAGCCCCAGCAAAGTCGGCGTACGGCGCACTTCTTCGGACACAATTTGGGTCGCGGCTTCAGGACCTTCGACTTCCAGACTGGCCTGATACACCACTTCGAGCAAATCAATCGATGGCACCTGTTCGAGATAATTTTTCAACAGGTTGATACCTTCCTGGGGACGGTTCAACATCGTGTAAGCGCCCATCAAACGTTGCGCTACCAGGGAAACATGCGGCACACTTTGCTGCTCAACCCGACGCCAGGTTTGCAGGGCGATTTCCGGCTGTTCCTGAGCCAGATAAATATCACCACGCAAAATCGTGGCGCGCACATTGCTGCGGTCTATCGCCAGCGCTTTATCGAGCCAGGCAATGGCCGCTTCGGTATGCGCATTGAGAATTTCATCCTGAGCCAATTCACAGTAGAATTGGGCAATTTCTTTTTGGCGGGTTCCGGCCCCTGATTCCTGCAAAGCCATGGCGGCTTCAATCGCACGCATCCATTCTTTTTCACGCTGATAAATTTCCAGCAGTGAACGACGCGCCAATACACTGTAAGTGGAATTGATCAGCGAGCCAAAAGTTTCTTCTGCCCGGTCGAGCAAACCGGCTTTGAGATAATCCTGACCCAGTTCATAGCTGGCATGGGCCTGCTGTTCCTGCGGCAAATCAGGGCGAACCAGTAAATTTTGATGCACCCGGATGGCACGCTCGGTTTCACCGCGGCGGCGGAATAAATTACCCAGGGCAAAATGCAGCTCAACCGATTCCGGATCAAGTTGCAGCACTTCGATAAAGGCGGCAATCGCCTTGTCATGCTCATCATTGAGCAAAAAATTTAAACCCTTGAAATAGCCACGCGGCAGACTGCGCGATTCGGACAGCAATTGTCTGATGTCGACCCGTGCCGTAATCCAGCCCAGTATGAAAAAGACCGGGATAAATAATAACCACCAAATTTCAAATTCCATTTGAGTTTATCTGCTTTATGCGTTTATCAAAAGTAAGCCGCCAGCTCAGACGCTGTCGGGTTGCGGAGGACGGTTGTTTTCATTTTTTAATTGCGCCATTTCCAGCTCCAGCGCCACCAGGTGTTTTTTCTGTTTAGTTAAATCACGGCGATAACGAAACATGGTCGGCAGCATGGCAAAAATACCCAAAATCGCACCGCCAATAAAGAACAGCATCAAAATCAAGGCCAATGGACCTTTGAGGCTGTAATCCAGGAAAAATTGTACTTTGGCCGACTCGGTATTATTTAAGGCAAAACCGAAAAAAATAATGAATAACAGTACAGTAAAAATTTTTGACACTATCTTCATGACTAACCTTCCCTGCAATGACTTATGTTGGCAAACGATATTGTACGTGAATTAGCTGGATTTTAAAAAAAACGGCATATTAGTTGCCCAATATGCCGTTTTTCTGACTGACTTTAATGATTAATCATTCTTAATCGGCTGACCGACCATCGCATCGACACGTTCGCGCAATTCCTTGCCAGGCTTAAAATGGGGTGCACGTTTTTCCGGCACCATCACTTTATCACCTGATTTAGGATTGCGACCTATACGTGGCGGGCGACTGTTCAGGGAAAAACTGCCAAATCCCCGAATTTCTATCCGCTGCCCGACAGCCATGGCCTCAGACATCGCATCCAAAATGGTCTTCACGGCAAAATCAGCATCTTTCGCAACGAGTTGCGGATACCGTTCAGCCAAACATGCGATCAACTCAGATTTTGTCATTAAAAATTCTCGCCAAAAGCAATCAACCACCAAACGCTGCACTGTCGGGTGGTTGACTGCTTTAAGATTACTTCATCAATTGCTGCTTAGTTCTTGCTGTCGAGCTTAGCTTTCAACAACGCGCCCAGACTGGTTGTACCTGAAGCGGCACTGGAGTCGGTTGCTGTCATTTTTTGCATAGCATCGGCTGTTTCAACATGATCTTTAGCTTTGATAGACAACTGGATACTGCGAGCTTTACGATCAATGTTTAACACCAGAGCTTCAACGCTGTCGCCAACTTTCAAATGCGTACCAGCATCTTCAACGCGGTCGCGTGAGATTTCGGAAGCACGTAAATAGCCTTCAACTTCGTCTGACAATTGAATCACGGCGCCTTTAGGCTCCACGGATTTAACGGTACCAACAACAACAGCACCTTTGTCATTCATAGCGCAATAGTTATTGAATGGATCGCCTTCGAGTTGTTTAACACCCAAAGAAACGCGTTCACGTTCAACATCAATGGCCAATACGATGGCTTCTAATTCGTCACCTTTTTTGAAGCGACGAACGGCTTCTTCGCCTGTTTCTGTCCATGACAGATCAGACAGATGCACCAGACCGTCGATATTACCGGAGAGGCCAATAAATACGCCGAAGTCAGTAATCGATTTGATTGCGCCGCGAACTTTGTCACCTTTTTTATGGGTCACTGCGAAGTCATCCCAAGGATTGGCTTTGCACTGTTTCATACCCAGGCTGATACGACGACGTTCTTCGTCGATTTCCAGAACCATGACTTCAACTTCGTCGCCCAACTGCACAACTTTGTTTGGTGCCACGTTTTTGTTAGTCCAGTCCATTTCAGAAACGTGAACCAGACCTTCAATACCCTGCTCGACTTCAACGAACGCGCCGTAGTCGGTGAGGTTGGTTACTTTACCGAATAAACGGGTGTGTTGTGGATAACGACGGGACAGACCAGTCCATGGATCGTCGCCCAGTTGTTTTACGCCCAGAGACACACGGTTCTTCTCTTGATCGAATTTCAGAACTTTTGCAGTCACTTCCTGACCAACTGTCAACACCTCGGAAGGGTGACGTACACGACGCCATGCCAGATCGGTGATGTGCAACAGACCATCGATACCGCCCAGATCCACGAATGCGCCATAGTCAGTAATATTTTTAACTACGCCGGTAACTACTGTACCTTCGCGCAATGTTTCCATCAATTTAGCGCGTTCTTCGCCCATCGACGCTTCAACAACAGCACGACGTGAGAGCACAACGTTGTTACGTTTGCGATCTAATTTGATGACCTTGAATTCCATGGTCTTGCCTTCGTACGGTGTTGTATCTTTCACCGGACGTGTATCCACTAAGGAACCTGGCAAGAAAGCGCGGATGCCGTTAGTCAGGACAGTCAGACCGCCCTTAACTTTGCCATTGACTGTACCAATGACGATTTCGCCAGACTCGAGGGCTTTTTCCAGTGCCAGCCATGAAGCCAGACGTTTTGCCTTGTCGCGGGACAGAATAGTGTCGCCAAAACCGTTTTCCAGCGAATCAATCGCTACGGAAACGAAATCGCCGACAACAACTTCCAGTTCGCCCTGGTCGTTTTTGAATTCTTCCAAAGGAATAAACGCTTCAGATTTCAAACCAGCGTTAACGATAACGAAGTTGTGATCAATGCGAACGACTTCAGCGGAAATAACTTCGCCGGAACGCATATCTTGACGTGACAGGGACTCTTCAAACAGAGCTGCGAAGCTATCGGTACCGGTAGCGTAGTCTTGCGACATGAATACAGTTGCCATAATGTTTTGTGTAGGTAGTAAACAATTCGTTGCACCAAATGCAATCAAGGTGAATCAAATTGGGTTAGGTTAAAAAAGATTCAGATCAGCCTTGCGCTGTCTTGAACCGTACTAGTTATTGCTGGTAATACCCGTAAAGCACCAATTCGTTGCAAAATTGGCTTGCCGATGAAATTAAATGCTGTTTTTCACCCGACAATTAGCATATTGCTGCAGAACCTCCATGACCGCCTGCTCTATGGTCAAACTGGAAGTATCCAGAAAATACGCCCCTGGTGCCGGCTTTAATGGGGCGGTGCTGCGATTTAAGTCGCGCGCATCGCGTTCCGTCAGATCCTGCAAAAGGTCTTCCATAATAGCAGGAAATCCCTTGTCAATCAATTGCTTAAATCGTCTTTCTGCTCTTGCCTGCACCGAAGCGGTTAAATATATTTTTAATTCGGCCTGTGGAAAGATCACCGTCCCCATATCGCGACCATCCGCCACCAGACCGGGTGGGCGGGAAAAGTTTTTCTGCAGTTGCAGCAAACCATCGCGTACCTTGGGTAAAACCGCAATTTTAGAGGCCGCCACACCGATTTCTTCCGCCCGGATCAGATTACCCACATCTTCGCCAGCAAGAAAAATTTTCCCATCACTGAATTGGCAGGGTAACTGACTGGCAATGGCAGCAATGGCGCCTTCATCGCCCAAATCAATCTGGCGTCGCAAAGCCGACAGCGCGGTCAGGCGATATAAGGCACCCGAATCCAGATAATGAAAATGCAGACGGTCGGCGACGATCTGTGCCACGGTACCTTTACCGGAGGCAGTCGGACCATCGATGGCAATTACGGGGTTCAACGACAGGGTCATCATTAATACTTCTTAATCGAGGCGAACACAGAAAAATAATCCGGGAAGGTTTTGGCGACACACTTCGGATCCAGTATACGCACTTTGGTACCTTTGCGCAGCGCACCATTGAGGGTGGCCAGAGAAAAACACATAGCCATGCGATGATCATCATACGTGGCAATACTGGCCTGCTGCAGTACCGCCGGAGGCGTAATGGCCAGATAGTCGGTTCCGGTTTCCACCTGCGCGCCCAGCTTGGCAAGCTCAGCCGCCATAGCATCAATCCGGTCAGTTTCTTTGACACGCCAGCTGCCGATATTACGCAACACACTGGTGCCCTCGGCATACAGTGCAGCGATGGCGATCGTCATGGCAGCATCGGGAATGGCATTAAAATCGGCATCGATCGCTTTTAAAGCGCCATTGCTGCGTGCTTCTATCCAGTTGTCGCCCATGGAAATACTGGCACCCATTTTTTCCAGCGCATCCACAAAACGCACATCACCCTGAATGCTGTCACGTCCAACGCCAGTCACCCGTACTGGTCCGCCACAGATGGCGCCGGCTGCCAGAAAATAGGAAGCCGAAGAGGCATCGCCTTCGACATGAATACTGCCCGGGCTCTGGTAATACTGTCCTGCCGAGATAATGAATTTCTGCCAGCCATCACGTTTGACCGTAACACCAAAACGCTGCATCAGATTGAGAGTAATTTCAATATACGGTTTGGAGATCAGATCACCGAGCACTTCAATGACAATATCATGATCGCAGACGATGAGCGGCGCGGCCATGAGCAGCGCAGTCAAAAACTGACTCGACACATTGCCGCGCACCTGCCAGCCATGCGGATGAATCTGACCACTTTGAATGTGCAGCGGTGGAAACCCTGCCACGCCGGTATAACTGATTTCCGAACCAACCCGGCGCAGGGCATCGACCAGATCACCGATCGGTCGCTCATGCATGCGCTGTACACCGTGCACTGTGTAGTTGCCACCCAATACCCCCAGTGCCGCCACCAACGGACGGATAGCGGTACCGGCATTCCCCATAAATAAATCAGCCTGTCTGACCGGGAATTTGCCATCCACGCCATGCACCAGATAATCCTGCGTCATGCCTTTTTGCTGCCACTTCACTCCCAGTGAGGTAAGTGCATTGAGCATCACCAGGGTGTCGTCTGAGGCCAGCAATTCACTGATTTCGGTATCGCCTTCAGACAGAGCGGCCAACAGCAAGGTACGATTGGAAATACTCTTCGAACCGGGGAGCTGTATCGTCCCCTCGGCTCGGGTGACCGGATTCAAATCAATATAGGGTGGAAAATGAGGAATTTTCATAAAAATCAAAAAAGGTTTAAGTCCGTATACGGAAGTGTATGTACAGAATGGAGTTAATCGCCACCTTCACGCGAAGGCGCTTCTGCGGCTTCGATCGAATCGATCCAGCGTGTGCGCGCTGCCTGCGCATTGCTGAACATGGCTAACAATTCTGCACCATCATTTTGTTGCAAGGCCGCAAACACACGCTGTAACTGCGCCTGATAATGCGCCAGCTCTGCCATTAAGGCAGTACGGTTGGCCAGACTGATATCGCGCCACATTTCCGCCGAAGAACCGGCAATACGGGTAAAGTCGCGAAAACCGCTGGCGGCATATTGAAAACGCAGCTCAGCTTGTGGCTGGCCGGTGATCTGATCAACCAGCGCATACGCCAGTAAATGCGGTAAATGACTG
This sequence comes from uncultured Oxalobacteraceae bacterium, assembly GCA_903862415.1. GTDB lineage: Bacteria > Pseudomonadota > Gammaproteobacteria > Burkholderiales > Burkholderiaceae_D > Solimicrobium. Next base: position 9,476 of record CAIOYD010000064.1, on the reverse strand, counting down.
ACGGCAGCAAACACATGGTCATGCTGCTCAGGGGTGAGATGATGTGGCTGCGCACCGCAGCGCTGCCATGCTTGCGCCACCTCATTAATGGCTGGCGCGCTGTTTTCAGCGAGCGCCGTAATCACCAGTTTTTTGCCCCGAAACAAATCGGCAACAGCCGCATCCGGGCCATTCAATTCGCGACCGGCAATCGGATGGGCAGGAACAAACTGGCTGATTTTTTCTGCCAGCGCTGCGCGCGCAGCAGCCACCACATCCGCCTTGGTGCTGCCGGCATCGGTCACTATTGTCTGTGGTTGCAAATATGGGTAGATGGCGCGCAAAATCGCTCCTGTCTGCGCTACCGGCGCAGCAATGAGCACCAGATCCGCATCCTGCAACGCGGATTCAATATCGCTGCTGGCGACATCGATAATTCCCAACTCAAGCGCGCGCTGCAAACTGGCCTGATGGCGATCCACACCCACCACGAGCGTGACGGCGTGCTGCTTTTTCAGCGCCAGTGCAAACGAGCCGCCGATTAAGCCGACGCCGAAAATCACTATTTTTTTCAATGGTGTGCTCACTATATGCGCCTGCAAAACAACCTCATAGTCGGAGTGATAAAACTGCCGTGGTTTAAATACTGAGCGGGTAAGAGCCGAGAATTTTAAAAAAGGCGGCTGTATTTTTGAGTTCCGCCAGTGAACGTGCTACCGCAGCATCATTCTGATGCCCTTCGACGTCAATGTAGAAATAGTATTCCCAGGTACCGGTGCGTGCCGGGCGCGATTCAAAGCGCGTCATGGAAACACCAAACTGCATGAACGGTGCCAGCAGAGAGTAGACCGCACCAGCTTTGTTCGGCACAGCCAGCACCAGCGAAGTCTGATCTTTACCACTAGCCAGACACTGGGTGTGACCAATCACGGCAAATCGGGTACGGTTGTGCGGATCATCCTGAATATGAGCATGCACCACCTGCAGTTCATATTGATTACCCGCGGTTTCACCGGCAATGGCCGCTACACTCGGATCAAGGCTGGCCATGCGGGCAGCTTCACCATTCGAAGCCACGGCCACACGTTCCATGAACGGGTAATGCTGATTGAGCCAGGTTTGACACTGAGCCAGCGCCTGTGAATGGGCGCAGATTTTATTCACACCATCAAAGCTGCCGGAGACGGTCATCAGACTGTGCTGTACCGGAATCGATAATTCACCGCTGATCGACAAACTGGTTTGCAGCAGTAAATCGAGCGTACGGTTGACCGCACCTTCGCTGGAATTTTCGACCGGTACCACACCAAAATCGGCGGTACCGGCTTCCGTGGTGCGGAAGACTTCATCGATAGAAATACAGGGCAACAGGGTAATGGCATGGCCGAATTGCTGAAACACTGCCTGCTCACTGAAAGTTCCTGTTGGCCCCAGATAAGCGACGGTCACCCGGCGCTCGAGTGCGCGACAGGCCGACATTACTTCCCGGAATATCAGCTGCACCGCCAGATCCGGCAATGGTCCCGGGTTGTTCTCGGCCACACCGCGTAATACCTGGGCTTCGCGTTCCGGTCGCAACACCGGTGCATTGGTGTTGGCTTTCAGATGACCAACTTGCTGAGCCAATTCGGCACGCGCATTTAACAATGCCAGAATCTGCGCATCGACGGAGTCAATTTTTTCGCGCAGGGGTTTTAATTGCTGATCAATACTCATGGTTGTCCTTGCCAACTTCTAAATCAGCGGGAATGCTGTTGTTGAAATTCGTGCATAAAATTCACCAGCGCCTGCACGCCTTCGATCGGCATGGCATTATAAATCGAGGCGCGCATACCACCGACCGAGCTATGCCCTTTGAGCTGCAATAAGCCAAGCACTTTGGCTGCACTCAGAAAGGCTGCATTGAGGCTCTCATCGCGCAAAAAGAACGGCACATTCATGCGTGAACGGCAATCCTTCTGAATACGATTTTCATACAGCGTACTGCCATCGATGTAGTCATACAGCAACGCTGCCTTGGCGATATTGATTTTTTCCAGCGCCGCCACGCCCCCCTGTCGCTTAATCCACTGAAAAACCAGACCGGCTATATAAATGGCATAGGTGGGCGGAGTATTGAACATGGAATCATTGTCAGCCACGGTTTTCCAGTTGAACGCCGATGGGCAGCAAGGCAACGCATGGCCGAGCAGATCTTCACGCACAATCACGATCGTCAAACCGGCTGGGCCAATGTTTTTTTGTGCGCCACCATAAATGACGCCGTAATCAGCCACATTGATCTGGCGCGACAAAATACTCGACGACATATCGGCCACAATCGGCACATTGACCCGGGGTACAAAATGATATTCCACCCCATCAATGGTTTCATTGGTACACAGATGCAGATAAGCCGCATCGGCAGACAACTGCCAGGAGTCTGGTACGGGGATAGAACAGAACTTTCCGGAAGGATGATTTCTGGCGTCCGCCACTACCTGCACCCGACCGTATTTAGCCGCTTCCTTGATCGACTTGACTGACCAGGAGCCGGTGCAGACATAATCCAGTGTAGCCGGTTGCTCAGTTTTAACACCAGCCAGATTCATCGGCACGATCGCATTTTGGGCAATCGCACCGCCCTGCATAAACAAAATTTTATAATTATCAGGCACCGCCAGCAATTCGCGCAGGTTATGCTGCGCATCCGCCAGAATCGACATGAATTCGGCACCACGATGACTCATTTCCATCACCGACATACCGCTGCCATGCCAATCCAGCATTTCTGCGGCGGCCTGCTGCAATACCTCTTTGGGTAACACAGCAGGACCGGCGGAAAAGTTATAGATCATTCTGCGGCGTCCTCCGAAGTTCCTGCATCACTTTCCGATGCCGGCGCTTCGCCGTTTTCATAAATTACTTCTTCAATATCGGTTTCCACGATGCGCTGCAAGCCACTGAGCTTGGTGCCATCTTCAACCGCAATCAAGGTCACACCCTGAGTGGCACGACCCATTTCACGGATTTCGGCAACCCGGGTGCGGATCAGGACACCACCGGTGGTAATCAACAGAATTTCATCGGTCGAATCCACCAGCGTGGCAGCCACCACTTTACCGTTACGCTCGGAAGTCTGAATTGCAATCATGCCTTTGGTGCCGCGGCCATGACGGGTGTATTCGGTAATCGGTGTGCGTTTGCCAAAACCATTTTCTGTTGCTGTGAGCACCGACTGCTGTTCATTTTCAGCTACCAGCAGAGCAATCACCTGTTGTCCATCTTCGAGATTCATGCCACGCACACCACGTGCGGTCCGGCCCATAGGACGGACATCGTTTTCATCAAAGCGCACTGCTTTACCTGAATCCGAGAACAGCATCACATCATGCTGACCATCGGTCAGAGCCGCACCAATGAGGAAATCGCCCTCATCGAGATCAACCGCAATAATGCCGGCTTTACGCGGATTGCTGAAATCACTCAATGCGGATTTTTTCACCACGCCCAGGCTGGTGGCCATGAAAATATAGTGATCTTCAGGGAAGGTACGATTGTCGCCCGACACCGGCAGAATCACGGTAATTTTTTCACCATCATGCAACGGGAACATATTCACGATCGGCTTGCCGCGTGAATTGCGTGAACCCTGTGGCACTTCCCATACTTTGAGCCAGTACATGCGACCGCGATTACTGAAACACAAAATGTAATCATGGGTATTGGCCGTAAACAACTGCTCAATCCAATCATCATCCTTAGTCGCCATGGCTTGCTTGCCGCGACCGCCGCGTTTTTGTGCGCGGTATTCCGACACTGGCTGCGACTTCATGTAGCCCGTGTGCGACAGTGTGACGACCATATCTTGCGGCGTGATCAGATCTTCAGTTTCCAGTTCGGTCGCATTGTGAACGATTTCAGAACGACGCTCATCTTTCGAGCCGATACCGTATTCATTCATGGCGGCGGTGAGTTCGTCGGTAATGATATGAGTCACGCGCGCTGGCTTGGACAGAATGTCGAGCAAATCAGCGATCTGTATCATCATTTCTTTGTATTCATTGACAATCTTGTCCTGCTCCAGACCGGTCAGGCGTTGCAGACGCATCTGCAGAATTTCCTGTGCCTGATCATCGGACAGTTTATACAGGCCATCGGTCTGGATACCATAATGTTTCGGCAGATTGGCCGGACGGAAAGCATCGATACCAGCGGCATTATCTGCACTGGTACGGGTGAGCATTTCACGTACCATGGAAGAATCCCAGGCACGGCTCATCAATTCGGATTTTGCCATCGGCGGCGTTGGTGCTGCCTTGATGATGGCGATGAAATCATCGATATTGGCCAGCGCAACCGCCAGACCTTCAAGCATATGACCACGTTCACGGGCTTTTTTCAGTTCAAACACTGTGCGACGTGTGACCACTTCGCGGCGGTGCGACAGGAAACAATCCAGCATCTGCTTGAGGTTAAGCAGCTTAGGCTGGCCGTTGACCAGCGCCACCATATTCATACCAAAGGTATCCTGCAACTGCGTCTGTTTGTACAGATTATTCAGGATCACTTCCGGCACTTCATTGCGTTTCAATTCAATCACCACGCGCATACCCGACTTGTCGGATTCATCGCGAATATCTGAAATACCGTCAAGTTTTTTGTCACGCACCAATTCAGCAATGCGTTCCAGCAGCGATTTTTTATTCACCTGATACGGCAGCTCATCCACGATCAGTGCAGTACGGCCTTCCTTGCCATATTCTTCGTAATGCGTTTTGGCGCGCATTACCACGCGGCCGCGACCGGTACGATAACCATCACGCACACCGGAAACGCCGTAAATAATTCCGGCAGTCGGGAAATCTGGCGCAGGAATAATTTCGATCAATTCATCGATCGAACAGTCCGGATTACTCAGCAGATGCAACGCACCGGTAATGACTTCGGTGATATTGTGTGGCGGAATATTGGTCGCCATCCCCACCGCAATCCCGGAAGCACCGTTAATGAGCAAATTGGGAATCCGGGTTGGCAATACCGACGGTTCTTTTTCTTTACCGTCATAATTCGGCACAAAATCCACCGTTTCTTTATCGATGTCGGCCAGGATTTCATTGGCGATTTTTGACAGCCGGCACTCGGTGTAACGCATCGCCGCGGCGTTATCGCCATCGACCGAACCAAAGTTACCCTGACCATCAACAAGGGTGTAGCGCAAAGAAAAATGCTGCGCCATCCGCACCAGCGTATCGTAAATCGAGGCATCGCCATGGGGATGGTATTTACCCATGACTTCACCGACCACACGAGCACACTTCACGAACGGACGGTTGTAGACGTTATTCATTTCATGCATCGCAAACAACACGCGCCGGTGCACTGGTTTCAAACCATCCCGGACATCGGGCAGTGCCCGGCCTACGATCACGCTCATGGCGTAATCGAGGTAACTCTTGCGCATCTCTTCCTCAAGGGAAATCGGGAGTGTTTCTTTAGCGAATTGATCCATAGTCATGCAGGCAGTCTGTTAACTTGACATTAAGGGTAAAGCGCCGCATTCAATCAGCGCCCCATCGACGAGTTGACACATAAAATTATTATTTCACGCGCCAAACCTAAGATTCTACCATGTTGTAGCTCTACCATCGAAAGTTTTACCTATGCATATAGAAGCAAAAATTCCACGTCAGCAACCAACACAGGGCAAAAATAATTTCATAAACACAATTATTTCCACGGGTCAATATTTAAAATAAAATTTGCTGTTTTTTTTAAAAAAAAATAGCCTGTTCAGCAATAAATTGCCAAATTTTAATGTAAAATTACAACACTTAGCGACTTGCCCATATTTAAAACATGGCAAAAATAGCTATAAAAAACTGACTATGCCAAAATGACACCTGCGCCAATTTGTGCGGAAACCACACAATCACCGTGTCACAAAGACATGTTAGCATCGCGCTTTCAATTTCAATTGCAGACATACTGCAACCAGCTTACTCGAGAGGGAACTATGTTCAAATTTGCAAAACTGATTTTCGCTGCTTCCGTATCAGCACTGGCATTTTCGGCTTCGGCACAAACTAATTTGGTGACCAATACCAAAGCTCCTGTGCCTTACAGCGCCTATGTCCAGGACGTACAAGGCAATATCGTGCGTGACACCTATGGTCTGTGCATCCACACCGGCTACTGGACACCGGCCGATGCCGTTGTCGTTGGCTGCGATGGCGTTGAAGCCCCTAAACCAGCTCCTGCTCCAGCCCCAGCCCCTGCTCCAACCCCGGTTGCTGCCGCTCCGGCACCCGTTGCCACTCCGGTTGCTGCACCTGTCGCGGCTGTAGCCACACCAACTTCAGAAAAAGTGACTTTTGCTGCCGATGCCCTGTTTGATTTTGATAAGTCCGAATTAAAATCTGAAGGTAAAACAAAAATCACCGAACTCGTTGCACACTTAAAAGATGTCAATGTAGAAGCCATTGTTGCCACCGGCCACACCGATTCAATCGGCACCGAAGTCTACAATCAAAAATTATCCATCCGTCGTGCTGAAGCCGTCAAAGCCTTCATCGTTGCTCAAGGTGTTGCCGCTGACCGCGTCTATACTTCCGGCAAAGGTGAAAAACAACCGGTTGCTGACAACAAAACCAAAGAAGGCCGCGCCAAAAACCGTCGCGTTGAAATCGAAGTCGTTGGCACTCGCACAATCAACAAATAATTTGTGCACTAGCCTGAGCGCAAAAATCAACCCCGCTACGGCGGGGTTTTTTATTTGCCTGATTGAAAACTAACCGTTTCTTGGTTAAGATACGTCCATGAATGCAGACCCTCTAGAAATCCAGAAATTTAGCGACGTTGCCCATCACTGGTGGGACGCCTCTTCCGAATTCCGCCCCTTACATGAAATCAACCCGTTACGGCTTGAGTGGATTAATGCGCGCGCGGCCTTAAATGGTAAAAAAGTACTCGACGTCGGTTGTGGCGGCGGCATTTTAACCGAATCCATGGCCAAAAAAGGGGCGGACGTCACCGGCATCGATTTATCAGAAAAAGCCCTGAAAGTCGCTGACCTGCACAGTCTGGAATCGAACCTGAGTATCCGCTACCTGCACATTGCCGCCGAACAGATGGCCAGCCAGGAACCCGGACAGTTTGATGTCGTGACCTGCATGGAAATGCTTGAACATGTCCCTGACCCAGCTTCCATCGTCCAGGCCTGCGCACAACTGGTCAAACCCGGGGGACTGGTGTTTTTCTCGACCCTGAACCGCAATCCAAAAGCTTATCTGTACGCGGTACTGGGAGCCGAGTATCTGCTGCAAATGCTGCCCAAAGGTACGCACGACTACAGCAAATTCATCACCCCCTCCGAGCTGGCACAGTCAGCCCGTCTGGCCGGGCTGGAATTGCTGTCGTTGCGCGGTATGAGTTACAACCCGTTGAGTAAAGTCTATTCGCTCAATGCCGACACCAGCGTCAACTATCTGGCTGCCTGCCGCCGCAGCGCATGAGTTCACCGTTTTCTGCCCGCGCAGTTCTGTTTGATCTCGATGGCACGCTGGCTGACACCGCACCCGATCTGGCGGCCGCCGTCAATCTGATGCGCCTCCAGCGTCAACTGCCACTGGTTCCGTATGAACAGCTACGCCCACATGCCTCTGCCGGTGCGCGCGGTTTGTTGGCGGCCGGTTTTCACATCACGCCGGAAGATACTGATTTTGAAGCCATGCGGCTCGAATTTTTGGCCAACTATGCCGCCGCCATTTGCGAGCACAGTCGTTTATTTGCCGGCATAGCCGAATTACTGCAAACCCTGACCACCCGCCAGATTCCCTGGGGCATCGTCACCAACAAGGCAGCACGCTTCACCCTGCCCTTAGTTCCATTACTGGGGCTACAGCAGAGCGGCTGCATCATTTCCGGCGACACCACCGAGCACGCCAAACCACACCCGGAACCGCTGTTTGAAGCCGCCAGGCAATTGCAGGTAGCACCCGCTGACTGCTGCTATCTGGGCGACGACCTGCGCGACATCCAGGCTGCCCACGCAGCCGGCATGCACAGCATTGCCGTGACCTGGGGTTATTGCGGCCAGTCCGAACCGCAACAATGGCAAGCCGACCTGCTGTTGCACCACCCAACCGACCTGTACGCCTTACTTGCCTGAACAGGTCATTTTGACTGCGGCAGGTACGTATTACTCTTTGCGCTCCAAATGCGGTACAATGGGGATCTGTTTTGGGGGCGACCTGGCTTCGACGTGGGTTACAAAGCAGCGCAGGGCATACCGAGGGCTGGTCACCTCGTAAATACATCCAGAAATTTATAACTGCAAACGATAACTCGTACGCAAAAGTAGCTTAATTGCTGCTTTCTCTACACCATCTCGTCCCTAGGGTGGGCTGGCAACAGCAGTAGAGTCATTCATAGGGAATCGTCTTTGGCCGGGTTACTTGGTTAGCGACTAAATAATAGGTAACTCGTCAATACGCAGCGTGTGCGTGCGCGTCGTAACGATTAAATTAAATTACAGCACTAAGTATGTAGAACTGTCTGTAGAGTATTTGCGGACGCGGGTTCGATTCCCGCCGCCTCCACCATAATTCGTTTAAAATCAATGACTTGCGATTTACAATTTAACAATAAATACCCTGGAATACCCTCCAATTACCCTGTAGTTGGACACGATTTGCCCAGTTCATTTATTGCTATTTAAGAAATACATAGTTAATTTGATTTTATTTTGATAACACTTAGTTTCTGTTGGCCAAAAGCTTTTTTATGGCTTGTATGTAGCTAGATTCATACAGGATTTCACCAGAAGAATTTAATATTTCCCCTCGGGGACTGACGCTCCATCCTTGGTTCTTAATGAATCTCGGATGGATTGCTTTTTTCAACGTCTCCACATCTTTTGGCTTCAATTCCCAATCTGATTCCGCACTTGAAGGACGCCCACGCGGCCGGCTTACTGTGGATTCTTTTATTAAGTCCTCGTCTTCAAGTTTTCCCTCAAGTATCTTAAGTTGCGATTCCAGCATTTTGATCTTCAACTCCAAACCGGACACGATGCCCTCATTTTTGGACACAATTTTCGCGCCAGAAAAGACTTCTACATAGTTACGTGCAATTCGGTGTCTTGGTTTAGGCTCAATCGGTTGATTAGATTTCGTGTTGCTTTTAAGCGAACCGAGGGATTGGTCAGATATTGAATACAATGCCCAGACTTCTATCAGTGCACGATAATCTGCTGATTGAGCGTTGTATAGGGCTCGAGATTTGATGAATCCAGCTGCTTCGCACTGTCTTCCTATTACCGGAAGTGAGAAGTCCAGTGATCCGGATTCGTGGTGCTTCAGGCAGATTTCATGGAGTTTTGCTAAGGCCACCCGGCGCTCTGATCGGCCACCAGGCTTTTGAAGGAGTGCTTGAAAAAATGTCAAACAGCGTGCAATACTTACCAGATTAGAGGTGGAAACAGCGCCCAAAAGTTTCCACCTTAGTGTGTCACCATC
>CAIOYD010000063.1 GCA_903862415.1 uncultured Oxalobacteraceae bacterium | reverse complement strand
CCAGATCACGGGTCATGCCATCCAACGTAAACCCGGTCACTGTCATCAGTGCCGTCGTGACATCGTCGAGCAGCAGCATGGCATCAGCCTGTGGCAAGGGCAGATCGGCTTCATCTCTGGTCGATGCCAGTTGATTGAGCACTCGCCAGTTATCGATGGAAAACCGTTCACTCAGGTGATTGGCGACACTGTGTAATTGCTGCAGCTGTTGGGCTACGCCGGCAACATCCGGACTGACCACCGCACGCAGTAAGGTCGCTTCGATTTGTGCATCGAGCTCAGTTTCCGACTTGGTGCTTCCCTGTACCTGACTTTGCATTTGGCCGGCGCGTTGGGTTTGAGTTTGGCTGGCACTGGCGGGTTTGTCAGAATTGTCGATCAATTCATACCAGCTACAGATTGCCTTCATGGCCTTCCATTCCGAACCACGTTCGCCTGGAGTGTTGGTTGACAGGTAATTGAGTGCCACCCGTAACAGACGGGCGGTATTGTCACAGCGGTCCGCGAGCCGCCCGAACCAGAATAAATTTTCTGCCATGCGGCTCGACAGATGGGTGTCATCGCGCACCAGTTCAACATGGGTGATGGTGCGTGTGAGTTTGGAGCCGGGGCCGTGATTGCTGGCCTGCACCCAGGTATCTTTACTGCCACCACCGCGCTGCATGGTAATGATGCGTGTGTCCGTACCGGTGGCGGCTCTGGTCAGACCACCAGGCATGACGATATAGCCGTCGGGGGTAGCGCAGGCATACACGCGCAAACCGATAGAACAGGTAGACAGGCTACCCAGATTGCCCGGTTGCCAGACCGGCGCCTGGGAAAGTTTAACCATCTCTTGGGCGACATAATTTTGCGGGTTGGTGCGCAGTGCTTTTATGAGTTGCTCGCGTTCTTTGCCTTTAAGATCCTGACCAAAAACCGGAGGGAGTCGCAGCTGAGGAAAGCTGGGTTTAATCACCAGCTGATCCAATTTTTCGATGACGGTATTTAATGCCGCCGGTTCTCCACACCACCAGGTTGCCACTGAAGGAATGGCTAAGGGTTGTCCCAGTAGCCGTTCACACAGTTTGGGTAAAAAACCGAGCAGGGCACCGGACTCCAGCAGACTCGAACCCAGACTGTTGGCAATGAGCACATTCCCCAATCTGGCCGATTGCGTCAGGCCGGCTACACCCAGGCCAGACTCGGCTTTTAGTTCCAGTGGATCGCAAAAATCATCATCCACACGACGCATAATGACGTGCACACGCTGTAATCCGGCCAGACTTTTTAACCACACCATGCCATTGCGAACCGTCAGGTCGCTGCCTTCGACCAACGGTACGCCGAGGTGACGCGCCAGATAGGCCTGTTCAAAATAGGTTTCGTTAAACGGGCCCGGGGTCAGCAAAACAATCAGGGGCGGTTCGCTGGCGCGCAGTGGCATGCCACTTTGTGCGGCACACTGTTTTCCCCATTGTGTGAGGCTGTCGAGCATGGTGGTAAAAAAATCACCCAGATGCCTGACCTTCAGATCGCGCAGCAAATCAGGAAAGGTCCGCGCCATTACTGAGCGGTTTTCCAGTGCATAACCGGCACCGGAAGGTGCCTGAGTCCGATCGCCTACGACCCACCAGCGTCCACTGGGAGCGCGTGCCAGATCGATAGCGTAAAAATGCAGGGCAATATCGTCCAGATGCTGTTTGCCATGACATGGCCGTAAAAAACCGCCGTGACCATGGATCAGCGTTGGTGGCAATAAACCTTCCTTGAGAATGGTTTGCTCGCCGTATACATCCACCAGAATCTTGTTAAGCAGGGTGGCGCGCTGAATCACACCGGTTTCAATTTCGGCCCATTCCTGTTCGGGCAAAATAAAGGGTAAAAAATTCAAGTCCCAGGGACGCTGTATTCCTTTGGCATCGGTATACACATTGTAGGTAACACCATTTTCACGCACCTGACGTTGCACCATATCGAGGCGTCTGGCCATATTTTCGGGCGTCTCTCCGGCCAGGCTATCCAAAATGGTGCGCCAGTGGGCACGCGGAACTTTGGCATCGTCGAGCATTTCATCAAAACTGTTTGCTTGCGGACTGTATTTTGCCAGTAAGTTTGTTAACATTGGTTTATTCATTAAGACGGGTACGCTATGATACGTTTAATGGGGCTGCCAACGCAAATCCAGTGTCATTGGAAAATTGGGATTGAGTTCTGTTTTCGCCACCACCATCGGCCCCGGAGTGTGGCCATGAGCCCAAAAACGGGCAAACCGGCGAGCTTCGGCCGCATTGGCGTTAACCGGGGAATTTTCTTCGCTGCGTCCACCCGGGTGTGCCACATGATAGGTGCAGCCGCCAATGGCGCGTCCACTCCAGGTATCGACCAGATCAAAAACCAGTGGTGCGTGCACCGGAATCGTTGGATGCAGCGCGGACCAGGGACTCCAGGCGCGAAACCGGATTCCTGCCACATACTCGCCCGGAATTCCTGTCGGGTGCAAAGGCAGCATGCGTCCATTACAGGCAATGACATGACGTTCTCCGGTGAGGCCACGAATGCGCAATTGCATGCGCTCTACTGAGGAATCCACATAACGGGCGGTGCCACCGGCACTCATTTCTTCGCCCAGCACATTCCAGGGTTCAATGGCCTGACGTAATTCCATTTCTACCCCTTCATAGACGACGGTGCCAAAACGGGGGAAACGGAATTCGATAAACGGATCAAACCAGTGTTCTTCAAAGGCATAGCCAGCACGATTCAAATCCCTGACTACGTCACGGATATCCTGGGCCACAAAATGCGGCAACATCCATTTATCGTGCAGTGCGGTTCCCCATGACACCAGTTTTGCCTGATAAGGCTGGTTCCAGAATCTTGCCACAAGTGCGCGCAACAACAGCATTTGCAGCAGACTCATGCGTTCGTGTGGTGGCATTTCAAAGGCGCGAAATTCGACCAGTCCGAGTCGTCCGGTCGGACCATCGGGTGAGTATAATTTATCAATTGAAAATTCAGACCGATGGGTGTTACCCGTCAAATCGACCAGCAGATTGCGCAACAATCTGTCTACCATCCACGGTTTATCACCAGGATGCAGGGTAGGCAGGACCTGATCCATTTGCTGAAAGGCGATCGCCAGCTCATACAGGTTGTCGTCTCGTGCTTCATCGACGCGCGGCGCCTGACTGGTTGGTCCGATGAAAGTGCCGGAAAAAAGATATGACAGTGCCGGATGGTTTTGCCAATAGGTGATCAGACTTTTGAGCAAGTCGGGGCGGCGCAGCATCGGACTGTCTTGGGCAGTGGCGCCTCCCAAAGTGGCATGATTACCGCCGCCGGTGCCGGTATGACGGCCGTCGAGCATGAATTTTTCGGTACCAAGCCTGCTCAGACGTGCTTCTTCGTACAGGGTGGTGATGTTATATACCAGCTCATTCCAGCTCGCAGCCGGATGCACATTGACTTCAATAACACCAGGATCAGGCGTCACGCTAAGCAGTTTGATGCGTGGATCACGCGGCGGTGGATAACCCTCGAGCCACAGTTTAAGGCTGAGTTTGGCTGCTGTATGTTCGATGGTATTGACCAGCGCCAGATAGTCTTCGATTCTTTTGAGTGGCGGCATGAAAACATGCAGACGTCCATGGCGTACCTCTATGCACAGCGCCGTGTGAATCACATCGGCCGGTGCCGGTTTCACATTCAGTGCAGCGGCGCTGGCTTTGGCAGCTCGTGCCGGTATATGGCTGACCCGTTTGGATGATTTTGGTGCAGCCAGTGGCGTTTTTGGGGCGAACGGGTCGACATCAAAGTCGTTGACTTTGTCAGCCGGCATGACCCACGGCAGCGATTGTAGTGGCAGACGCAAACCCAACGGTGAATCTCCTTCCAGCAGGTATAGATGCTCGCGTCGCAGTGGCCAGGCAGAGGTTTGCCAGACGCTGCCAAGCGACTCGCCAGATTGAAATTCCTGTGCCCGGAGGGGTAAGACATAACCGCCTATCTGTCCCAGACCACGTGCCAGCAGGCGCGCCAGTCTGCGGCGCTCTTCGGAATCTTTCAGGTCTGCCCTGGTTGGATCAAGATTGGCTGGCAGAGCCTGTTCCCGCTGGCTCTGCATAATCACGTCTTCATAGGCGGGTATGGCACAACCGGCCGGCAGATTGAGCATTTTGATCAGTTCCTGCATGAACCGGGCAGACTCTGCCAGTCCATAACCATCAGGATGATTTTCATCTGAAAACAAGGTCTCATCGACCCAGATCGGTTGGCCGTCAGTGCGCCAGAAAATGTTTAATGCCCAGCGTGGCAGAGGTTCTCCCGGATACCATTTTCCTTGCCCATAATGCAGCAGGCCACCTGGTGCAAAATGATTTTTCAGCCTGTGCATGAGTTGACCGGCCAGTTTGCGCTTGTTCTCTCCATGGGCCAGCGTGTTCCATTCGGCACCATCCATATCATCAATAGAGACAAAAGTTGGCTCACCACCCTGGGTCAGCCGCACATCATTTGCTTTCAGATCCGCATCTACCTGCTGACCAAGAAGATCGATTTTTTTCCAGTCTGCCTCGGTGTAGGGTTTGGTGACCCGTGGATCTTCATGAATTCGGGTAACCGTCATTTTGTGAAAAAACGTGACCTCTGCCTCATCGGAAAACCCGCTCACGGGCGCTGCTGACGACGGCAGGGCAGTGCAGGCCAGTGGAATATGGCCTTCACTGGCGAGCATGCCAGAAGTGGGATCGAGTCCGATCCAGCCAGCACCCGGAATATACACTTCGGTCCAGGCATGCAGGTCGGTAAAGTCGACTTCGGTCCCGCTCGGGCCGTCGAGTGCAGCCTGATCCGCGGTGAGTTGAATCAGATAACCGGAAACAAAGCGCGCTGCCAGACCCATTTCGCGCAATATTTGCACCAGTAACCAGCCGGTGTCACGACAGGAACCTGATTGTAATTCCAGAGTTTGTTCGGGAGTTTGTACCCCCGGCTCCATTCTGAGCAGATAAGAAATTTGCTTTTGCAGGCGTTGGTTGATCGCTACCAGAAAATCGTTGGTCAGTAATTTTTCAGACAGAATCTCACTCTGTGCGTCAGCTACCCACTTGCTTAGCAGCTCACTTGGCTCACTGTTTTTGAGGTAAGGACTTAATTCCGCCTGTAATTGCGTCGGATAGGAAAACGGAAAGTGCTCAGCATATTTTTCGACAAAAAAATCAAACGGATTGATTACTGTCATGTCGGCAATCAAATCGACGGTAAATACCAGGGTGGCGGTTTTTTCGGGGAAAACAAAGCGGCCTATGTAATTACCATAGGGGTCTTGTTGCCAGTTGATAAAGTGTTTCTCGGGTTCGACCTTGAGCGAATAGGACAGAATAGGCGTGCGTGCATGCGGAGCCGGGCGCAACCGGACTTCATGTGGTGACAGGTTGACCAGTCGGTCATAGTGGTAACTGGTTTGATGATGCAGCGCGATACGGATGGCCATAAATAGTGCCTTTCAACAATCAATGCGTCGTGTTACTGAAGTTAATTATTTCATTCAGCAAGATTCATACCCGTATGCAAGCAGGGCCAGAAAAGGTAATCGCGAATGAAGCTGGCACGTTTCTTGATACAGAGAAATCAAAAGGGAGGTGTCGATGTTTAAATTTTTTGATGAAATGTATTCAAGTCCTTCCGAAGTGCGTCAGCACTATGGTGACTTTCAGCACTGGTTGACACAACAGTCAGCGCAGCAAATCGATCAGAAGAGGGCTGAAGCCGAATTGATCTTTCGACGGGTTGGCATTACTTTCGCCGTCAATGGAGATAATGAGGGTAATGAACGGCTGATTCCGTTTGACATCATCCCGCGCATTATCTGTGCGCAGGAATGGGAGCAGCTTAAAGCAGGTCTGATCCAGCGCGTCACTGCCCTGAATCTGTTTTTGCATGATATTTACCATGCCCAGCATATTTTAAAAGCTGGTCTGATCCCACCGGAACAAATTTTTAATAACGATCAATATCGCAAGCAGATGCAAGGCGTGGACGTCACTTTGTCAACCTATGCACATATAGCTGGCGTGGATATCGTGCGTGCCGGAGCGGGTGAATTTTTTGTGCTCGAAGATAATCTGCGGGTACCATCGGGTGTGTCCTATATGCTGGAAAATCGCAAGATGATGATGCGGTTGTTTCCTGATTTGTTTGCCCGCCACCGGATCGCACCGGTTGCTCATTATCCCGATCTGCTGCTCGACACTCTGCGCTGCTCGGCCCCCAAAGACTGTGACAATCCAACCGTGGTGGTGCTGACTCCCGGCATGTATAACTCGGCCTATTTTGAGCATGCCTTTCTGGCACAGCAAATGGGTGTGATATTGGTGCAGGGAAGCGATCTGTTTGTGGATAACGATTTTGTTTTCATGCGCACGACCAACGGACCAAAACGGGTGGACGTGATCTACCGCCGTATTGATGATGATTATCTCGATCCGCACGAATTCCGCAGCGATTCCACTCTGGGTGTCCCAGGTCTGTTTGCCGCGTATCGGAAGGGAAATGTCAGTCTTGCCAATGCCATCGGCACTGGGGTCGCTGATGACAAGTCGATATATCCTTACGTACCTGACATGATTCGTTTTTATCTGAGTGAAGAACCTATATTGAACAATGTGCCGACCTATCAGTGCCGGAAAAAAGCCGATCTCTCCTATACCCTGGAGCATCTGGCCGAATTAGTGGTCAAGGAAGTGCATGGTGCCGGCGGTTACGGTATGTTGGTCGGTCCGGCTGCGAGCCGGGCGGAAATTGAATTGTTCCGCGAGCGCATTATCGCCAGACCGGAAGGGTATATTGCCCAACCCACGCTGGCACTGTCTGCCTGTCCGACATATGTTGAACAAGGCATTGCGCCGCGCCATATTGATCTGCGTCCCTTTGTACTGTCCGGGAAGTCGGTAGCGATGGCACCCGGTGGACTGACCCGGGTAGCCTTGAAAGAAGGCTCGCTGGTGGTCAATTCGTCGCAGGGCGGAGGCACGAAAGATACTTGGATATTGGAGAAATAATATGCTCAGCAGCACTGCAGATCATCTGTTCTGGATGGCGCGTTATACAGAACGTGCCGAAAATACCGCAAGAATGCTGGATGTGAATCTGGAAAATTCGCTTATACCGCAAAATCAGAGCGAGCTGGAACAAAGCTGGCTGGCGCAGCTCAGAATTTCCGAACTCGAACAGTTGTTTTTTAAAAAGTACGACGCCCCGACCGAGCAAAATGTGATTGATTTCATGGTGATGGATGCGGACAATCTCTCTTCGATTGCCAGCTGCCTGAGAGCAGCCCGCGAAAACGCCCGGGCTGTGCGCGGCAGCCTGACCACCGAAGTATGGGAAACCCAGAATCTGACCTGGCTCAAACTGCAGCAACACCTGAAATCCGGATTACATAAAACCAATCCAAGTCAGTTTTTTGAGTGGGTCAAATACCGTTCACACCTCTCGCGTGGCGTCACTATCGGTACCATGCTGCAGGATGAATCGTTGAATTTTATCCGTTTAGGTACTTTTTTAGAGCGCGCCGATAATACAGCACGGATTCTGGATGTGAAATTTCTCGCTGCCCACAGTGATGAGGGAAACGAATTGAGCAGTCAGGCTGAATTTTATTATTGGGCGGCTCTGCTGCGTTCGGTGTCTGGATTTGAAATTTACCGCAAGGTCTATCGCGATGTCATTACCCCGGATCGCGTGGCGCAACTCTTGATGCTGCAGTCAAATATGCCGCGCTCCTTGATGGCCTGTCTGAAAGGTGTGGTTCAAAACCTGAGTGACGTGCGCAGCGAAGCCTCAATCGACACCGAAAAATTTGCCCGCGATCTGTATGCCGAGCTGGAAAACACCTCCATCGGAGACATACTGAAATTCGGCCTGCATGCCTACCTGATTCGTTATCTTGAAAATATCAATGAACTAGGCGTGCGACTGAGTAACAACTTTCTTTTACCGGTGGCGGATATGTGAACATTTGTTAACCTAGCTCAATTTGTTGCAGTTATCTCGGTCCAGAACATTTTAATGTCCTATAGTAATAAATAGCCTTAGCCGGGTCTGCCAGTCGCAAACACAACAAATTGGGAAGGTTTAATAATGTCGCTTGATCATTTTTCTGTCAGAGTCAGAATTATCTTTGGATTTTCTGTCCCCATCATTTTGTTTATCGGCTTCAGTCTATTTCTGACCCAGAGTCTGAAAGCGATCAAAGGTCAGAATGCGATAGTCAAAAATGAAGGTATCGTTTATGCCTTGCTGGCCAAAGACATGGAACAAGATGTTACTCAAGTGCAACAATTCCTGACGGATGTCTCTGCTACCCGGGGCTTAAATGGTCTGGACGATGGCTGGAAGGAAGCAGATAACCATTACGCCAGTTTGATTGCCGGACTGGATAGATTTCAGCAATATTATCAGACCCGTGAAGATAAAAAACAGCTCGATGCTGTGGCCGACATCAAGGCCAAAGCACAACTGTTTTATGCGCAGGGTAAAAAACTGGCTACCGCTTATGTAGCCGGCGGGGCTGAGCAGGGTAATCCCATGATGTCCGACTTTGATAAAACCAGCCTGCAGCTGCAGGCCAGTCTGAAGCCTTTTGTTGACACCCAGCTCAACAATGTTAACTTCAGCACGGATTCGGCGATTCAACAGGCTGATCTGCTGATTACCACGGCGCTGTGGCTGACTCTGGCGGCACTGCTGCTGGCGATGATCGCTGCTGTTGCCATTACTCGCAGCATTATGCGCCCGTTGGAACAAATTCTCGGTGCCATCGACGATCTGGGTCGGGGTGATGGTGATCTTACATATCAGTTGCCCAACATGGGCAGTGATTTTGGGCACTTATCGGCGGCCTTAAATCTGTTCATCAATAAATTACATACCATCATCAGCGCTATCCGGGTTTCCAGTGATGCTATCGCCACGACTTCCGGGCAGATTGCTGCCGGCAATATGGAGTTGTCCGGCCGAACCGAAGAGCAAGCCAGCGCGATTCAGGAAAATGCCGCCGCCATGGAGCAGTTGAGCGGCACGGTCGCCAATAATGCCGCCAATGCTACGCAGGCCAGCCAGTTGGTCATGGCCGCGTCCGAGGTTGCCATTAAGGGCGGGGCCGTGGTCGCGCAGGTGGTGGATACGATGACGTCGATTAACGCTTCGTCCAAAAAGATTGTGGATATTATCAGCGTCATTGATGGCATTGCGTTTCAAACCAATATTCTGGCGCTCAATGCCGCCGTCGAAGCGGCTCGCGCCGGAGAGCAGGGACGCGGTTTTGCGGTAGTGGCCTCGGAAGTGCGCAATCTGGCACAGCGCTCGGCCGCGGCAGCCAAAGAGATTAAAGAATTGATTACGGCCTCGGTTGAAGAGGTCGGTGCAGGTGAACAGCTCGTTGCAGCAGCCGGGGCCACCATGCATGAAATTGTCACCAGTGTTGGACGGGTTGCTCAAATTATGGAAGAAATTGCCCGTGCCAGCGGTGAGCAAAGTCTCGGTATTAATCAATCCAATCAGGCGATCGTGTTGATGGAAAATGGTGCCCAGCAAAATGTCGCGTTAGTCGAAGAATCTGCCGCTGCCGCTCAGGCTCTGCATCAGGAAGCGCAAAATCTGGCGTACCAGGTACAAGCCTTTAAGCTGCATGAGCAGGCATCATCAAGCAAAGCACCGTCTGCCCGACTGTCGGCCACGCGGCTGTTACGCTAACTGCTGAGTGACTATCATGGAAAATGTCAATTTCAGAATTAAGCTGCTTCACATTCTTGTATGGATGACGGTCTTTCATAGCCCGACGTGGGCCGCTCCGGAAGAAATTCAGATTTATATGGATGAAATCAATGCGCCTGATGAAATTGGCCTTGATATTCATACCAACTATGTCCTCTCTGGCAAACGCACTCCCGATTATTTCGGTGCTCAGCCACCTGGTCATGTATTCCGTGTCACGCCCGAATTATCTTATGGCCTGACAGCCAACTGGGAATTGGGTGGCTATGTGCTGATGTCACATGCGCCCGGTGAAAACAGCATTGTTGACGGTGAAAAAATACGGATTAAATTTCTGGCTGACAAAGCATCCGGCCAGAGTTATTTTTGGGGCGCGAATCTGGAAGTGGGTCGGGTCAGTACGCGTCTGGACCAAAATCCCTGGAATGCAGAACTCAAAGGCATGCTGGGCCTGCATACGCAACGCTGGACCATTGCCACCAACCCCAACATTGCCTGGAAAATTTCCGGGCCGGTTGACAATCCAGTCAGTTTCCATCTGGATTCCAAAATTGCCTATAAAACCGATGCGGAGTTTTCTGTGGGGCTGGAAAGTTATAACGAATTTGGCCCACTCAGTCATCTGGGGCATACCGATAGCTTGAGTCAGACCGTGTTTGCTGTTGTCGATACCGCAGCGCTTGGTTTTGACCTGGATGTTGGCCTTGGTCGCGGGCTGACTTCCGTGTCCGACCGCTGGCTGCTTAAGGCCATTATTAACGTGCCGTTTTGATTGTTTTGCCAACATAAAAAATAATCTTAACTACGGCTGTTACCAATTGTTATTTTTTATTTTTATCCTAAACTGATCCTCAGAGTTATCTGTTTTATACCCTGTCAATTTAGGATAATCAGCATGCACCATATTGAAAATCGAGTTCATCAGCGGGTACAGTGCTTTAATTTTCCTTTTGAGCGCGCTTTTATTCCCATTTGGGTGTTTGCCTCGTTTGGTGGTGTGGCTGGCTTGGTGGTGAACCTGAGTTTCAGCGGGATTCAGATTTTGACGGAATCGAACGAAAAACTCGCCAATCAACTCTACGATATCGTTTTTGTTGATGAAGATGATAACGAAATCAGTAATTCTGCCGTATGTCAGGCCAGACATGTGTGGACCGACAAAACCAGTACGCTCTACAACACCAGCGGATTTTCATTTGTTGGTGATGTAGAAAGCGCTATCCGCAGCCAGTTTAATAAATTTCATTACACCTCCCATCCCTACCTGCGCTGTGAATTGCGTGAAACCTTTGCCCGCGTACTGAATTAGTAGTTTTAAAACAAACCCGAGGCAATATTAATAGTTAATGCCACCAGAGTGGTATTAAAGAAAAACGCCAACACACAGTGCACGGTTCCGGTTCTGCGCATGCTGCGGTTGGTAAAGCTGACATCGGCGGTTTGTCCGGAAGTGCCAATGACGGCTGCAAAATACAGAAAATCCCCATAATCAGGCCGGTGGCCGCCGGGAAATTCCAGTCCGCCATGATCTCCGCTCATTTCGGTGACATAGTAATTATGCGCATAGTGCAAGGCAAACATGACCTGGGTAAACGCCCAGGAAGTGGCAATGGTGAGCGACGCCAAAGCAATATAGGCATAACGGATTTGTCCTGCAAGCCCTTTAACTTCTGCCAATACCGCAACGATGGCGCCGATGCACATCAATGCTGCGGCAATCACCAGTATCAATACCAGCGTTTTGCCTTCATTGTATTGCAATGCCCTTGCATTCATACGCTCATGCGACGACCAGAACATCATTCGCATGGCCAGACCCAGATACAGCAGCGCGCCTATGTTCCAGCAAATAATGGCGCGGATGATGGTGAGCGGTGCCACGCTATCAGGTAACAGAAAGAAAGCGGCTATGCCAACACAGATACTGGTGCACAGCCGGATTCTGGCCAAAATAAACCGGAGTGGAAGTGGCAGGGAAAAATGCGGAGGCAATTGAATAGTAGGCATGAAAGTGATCTGGAAGATTAGGTATGCCGAAGTATGGCTCAAAGCCAACATTTTTCGCAAAATAATTTACACCAATGAAAGAGTTGTTGCCGCTTAGTTATGCTGAATTAAAAATCAATATTTTCAAAATAATGGCAACTTTTCTCATTCATGCCCGTCTCATCAACTTTTAATCCACTTAAGTATCATTGAGCCTGGGAGTTGTATCTATGGGAGGTATGCAGATGAATGTCATGAAACATAACGGTTATTTGGCCAAAATTCACTATTCGGATAAGGAGCAATTATTTATCGGAAAATTGGCCTGTATTGAAAATGAGGTCACTTTTCAGGCAAATTCCGTTGGCGGATTAAAAACCGCAATGGTGCAGGCCGTAGAAAATTACCTTAATGTTTGCAAGCAGCAAGGGCTGGAGCCCCAAAAAAATTACTCTGGCAAATTTGTGGTGCGGGTGGGGCCCGAAATCCACGCCCGTGCAGTTGTCGCCGCGGAGGCTGGGGGCAAAAGTTTAAATGTCTGGGTGGTGGAGGCCATGACAGAAAAAGCGCTTCAGGCCGGGATTTAATTCACGTCAGCTTCTGACTGCGAAACAGGGGGAAGTCAATATAAAAGCACGCGCCATTACCCTTGGATGAGTTGAACCCAATCTTGCCCCCCATCCGTTCAATCAATTCACGTGTGATGGCCAATCCTAAACCAGTGCCGCCTTTTTGACGGGTATCCGACGAATCTGCCTGGGCGAATTTTTGAAAAATAGATTTCTGAAATTCAAGTGGAATGCCATTGCCGTGATCAGTGACGGAAATCCGAATGCCATCATTTTGTTGTATAGCAATCTCTACAGTTCCGTTGGCATGAGAAAATTTAATGGCATTGGAAATGAGGTTGGAGAGGACTTGCAAAAAACGTTGGCGGTCGCATTGCAGTTGTAATTGTTCATTATTTGGATCTTCTACAAAAATCAGTTTAATCTGGCGGTCGCTGAGATAATTGCTGTTATCCTCAATCGATAATTTGATTAAATCAACCAGAAGATGGGGACGCATATCAAAGCTGACTTTTCCAGCCGCTAATTTTTCCATATCAAGTAAATCGTTAATCATATAAGCCAGCCGCAGACTGTTTCGGTGCGCTATTTCAATGACTTTCATTGCTTCTGTGGGGATTTTTCCCAACACTTCTTTGGTGATCAGTCCGAGTGCACCGCTGATGGAAGTCAGCGGTGTGCGCAATTCGTGGCTGACGGTGGAAATAAATTCACTTTTCATTTTTTCCAGTCGGATGCGTTCGGAAATATCATGAAACCATCCCAGTGTCGCCGGTGAGCCTTCGTAATCAATTTCGAAATACGAGGCGAGTACCCATTTGGAGCCAAACTGGGGGTCATTTTGGTTTTCAAGATGAACGACTTTATCAATAATTACTTCGCCGTTTTGCAGTCGCTGAGTGATTTCGGCAAGTACTTCCGGTGCATAGTAAAGTGTAGGGTCAAAATCATCAATGGTTTCACGGTCGGTGTTAGTGATTTCCAAATATTTGGAATTGTAATAACTGTGTTTTGAAGTGCCGTTTTTGGTGATGCGTGCCGCAGTCGGACAGGTTTCCAATATTTGCCGAATCTTTTTTTCATTAGCAATCACGCGCTGTTCATTTTCACGGAGCTGGTTTTCCAAAATTTTGCGTTCAGTGATGTTGCGACAAATACCGAGATGTACTTTTTTGCCTTCAATTTCAATCACCAGTGCATTTACTTCAATCGGGATGATGCTGCCATCCCTGTGAACCCGAGTGGACTCAAAGGAGGCATATCCCTTTCTGGCAATTAACTCTGAATTTTGTTTGACTTTGACCGGGTCATCCACTTTGTTAAATTTTGTCATAGGCTGGCCGATGACTTCGTCCCTTGAATAACCCATGCGTTCATAACTGAGGCGATTCATATCAATGACGAATCCATCCACAGAAATGAGTTCGATACCATCATTGACAGAATCAAAAATGGTTTGAAATTTTTCTTTGGCAAGTTCCAGTAACCGGTAAGGTTCTTTAATAACATTGATCACTATGGCCTGATAAATAAACAGGTAAGCAATAACTTTGTAGATGTGTCCCAAAATGTTGTAGCTGCCCGCCATGACGGTGTAAAAGGTGAAAAAAAATTCACTCATGGCCAGCGTACACAGCGCTCCGAACAACATCGCAATATTAAACGGCTGCGGTTTTTGCATCATGATGAACAGCTTGCCTGCGGTCGCTAAATTAAGCAGGATGATTATATACTCGGTATTTTTTTTGAAATTAGTCAGCCCGGCACCTGAAACAAACGTCGTCGGAAACCAGTCCAGATGAAACAGGGTTTCCCAGGCGATTGCCGCAACCATGATCAGCAGTGATATAAAACACAGGAGACGGGTTGCGCCGGACTTGAATGCATTCCAGGGACGAAGCGATATCCATAACAGGCCAGCTGCGGAAATAAAGCGTGCAAACAGCCAGAAATTGAGTTGTTTCTGGGTTGTGTTTTGCGTGATTAAATCGGGCATTCCGAGGTAGGAATTCGTGTGCAGAAAATCGAGCACACCAACGGCAAAAAACAACGCGCCAAGTAGAATGATATTTCCGGAAGTGTTTCTGTCCGCGGTATTCCATCCCAATGTAAATACCATCATCGAAACGACAATGGATACGGTTTCCAATAGCGTATGCAGAGGTAAAAAAAAGGAAATTGCCTGATTGCCGATGGGAAGGGCGCAGGTAAAAAACTGGATGAGTAGCAACACGAACAGGAGTGTTCCCGTTTTCTTCATGGGGAAAACGTACACCGGGTTGAGATTTAATAATCTGAACTTGCTGAATCGTTGCATGTGGCATCCAAAGTCGACATTGGCCAGATTGACCCCGCAAGAGTCTTAGTTCGCGTCCTTAGTATAGTAATGATCGTTGATTATGCAATGTTCCGTGGTTAAATTTGTCATTATGCTCATTTTTGCCAATCACCAGTTACCATTTGACGGCCGTTTGGAATAGGTATTTAATGAAAGATTCACTTCCCCTCGAGAGCGAGAGCGTTCAAACCTGCTCACCACAGAATCAGTATGTAAGCGCCTAAGCCGGTTTGCTGTCTGTGCATTATCTTCGAGTGCAACAAAGGTAATCTACCTGGAGAGAAATCATGAGTAAGTTCGATGCCGAAAATGCAGCCGATGCCGGCGCCAATTCATTTCTTGATAAACGCAGGCTTGAAACAACCCTGTTGGTTTTCAAGCAGCTTGATCCTGCCAGTATCGTCAACGGAATACCGACAAGTGCCGGTTATCTGACCAGAGATTTCATTTTTGCCGGAGAGATTCGCGAGACCTGCCCGGAATGCCAGACGCCGCATTTGAAGTTGGTATTGTTGCAAGTAGGGGTAATCAAACCCCATCTGGTTTGTCCACTCTGCACGCGCTGTTTTGACGCGTTTTACGTCGATGGCACTCCTGCCTTGGAAACGCCGTTTTTTTGCAGTTTTGATTGAGATAAACGGAATTATTCAGAATTAAGTGCTGTTTTGGTCTGCCCTAGTGGAATCGAACCACTAACCTATGCCTTAGAAGGGCATTGCTCTATCCAGTTGAGCTAAGGGCAGTTTGACGGGAGTGTTGAAGAAAATGCACTCCGCTGAGCAAGGCAGCATCATACCTTTTCTGGGGCTTTTGAACAAGCCCCAGAAAACCCGTAAACAGCTTACATATTTGGATAATTCGGACCGCCGCCGCCTTCTGGCGTTACCCAGACAATGTTTTGGGTCGGGTCTTTGATATCGCAGGTTTTACAGTGGACGCAGTTTTGTGAATTGATTTGCAGCTTGTCTTCGCCGGCATCGGTTTTGATAAATTCGTACACGCCAGCAGGACAATAACGTGCTTCCGGTCCGGCATAGGTTGCCAGATTGATTTGCACCGGAACCAGCGGATTTTTCAGGGTTAAATGCACAGGCTGATTTTCCGCATGATTGGTATTTGAAATAAATACCGAAGACATGCGGTCAAAGGTCAGTTTGCCGTCCGGTTTTGGATAAACTATCGGTTCAAATTCACTCGCTGGCCGCAGACATTCGTGGTCAGCATGCTGGTGACGCATGGTCCAGGGAGCTTTGCCACGTAAAATCAACTGATCGATACCCACCAGCAGAGAACCCAGATAAAGTCCCTTGGCCAGCGATGGCTTGACGTTGCGGGCTTTGTGCAATTCAGTGTACAGCCAGGATTGTTTCACGGCGCTGGTATAGCCGCTCAGCTCTGCTACTGGTTGTTCAGCGCTTAAGGCTGTGATGATGGTTTCTGCTGCCAGCATGCCGCTTTTCATGGCGGTGTGGCTGCCTTTGATACGGCTCATGTTTAAAAAGCCGGCATCGCAACCGATTAATGCACCACCCGGAAAGGTCAGTTTAGGCAGCGATTGCAAACCACCGGCGGTAATGGCGCGGGCACCGTAAGAAATGCGCTTGCCGCCTTCAAAGAAATGACGAATTTGCGGATGGGTCTTGTAACGCTGGAATTCTTCGTACGGTGACAGGTAGGGATTGGCATAGCTTAATCCAACCACCAGACCAACGGCGACCTGATTGTTTTCCAGATGGTACAGGAATGAACCGCCATAGGTGTCGGACTTCAACGGCCAGCCTGCGGTATGAACTACCAGACCCGGTTGATGTTTGGCCGGATCAATTTCCCATAATTCTTTAATCCCGATGCCATAGGTTTGTGGGTCGCTGTCAGCATTGAGATTGAATTTTTGCATTAGTTGCTTGCCAAGATGGCCTCGGGCACCTTCAGCAAACAGGGTGTATCTGGCGTGTAGTTCCATGCCCAATTGAAAGGCAGGACCAGGATTGCCATCGTGTTCCACGCCCATATTGCCGGTGGCAACGCCCTTGACGGAACCGTCGTCGTTATACAAAATTTCAGCTGCCGGGAAACCGGGGAAAATTTCCACACCCAGTGCTTCAGCCTGTTGCCCCAGCCAGCGCACCAGATTGGCCAGTGAGATGACATAATTGCCGTGATTCTGAAAACAGTCGGCCAGCATCCAGCCTGGAGTTTGCATGGCACCGGTTTCGGTGAGCATTAAAAAACGGTCTTCGGTGACTGGCGTGTTGAGTGGTGCGCCAAGTTCTTTCCAGTTGGGAAATAATTCATTCAGCGCGATCGGATCCATGACCGCACCTGACAAAATGTGTGCGCCTAATTCGGCACCTTTTTCCAGAATGCAGACAGAGACTTCTTTCTGTTGTGCCTGTGCCAGTTGCTTGAGCTTGATCGCAGCGGAAAGACCGGCGGGGCCACCGCCAACGATAACGACGTCATACTCCATCGTATCCCGCGGGCCAAACTTTTCTACAAGGTTATTTGTCATGAAATGCTCTCAGTTGGAAGTAATTTAGAACGATCGTGCTTATTTGTGTCAGAATGATATACGTTCACCATAAAATGAGCAAGGGTGGTCTGTAAAGTGGGTCGAATTATCGCAGAGCTGACTGAAATATGCATCTCAAGTCGGGATTAGAGCGCATATTAATGCCATTTCATTGAATGAATTTGCAACAGTTATGGCATCATAAGAGACTATTTAATTATTGCAACAAGCAGATCGCATTATTTGGTGATTTAGATCAATAAAACCAGGAGCCAGGGATGGGAATTGAAGTTAATTTCGAAGGAAAAATTGCATTAGTGACCGGTGCATCAAGTGGTTTGGGTGCCCGCTTTGCCAAGGTGCTGGCACAGGCCGGCGCACAGGTTGTGTTGGCGGCACGCAGGATTGATCGCTTAAAAGAATTGCGCGCTGAAATTGAAGCCGAAGGCGGTGCCGCGCATATGGTGGAGCTCGATGTGAGCGACTATGCCAGTATCAAATCAGCGATTGCTCATGCCGAAACCGAAGCCGGTCCGATTGATATTCTGATTAATAATGCCGGTGTGTCGACCACTCAGCGTTTGCTCGATGTGACTCCGGATGATTATGCCTATGTGATGGATACCAATCAGCGCGGGGCTTTTTTTGTGGCTCAGGAACCCGCCAAGCGTATGGTGGCACGTGCTAAAGGTGACCCCAAGAAACAACACCGGATTGTGAATATTGCTTCGGTTGCCGGCATGCGGGTGTTGCCGCAAATCGGAATTTATTGCATGAGCAAGGCTGCCGTGATCCAGATGACCAAAGCCATGGCGCTGGAATGGGGTAAGTACGGCATTAATGTGAATGCCATCTGTCCGGGTTATATTTCGACCGAAATTAATCAGGCATATTTCGAAAGTGAGGCTGGAAAAAAACTCATGAGCCTGTTGCCGCGCAACCGTGTCGGACGCCCGGAAGATCTGGATGGATTGCTGCTCTTGCTGGCAGCTGAAGAATCCGGATTCCTGAATGGCGCTATTGTCAGTGCCGATGATGGGATGAGCGTGCAATGACGCTTACCCCAAATTGAAAAATGGTGGTTACACAGTTAAGGATGTATTACGCCCTTCGGGCTAATACACCCTACAAATTATGACGAAACGCCCACCATTTACTGCCTGAGAAGTTCCACAGCAAACCAATACCGGTGGTGATGATCTGGGCGTACCATTTGTTCCAGCCCCAATGCCCCGTAAATAGCAGCATCAGAGCAAAGTTCAGACACCATCCGATGCCGAGCACAGAAAAATATTTGCTGGCCGCTTCGCGGTGCGATTTTGCGCTGCTGAAAGTGAAGAAGTAATTGAGCACATAATTAACCACGGAACCCAAAATATAGCCGATCCCTGAAGCGGTGGCCGGTGCGAGCGTGAGATATTCCACGCCAACCCACAGGCAGGTGTATTGCACCAGGGTGCCAGACAGTCCAACCGCCGCAAAATGCAGGAATTGGCGCAGCAGGACGTAATGATGTGGACGGATTTTCATAAGGGATGTCAACGTTATTTGGGATTGGTTTGCAGTTCAATGACTTTGCGTTGATCTTCGGCATCCTGTTGCATTTTAGCTTCCAGGTCCTTGGCTTTTTGCAGCGCATCACGCTGTGGTTCGGCTAATTTAAATGCCGGGGTTGGTTCCGCCGGTTTC
Source organism: uncultured Oxalobacteraceae bacterium (assembly GCA_903862415.1). Lineage (GTDB taxonomy): Bacteria > Pseudomonadota > Gammaproteobacteria > Burkholderiales > Burkholderiaceae_D > Solimicrobium. The sequence continues at coordinate 76,416 of CAIOYD010000063.1, read as the reverse complement.
GAGTCGGAATGATCGCAGCTGCACAGCAGCAAAAAAAACGGCAGTAAAGTAAGGACGCGCATAAGAACGTTCAGTTTGGTCATGGTCATGGTCAGGTCAGTTTAAGGTTGCGGTGCTTCGCTGGTAATTGGCAGGGCAACTTCAATGCAGGTGCCGTGTTCATTGCCGGTAATTGTGAGCTCACCCTGCAGGGCGCGCACGCGTTCTCGCATTCCGACCAGTCCAAAGGACTGGTGCTTGACGAAATCCTGTTCGGCGATACCCTTGCCGTTATCCTGAATGCTGAAGCTGAGCTTGCCGTCGGTTTGTGACAGTGTAATCCATACTTGGGTGGCATGGGCGTGACGCACGACATTGGTGAGGGATTCCTGAATCACCCGGAAGATGGTGGTGCTTAGCCCGTCATTTAAAATCAGTTCGGTTTCAACGGCGTTTAATTCGCAGGCAATTTGATGGCGCTGGATGAATTCTTTTTGCAGGGTTAAGAGTGCAAAGTACAGGCCACCTTCATCGAGCGCGCGCGGGCGCAGATCGCTGGCTATGCGACGCAGGGTGGAAATGGAGTTGAGTAGCAGCTTGTCCATGCTGCTGATGATGGGCTGGGTTTTTATATTGTCGGACTGACGTTTTTCCAGCAGCGATAAATCCATCCGTAAAGCCGCCAGCAATTGTCCCAGATCGTCATGTAATTCGCGCGCGATATGTTTGCGTTCTTCTTCGCGCACGGTTTGCAGTGAGTGTGACAGATTGCTTAATTCGCGATGGTATTGCTCCAATTTTTGTTTGGCAATTTTACGGTCGCTGATGTCGCGGAAAATCACCGTGTAAAAACGCTCGCCATCTTCCAGTAAGCTCGAAATCGAAGCTTCAATGGGAAATTGTTCGCCATTCTTTTTTAAGCCGTTAACAGAAAAATCAGGGTATTGCATACCCATCTGACGAATAGAAACCCCAGTTTTGCCAAACTGGTCGACATGCTGCGCGTGTCCGCCGCGATGATTCTTTGGAATTAACAAATCCAGATTCAATCCCAGCATTTGACCCGGTTCATAACCAAAATAGGTTTCTGCCGCCGGGTTGACCAGAATCACGATATGGGCAGCATTAATCGTAATGATGCCGTCACTGGCGGTTTGAATGATGCCGTTTAAGCGTGTGCGATTTTTGGAGATTTCTTTGCGTGCCTGCGCCAATTGCAGGAATGGTGCCCGCAGGCTGACAGTAACAATACTCAGGTAGACACAAAGTGCGGCGATAAACTGAAATAGCTGGCCAGTGATGCCGAGCAGATCGTTATTGTTGCGCAGGTCACAAAATTCCGACATGGCCAGAATGAAACTGGCCAGGAATAGCCAGGTTTGTTCTTTGCGTTCATCGACTTGGCTCAGGGTTTTGGCCTGACGATAAAATAACCCGCTGGCCATTAACATTAAACCGATCAGGATGACTTCAATCGTACTTTTCAGTTGAAATGGCCAGCTGCCGGAATGATTTAACGGTGGAATCTGGTCGAAATAAAAAAATACCAAAAAGCTCAGTGCCGCCACTATCGTCAAAGCCAGTTCTAGTAGCCAGCCGGATTGCAGTCGGGAGAGTTCACCGGATTTTTTTTCAAAACCGACCAGCAATAAAATCAGGGCGGCGGTGAGTTTCCACAATAAGGTGAATAACAACGTAGTTTGCTGATAGCCTGGACTGGAAATCAGTGAAAAAGTACCGGCTAAATGGAAGAAATTAAAAATCGCCACGCATAAAAAACCCAGTGCCAGGATGACTGAGCGGGATTTTCGGTGGATTTCATAGGCATTCCAGCTGACGATGAAAACTGAAAAATACAGTACTACGCACACCAGCTCAATTAAAAAACGCCATGGCAAGGGATCGCTGATCAGATGCAGGTAAGGATTGACCGCCATGGTGAGTGCCAGGCCAACGGCCAGCAGAGCGGCAAAACGGCGCGCCAAACGTAAATCGCTGGGTAGCTTCATGGGGAAGGCAATGTGTACAGGGAAAGTGCGATTCTAGATGATTCCAGCGGAAAACAGGATGTTTTATTCAACATCCTGTTTTTTTAGTGCACTTATACTACGGCAGGTTGGCTTAATGTGACATTAAGACCGGGATCGTCATACTTTCCAGAATGGTGCGGGTAGCTCCGCCCATGATCATTTCTTTGAAGCGCGAATGGCCATATCCACCCATGACTAACATGTCGGAATTGAGATCGGCAGCCAGCGACAGCAGGGCGTTGCCGACATCGAGCTTGGTACGATGGACCGAGATTTCGAGCTTGATGCCATGACGTGCCAGATAGGCGGCAATATCGGCGCCGGGTTGCTCACCGTGGGTGTCGTTTTTGGGATTGATGATCACGACATGCACCAGTTCGGCACGCTTGAGTAAGGGAATGGCGTCGGTAATGGCGCGGGTGGCGGCACGGCTGCCATCCCAGGCAACCAGCGGACGCTTGCCAGGATTGCTGAATTCTCCGGCATAGGGTACGACAATGACGGGACGACCGGAATTGAGGATCATGTATTCCGGAAAATCATCCATGACAGCCGGAGAGGATTCTTCCGGATTGGTTTGACCAACATAGACCAGATCACAGTAGCGCGCCCTCAGTCCTATGCCACCCAGAGCATCATCCTGGGTAATGTCGGCACCAAAGGAATGGACGCCAAAACTTTCAACCTGTTTTTTAAAGTCGGCGACATTCTGGACTGCACGTTCGCGCAGGTATTCAAGATGGCTTAATAAGCTCGGATCGACTCCGTTAATATTGCCATCCTGGTAGATGAAGCGTGAAACACCAGTATCGGCAACACCGAGCAAGTGCGCTTCTTCGCGCATGGCCATCTCGGCCGCCAGACGGATGCGTTCCTGCGAACGGGAAGTATCATCAACATGTACCAAAATCGTTTTATAAGACATAACAACTCCTGATTGAATTATTTACCTTTCCAATGATAAAGCCACCCCGGTTAAGTTAATCTGCCAAGACGGTTTTAATTGATCTTAATTAAGTGCCGGTGCCAATCCCCAGCTATTTATGTTGCTGGTCTGAAAGCATTCGGTTAATTTGGTTTTTAATTTGTTGGATGGTAATTTACGCAGGTTTTTCAGAGCTTCGGCATCGTTGATGCAAATGCGCCGTTGACTGACGGAAATTAATCCGAGTTCATTAATGGCCGACAGTGTGCGGCTGACGGTTTCCAGGGTTAAGCCCAGATAGCTGCCGATATCATTTCTGGTCATGCGCAGATTAAAGGTGGATTTGGAATAACCCATCAAAAAGAATCTTTCTGACAGTGAGAGCAAAAATTTGGCGACGCGGGCTTCTGCACTGGCCGCACCGTGTATGCTCAGACGCATTTGCTGGCGGGCTAATTCTTTACTCATCAGTCCAAACATGGCGTGAGCCAGCTGATCATGTGTATGGCTCAGTGTGGTGATGGCTTTAAAGGGCAGTAAAATAATATCGCAGTCGGACAGGGCGATCGCTTCGGAAATATGTTGGCCGGTATGGATGCTGTCAATGCCAAGTACATCACCTTTCATGGGGAAGTTGAGTACTTGTTCGTTACCGAATTCATCAAACAGCACGGTTTTGATAAAACCGGAGTTGACCAGGAAAAGCGAATCAAACGCTTGGCCCAAGGTATGAATTCGTTGACCGGCTTTGAAGTAAATGTGCTGAAACATGACATTTTCACGCACCATTGCCTGCGTTGCCGGTACATGCAGAAATTCTCCTATCTCTGCTAAAGTCGACCATAGTTTGTTTTGGCTATTCCAGTTGCTGCAGGCAGGTGCGGCTTCTTCGCGCAACAGTTGGGAAATAGGATTAACTAAGATGGATTCTTGTAACATGAGGATCTCACTTTCTGGTTTGTCGAACGTACTAATTATGTAGCCAATATTGTAATAAGGGTGCCAGCTGATCGCAGTCGGTGGATTTATCCAAAAAACTGTCTGCTCCGGCGCGCATTGCTAAATTTCTGCATTCTTCGTCGGCATGATTGCTGAACACGACGACTTTGATTTCAGGAACTTCACTTTTAATTGTTTTCAATAAACTCAGACTATTTCCATCGGGTAACTGTGTATCTAAAATAATTGCCTGCAACCGGTCCTGTAGATTTGCAACAGAATTTATTTTTAAAATAAAGTTCGCTGCAGTGGCCAAATCACTGGCGATTCCGGTGACATGAATTTCTGGCAGATCATCAATCATATTTTTTAACCGCTGTTGGATATGGATTGAATCTTCAACGATGCATACATTCATATACTGTCTTGCCGTGTTTTTAATATGGATGCAGTATCAAGTAAATTGTGTTGATAAGAAATCAGCGATAGCTGATTCGCAGTGTGGGAATGGTGACGCTCTTGTAGGAATAGTCCTACAAGATGCATGGTGTGTGAGGAGAGAATGTCGGGAAGAGGGGGGGAGTAGTTGCGGACAAGAAATAACGTCAGCAATTTTTGCTGACGTTTTACAACACATTCAGGATAAGAGTTCTGTCACGGCGCGGTGGGCCTGATTGATGGCGCTATCCATATAGGCCTGTCCACCCGAATCGGAATTGGCGATGGCGATGGCACCAAAGCGTTGTCGGCCAATCACATATGGTTCTTTGCCTGCAACCGGAGGTTCGGACAGCATAGGATCATATTCAAACGCATAGCCATGTGGCCAGCGGTTGACAGTCATGGCCAGAATGTCGCTGTTGGCATCAAAGCCGGCGCTGCCGAGCATGGCATTGAGCTGTTGACGAATTTGCTGTTGATATTCTTCGAGTGTTGTAGCCAGCATTTTGGCCCGGCCGATACGCAACTGGTCGGTACCATTCTGACCCGGTGCGCAGGGGGTGTGCACCATGTGCACAATAATCGGTTCGGAAGCGGCATGCGGGTTGTGGTAGTGACCAAGCGAGACCCATTCATTGAGCCAGACATCGGCAAAAAATCCACCCGGGGAATGAATCCGTTCAACGCCCAGTTTTTCAAAAGCATGCCAGTTTTTGATGGCGACACTGGCGTAAATCAGTGGTGCTTTGACCAATGATGCGAGTGCGGTTTTTTGTGCTTGCGGCAATTCAGGACACAGGAAGGGAATGAGCATGTTCCAGCAGGCTAAAATGGCGTGGGTGGCAGTGACGGCATAGCCTTCGGTGCCGTTGAGGTATTCGACCCGTGCCATGTCAGCCTGGCCTGGCTGGCTGATGTTTTGTACCCGCGTGACAATCGAATTGAGGCGGATACGGGTGGGATTATCTTTTTGATCGAGCAGGCTGTAATCGACATGAGCGGTCATTAAATCTTCGATCTTGCGCCCGGGGATGGCGGCGGGAATCAATGCTCGGACCAGTGAACGGGCTACTGTCGCGCCACCGTCGGGTAAATGGACGTCGACAGAGCCACCCGTGTCGGCAAAACCGGCGGCCGTGGGCCCCATGCGCGGGATTGAGCCAGGCGGCAAGCCCATGCCCTGAAAGCCTGGGAATCCCAGTCCCCAGCAATCGAGCGCACTGACGGCGTCAATGCCGATGCAGTATTCACCGTGAGTGCGTTGCTGATAAAACTTGACGGTTTCCGGATCGGCTTTGACAAGGGTGAGCAGGAAGTCGCGATACGACAGACTGCTTAAGCGCTGTTTTTTTTCTGCCGGACTAAGATCTGGCAGGTAATCGATATGGGCTTCTTCAATTCGGATAATATCTTTTTTGGTCTGTGGTCCGAGAGGCGCCGTAGCTAATAATTGTTGCCAGCTGTGTTTCGGGGTTTTGCGGATTAAGGCATCACGACCAAAGGTGGCAGAGTCAAAAAAGAATCCTTGCGTGAGTCCGTGGCGCGGATAAAACTGGCGGTTCTGTATCCGCGTATTGAGTCGCTGGGCATCGATGCCGACCGATTTCAAGACATCGTCAGCTACTTTGCTGTAGGGGCGCGGACTCTGGATGCTGAGTGTGCCACCATTCATGAGGTGCATTTCACCATTGATGTGAAATTCGTTGCGCTTGGCATGGCCGCCAAAGTCATCGTGATTGTCCAGAATCAAAATGCGTGCCGTTGGTTGTTGCTGACGATACAGCCAGGCCGCAGATAAGCCGCTGATGCCACCACCGACGATGACGAGATCATAATGCTGGCCGCTTTCCTGTATCGGGCGGTCGAGCATGCCGTCGCGCAGTTGGTGTGCAGCTTCAAAGGCGCCAACATGGGTGCCGCGCAGGCCGGTGCGGGCAGGCGGGTAACTGTCGTCCGGGGTAAAGCCAGCAGGGGTAGCGCTGGCGGCAGCAATCTCGGGCGTGAGCATGCCTGGAGCAGCTAAGGCCAGGGCCAGACTTTGCAGTAGTTCGCGACGACTGAATCCTTCGTTTTTATTGGTCATACTTGGTCTCCGTTGTTATTGGTGTTTTTTTATATAGGCATGGCACGCTGTATGATATCCCGAACTTCAATTCCGTGGGGCAAGGTGCCATAATTGTGGTGTCCGCTGCTTTGCAGGCGCGACAGACTAAAGGCATTGGCCATGTACTCAGGCGCATGACGCCACAGCAGTGATGCCTGCAGGGCTAAGGCCATGCGGTCGACCAGATCACGGGCGCGATATTCGATGTGCTGGGTATTTTTTAAGTCACTCTTGAGCAGCCAGATAGTTTGATCCAGAACCGGACTCATTCCTTTGGATAAGGCCAGCTCGGCAAAATAGCTGTCCAGCACTTCCGGAGTTTTATGTAGCGCACGCAAGACGTCGAGGCATTGAACATTGCCGCTGCCTTCCCAGATGGCATTGATCGGGGCTTCACGATACAGTCGTGGCATGGGTGAGTCTTCCATCACGCCGCTGCCGCCGATGCATTCCATGGCTTCGTAGGCGTGGTTGGGGGCACGTTTGCAAATCCAGTATTTACCGATAGCAGTGACCAGTCGCACCAGATGATCTTCATGGGCAAGGTGGCGCGTATCCATCGCGCGGGCAATGCGCATGGTAAGAGTGGTGGCTGCTTCCGATTCGAGTACCAGATCGGCGAGCACGTTTTGCATCAGAGGTTGGTCGGTGAGTTGTTTGCCAAATGCATGTCTCTGGCTGCAGTGATGCAGCGCCTGGGCTGTGGCCATGCGCATGGCGGCAGACGAACCTATCATGCAGTCGAAACGCGTCATGGCGACCATTTCAATAATGGTGGCCACACCGCGGCCTTCGGTGCCGACCATCCAGGCCAGTGCGCCGCGCAATTCGGTTTCGCCCGAGGCGTTGGACGTGTTGCCCATTTTGTTTTTCAGGCGCTGGATTTGCATGGGGTTTTTACTGCCATCAGGACGCCAGCGCGGCAACAAAAAACACGACAGACCAGCTTCAGCCTGAGCCAGCACCAGAAAGGCGTCACTCATGGGGGCCGAGACAAAATATTTGTGCCCGACCAGTTCATAGGCCTCACCAGGTCCGTCTGCGCCGATGGCAATGGCACGGGTGGTGTTGGCACGGACATCGGAGCCGCCCTGTTTTTCAGTCATAGCCATGCCGATGGTCAGTGCGGATTTTTGTTCCGCTGGCAGATTGCGCGCATCGTAGTGATGAGCAGTGATTTTGGGCAGCCACTGTGCGGCCAGATCGGGTTGTAATTGCAGGCAGGGTACGGCGGCGAAGGTCATAGTGATCGGACAGCCATGACCAGCTTCCACTTGAGACTGAAGAAAAAAATGGGCGGCGCGTACTACATGGGCTCCACTCTGCGGTACAGTCCAGGGTGAGGAATGGATTCCGGCTGCGGTGGCGCTGGCCATGAGGGCATGATAAGCCGGATGGAAGCGAATTAAATCGGTTCGATGACCGAAACGATCGTGCGTTTCCAGTTCGGGTTTGTGTTTGTTGGCCAAATGACCGAGTTCAAGATAATCGGCGCTGCCGGTCATTGCGCCAAAGCGGGTCAGCTCTGCCTGTGCCCAAGCGCCACCTTCGCGCACCACGGCTTCCTGCAGCACCGTATCACTCAGGTACATGTTGTAATTAACCAGTTCGTCTGGCTGGTTGAGTACCTCGTGGGTGACGGCACCCCAGCTGTCGGTGGCCAATTGGTTTGTTGTGTTCATGTCAGTCCTTATCGGTGTCCGGTTCCGTGCTGAGCCAGGTTTGCCACAGTTTTCTGGCTTGCTGCTGGTAGGTTTTAGTTTCTTTTGTCAGCTCTACGTGCAGTGAGATGGATGCCAGCTCGTCTGGCAACAGCGGATCACGTACCAGTCGGCTGATGACGGCACGTCCGAGCAGGAGTGATTCGCGCACACAATCTTCCAGTTTGCCATGCCTGAAATGTCGACTGCTTTGTTTGAGTGCGGCACGGATTTGCTCGTACTCGCTGCTGATGGTGTTCCACAGCGTGAGCGCCTGTGCCTGCCGATCGGCATCGAGCTGTTTGAGCTGGAATACGGCGGCCTGTGGCGCGAGTCCGAGTTCCTGTAACTGCAGGCGCATGGCGTGCACGCCGCCGGGTAGATTGTCCGGTCGTAAATGCAGGCCCGGCTGAAATAAACGAAAACCAGACAGCGCGAGAGCCAGATTGTGGTGTCGCCAGACGGTTTTGTCGGATTTTAAAACTCCGGCATCGTGAACCGCCAGCCAGTTTCCCGACCAGACTGGCAACTGTTTTTTGTTGTGTTGCCAGGTGTCGACGGCACGCGATATGGCTGAACTGTTCATGACATACCAGCCACGACAGCTGATGGAGATTTTGCCGTTGGCCGCCAGACGGTTGAGTGCCACACGGATAGCCGATTCCTGCACGTTGATTAACGCGCCGGTGCGGCAAATTGCCCGCACCGAGAGTGCATCACCATGAGCGACGAGTAAATCCTGAATCAATGACGGGGCATTGGGAGGATTAACGGGAATATTACATACAGTGAGCATGATTGTGTTATAAAGAAATATTACTTATGATATCCCAAACATGAATTATTTGTAATTAAATTACGTTGCCCTGTTTACTATGGAGCTGCTATGAATCAAAAAGTAATCGTCACTGGCGTGGGCATGATTCCCTTTGTTAAGCCCGGTACCAATGCGCCGTATGATGCGATGGGTGCGCAAGCCACTCGTCTGGCACTGGCCGATGCCGGTGTCGCCTATGAGTCCATTCAACAGGCGTATGTTGGTTATGTGTATGGCGATTCAACCAGCGGGCAAAAAGCCCTGTACGAAGTCGGCCTGACGGGCATACCGATAGTGAACGTGAACAATAATTGCTCTACTGGTTCAACAGCCTTATTTCTGGCGCGTCAGGCCATTGCCAGTGGTGCTGCCGACTGTGTGCTGGTGTTGGGTTTTGAGCAAATGAGTCCCGGTGCGCTGACGTCGATGTATCAGGACCGGCCGACACCATTTGACCGTTTTGATGCCATTACCAATGAATTGGTGCAGGTGGAGAATGTGCCGTTTGCGCTGCGTTATTTTGGCGGTGCAGGTTTAAGTCATATGAATAAGTACGGCACCAAGCTGGAAACCTTTGCCAGGATTCGCGCCAAGGCCAGCCGTCATGCAGAACATAACCCACTGGCGTTGTTCCGCAAGGTGGTCAACACGGAGGATGTGATGGCCTCACCGATGATCTGGCCGGGTGTGATGACGCGGCTCATGGCTTGTCCACCGACCTGTGGCGCCGCCGCGGCCGTGCTGGTGTCGGAACGCTATGCGCAGCAACATGGTTTGCGTACGGATGTGGCTATTATTGCACAAGCCATGACGACCGATTTTGCCAGTACTTTTGACAGCAACGATATGATGCGGGTGGTCGGTTTTGATATGACGGCGCAGGCGGCTAAGCAAGTCTATGAAGCCAGCGGTCTGGGTCCGGAAGATATCGATGTCGTCGAGCTGCATGACTGCTTTGCCCATAATGAACTCATTACCTATGAAGCGTTGGGTCTGTGTCCGATTGGCGGTGCAGAAAAGTTTATTAATGATGGTGACAATACCTATGGTGGTCGGGTGGTGACCAATCCTTCTGGTGGTTTGCTGTCCAAGGGGCATCCGCTGGGGGCTACCGGGTTGGCACAATGTTATGAGCTCACGCAACAATTGCGCGGCAATGCCGGGGCGCGCGCGGTGGATAATGCCAGAGTGGCGCTGCAACACAATCTTGGGCTTGGTGGCGCCTGTGTGGTGACGATGTATCAGGCAAACTGATTTTGTTTGTGATGCTGTTCGTTTTTTATAATTTCAATGAATAAAGTGAGTCGACATGAGTTATAGCCCGAGATGGATGAATCCGGAACTGGAAAGTTTTCGTGATGCAGTACGTCGTTTTATTGCCGCCGAAATTATTCCGCATCAGGAGCGCTGGAAGCAGCAGCAACATGTCGATCGTGACGTCTGGGATAAAGCAGGTGAGATGGGTATTTTGCTGGCCGATATTTCTGAACAATATGGTGGCTCCGGTGGTACCTTTGCTCATCAGGTGATTGTGTTTGAAGAGCTGACCACGGCCGGTGATATGTGTTTTGGTTTGCATGTACATGCGATTGTGGCCCACTATCTGCTCAATCAGGGGACCGAGCAGCAGAAGCAAACCTATCTGCCACAACTGGCCAGCGGTGCCATGATTGCGGCCATCGCCATGACTGAACCCGGTGCCGGTTCCGATTTACAGGGTATTCGTACCACGGCCGTGCTGGATGGGAATGAGTATGTCATCAATGGTTCAAAGACCTTTATTTCCAATGGCTATCTGGCGGATTTGATTGTGGTGGTTGCCAAGACCGATCCGGCTCTGGGTGCCAAGGGTACTTCGTTGATGTTGGTAGAGACTAAAAATCTGGCTGGTTTCAAAGTCGGGCGGATTCTGGAAAAAATTGGGCAGAAGGGACAGGATACCTGCGAACTGTTTTTTGATAATGTACGCATTCCTGCGGACAATATTCTGGGGGAGAAGGCGGGTAGCGGATTTTTTCAGTTAATGGCGGAGTTGCCGTATGAACGTGCGATTATCGCCGTCTCTGGGGTGGCGGCGGTTGAACGCGCTCTGGCCCTGACGGTAGCGCATACGCGTGAGCGCAAAGTCTTTGGTAAGCCGTTAATCGAGATGCAAAACACCCGCTTTGTGCTGGCGGAAATTAAAACCGAAGCCATGGTAGCCCGTGTTTTTCTGGATCATTGCATCGAAGCATTGATCGCCGGGAAGCTTGATACCGTTACTGCGTCGATGGCGAAATACTGGATTACGGATTTACAGTGCAGCGCGATAGATCGCTGTCTGCAATTGTTTGGCGGTTATGGTTATATGATGGAATATCCGATTGCACAAATGTTTGCTGATGCGCGCGTGCAGCGGATTTATGGTGGTGCGAATGAAATCATGAAAGAAATCATCGCCCGCTCGTTGTAATCGGTTGCAATCACAGTCGGGAATGGCATGGGCGTTTTGGATGGTATCCGTATTATAGAAATTGCCGGCCTGGGTCCGGCACCGTTTTGTGGCATGTTGTTGGCTGACATGGGCGCGGAAGTGATTTTGATTGAGCGGGCTTCCGGATCAGATTTACTGGCTCTGGGTAAGCATGCCATTATTCATCGCGGCAAGCAGTCGTTGGCGCTGGATCTTAAAAATCCGCTGGCCATTGCGACTGTGCTGAAGCTCATAGCCGGCGCTGACGGTGTGATCGAAGGTATGCGTCCCGGTGTGATGGAGCGTCTGGGGCTGGGGCCGGAGGTTTGCCTGCAACACAATCCGCAGCTGGTGTATGGTCGCATGACGGGTTGGGGGCAAACCGGTCCGCTTGCGCAGGCTGCCGCACACGATATCAATTACATTGCGCTCTCGGGCGCCTTGTGGTTTTCCGGGCAACCTGATGCGGCACCGATGGCGCCACCCACACTGGTTGGTGATCTGGGTGGCGGCGCATTGTATCTGGCCATGGGTATGCTGGCGGCGATTCTGCATGCCAAAACCGGTGGAGCCGGGCAGGTGATTGATGCTGCCATTGTGGATGGCAGTGCCAACTTGATGAATTTATTATTGTCGGCTCACGCTGCTGGTCAGCAGCCGTTTGCGCGCGGCCAGGGAATTTTGGATGGCCCGCACTGGTATGGAAGTTATGTCTGTGCAGACGGGCTCTATGTCAGCATTGGTGCGCTTGAACCGCAATTCAATGGCTTGTTGTTTGAACGTCTTGGTCTGGCTCAGGATGCTGATTTTCAGTCGGCTTATAATCCACGTCTGTGGCCGCAGTTACGAGTGCGGCTCAATGAGCTGTTTCGTCAACATCCGCGCCAGCACTGGATTGATTTACTTGAAGGCTGTGATGCTTGCTTTGCGCCGGTGCTTGATCCCCGGCAAGCGATGCAGCACCCGCATATGCAGGCGCGTGCGGTCTACAGTGCGCCGGATGGTTTGTTGCAGGCGGCACCGGCACCGCGCTTTTCTCATACCCCTTCGGATGGCAGCGGCCAGATCCCGCAGCGCGGACAGCATGGTCAGGCAATTTTGCAGTCACTGGGCTTGAATCCGGCCGAGATTGCCGCGCTGCTCCCTTAGCTGGAGCTGGTTGTAACAAACTAAGTATGGCAAGAGTAAAGCAGTCAGCTATGATGGAAGCATAAATAGTTAACATCATGCTGGTTTAATTGTGACTCTGCCCATGAAAACATACCGCTTTATCTGCTTATTGTTGGCATTGTTTGTCATCTCCTTCAAGATGGCGCAATGTAGCGAGATTTTTCCGTGCCCTGCACAACCGATACGACTGGCTTATTACGCGATTCCGCTGTTGTATGGCGATAATGGCAACAGTGGTATGGATGTGGAATTTATCAATGAATTGCAGGCAAGAACCGGATGCCAGATAAGCGGTACAGCCATGCCGCGTAATCGCGCCTGGCAAGAGTTTGCCGATCACCATCTCGATATGCTGACGGCGGCGTTAAAAACCCCTGAGCGCAATAAACTGTTTTATTTTATTCCTTATGGTCAGGCCAGAATCGAATTTATTGGCAATCCTTTGTTGCCGGCACGCGATGAATTTTTAAAAAATCCAGCACTCATCATGGGTGTGGTGCGTGGCATTAAATATGGGCCGGAATTACAACATTATGTCGATGGCTTGCACCAAACCAACCGGGTAGTGGAAGCGGACAGTTTGCAGCAATTGTTTTTGATGCTCAAAGCTAAGCGCTTTTCAGTGGCCGTTGCTGATTCCCAGGCATTTTCCGTCAATGCCAATATGCTCGATTTAAGTGAGTTTAAAGTGCTTAACTTTGGCATCGTGGATAACTCAGTCATTAATCTGGCTTTTTCACGCCAGACTTTCAGTGCGGTCGAAATTAAAAATTGGCAGATGCAAATTAATAATATGATCCGCGATGGTACTGCGCGGCGGATTATGTCCAAATACATGTCTCCAGAGGCAGTGGAGGCGGCGTCGATAAGGGTGAAATAAATTGCTCAGATTACTGATCCGTCAGAGTCTTCAAAAAGGCTACCACATCGCGGATTTCATTTTCATTCAATGCAGGCCGCTCGGTTGGTTTACGATTCATTGGAGCCGTCACGGTATCTACATTGTGGCGTAAGGCCACAGGTAAATCATTGTACTTGTTGATGCTGCCATCCGGGTTTTTCGGATACCACTTTTCCGGATGGATATCACGATCAACATAAAAACGTACTACCTGAGTGAGATCGGTGAATACTCCATTGTGTAAATAAACACCGCGACCGGCGACATTGCGCAATCCCGGGGTTTTGAACATGCCGCAAAATTCGCGCTTGGCGCTTTGGTCAGTACGCTGTGGTCCGCACAGTCCGAGGTCATAAAAATTGACATCGCGGTTTGCGCTCAGTTTGTCATTGCGCGGCGCCCCCAGGGTTGAAAAACTGTAGTCAGTAAACAGTGGTGGTGATTGATCAGCGCCGGGTGTGGCGGTATGACAGGAAGCGCAGTTTCCTTTGGCCGGGTCATTAAATAATTTCAGTCCGCGCACTTCTGCCGCAGACAAGGTTAGCTCGCCTCTCTGTGATTGATCAAATTTGCTGCTGTAGGGATGAAAGCTGCTATCTTCGAGTTCAAACTGTTCAATTGCCATTGCCAGGGCGTTCAATCCCTGTTGTGGGTTTTGCCAGATACGGGGACCATAAAGATGTTCCATATCTATAGCGTAGGCTGATTTTCTGACCTTGGCCATGAGGGTGGCCGGACTGCTGTTGGCCATTTCGTTGGCAGCCAATAAAGGCGCAAGCGCCTGTTCATGTAAGCTGTTGAAGCGGCCATCCCAGGTAAATCCTCCTGTGGGCGGTGAATCGCTTTCCAGTATGCGGTCGATGCGATTTGCCAAGTATTGTTTGGACCAATGTGGTGTACGGTTTAACACATACCGTAATGAAGGTACCGAACGCAATCCCTGTATTTTGAGGTCCATTCCAGCGAGCTGAGCTGGCAATTTGTCAGGCGGTCCATAGGCGTGAGCAGGATCATGACAGCTGGCGCACGAGATTTTTCCCGATGCAGATAACCGGGGATCAAAAAAAGCTTTTTTCCCAAGTTGTGCCGCTTCTGACAGCGGCACCCCATTGTTGTTACTCACATGCTTTCCCGTTGCCGGATCAGCATTAGCCTGAGCCACTGCCATGCCCATCAACAGCATGACAGTGAGCGAAGTCTGGTGCCAGCCAGGCAGTGTTTTTAACGAATTCTTCATTGCGCAAGCCAGCATCGTACTTAGTTGGATTTAATGTAGATATCAGCACCGAAGCCGACCAGTCCGGTTTGTCCGGCATAACCCAGATAGGGGCCGACGTGGTAAATATCCTGCAGGCTTTTCAGTAATGAATAATGGTTGTAAGGCGTGTTGGAAACCGTACCCGGTTTGATGAACTGGGAAATCAGCACCGCACCAGTCTGGTCTCCACCAATGCCGGTAGAGCTGAGTTGTACTGGCAGTCCACCGGTGGCGGCAGATGCAGGGTAGCTTGTGATGAAGGGACGAGTCACATTCGGGCCAGTCTGCTGAGCACAGCACGAAGCGCCGGCAAAGGCAACTGAGATTGTTGGCACGCCACCGATCATGGTTACGCTTGCTGCCGGAGCGGCGCTTTCATCAAAGTTGATGATGATCAAACCGTCTTGCTGGTAGGCGGGAGATGCCATGATTTGCGGAATCCATGTCTTAAGGAAAGCATCAGCAGAAGCCAGGCCGCCTGGTTCGCCATTGACGCAGCCACTGCCTGTCGCGCCGGTACCTGCGCCATCATGACCATCGTGGCATAAGTTAGGGGTGATGAAGACGAAATTCGGTGTGGTAGTGGATAAGGCCAGATCTTTGGATAATTGCGTCAAAGGCACTACATTGGTTTTGCAGATCGGGGAGTCAATGATGGAGTGGAAGTAAGCAAACGGGTTATGGCGGGTGGCATACTGATCGCCATTAACAACGCTAGCCGTTGGTGCTTCAGGCGATTGGGTTAAATCCTGGCTGTTTAAGGTCGGGTGACC
Source organism: uncultured Oxalobacteraceae bacterium (assembly GCA_903862415.1). GTDB lineage: Bacteria > Pseudomonadota > Gammaproteobacteria > Burkholderiales > Burkholderiaceae_D > Solimicrobium. Next base: position 60,927 of record CAIOYD010000063.1, on the reverse strand, counting down.
GCAAGTGGCACTTTCACGCGCCGGGTCATTGCCCATATCTTCCATATAGCCTTTCCATTGCAGATTGGCGGCTGTGAGCAAGTCGGGCAAGGTTTTGACACTGGCAGGATAGACGCAGCCAGTTCCGGTGGCGATGCCATTGGCATCGGTGCTGACCAGATTAAAATCCTGATAAACAGGACAATCCATCTGGGTAGCAAGGCTGGAAGGCTGACCACTGATCATGGCAACGTAGTTATCCAGACTGACATGGCCGGTACCATAATATTGGGTCAATAATGCACCTGACGGCACCAGGGTGCCCTGCAGGTAGCTGTCCTGAGTACTGCTACCAAACGAAGTGGAAAAATTTTTGTTTTCCAGTGTGATGACAAATACGTGTTTGATGGCGTTTTGTGCAATCACCTGTCCGGTGCTATTGTTGGTATTGCAGCCAGCCATGATGGCCAGACCACTCAAGACCAGCAGGAATGCTGGCAAGGTGAAAATTTTTTGAATTTTTAACATTTTTATATTCCTGGTTAATGAAATCGTTTTACTGAATCCGGCAATTTGACGCCGCTACAGTAAGTTTCCATTGAAACATACAAATATGTCTTTTTTATGACAGCATACAATCTTGTATGCTTTTTGGTTTTTGCTATTTGTTAAGAAGCATGTTGACGGGCATTGAGCATGTCCCCGGCGCGGGCGCGCACTGTTGGAGGAACTGGCAGGAAGATGAGCAACCAGTTGAGTAATTGGTTTAATCCTTCTGGAGTGAAATCTTTATTAAAGCTATACATACTCACACCGTGCAGCAGGCAGCGTAAGGCCAGCATTTCCGGATCGGTTTCGCCAGCCGCCATGCCGAGCACACGGGCGTTGGCACTTTCCATGATTGGTTCAATCCGGCTGAGTAATTTGGCGTCACCGCGCGCGGCCATGGAAATTTCCAGAATCGCCAGCGTGGCCGGTGATGGTGGACGGTTGCGCATGCTGAGCAGAAACAGGTACATACGTTCCACCGGAGTCAGGTCACCCATGGATGCCACCATTCGCGCATCCTGGGCAATCACGGTTTCGACAAAGGAGGGGAGAAGATCATATCTGCCCAGAGGAAATTGATAGCGCAAGGCACCTCGCGTGCAGTCACAACGCTGGCAGAGATATTCTTCATTCCAGGCAGCATAGCCTTCAGTGCTGAGAATAAATTCAGTGGCCGCATACATCTTTTGACGCGTACGCAGTGCCCGCGGTGAAATAATTGGCATTACTCGCGATCTGGTGTGGTAAATATGGAATGTTACCACCATGTGACAGAGTTAGAATAAAAAAAGACTGAAGTCAGTGTGGGCTGAATTCAGTCTTTAGTTCATGACAGCCAGGCTGCCATGTCAGTGCCAATTATTTATAAACGATGGTGCTGCTTTCGGTTTTCTTTACCACGTGCTTGGCTGCGGATTCTGCGGGGTTAAATTGACTGTTCAATTCTGCCACAACGGCCTTGCCCAGCGATTTAGACACTTCCTGCATGACTTTGCTGCGATTTAAGGAAATTCTTTGTCCTGCCAAATTCACCAGCCGGGAATCACTGCCTTCACCCATGGCAGAAAATCCAGCCTTGATTTCAAATGTCTTGGTGTTGATCAAAGAAAATTCACCTACTAATTCCAGGCTGAGTGAATAATTAGTCGCATTGGATCCCTGAATTGGATTGGCTTCATTGCGGAATTCAACGTTATTGATGGTGCCAAACAAGACGTAATCCGAGCCGGCATAATAGCCTTTTTTGATGCGGTCAATAATATCGAACAAGGTTTCTGTCTGCGGATGGGTCCAGGGTTTTCCCTGAATCAGGCTGTACGAGCCTGATTTCAGTAATTCACCTTTTATGTCGGCGGTAAATTTGCGGAATTCTCCCCGATCTATGGTCGTCACTTCTCCAGTTGAGGCAACCACGGATCGTTCGGACTGGAAATTCTGCTGTCCTGATGAGTTGCCGGAGGCGCTTACGTTGGAATCGTGGTAATGATCTCTAGAAGAAGCACTCGAACTGACCTTTTCATCCGATTGGTAAAACGAAAAATAATGGCTTACTTTTTCTTCGTAGGATAAATCGGTCACGGCAATTTTAGGTAAGTTTTGCGCCCAGGCAGAAGACATTCCCACGGCCAGTAGCAAGAACAAGCCTTTGCTTATTGTGGCAAGTTTTAATTTCATCACTGTAGCTCCGTCAGTTTACCGTTTTGAAGTTTTGCGAATTTCTTTTTCATCCGCCCATTCGATCGTGCCCGATTCAATGTCAGTCATAATCAAACTGAATTTATAATACACGTCCATCACACTCGAATTGCGTTTGACGATCGAGGTAATATTGCCTTCGATACGGTACTTGGCACCTTCCATCTGGCCGGTTTTTGCTGTCGTGGATTTTTTGTATAGGCCAGAATTATTTTGGCGCGCCAGTTCATCCGTTTGGTTTTGCATGGCACTGATATCAGTTGCAAAACGCATGGTGCCACCTTTTAATAACTGCACCCGGATAGAGTCAGTGATGGATTTGGTATCGATATATTCGCTGGTTTTGTTTTTGACATCAGCGACCGTGACCAATGGTTTGGGACTGTAGCCTGCAGCGGTCTGTCCCAGAGATCTGGCCATGGATTCGGCGATGGTTTGCAGGTCGGTGGAGCCAAATTCATTGGATACTTTTTCCACCGCATTGGCATCACCATAGTGGACGTTGCCTGAAACGGTTGGTGAGTTTGCCGCACAGCCATACAGGCCAGTGACTAAAGCAGCGATGATGGCTAAGCGAATTGTTGAGTTTTGCATAGAGATATGTCCAGTTATTTTTAAAGAAAATTATTGATCGTTATCAGTTGCTCTATTGGCCTGCGCACTGAATTGAATTTTAAAATCTCTGGCTTTCGCTGTCGGAGAGACGATGATCACCTTTTCTTTTATGTGGCCATGCACCATGACGGGTTTCCAGGCTTCATTTTGCCAGACAGGGAAGCCATTTTCATCGAGCCAGTGGACGCGATAATAAGCTTCCTGGTCTTCGCGATCGGAATTGGAAAATTCAACGTAGAGGGAAATAAGTCCGTTTTGTTCTTTGGCAGACAGACCGGTAATGTCTACATAGCGGGAAGTGCCCTGAATTTCAATTTTTGAATTGATCGTTTGTGCCGATGCCGGTAATTGGATGGCAAAGGCCGTGATAGCGATTAATACATATTTTAAGTTCATAAGTATGCTCCTTGAAATAGTCAAAATTAATTATTGTTGCGTATTTACAGCGTCAGCCGGTTTTTGTTTAGGTTTGTTAGCTGCCACAACTTTCTTGGGTTTGACTGGCGCTACGACCGGTTTGATGACTGGTTCAGGCTCAGCTATAGCAACATCAGGTGAGTTAATAAATGGTGACTGCGCCAGATACAAACTTGATCCCGTGGTGCGTAAAGAAATGACAGCGTATTTGCCTGAAACCTGAAAATCCAGAGTTTTAACTCCAGCCGGAGTTTGAATTGTAACGGTATTGGTTCCTTCAGGCAATTTTACCCGCCCGACAGAATAAAATCCAGGCAGGGTACGCCAACCGCGTTCATCGGCAACTTCACTCGATATGCTCACAACTTTGGTGGCGAGGCTGACAAATAAACCTGCCATGCCTAAATTGGCAGTCGTTTTATCAACCGCTTTTTGCGCTACGCCTTTCGTAATGGCCCGAACAGAAGAACGTACGATAATGCCCGGCATTTCATCTGCCAGGGCCCGGCGCGCCATGACATCGACGCTGGTGAGCAGAGCCAGAGGTACGATTTTATTATTGACATTCACGTTGCCAGGAACCATTGAGCTGTCCGCTGCTCTGATCACGGGCCAGGAGATCGGGGTGGCGACTAATGTCATGCCATATTGACCCGGGATGGGTAAAATAATTGGCAACACCTGGGTGACAATCGACGGGGCGCTGCCGGATTCAATGACAAACAAGGTATCCACCATTTTTGGGGTTCTGGTTTTAACCCGGGCTTCCAGACCGCTTAAGCCATCATCAACGATGGGGTTGTTGGGCACCATTTCGGCTGCTTTGCGATAACCGGGAGCGGCTAAGGAAACTTCGCCCAGCGCTTCATAGACAAAACCGGCCAGATAGTTGGCAAAGGCGGATTCATAGGAATTTTTAAGCCTGATTACGGCCGGATCCGTCAGGGTTTCAACCGGATAGCCATTCAATTCTTTAAACTGAGTGACTTTGAGTCCTTTGCTGGAGGCGGTCGATTTGGCTGATTCAAGTTCTTTACTGCGAAAATCAGCAATGATGGCTTCGCGTTCATGCATTTTTTTTATTTCGACCCGGGCATCATCCCAAGTGCCGATGGCGATGTGATCAAGCGCCAGATTGACGTTGACGAATACTTTTTCAAAGTCGCGGCCTTCGTAGGTGCGGGTAGTGTCGTTAACCAGCACGGAGCCAATATTGCCTAATAACTTGGCCGGATTGGTTTTGGCCTGATCTTCCCATTCACGCACACGGGCATCGGCAACGAGCCACTGGTCACGGGAGAGTTCATAACTGCCTTTCATGCGCAACAGTTCGCCTTTTTCCAGATAGTAAAGAATATCCTTGTTTTCGGAACTGTTATTTTTTTCCAGATCGGCGATGGCGAAATCAACACTGCCGGCTTGCATGGCACCCATGGTTGCTTTTGTTTGCGTTTGATAGCCGGCGCAGGCAGAAAGTAACGTTACAGGAAAAAATATGACCAATAGTAATTTAGTACAGCGTTGGATGTTCATCCTTTTTCCTTGTATTTTTATAATGAAAGGTGGAAATTGTCACGGCGTTTATGTTGGCGGTTGGCAATTTTAAAAAACAGCATTTGGAGCATATTAAATTTTCTGAATATTTACAATTATTTTCAAAAAAAATTTAACGTAATATAAAAATCGCCTGATTTTATTCACCCGCGGTGTTAATTGAACCTGCATTTCATGCAGTAATTGCAGCTTGGTGAGCGGTTTTTAATTTTCGGGGTATCATTTTTTTACTTTTAATTGCCTAGATGCATTTCGGGGATGAATTTTCCCGAAATTGTTCTAAGCTGTAGCAATCAGGCGTCTTAGTTGATCGACAATGATTCAATTCAAATCACGTCAGTCATGTTGGTGTTAAAAGATAAATAGAAAAAACACGACATTAGTGTTAGTGGAAATGGATGCGATTTTCATCCGGGAAAGTATTCATGCCAGCGATTCTGAACAAACTAAACCGTTACTGGCAGCTACCCTTGCTGGTGCTTGTTCTTGGGACTGGCATTAGTATGTGGGTTTATTATGCTTCCCAGCACAGGCTCGAAGAGGCCGAGGTCAGGCTCAATATCGAATTTGATGTGGTCGAAGGGGTTACCTCGATTGAACGTAGCATTCAGGCTAATCTGTTTTATTGCGTTTCGCTGGTGGGCTTGTTTGATGCTTCTGATCGGGTGGAGCGAAGTGAATTTCGTGTGTTTTCAAACCGGTTGATGGCGTTTTACAGTAAAAATAGTTTGCAGGCGTTGGAGTGGATACCGGTGTTGGAGGATAAGAATCGGGCCAAGTTTGAGAACGGGGTAGCCACCGAGGGCTATGCCAATTTCCAGTTAATTGAAAAAACCCCGGCTGGCGCTGCGACACCCGCTGCCAGACGAGATGTTTATTATCCGGTGGCTTATGTAGAACCCTGGAAGGGAAATGAGAAGGCGTTGGGATTTGATTTGGGTTCCAATTCGCAGCGGCTGTCAGCATTGAGTCGTGCGCGTGACAGTGGCGAAATGGTGGCTACGGCACCGATAGTGTTGATTCAGGAACGCGCCCGGCAGCATGGCTTTTTGATTTTTGCGCCGGTGTACCGGGGTGAGCAGGCGCCGGTTGATATGCATGAGCGCCGTGAACGGATACGCGGCTTTGCTCTTGGTGTTTACCGGACCGGTGATTTGCTCGATGCAGCACTCGGCCGGGTGAGTGTGATGCGTAATTTTGCTATCAGTGTGCATGATGTGACCGATGGTGGTGATGATGAAATTTATAATAACGATCGTGTGACAACAGCACGAATCCAAAGTAAATGGAGTCGCTCGCATGAAATCACGATTGCCGGGCGTCGCTGGCGGGTTGATCTGGTGCCGACAGCGGCTTATATATCAGAGAAAGACAGTTTTTTGCCACTCATCATCCTGCTCTCAGGTTTGCTGATTACGTTGGCGCTGGCCTGTGCGTTCTGGCATCAGTTGCGGCGTCGGCAGGATGCAGAACAATTTCGGATTTCATCAGAACATATCCTTGCAGAACAATCTATTTTGATCGCTAAACTCAATAACGCGCAAAATCAAATGCTGCAGTCAGAGAAAATGGCCTCGATCGGACAACTTGCCGCTGGAGTGGCCCATGAAATCAATAACCCGATTGGCTTTGTTAAAACCAATCTGGGTGTGCTGAAACACTATTTCGTACATTTGCTCGCGCTTGTCACACAGTATAAACAGTACGAAACAGAATTATCTGAGCCCCACAGAAAAGTGTTGGAGAGTGCTCGCACCGATATGGATATGGATTATCTGGTGAACGATGTTCCGAGTCTGTTGGTGGAATGTGAAGATGGAATTTTGCGGGTAACCAATATCGTCAAGGCACTCAAGGATTTTTCTCACCCGGGGTCGGATGGTTGGAGTTGGGCTGATGTGGAAGCCGGGCTTGAGAGCACGCTGAATGTGGTGGCCAGCGAACTGAAATACAAAGTGAGAGTCGTGCGCAATTATGGAAAAATCCCCCAGATTGAATGCATGCCTTCACAACTCAATCAGGTGTTTCTGAATCTGCTGGTCAATGCGGCTCATTCCATCAGTGAGCAAGGGCAGGTGACAGTCAGTACCGGCACCACAGAGTCTGGTGTGGTGATCGAAATTGCAGATACCGGTAGCGGAATTTCCAAAGAAAATATGAGTAAAATTTTCCTGCCATTTTTTACCACCAAAGCGGTGGGTCAGGGCACCGGATTGGGCCTGTCTTTATCGTACAGCATTATTCAAAAACACCATGGGCGCATTGAAGTGAGCAGCGAGCTTGGTCTTGGAACCTGTTTCCGTATTTATCTGCCTGTACAGCAAACGGCTTTCTGATTCTTACACGATACCATGACTAAACTGTTCTATTCTCGCTTTCGCCGCAATCTGATTGTTCTTGTCAGTGGTGCTGTCTTGCTGATTTTGATTGTGAGCGCAATCGCGGTGGTGGAATTGCTACAGATGCGCACGGACGCCGAAATCACCGTGAATACCTCATCATCCAATCTGGCCAAGTCCATGACATTCATGTTTGACGGCATGATAGAAACCATCGATATTGCGCTGTTTGATTCTCAGGATGAATTTAATGAGGAAATGCTTAGTGGCAGAATTAATGCCGGCAAGTTTTCTGGTTATCTGGCCAGACAGCAAAAACATCTGGCAGCCTTACCCTATGTGAGAGCCACGAATGAACAGGGAGATATTTTCTATGGACAGGGGATTGCCGCGCCTTATTCGAATATCTCTGACCGGGATTTTTTTATTAAACAGCGTGATAATCCTGACTTGGGATTGTTTGTTGGCAAACCGATTGTCAGCCGGATTAGTAAAAAATGGGTCTGGCCATTTTCGCGCCGGTTAAATAAACCGGATGGTTCTTTTGCCGGGGTGGTTTATGCATCCATTTATATCGATCAAATTACCAAAATTTTGTCGGAAATTAAACTCAGCAAAGGAGAAGTGATCGGTCTGAGGCATGCTGATCTTGCCTCGATTGCCGGTCGGATTGAATCCAGTTCTACTTTTCCCATCAAAATCGGCGATAACATTGTTTCTGTTCCCTTTACCGAATCGCTCAAACGCAATCCAATGGGGGGAACCTACGTCAGTGACAGCACTAAACTGGACAATCTTAGTCATACCTTTTCATATAACCGTAGTCAGAAATACGGCTTTCTCGTCAATGTTGGCACTACCGGCAATGCCATTCTCGAAGAATGGCATAAACAGCTTTGGACTGCAGGATCGGTGTTGCTGACGATTATTCTGATTATTGCCGTCATTACCTATCTGATCGGGCACTCGTGGCAGGTACAGGAGCGCGATTTGAGTGCGCTCAATGAGGCACATGATTTGGCGCATTTTGGTAACTATACGATTGATTTGAAATCGTACCGACTCAGTATTTCATCTGGTCTGGAGCGTATTTTGGGGGTGAATTCCGGGCAGCTGAAGTTGCTCGATGATTTACTCAGATTGATCAAATTGCCTCAAGATATCGATTTGCGTGGTTATCTTGAAATGGCCGTCAAACAAAATACGCCGGTGGATCAGGAATTTCAGATCAGTCGTCCGGTTGATGGTATGGCCAGATGGTTGCATATCAAGGGTAAATTTCATGTTGATTTGCACGGCAAGCCGAATGCGCTCATAGGGACCATGCAAGACATCACCGAACGCAAACTGGCCGAGCTGGAAATTGAACATTTGGCCTATTTTGATATGCTCACCGGTTTGCCTAACCGGCGCTTATTGTATGATCGTCTGACGCACGCGCTCGCAACCGGTGCGCGCAAGCAACAGCATGGAGCACTGTTGTTGCTTGATCTGGATAATTTTAAATCGGTCAATGATATCCGTGGTCATCATGTCGGTGATATGTTGTTGCAGGAAGTTGCTGCCCGTCTGGTTGCCAATGTGCGTATGGGCGATACGGTGGCCCGATTGGGAGGGGATGAATTTATCGTCATGCTCGAAGGCTTGAGTTTCATCGCTTCTGAAGCGGGGCATCAAGTTGAAACTGTTGGTAAAAAAATTCTCCAGGCGCTCAATCGGCCGTATCAGTTAGCTGGTAATGAGCATCATAATACGCCTAGTATTGGCGCAATTCTTTTTTCTGAAAACGACCAGACTGCCGATGAATTGATTAAGCGTGCTGACACCGCTATGTATGAAGCTAAAACAGCAGGTAGAAACACGATTAAATTTTTTGATCCGGTCATGCAGCGCACCGTGGAAGCCCAATTTCAGGTGGAAAATGATTTACGCAGCGCGATTGCCCAGAAGCAGTTTGAATTGCACTATCAGCCGCAGGTAGATGCTGATAACAAGGTGGTCGGAGTGGAGGCACTGATACGCTGGAATCATCCGCAGCAGGGACTTGTATCGCCAGGGTATTTTATTCCGGTAGCGGAAAACTGTGGCCTGATTTTGCCAATTGGACAGTGGGTGCTTGAAGAAGCCTGCCAGCAGCTCGCTGTATGGGCCAGACAACCGGATACCGCTCATCTGACGATGGCAGTTAATGTCAGTGCACTGCAGTTCAGTTTGCGTAATTTTGTCGATGAGGTGCTTGATATTTTGAAGCACAGTGGCGCCAGGGCAAACTTACTTAAACTTGAGTTGACAGAAGGCTTGTTGTTAAAAAATGCCGAGGATGTAATCGTAAAAATGTCGACGCTGAAAAACCGTGGTGTGAGTTTTTCACTTGATGATTTTGGCACCGGCTATTCGTCGTTGTCGTATCTGAAACGTCTGCCATTGGATCAACTCAAAATTGATCAATCCTTTATCCGCGATGTACTCACCGATATGAATGATGCTGCGATTGCCAAAACGGTTATTGCTCTGGGTCACAGTCTGGGTCTGGAAGTTATTGCTGAAGGGGTGGAAGCCAGCGCGCAGCATGATTTTTTACTGCACGCTGGCTGTCGGTTTTATCAGGGCTATTATTTCAGCAAGCCCTTACCCATCGGGGACTTTGAACTGTTTCTGCGCAATGGATTAAAACCTGTCTGAAGCAGCAATTCAACTGCGATCAAAAAAACGGCCCCCGGAAAACCGGAGGCCGCTGAGAGTACCCGTTACCTGTTACTGCACAGAAGATCAGAAATTATAATTTAAACGCGCATAGTAATAGGCACCATTCATGCCGACAGGTGAGACAAAGTTATATGGAAAAGCACCAGCATAACTATCGCTCGGATTGCTGGTACGAGTAGGATATTGATTGGTTATATTGTTGCTGCCAACCACGATCGAGGTGGAGCTGCTCAACGCATACTTGGCTTCCAGATCCAGTACCCAGGCTGCATGGAAATCCATCGGCGGGCTGGCCGAATCATACGACATTACCGACAAAGAGCCATAGCGGGTTACCCGGCCAGTCAAATCCCACTGATTGACATGCCAGTCAGCGCTGAAAAGCAATTTGGTCGATGGTGTTTCATGGATCAGATCATAGAGCGTTTTATCATAAAACAGAGCCGCACCATTGATGCCGGTTCGGACTGAATCCAGTTTGTTATGATTGTAATTCATCGCCGCGGTCAGATTGAGCTTGCTGCCGGCCAGTTTAATTTCATGCAAAATTACTGCATCCACACCCACGGTGGTGGTGTCGAGTGCATTGGTGAGGAAGTTGACAGCATTCAGGCTAGGGTAGGCAGGATCACTGATGCTAATCGGACTGGAGAGCGAAATCCGGTCCTTGATCTTGATCTGATAGGTGTCGAGCGTCACGTTGGTGTCGCTGGATGCCCGGAAGGCCAGTCCCAGAGTTTCATTGACCGAAGTTTCTGGTTTTAACGGCTGCGCACCCTGTTGGCGTGCCAGAGTATCGGTTGCCGGAATCAGTGCGACGTTGGACAGCAGGCCAGAATTATCAAAGCCCAGCACGGTGTTGCGGAAACCAATTTGCGCCAGCTCCGGAGCACGGTAGCTGTTGGAGACCGAAGCCCGCACCAGCAGATCCGGCGTGAATTTATAACGCGCAGACAATTTACCGGTAGCCTTGTTGCCACTGTCACCGAGTTCAGAATAACGGGCTGCAGCACCAACGAGCAGGTTTTTGGTCAGATCACTGTCAATGTCGACATAAATCGATTTGTTATTGCGTGCCAGATTGACCGCATTCGCTGGCAGTAACCCCGGATCGCCCTGGGATCCGGGTTGACCGTTGATGTCCGGACCTGCCTGATAGGAAGCGGCATCACCGGCTTCGGTAACATAGGTGTCGTGTTGCAGTTCTGCACCCAGTGCCAGATTCACCGGAGCTGACAGCAAGCCATCAAAGCTGCGATGGGCATCAATGTTGATACCCTGTTGGGCTGAAATGAAATTGGCTAAATGGAACGAGGTCGGGCTGGCTGCGTCGAGTGACGAGTTGACGGTATGTTCCAGATTGTAGCTGAAGGCGCTACGACCAAGACGCAAACTTAAATCCACATTCCATTCGCCGACTTCGCCACGCACACCTACGACAGCGCCAGCATCTTTGCTGGTGTTGACGGTGCGTGGCAGGAAACCGTTGGGATAAATCGCCAGCACATTGCCCGGATCACCAGGCCAGCGGAAGAAGCCGGTACCGAAAGCGCGGCGATTATTGAATGTGGCAAACGAATACAGTTCCAGATCATTACCGAGCGGCACAGCGCCGTTATAAAACAGATTGGTATTGTACAGTTTTGGATCGCCTGATTTGAATAACACCTGACCTACCAGCGCCTGATCGGCAGGAGTACTCTTCCAGGAAGAATCATCCGAAGGACCGGCACGATTGGTGGCGTTTTTATCCTGATAGTCAAAACCAAAGCGCACATACCCTTTTTCACCGATTTTTAAACCGGTATTGGCACCGGCCTGAAAGTTCTGTCCGTCTGTGATGGTTTTGCCGGTAGGGGCAAACGGCGTGTGATTTCCACCATAGGAGACATAGGTTTCAGTTCCCTGGGGAGCCTTTTTCAGAATGATATTGATCACACCGGCCACAGCATCACTGCCGTATTGTGAGCCAGCACCGTCACGCAGCACTTCAATGCGTTCAATCGCACTGACTGGAATGGTATTCAGATCGACTGAAACAGTCCCCTGGAACAGGCCTTCCTGATCCATGGTGGCATTCGGATGCCAGCGTTTGCCATTAACCAGAATGAGCACTTCATCCGGAGCCAGACCACGTAACTGAATGGTGCGCACGGTGTCGGAAGTGCCGCTGGCCGAAGCGCGCGGCATATTGATGGAGGGCGACAGATTTTGCAGTAACTGGCCCAACTCACCAGTGCTTGCTGCATGTTCAATATCCTGAGCGGTGAACACATCCACCGGGACATCGCTGTCAAACAGCGAGCGCACTTTGGCGCGTGAACCAACAATGGAAACCGTTTGTATTTCTTGTGCTGCGGCGTCTGCACTAAGCGGTTCAGCTGCATAGCTCAGTGGTGCTACAACTAAACCGGCCATGACGAGGGCTTGATAAAGGCGATGATTTTTTTTAGTAAACATGGTTGCTCTTTTATTTTATGTATATGTAAACAGGAAGTTTGAGCCAGATAAATTATTTTTTGGCTGCGGCAGCTTTTTCAATTTCGACATGCCAGTCAAAACCGGACTGAATGTGATATTTTTTGGCAAAATCACCTTGATTGATCGCCAGTGAAAAATTCAGCAGGCTGTTAACATATGACAGGGGTTTGCCTTCCTTGACACCACCAAAGGAGTTTTCAAATGGCACTGCCAGTGTGGCGATTTTTTTGTCCTGATGGTAAATCCGTACTGTCAGTACATCGCCAGCGACGACGCCCAAGTCGTTGAGCAAGGATTTAGGAATATTGGTCCAGACATTGCCATAGTTGACATCCAATACCGGAATGTTGCCGCGCAGGGTGTTGCCGCTATGTTCAGGTTGTTGGTAATGAATTTTGATCAGACTATCCGGAGCCAGGAGGGGGCCCACTTGTTCAAACGTGATGCTGCCCGATGCCAGGCGTGCGCCGGTATAAGCATAGACGTCGCGACCGTGGAACGTGTAACTGTCACCGGAACCTGGCAGACGGTTAACCTTTTCATCGATTTCGCGCATTTCAGCAATCCCGTCGCGCTCGGCAATGAGGGTGTACATGCCGTTATTCGGGCCGACAAAGTAACGGCCGTTACGGGTTTTTAATACCACCGATTTACGTTCCGTGCCCACACCGGGGTCCACCACGGTCACAAATACGCTGCCTTCTGGCCAGTAATTGACGGTCTGGTACAGACGATACGCCGCGATCCAGATATCGTAGGTAGGAATCTGATGGGTTAAATCAGAAATTGACAATTGTGGATCAACCCCAAATGCCACGCCACGCATGGCAGAAACGGCGCCGTCACCCTGACCGAAATCGGTCATCAGCACCAGCGGTGTACGTGCCTGAGCTAAACCCACTGTAGTTGCCAAAGTGGCAATCATAACTAATTTTTTCAGAATATTCATATTTTTTTTAATTGAAGAAGGGTCGTAAAAATCGGTGTTTTCAGCACTTTGGGACTATAGCACGGGGTAATGCCCCAGAGCTTAAGTGATGCTATCTGACAACATTCGGTATTCTATACCTGATTCACACAGGGCATTAAGAACAAATTTACATAAGCAAAGAGAAAAGACACAGAAGGCTATGTAGTGTGTATTAGCCGTGAGGCGTAATACACCGCTGGTCAATCAAAGCACCAATCCCACCACGGTAGCACTCAGAAAACTCACCAGCGAAGCTCCGTAGAGCAATTTAAAGCCAAACCGCGCCACACTATTTCCCTGATTGGTATCGAGCGCACGAATGGTGCCGCAAATAATGCCGATGGAGCCGAAATTGGCAAACGACACCAGAAACACCGAAAGAATAGCGCGACTGCGCTCATCAAACAGTACCCGGCCAGTGTCGAGTGTGCTTTTGAGGTCTTGCATGGCGACGAATTCGTTACTGATCAGTTTGGTCGCCATAATGCTGCCCGCGGCGACGGAATCATGCCAGGCAATACCAGTTAAAAATGCCAGTGGCGCAAACAGATAACCCAAAAAATGCTGAAAACTGATGTCAAATACAGACATAAACAGCCCATTGGCCATGGCAATGAGGGCAATAAAACCCACCAGCATGGCAGCCACAATCACGGCAATTTTGAAGCCGTCAAGAATATATTCCCCCAGCATTTCAAAAAAACTCTGCTGTGTGTCTTTGACGCTCAGTACATCATCCGGCCCACTGACCACATACGGATTGATGACCGAGGCAATAATAAAGCCGCCGAACAGATTGAGCACCACTGCGCAGACCACATAGCGCGGTTCAATCAACTGCATATAGGCAGCCAGAATGGCCGCCGATACCGCCGACATGGCCGAAGTGCACAGCGTGTACAGACGTTGTTCTGAGAGTTGCGGCAACTGTTTTTTGATTGAGATGAAGACTTCGGACTGCCCCAGAATAGCCGAGGCCACGGCATTATAGGACTCCAGCTTGCCCATGCCATTGACTTTGGAGAGCAACAAGCCGATGACCCGGATGACCAGATCGAGAATTTTCCAGTGTTGCAAAATCCCGATTAGTGCCGAGATAAATACAATCGGCATGAGGACGCTGAAAAAAAACGAGAAGCTGTTTTGATTGACCAGACCACCAAAAACAAAGTTGATCCCCACGGCAGCAAATTTGAGCAATTCATCAAACAGGGCGACGATGCCATTGATAACTATCCGGCCAGCATTGGAATTGAGCATCACCCAGGCGAAAAAAAACTGCAGCCCCAACAGGGTCAGCAGCGGTTTGGCACGAATGCGCTTCCGATCATAACTGGCTACAAAAGCCAGACCCAGAAAGATCACGATACTCAGCACGCCGATAAGAATTTTCACAGTGTTTTCCCAAAAAGCTAACGCGCCATTCTATTTGGTGTAGAGCAATAAAATCAAGGTGTATTCGTAACGTGTGAATTTTATCGGCGATTCAAACTTCGCTTTATTCCTTCCATCGATCACGTAACCCGTAATACCAGTAGGTACATTGGGCAGCTAATAAACCTAGCGCCCCAAAACTGGCCGGCAAGCCAAATTGCTCCAGGCCTGAGGGTAAGGGTTGTCGGGTAGCGATGGCATCAGCGAGCACTTCTCCGGCCAGTGTGGTGGTGCTGATGCCGTGGCCACCAAAGCCCATACCATACCAGAGACCGTCGGGCAGTTGTCCGATTTGTGGCATTTGGTGACGGGCATAACTCATTTTTCCGCTCCACGCATGTTCTACTTTGACACCAGCGAGCTGTGGATAGACTTTAACCATATCGTCATATAACAGTCGGGCAATTTCTCGTGGATGCGGATTAAAGATGGAAATTCTTCCGCCCCACAGTATCCGGCTATCCGCCAGCGGCCGGTAATAATCAAAGGCAAACCGGGTATCATAGACTGCTGCAGATGTGGAAAGTGCTTCATCGAGTCGCTCACCCAACGGTTCTGTGGCCATGGCGAACGTAGTGATGGGCAGTACCGAACGTGATAATGCCGGTTTGAGCTGATCAATATAACCGCCACAACAGATCACGACATGCTGTGCCTTGACCTGACCATGCCGGGTATGAACAATTTTTTCGCCGGTGCTGCTGTCGATCTTATTTACACGCGCACCTTCATATAGCTGCAAACCTTTAGCCACCAGCGTTGCGGCCAGGCCTTGTGCATACTTGAGTGGATGGAAATGGAAGGCATTTTTTTCATGCAAGGCACCAAAATAGCGCTGGCTGTGCAATTTTTCACGGGTCTGTTCGCATGACCAGAGTTCCCAGTCAACATGAAACTGCTGCTGCATGAATTGTTGTTGTTGGGTCAGGATGCGTTCATCATCAAACCAGTTGGCCAGCAACACACCGCTGTCATTTTTTTCGCAGTCGATGGTGTATTTATCGATACGCTGTCGTATCAACTCAACCGAGTCCAGAGTCAGTTGATATAAATGACGCGTTCTGGCCAGTCCCAGTTGCTTGATCAATGCCTGGTTGCCCAGACTGAAACCGCCAAACACAAAACCTCCATTGCGTCCGGAGGCACCGTAGCCCACGTATTCTGCTTCAAGAAGGACGATATTTTTTATGCCGCGCTCAAGCAAGCTGGCGGCCGTCGCCAGTCCGGCATAACCGGCACCGATGATGCAGACTTCACAGCTGAGGTTGGTTTGCAGTGCCGGATAAGCAGGGGAGGGTGCGGTTGATTGGTAAAATGTCATGGAAGTGGAATGTCGAGTATCGTGTTGGCGCTATGTTACCAGAGTAGTTTAAAGTTAAACGACAGTTGCCGGTGATGTCTGACTGAAAGCAAATAGATGATGGTGTCAAAGCGTGCATGCAGGATGACGTAATCTGAAAACAAATATTGGTGCAGATTTCCACCACGGAGTTTTTCTTGTGGCTGGACAGCCAGTGGAAGTTTCTACTGATGATTTTGGTGTGACCGTGTATCGCAAAGGCTCACCAAAACTCACACTGGAACAACGTTTGCAGGCGTTTGATCCTGACACGCATGGCGGTGAGGTGTTGTCTTCAGGTCGCCTCGGTGCCGAGGTGTTCTGATGGCCGGAAAAATCTGGCTACCTGAACGTCGCGACATTATCTGCATAGATTTTAATCCTCAGGTGGGACGCGAAATGAAAGATGTTCATCCTTTGCTGGTCCTGTCGCCCAAAGAATTTAATAACCGTACCAGAATCGTCATCGGACTGCCGATGACGACGGCTGAATCCAACGAAACCAATCCCTTTGCAGTTAAATTTGTTGGCAAACAGGGTAAAGTCGGTTTCGTTCTGGCACATCAGCCAAAAAGTTTTGATTGGCGACTGCGTGAGGCAAAACCGCACCCATGGAAACAAGCCCCGGAAGAAGTAGTCGTGCTTGCTGGTGAAATATTAAATCAAATCATTGCCATCTGCGAATAGTTACTTTCTCAAATCGATTGCTGCTATGTACGCCAGCAAACAGACATTCTTGTTCACTAAGTCATGATAGGGTTTTCTGAAAAAACCCCCTGTCGTCGCCGTGCGCGACCTGAATGGACTTGTATGCAAACCCGTTACTTCAAACCTGTTCTGCTTACGCTGTTGCTGACTATGGTGACTCTGGCACAAGCACAAATTGATTTATATATTGGTGTTAATGTCGCGCCACCCCCGCTGCCGGTGTATAACCAGCCGGTTATTCCAGACGATGGATATTTGTGGACCCCGGGGTATTGGGCATGGAATGACCAGGAGAATGATTATTACTGGGTTCCGGGAACATGGGTAAATCCGCCGTATGTGGGCGCACTCTGGACACCTGGTTACTGGGATGTGGATCAAAATCAGTATCGCTGGCACCGAGGTTATTGGGGAGATCACACCGGTTATTACGGTGGGATTAATTGTGATCTGGAATCTGGCCTCACATCCGCTGTTTCGGGTCAGTGGTCGCGATCTGGTGTTCGATCTGGCGCTCACCCCCTGGGAAGCCATACTGGGTGCCACCATTCCGGTTCGCACCCTCGGAGGTGAAGTAGCGCTGACGGTAAAGCCTGGCACCACAGCAGGTCAAAAAATGCGCCTCAGCGGACGCGGTCTTCCCAGCTTATTGGGTAATCCCGGCGATCTGTATGCGCTTGTGAAGATAGTCGTTCCTGCTCAGGTGAGCAAAGCTGAACAGGAGCTATATAGCCAGCTGGCAGCCGTTTCCAATTTTAATCCGCGCGCTTAACCCAAGGCACACCATGACTATACTGCATTCAGAATGCATCAGCCCCGATGAGGACGATGCCTGTTCGGCCCAATATTTGTTAGAAGAGTCTGGTCTGTCCGTCATTGAGCTTGAAGAGTTGATCGACAATGCGGTCATTATTCCGCTGTATGATGTAACCCGGCCACGCATATTTTCACTTCAAAGTATAGTCATCGCTCATAGAGCGCGGCGACTGCGTGATGATTTTGAACTTGACCTTCATGGCATGGTGCTGGCCCTGACCCTGATCTGCCGCAACGAACTGTTGCAGCAGGAACTTGACCGGCTGCGGGCATTTAAATCCACCTGATTATGACAATCTGGTAGGGTGTATTAGCCCGTTTAGGCGTAATACACCCTGTGGAAAAATGACGGTTAGTGGTGTATACGCCTGTGGCGTGACGCCCTACAGTTCATCTTTTTCAACCCAGCTCCGACAGCGCCTGGTATTCCAGATATTTATTGAGTACATCACGTTGCGCCTGTTCCAGCAAGGTAGCCGCCTCGGCGGGATTGGATTGTGTCAGACTGGAAAATCGAATTTCGTTATACGCATAGTCCTGCAACGGTATCGACGGCGTGGCTGAATCCAGACAGAATGGATTTTGACCCACGGTGCGTAATGCCGGATTAAAGCGCAGCAGCGGCCAGAAACCGCTGGCCACAGCCAATTCCTGTTGCTTCATACCGTAGCGCATATCAATGCCGTGGGCGATACAGTGACTGTAGGCCAGAATCAGCGACGGTCCGTCATAGGCTTCGGCTTCACGAAACGCCAATAGCGTCTGTTGCGGATTGGCACCCATGGCCACCTGGGCGACATAAATATTGCCATAGGCTATGGCTTGCAGAGCCAGATCTTTGCGCGCCACACGTTTGCCGGCGGCAGCAAATTTGGCAATAGCACCCAGTGGTGTTGCCTTCGATGCCTGACCGCCGGTATTGGAATAGACTTCCGTGTCGAGCACCAGGACATTGACGTTGCGTCCAGTTGCCAGTACATGATCCAGACCACCATAATCAATGTCGTAGGCCCAGCCATCGCCGCCGACGATCCAGATACTGCGTCTTACCAGGTGATCCAGCAGTGACAGTAAATTACGCGCTGGTTCAGAATCGATAGTGAGCAGTATTGTTTTGAGTTTCTCAACCCGGGTGCGCTGGGCACGAATCTGAGACTCTTCAATCTGCGGGGCATTCAGGATCGCTTCCGCCAGTTCCATACCCAGTTGAGGTGCCATGGTGGCTAACAGCGTCCTTGCCATGTCCAGATGTTTGTCGGCCGCGAGTCGAAATCCCAGCCCGAATTCGGCATTATCTTCAAACAGCGAATTCGACCATGCCGGACCTCGACCTTCGTGATTAATGGCCCAGGGCGTCACCGGCAGATTGCCACCGTAAATGGAAGAACATCCGGTGGCGTTGGCGATCTGGGCACGGTCACCGAATAATTGCGACAGCAATTTCAGATAGGGCGTTTCACCACAACCTGCACAGGCACCGGGAAATTCAAACAACGGCTGCAGAAATTGAATGCCGCGAACGTTTTCAAAATCGACTCTGGCCCGGTCATTGACCGGTAAGGTTTTAAAAAATGCAATTGAGCTTTTTCCAGCCTCCAGCACAGGGGCTTTATCCACCAGATTAATGGCATTGGTATCGGTATGATTCGTGCCCGGCGCCGGACAGGCTTCCACGCACAGAGCGCATCCGGTACAGTCTTCCAGATACACTTCCAGGGTGAAGCGTTGTTCGGGATAGCCGCGCGCATTCACCGGAGCAGATTTAAAACCAACTGGTGCAGCATCAAGTTTGCTTTGATGGTAATAGCGCGAACGAATCACGCTGTGCGGGCAAACGATGGCACACTGACCACATTGAATGCAGGCAGCGGCATCCCATTCGGCCACCAGATCGGAAATATTTCGTTTTTCAAAGGCAGCCGTACCGGAAGGAAAAGTGCCGTCAGCCGGCATGGCGCTTACCGGTATGCTGTCTCCCTGTCCGGCAAACATTTTTGCAGTAACCCGTCTGATAAATTCGGATGAATTTGCCGGAATCAATGCCGCCAGTCCGGCCGGATTACTCGCCAGCAAAGGCACCTTGACTTCATGCAAATGGTTCAACGCGGCGTCAACTGCGGCATTGTTTTTATTGATAGCGTCAGCGCCTTTTTTTGCATAGCTCTTGCTGATTGATTGTTTGATGCGGTCAATGGCTTCTACACGTGGCAAGACTCCTGAAATCGCAAAAAAACAGGTTTGCAGTATGGTATTGGTCAGCGTACCCAAACCGGCTGCACGCGCTACAGCAGAGGCATCAATCACATAGAAGCGCAAGTGTTTGTCGATGATAGTCTGCTGTACGGGACCAGGTAAGTGGTTCCAGACATCGGATTGATCGAACTCACAATTGAGCAGAAATACCGCTCCGGGTGCTGCCACCTGTAACAGATCGAGTCGTTCCAGAAAACCAAAATGATGACAGGCTACAAACTGCGATCCGGTGATCAGATAAGGTGCCCGGATAGGTTCGCTGCCAAAGCGCAGATGCGAGGCTGTTTGTGCGCCGGATTTGTGGGAGTCGTACACAAAATATCCCTGAGCGAACAAGCCGGCATCTTCGGCAATAATTTTTACTGTATTCTTGTTGGCACCGACCGTTCCATCAGAGCCGAGACCATAAAACACGGCCGTTCTGGTGCCGACAGGTTCAATCGAAAATTGGGGATCATAAGGCAGGCTGGAATGCGAAACATCGTCATTAATGCCGACGGTAAAACTGTTTTTCGGATGCCGTTCTTTGAGTTCATTGAATACCGCCAGCACCATCGCCGGTGAAAAGTTTTTTGACGAAATTCCATATCGTCCACCGATCACCGCTGGCATGGTGTGGATTTTATTGTGTGAAAACGCCTGCGCCAGGGTCGTGACCACATCCATATACACGGGTTCACCAGGTGCGCCTGATTCTTTGGCCTGTTCGAGAACGGCAATCGACTTGACTGAATCCGGCAGGCACTCCAGAAAATGCGCCGTCGAAAATGGCCGGAACAGGCGCACCTGAATGGCACCAACTTTCTTACCTTGTTTGCATAAATACTTGACGGTTTCCCTGATGGTTTCGGCACCAGAACCCATGGCAATGAGCACCCGTTCAGCGTCTGGTGCACCGGTATATTCAAACAGCGAATACTGACGCCCGGTCAGGGAAAAAAAGCGCTGCATCACATCGGCAACAATTTCCGGCGTTTTTGCGTAATACGGGGAAGTGGCTTCACGGGTTTGAAAAAAAGTATCCGGATTATGCGCCGTGCCACGAATAAACGGATGTTCCGGGTTGAGCGCACGCGAACGATGAGCACGCACCAGCCTGTCGTCAATCATTGCGCGGATCTGTGGGTCGCTTAACAGCAACAGCGTGTTGAGTTCATGCGAAGTGCGAAAGCCATCAAAAAAATGCACGAATGGCACCCGTGCTTCCAGCGTGGCCACCTGGGTAATCAGTGCCGCATCATGTGCTTCCTGAACTGAGGCCGAGGAAAGTAGCGCAAAACCACAGCTGCGTATGGCCATCACATCAGAGTGATCACCGAAAATCGACAGTGCCGAAGTTGCCAGTGAGCGCGAGGCCACCTGAAACACGGTCGACGTCAATTCGCCGGCAATTTTAAACATATTCGGCAACATCAACATCAAACCCTGCGACGACGTAAACGTGGTCGTCAGTGCACCCGATTGCAACGCACCATGCACGGCACCGGAGGCACCGCCTTCGCTTTGCATTTCTTGTATCACCGGGATATTGCCCCAGATATTATTGACCCCGGCAGCGGACCATTCATCGGCCAGTTCTGCCATGGTGGAAGAGGGCGTGATCGGATAAATGGCACACACTTCATTGACGCGATAGGCAACATGGGCTACTGCGGTATTGCCATCCATGGTGGTTCTGTTACTCATGGTATTTTCCTGTTAACGAAAGTTTATAACGACGCTGTTGCAACAGAGGAGGGTTCGGCGACCATCTCAAGCGCATGGCATGGACACTGATCAAAACACACCGCACAACCAATACAGCGATTCATGTCGATCTGATAGCCATTGCCCGTGGCATTTTTTCTGATGGCCGTTTCCGGACAGGCAGCCAGACAATTGTCGCAATTAAAACAGTTGCCGCAGGACAGACAGCGTTGTGCTTCGTAGAGGGCTTCGTGCTGCGAAAGTCCGGCGAGCACTTCATCGAACGAATCGGTGCGCGTCACAGCGGCCAGTTCCTGTTGTTTGCCAGCTTCGGCATCGCTGTAAATCAGCAGTTTGAGCATCGAAAACGTGACGCCGGGGTTTTTTACTGGTGCCGTATAAATGGTCTTATTAAGCCAGGCATGAATATGCCTGGCGGCTAATTTTCCCTGTCCGGTGGCATCCGTTACCGAGCGTTGACCCGGAACCAGATCACCGGCGCCAAATACTCCCGGTTCAGCGCTCATCATCTGGTCATTAATGATCATGCTGTCATCCCTGGCAAACTGGATAGCAGGAATTTTTTTGAGAAATCCACTGTCCGCAGTCTGTCCGAGTGCTAACACCAGCGCATCCGCTTTCAGGGTTTCGGTTTTTCCGGTTGGCTGCAGATTACCATCCGGGTCGAGTTGCATCTGTTCGACGGTCAGGTTGGTGCCATCGATTTCACGGATGCTGGTCATCCAGCGGAATTTGACTCCTTCAGCGAGTGCTTCATCCGATTCAAAATCATGCGCCCCCATATGGGCACGATCACGCCGGTAGACAATCAGTGTATCGGTCGAACCCAGTCGTCGGGCAGTACGGGCCGCATCCATGGCGGTATTGCCGCCGCCATAGACCACCACCCGACGGCCCAGCAAGGTCGTGCCGGCAGATTCTGCATTTTTAAGCAAGGTTACCGCATCGAGCACTTTGGCAGCATCACGTTGCGGAATATCGACGTGTCTGGACAGTTGTGCGCCGCTGGCAACCAGTACTGCATCGAACTTGCCACTGGTTTTTTCAGCCAGCAAATCATCAATCCGATGATTCTGGACAATTTTTACTCCTGCCTGTTGGATACGATAAATTTCCTGCATCAGTATGTCGCGCGGCAGCCGATAGGCCGGAATCCCGAAATGCAACATGCCCCCGGGAAATTCACCTGCATCATGGATTTCAACCACATGCCCCAGACGCGTCAGATGGTAGGCGGCTGACAGCCCGCAGGGACCGGCACCGATGATGAGAACCCGTTTGCCGCTGGGTTGGGCATCGATGGGTAATTTCCAGCCGGATTCGATGGCCATGTCACCCAAAAAACGCTCCACCGCATGAATACTGACGGTGCTGTCGAGTTCTTCACGATTGCAATGGTATTCGCAGGGATGGTAACAAACCCGTCCATGGACGGCTGGCAGCGGATTGTCGCGTACCAGCGTCTGCCAGGCACTGAGGTAATCACCGGCCTGCACATGCGCCATCCATGCCTGGATGTTTTCTCCGGCCGGACAGGCACTGTTGCAGGGGGGTAAATGATCGATGTAGGCCGGTCGCTGGCGACGTTTTGGACCTGCGCCTGAAATGCGGGTCAGATTAATGACCGGTGTCATATCTGTGGTTTTTGCCTGAGTCATTTCATACCTCCTTACTCACCGGAGGGCACGGTTTGACCGAGCTGCCGGTTTCGCGAATAAAGCACGACAGGATGATGGCAATGACGATACCGCCAACACCTGCTGCACCAGCCTGCTGAAACACCGCCAGTGTCATAATACCATGAGAAATGTCGCTTAGCAGCCAGCCATACAGTGGCGCTGTTAGTGCGCTGAGGGTAAATACCAGGAAATTAATTGCCCCGGTGGCGCTGCCTTTGACACGGTCCGGATTGAGTTCTTTAATCATGGTGTACGGAATCATGGCCGCTCCAGAACCAAAACCCAGCATAAATCCAGCCAGATAGGGAGGAAGTGTTTCCGGTGGTAAATACAGAATCGCCAGCGTGGCAATCAACATCACTACGGCACCGGCAATGAGTACCGGTTTGCGCCGTCCCAGATGATCGGCCAGATACCCCAGTATCGGACAGCCAATGACCCAGCCCAGCGGCACCATCGTGGTACGCAGTACAGCTTCACTGTAACCGAGGTGCCAGCCGTCACGCAGAAAAGCCACACCCCAAATCATGTCACCGATGGTGGTCGGTAAAAACAGCAAACCGGCAGCAATACCACACAGATACGACTGTGGATTGCTTAACACTGTTTTGTAAGGAGCAAACATCGACCAGAATGACGTTTTTGTCGCTGTTGGTTCGTTCGTAGAGGCTGGCGTCACTAACAGCATCAGCACGGCAATGACCAGGATGGCTATGCCGGAATAAAACCAGAATTGCTGCCAGCTTATCGGTCCATGAATCAGTGGTGCTACCAGTAACTGACCGGCGGAACCGCCCAGCATGCCGAAACACTGGGTGAAGCCAATTGCTGTTGCCAGATAGCGTGCCGGAAAACCATGCGTGGCCAGATAAACCGCGCCAGTGAAAGCAAAGGCGCCACCAGCCCCCTGCAGCAAACGTCCGCATTCGGCGCTCGTCACCAGACCGGCTCCGAACAGTGTTGAGCCAACTGCCAGCATGGCCACACCGGCAGGAATCACATATTTGGCACCATAACGATCCAGCAAGGCCCCGGCGACCAGCGCGAACAGCGAATAGGTGTAGTAATACAAACCGACCAGTGAACTAACTCCAAGCGCATTCAGCGTGAACGCCTGAGTCAGTTCCGGCATCATAATTCCCGGAGCCGAGCGGAGCGCGTATTGGGCGAAATAAAACAACAGACAAAAAATCCACGCAATCAAAAACGCCGGATAAAACTGTCGGATTGGTGAGCTCACTGCGGACGGAGCAGGGCGGGAGCGCTGGTTATCGTAGATCATGTCGGTTCGCCTCAGGTGGATATCGCCTGATCGATGCTAGTGGCATTATCCGGAGTGCTCTGTGCGATAGCGCACCTTTTGATCCGGTTTTTGGGTGTCGGGGCCGATGGGCTCAATGTTGACTACCGCTGAAATTTCCGGAACCAGTCCGGCAGCGTGTGTGACGCTGTGTTTATCTGAAGTGGATTCGATATATTCCCCCATTCGATAAGCTGCCACGGCCTGTGCTATCAGCGGATCTGATCCGGCATGTTCCCATTGCATCGTCACGGCGACTGGAGCCGACTCCGCATTGGTCATCGATGCCACTGTGGCGTTGTTCACTGCCAATCCTGCAGCGGATACCAGCGCTGCAGTTAAAGGTGCCGATGCTACTGTTGACTGTGAAGCTGACGCAGTGATCGGGGCAGCTGCCATAGGGGGAGCAGCCACGGCTGCGCCGTTAGCGCTGCCAGCCACGGCAGCGTTGCTGTTTGCTGGCACAGCTGGCATGAGTGTATCTGCCAATTGCGCTGTCATCAGGTTGGTATTTCCGGTTTGTGCCGCCTTTGCCTGCAATAACTGCTCTTCAATCGCACTGAGTGCCTGAAAGGCACGACTCAGTAACGCCATCGTTTGGGCCGGATCGTTGCTGTACGCCGCCTGCAGTTTGCTTAAGTCGAATTGAAACTGATTACTGCTGTTGAGAAAAGTCGATTCCTGAAATGTAATGCCAACCTGTGCCATGCTGTCGATAAATGATTGCGTCGAAGTCGCTCCGGATTGACTATTTTGCGCATGGATTGCTGTCAGCAAGGCACTGTCAAAGGCATAGTCAAATGGACTTGCCGAGTTGCCGTTAATGCTGTTTTGAAATGCATTGAAGGCATTGATAAAATCGGTGACGGCGGTGACCAGTTGCTGAAAATTGCCACTGCTATCAGCCTTGGTAATAGCCGTCTGCAGTGGGTTGTCTTGCTGGGTATGAAAAATAAAAGTCACGGCCAATAAATGTGCCAGCGGAGAAAACGCCACACTGCTGGCCGGGCCAGTGTTGACACTGTTGATAGCGTCGGTGGTGAGCGGATGAATCGTATCGGCGGCAACGGCATCGAGTCGGATGGCAGGAATGGCTGAGACAGCCACAATAGAGGTATCCATAGCGTTACTTCCTGATCTGGGCGTTTTGTTCGACCTGCCAGTCACGCGTAACGGCCAGGCAAAATGCACTTAATTGTTGCAAACCAGATTGTACCGCCTGATTGGCAGCAACGACACCGTCATAAGGCGTGTCGCCCGATACAGCGACGATTTGATTAACTTCACGCCAGGCCAGCACCTTGCGGGTGGCGTTATCCAATACCGTCGCGCGCAGCGTAAAATGCAGTTGTGCCGGAATAGTGGTGAAATCCTGCTGCAGGCGCACCAACTCAGTGACGAGGCGCAGATCGCCAGCGGTAGCCGTGCCCGTTACTGCCACGGCGTGGAATGTGCCACTATTGGCCAGGGTCGCGACAATCAATGGTGTGAGCATGTGCGCCGGGGTATCGATCCATTCACTGTGTGCAAAGTAATCCAGCTCATGTGTTAAGTGACTGTAGATAATATGGTTACTGTCAAATCCTGCTGCCGCCAGTACCGGATTGACCAGCAGGGTCGGTGCCTGAACCGGTGGCGCAATCCGGCCATCCGTCATTGTCGGCACATCGAGCGAATATAAAGTAGGTCGAAGGGTTTGCACCGGTCGCAGGGCGCATGCGTTCAACGACATTAGCAAGGCGACAGTCACCACAAGTCTTAGCACTCTCCGACTGTTTGCATGGCGCAGTTTCAGCTTCATGGTTTGCTTTCAGCAGGGTTTTTTTCGTGCACGTCATCCGCTGCCGGTGTAATCCCAAACAACAAACTATCCGGATTGCGTTCCGTCTGTTCACTCAATCGTTTCATCGAGACGGACATGGCGGTGAGTTGTTTAATCAGTTGATCCAGCGCAGGCATGCTCACATCGGTAAAATCCATCAGTCCGACACTCAGACTGTTAAGTGATTTTCCGGCAGACACACTGGCGTGACTGACATCGTTGCCCATCGCAGTGATGGCGTCAGCTGAACGGCCAATCTGATCTATCACGGGACGCGCCTGTTCACTTAAACGTGCTGTATTACGTAACGTAATATCCGCATTGCGCAAACTGTGGTCGAGGTTAGTGTTGCGTAATGCCACAGTATGCGTGATGGCCGCAACATCCGTGAGGGTGCTGGTTAAGTTTTGCTGATTCTGTACACTCAGAATCGCATTGATGTGTTTGGATGTTTGGTCCAGACTGGCCAGCACCGTGGTCAGAATATTTTCAAGTCGTGCAGACAGTGAAGGAATGGTGCGGATTACCGGATAGGGATTACCGGCAGTCGCTCGCAGCAGCACTGATTTGTGGGTAGTGTTGCTCAGTTCGACAAATGCGATGCCG
Organism: uncultured Oxalobacteraceae bacterium; assembly: GCA_903862415.1. Classification (GTDB taxonomy): domain Bacteria; phylum Pseudomonadota; class Gammaproteobacteria; order Burkholderiales; family Burkholderiaceae_D; genus Solimicrobium. Next base: position 33,958 of record CAIOYD010000063.1, on the reverse strand, counting down.
GTTAACCCCTGGGTTTTCAACACCGCCACGGTATCTTCCCTTACCGGTGTTTGCTGTTCAATGGCGAAGAGCAGAATTACCCGATCCGGGTTGTGCACGTCGAGCTCAATTTTTTGCACTTTACCGACATCGACGCCGTTATATTTAACCGGCGCATTCACATTCAGTCCGGCGACGGACTCTTCTTCCACCGCCACATACAGGTCGAATTTTTTTTGGAATAATCCTCCTGAAGACAGCCAGAGTATACCGGCGATCAGCAGCGCGCCAAACAATATGACAAAACTACCGACCAGGGGATAATTTACTTTGGTTTCGATGCGATACTCCCGTGTTTGTCGCTACCGGTCAGTCGCTGCGCCTGAGTTTGTGCAGCCCGGCCACGTGGTCCGTCAAAAAAATGTTTTACTGCCGGATTGTCACTCGCGGCTAATTCCTGCATTGATCCCACTGCCTGCACCTTGCCATCCGCGAGCACCGCAATCCGGTCAGATACCTGCCATAACAAATCCAGATCGTGGGTCACCATGACGACAGTCAGACCGTTCTGGTTGCGCAAGCGACACACCAGCTCATCAATTTCAGCGGCGCTTTCCGGGTCCAGACCGGCGGTTGGCTCATCAAGAAATAATAATTCCGGATCCAGTGCCAGCGCACGCGCCAGTGAAGCGCGTTTCAACATGCCACCGCTCAGTTCGGACGGATATTGACCACCGACATCCGCTTTCAGACCAGTCAGGCTCAGCTTCCAGTCAGCGATTTCATCAATCAACACATCATCCATGGCGCTATGCTCGCGCAACGGCAAGCCAATGTTTTCCCTTACCGTGAGCGAGCCAAATAATCCACCGTGCTGGAACACCACGCCCCAGCGCTTCTTGAGCGCCATCGCCTGCTGTTCGTTAAGTTGACCGAGCTGTTGGCCGAGCACCATAATCGTGCCGGAATCAGGACGTTGCAGCATGATCATTTCATTGAGTAAGGTGGATTTTCCTGAACCGCTGCCACCAATGAGGGCAAATATCTCCGCTTTGCGGATACTCAGATTAATACCCGAATGAACGATATGCTCTCCATAACGCTTACACACAGCGTCCATTTCAATGGCATTGGCGTTGTTGAGATCAGTCATGAAAAAGTCGCCATTACAAGTCGAGCAGGTTGAATGCAACAGAAAACAGCGCATCCACCACGATGACCAAAAAGATAGCCTGAACCACGCTGCGGGTAGTCTGACGGCCTATGCTGTCAGGGCCACCTTTAGCCTGAAAGCCCTGATAGCAACCCACAGTCGCAATAATGACGGCAAACACGACCGACTTGCCCACACCCACCAAATACGCTGACAGATCCACCGCCTTGATGAACCGATCCAGAAACTCTCCCAGCCCGACCCCCAGTGAGGCTTTGGCCATCATCATGCCGCCGACCACGCCGAGCACATCGGCAAAAACCGTCAGTAACGGTAGCGTCAACATTAAGGCAATAATTTTCGGCACCACCAGCATCTGATGCGGATCTATCCCCAACGTCCGCATGGCGTCAATTTCTTCGGTTACCTTCATGGTGCCGATTTGCGCCGCATAGGCCGAGCCGGAACGGCCGGAGACAATGATGGCGGTAATGAGCGGTGCAAATTCACGCAACATCGACAAACCGATCAGATCAACCACAAAAATATTGGCACCAAATTGCCGCAGCTGATCAGCACTCTGATAGGCCACCACCACACCGAGTAAAAAGGTCAGCAATCCGACTATCGGTAAGGCATCCACCCCGGCGCTGCGGATATTGAACAGAATCGGCCGCACCCGCAGTTGCCCGGGATGAAGCAGGCAACGACTCAGACTGACGGCGCTGAGGCCAACAAAGTCAAGCAAAGCAAGCGTATCCGACAGGGCTGCGACAGCACTCCGTCCCACACGTTCCAGTCGTGATTGGGGTGCCAGCGGCAACACTGGTGCAAGCGGTGTTGCAAGCTGTTGTTGTGCCTGCGTGAGCAGAGCGGAAAATTCAGTACGCACACCCTGCAGCCGGAAAGTGTTTCCTTCAGATCGGCAGCGCTGCACCAAGGTTTCAAGCACCCAGGCCCCGGTCCGATCCATTGCAGTAATTGTCGCCACATTGATTTCTTTGTACTGAGCAGATTTCTTGCTCAGAGTGGTGAGTGATGAAGATAACCTGCCCATGCCATCAATCGTCCACGCTCCGGACAGCCGCACCGCTTGTGGATTGCTTTGGTCGATAGCAGCAGGTGTGTCCATAACTCGTCATGAGTGGCTAGTATGCAAACCATGATGAAATTATAGTTGGGAGCAGTCTGTTCGCTGTCGCACACAGATGAAAACGAATGGGACGTAACAATAAAATACAGGCAGCATTAATCAGCCAGCGGCGCCGAATTCAGGGCCAGATCCAGAGCCAGCATGAGCTCATCGAGTTTGTAGGGTTTGGTGATATAGCATAAAAAACCAGCAGCCAATCCCTTGTCGACATCACTTTGAAACGCATTTGATGACAGTGCGATGGCGGGGATATGACTGGTTTTTGAATCTGCACGCAATAATTCCAGTACCTCATAACCATTTTTGCCGGGCAGATTAATATCAATCAGGATAACGGCGGGCAGGCAAGCACGCGCCAGCAACAAACCCAGATCACCATCGATGGCCGATAAAAACTGTAAATCTCCGCGCCGTGCAACCAGTTGGCGTACCAGTGAAACATTAGCCAGATTATCCTCGACATACAGCAATGTTCCCTGCTGTGCTGGAGTGTGAGTAAAATCACCCATCTTGTTTCCCTTTGTTTATTGCTCTGGTTTAAATGTTACGCTAGATGATTGTGCATTAGTAACGTTTAAAAGGGAAATTATCAGCTTATGGCATTGGATTGCGCTATATCAATGAATTAATTGCTGCGGCGCATCATTATTATTTATTCTGTTGCGGATGGTGCTGCAATTTAGTCGCCGGGGCGCCGGAAAATGTTGGAAAACCACGCTGCCAAATGATCTTCCGACATATCGTCGTCATGCGCTTCCATGGCACTGAGCGCCATGACTTTTCGCGCCGCCAGATCCTGGTTGAGCACCGTGGCGAAAGCTGGTCGGTCTTTAAGCAGCCGCAACAAATCCTGTTTTTCCAGACGGTACACAATGGCCGGCGTTAAGGTGCTGACTTTAGCCAGCGTCTGGCTGCCACCCAAAAGTCCACCGGCACCAAAATGATCGCAGCTGGTCAGGCGCGCAATTTCCACTTCATGACCACCAATTTCGCGTGACAGCGACAAGACACCTGAGCCCACCAGATACATAGCTTCCGAACTGACACCACATTCGATCACGGTTTTTTTGGCTTCAAACGTTTCCCGTACCATGGATGCTGCGATGGCACTGCGCTCGGTTGCAGGCAGACGTGCAAACGCCGGAGTAAAGGCGATGAGTCGCTCCACATCGTCATAACCTGATTGTGCATTGATCACCGCAGCAGCATGAAAAGCCGTGGTGCGGTTGCCGAAACTAATACCGGACGCGCCGAGTTTGCGGAATATTTTTTCATATACCTGATTTTGAGCTTCATTACTTTGCCTGATCTCGGTCGTGAAAAAAGTGATATCGAGTTGCACCGCTTCCTGGCTCATTGCTTTCACCACGATCAGTGGCGGCGGAGTCAGCAAGACCAGATGACAGCCATGTATGGCTTCAGCCAGTATGCGCCGTGCAGTCATCGGAAACGTCAGCGGATCGAGCAGTATCTGAATGGTGGTGCCATGGATACGGGAAGGGAAACTGGAATTGATGATTTTCGACTTCGCCACCAGACTGTTGGGAATAATCACCACATCCTGCCCGATGGTCATTATATGGGTGGCACGCCAATTCATCTCCAGCACACGACCCTCGACATTGTTGTTGAGACTGATCCAGTCGCCTTCCCGATAGGGCTTACCCAGATTGAGGACTATGCCATAAAATACATCACTTAATGAACTTTGCAGTGCCAGACCGAGCACAACGGCCACAGCGCCGGAGGTCATCAGGATGCCCTGCATCGGAAAATTAAATACAAACGTAATCATGCCGACAAAGGCAATCAGGTAAACCCCGGCGACACACAAATCCATAAAAAACTTCTGTCCGGGATGACGAGTGCTGCGGTAGGAAAAATTGCGGATCGCATTGGAACCGATAGCCGCGCCCCAAAACCACCAGACCGCTCTGAAACCATCACTGACAATGCGCTCAAACGCATCCCCCGGCATCTTGGCCGCAAGATAGGGAACCTGATGCGCCAGAAATAAAAAGTAGGTGAACAACAAAAAGGTCGGCAGGCGCACAAAAAGTCGTGTGGCTGGTGCCTGGTTATTGCTCCAGCGGGTGATAAAAATTCCGAACAGGAGCAATACCAGCGCCAACAATTTGGCGTACTCAGTCAACATACTTTGTATGGCCGCCATCATCGGGACGGCAGCGCTGATGAAATTCACGATGCTCACATGTCAATAATCACTTTAAGGGCGCCGGTGTTGGCGGCGTGTCCGAAAGTTTCATATGCCTTGAGTATCTCTGCCAGTTTAAAATGATGCGTAATGAGCAGGCTGGGATTGAGTTTTTTGGACTGCACCACTTTGAGCAGCATCGGTGTGCTGACCGTGTCGACCAGGCGGGTGGTGATGGTCAGATTGCGATCCCAGAGCTTTTCCAGATGCAATTCCACCTTGGTGCCATGGACACCGATATTGGCAATCGTGCCACCGGCAGCAATGATTTTTTCACACAATTCAAACGTAGCCGGAATTCCGACCGCTTCGATGGCGGTATCCACCCCGCGACCAGCGGTTAACGCCATCACAGCTTCGTGGGCATGACCATCCATGCTGTTGACGGTTTTGGTTGCACCAAACTTTCTGGCAACCTCAAGACGCTTATCATCCAGATCAATCATGATAATGTCAGCCGGTGAATAAAACTGCGACGTCAGTAACGCCGCCAGTCCTATCGGCCCGGAACCTACAATGGCAATCGTATTGCCGGGTTGTACCTTGCCATTCAACACACCACATTCAAAACCGGTCGGTAAAATATCGCTTAACATCACCAGGGCTTCTTCATCCACACCGTAAGGTATCGGATACAGACTGGTGTCGGCATAGGGTATGCGTACATATTCAGCCTGGGTACCGTCAATGCTGTTACCGAGTATCCAGCCGCCGGTAGAACAATGCGAATACATTTGTTTGCGACAATACTCGCATTTTCCACAGGCACTGATACAGGAAATTATCACCCGGTCGCCGACAATAAACGCCGTCACAGCGGAACCCAGTTTTTCGATAATACCGACCCCTTCATGCCCAAGGATTCTTCCTGAAACACAGGTAGGAACATCGCCTTTGAGTATGTGCAAGTCAGTGCCGCAAATCGTGGTTTTAACCACCTTGACAATGGCATCGGTGGCCGCAATGATTTCTGGTTTTGGACACTCATCCAATGACATCTTTCCCGGGCCGTGGTACACGAGAGCTTTCATAATGGTATTCCTTGTCAGCCTACATTGAGGGCCGCATCAGATAACTGCATAGCTGTAGCGGAAATATACCGTTGCAGTGTAATCAGGGTACACACTCCGCTCTGTGCGATATCGCACAGAGGAAGCTGCCCAATGTGGATAGCATCGGTATCCACAATACAGCTCTGAAGATGGTTTAACAGGGAACATTACGCGGGAGTTACGATGACATCGATGCAAACACGGCGCTATCTGAAGCAAACAGTATTTGTTGCGTTGAACTGCGTGACAGGAATGACGGCAGCGCTGCAACTAACGGAGAGCATTGACCCGGTCATTGTGCAGCATCATGTCGGGAAAATCATTTTTGTGGAACTTTTAACCCCCGATCTGGCCGCTTCCAGGCAATTTTATTCCAGCATGTTTGGCTGGACTTATCAGACCACAACCAATGGCGGCAGTGACTACGTGGAAGCCTGGCTGAATGGCAGCAGAGTAGCCGGGCTGCAATATAAAGCGCAGTCTGTCGGCAGGCTGCGTCAGCCAGTGTGATTGAATTTCATGGCCGTGCGCAATGTAGACGCCGCCAGGGTAACAGCATTACAGCATGGTGGAAAAGTGCTGTTTGAACCACACAACATTCCTGATCGTGGACGTGAAGCCGTTTTTTCTGATCCGCAGGGTGCTGTGTTTGCCGTGTTGGCTGCCGGTGGCGGAGATCCACCCGATGAGCTTGCTGATCCGGGAGAGTGGATCTGGAGTTCACTCATCACCACCAATGCTGACACCAATGCCGCTTTTTATCAGCAGCTATTTGACTACGATGTCGTTGATTTATCTACCGACGATGATGCAGAACATTTGATTTTAGCCAGTGAAAATTATGCCCGTGCCAGCGTGAATACATTGCCGGTCAATGGTCAACCTGTGCGCCCGCACTGGATCAATTTCATCCGGGTGGACGATACCGTCAAAATGACTGAAAAACTACGTGTTCTCGGTGGCCAGGTACTAGTTGAGCCGCGTCTGGACAGGCATGGCGGCAAGGTGGCACTGGTTGCCGATCCGCTCGGAACTCCGTTTGGTCTGATTGAATGGACCGATACTCAAATTATAGAGGTGGCCAAATGAATAGCCCGATCATGCGCCGCGCTTCGCGGTTACTTACAACGGCATCTCTCGCCATGCTTCTCTGTGCCTGTGTGGTCTCTGACGGCGGTTATGGCTACGGCGGCACCAGTGTCGGTGTGGATTATTATGCTCCCTCTGGCGGCTATTATGGCGGATGGGGTCCCGGTTATCAAATCGCTCCCTATCGCAATGGTGGTGATCGTTTTCGCGACAATCACAGAAATTTTCCAGCACGCTCACACACGTACCGATCCCCACCGGCCTTACATCCGATGCCGTCGATTCCAGGACGCCCCCATCCGGGTCGTTTTCCCAAGAGATAAAAGATCACGTTTCCACAACTTCATTCATGCCGCAATGCTTCAATCGGATCCATGCGCGCAGCTCTTCTGGCCGGGAAATAACCAAACACTACCCCGATACCGGCCGAGAAAATCAGTGACAGCAGGTTGATGGTAATATCAAACGAGTAGGGTACCGACATCATCCCCGCCAGAAAATACGAAGCCACAGTGGCAATCGTCACTCCCACCAGACCACCTAGTGCCGAAAGTACCATGGCTTCAATTAAAAACTGCAACAGCACTTCGTTTTCCAGTGCGCCAACGGCCAGCCGCAGACCGATTTCACGCGTGCGTTCAGTGACACTGACGAGCATGATGTTCATAATCCCGATACCACCTACCAGCAGACTTACAGCCGCCACCGCGCCCAGCAAACTCGTCAACACCCCCATGGTATTGGATAAGGTTTCCGCCAATTGCTGGGTATCGAAAATATTAAAATTATCGTCGTCGTTTTCCGCCAGCTTGCGCCGCTCGCGCATCAACTGACGCAGACTGGCTTTGAGCGGCGTGCTGTCGGCATTTTCATCCATCGACACCAACAGCATATCCACCCGTTGAGAACCAGTGACACGGCGCTGCAGCGTATGCAGCGGCACCACGACGGTGTCGTCCTGATCGCCCATGCCGCTCTGACCCTTGGCGGCCAGAATCCCGATCACGTTGCAGGAAAACTGCTTCACGCGCAATAATTCACCCAGACCGGAGCGCCCCGGAGTACCGCCAAAAATTTCGCGCCGTACGGTTTCACCAATCAGACAGACCGCAGCACCGGCACGCTGTTCGTCCAGATCAAACTGTCTCCCGCTGGCCAGATGCCAGTTACCGGTGGTAAACCATTCGTTGGTGCTGCCCGAAACACTGGTGATCCAGTTACGGCCATTGGCAATCACGGTCACACTGGCTCTTCCCAGCGGGGCCACGGCAACAACTCCCCCGATCTGTGCCTTCACTGCGTTGGCATCGGCTTCAGTAAAATGCGGCACGCCTGCGCTGCCAACACCAGAACCACCACCGCCAGGGCCGCGCTGACCAGGGCTGACAATGAGCAGATTGGCTCCCAGACTGGAGATTTGGGTATTGATCGCCTGAGTAGCACCGTTGCCCAGTGTGACCATGGTAATCACGGCCGAGACACCAATCACGATGCCCAGAATAGTGAGAAATGAGCGCATCATATTGCGTTGCACCGAACGCAGCGCCAGAATGAAAACCGAGTACAGCATCAGGTGCTCTCCGTTGAAAACACCCGTGCCTCAGTGACCGGATGTGGATTGATTTCATCTTTGGCGATGCAGCCATCCACAAACACCACCATGCGTCTGGCATACGCCGCCATATCAGGCTCATGTGTTACCATCAGCACGGTGATGCCATGATCGCGGTTCAAAGCCAGCAACAAGCCCATAATCTCGTGACTGCGCTGGGTATCCAGATTGCCGGTAGGCTCATCGGCGAGCACCACATCCGGTTGGGTAACGATAGCACGCGCTATCGCCACCCGCTGTTGCTGACCACCAGAGAGTTCCGATGGCGTGTGGCGTTCCCATCCGCCCAATCCTACCGATTCCAGCGCCTGTGTTGCGGCCGCACGACGCACACTGGCACTGTCGCCGCGATACAGCAGTGGCAATTCCACATTTTCCAATGCTGAAGTCCGCGCCAGTAAATTGAAACCCTGAAACACAAAACCCAGAAACTGGCGTCGCAGCCGTGCCCGCTGATCACGTGACAGCGCTTCGACATGCGTGCCCTTAAACAGATATTGTCCGCTGCTGGGGGTGTCCAGACATCCCAGAATATTCATCGCAGTTGACTTGCCCGAACCGCTGGGACCACTGATGGCTACAAATTCGCCCGCCTGAATATCAAGATCGATACCTTTTAACGCCATCAATTCGGTCGCCCCAGCACCATACCGTTTAGTGACGCCGCGCAAACTGATCAGAGGAGTCGTGGACAGGTTCATTTTGCTTTGTTACTCTTTTGCTCGGTGATCACCAACATGCCCGCCTGCAGTTCACCATCGGTGATTTCGGTCATGTGGCCATCACTGATCCCTGGTGTAACAGGCACAGCTACGGCGACATTATCACGCAACACCCACACCTGTTTGGCCAGTGCTGTGCTGGCACCGGCAGCGGCCGATTTGCGATTGCTGTTGCCAGGTAGGCGCGGAATCAGGCCGGAAGCCATGCCCGATTTAACTTCGCTTTTGACCGTACCAGGTAAAAAACGCAGTGCCGTGTTGGGTACCAGCAGTACATCCCTGCGCTGTGCGGCGACTATCGATGCTGTTGCAGTCATGCCGGGGCGCAAACTCATATCCGCATTATCCACATCGAGGTAGGTGAGGTAAGTCACCACCGCATCCGTGATGGTTGAACCGAAGCCGACACGGGTGATACGGGCTGGAAATTTGCGACTCAGATAGGCACTGACGGTAAAGGTCGCATCCTGTCCAACCTTGACCGAACCGACATCGGCTTCATCCACATACACCCACAGCCGTAACTTGCTCAGATCATCAGCCAGGGTAAACAACGTTACCGCCTGCAGCGACGCGGCCACCGCATTGCCAGGATCAACGGTACGGGTAAGAATGACGCCATTTCCCGGCGCTTTAATCGACGACTTGAATAAATTAATTTGATCGGTCGACAGTGCCGCCCTGGCATCATTCACTCCTGCACGGGCACTGGCATCATCAGCACGGGCGCGATCGAGTGTGGCCCGACCACTGTCAAGTTCTGCTTTTGATGGCACCTTGCCGCCAGAGATGAGGGCGACTTGATTCAGCCTGTCCATGCTGGCACTGGCTTCACGCACGGTGGCTTCAGTCTGCGCCACCCGGGATTTGGCTGCATCGAGTGCGGCAGTAGAGCGCAGGATTTGGTCATTCAACTTGGCTGGGTCGAGCACCAACAGTACATCACCCTTTTTGACTATGTCGTTGACATCCACATTCACTTTCAGCACCGTGCCGGAGAGTTCACTGCCGATATTAATCGAGCGTATCGGCTGCAGCGTTCCGTTAGCCGTCACCGTCAGGGTCAGATTGCCACGAGCGACAGCTTCCGTGCTATATACCGGCAGGGCGTTTTCTGCGGCGCGTGCCATCCACCACCAGACCAGACCGGCGATAAGTAAGAGCGCTACGACACCAGTCCAGAACAGCGGCCGAAAATACCAAGGCTTTAAACTGGGTCCGGCAAGCAATGCTTCGATGCTGTTTTTACTGGCCGCCTTAACTGGAGCCTTCGTTGGCAGAGCCGCGCTGGGTGGATTGATCACGGCAGGAGCGGCGACCGGTGCGATGTCAGGGGAAGGTGGTTTCATCATCTGGAGCCCGGATTGGTGGTTGTGTTCTCTGTTGCGTCATTAACCCTGTCCCCGGGGTTGCCGGAATTCCATCCGCCGCCGAGTGCCTTGTAGAGACGTATCTGATCCGTGCTGACGCTGGCACTGGCAAGGGCAACATTATCTTCGGTGCTCAGCTGGGTTAATTGCGTCTGCAGCACCACCTGAAAATCAACCAGCCCACTGCTGTAGCGCTGACGTGCCAGTTGCGATGCGCTCGCGGCCGAGCTGCCTGCAATACGCAAACTGTTGAGCCGCTCGCGATCCTGGCGCAGTGCCAGCAACGCATTTTCCACCTCCGACAGTGCCGTCAGTACCGCAGTTTCATAAGCCAGATGCGCCTGATCTTCTGCCGCCTGTTGCAGGCTGATCTGGGCGCGGCGGGCACCACCATCAAAAATGGGCAGAGTGACTCCGGCGATGAGTGAACTCACCACTGAAGCACCATTGCTGAGCATACCAGTGGTCAGGGCGCTGAGGCCAATCGAGCCGCCGAGTGAAAAATTGGGCAGACGTGCGGCTTCTGCCTGACTGACCCTATCCTGTGCCGCCATGACATTGTATTCAGCTGCGCGCACGTCAGCGCGCTGACGCAGGGTTTCTGCCGGAATAGTAACTGCCAGATCCGCATCCGCCACGGGCACTGGTTGCACGGCCAACAGCATCAGATCAAGCGCAGCTGGTGGCTGTGCAGTCAATAAGGCCAGCGCGTGCTGATTCTGTCCGATAGTCATTTGCAGTGCTGGCAGTAATGAACGCGTCTGCTCCACAGCCGCGCGCGCCTGGTCCACTTCCAGCTCCGTTAGTATTCCGGCCTGTTGACGCCATGATGCAATCTGCAAAGTTTCTTCCTGATTGGCCAGATTTTTGCTGGCAATGTCGAGGCGGAGTTGTGCCAGACGCAGAGTAATGTAAGTCAATCCCACTTCCGCCGAAATCGCCACCTGAGTATCGGCCAGAGAGGCGTTGCTCGATAGCGCGCTGGCTTCGGCGGCATTACGCGCACTGCGGGCCGCACCAAACACATCTGGATTCCAGCTGCCATTCACGCCAAGCTGAAACAAATTACTGCTGTTATTTGTTGCCCGATTGTGTTGCGCAGTAACGCTGCCATCAAGCGCAGGCAACAGGGCGGCGGCAGCAATATCACGCAATGCCCATGCCTGACGCAGGATCGATTGGGCGCTCTTGACATTCAGGTTATGGCTAAGCGACTGAGTCACCAATGTGTTGAGCAGGGGATCATTAAACCGTGTCCACCACTGCATCAGAGTGTCGTTTCCTGTCTTGACGGAAGAGTCTGACCACGACGTTGGCACAACAAAAGAAAGTGAGCTATCCGCATGCCTGTCCGGTGAGGCACAGGCACCAATGGCCAGTGCCAACAGCGCAGGAATGACGAGCGGCTGCGTCAGGTAATCCTTTAAAGCAAACATGGTTGAACTCGGGAAGGGTAAATTTTTCGTCGATAAAGTAAATAACGTTGTCAGAACGCTTGGTTAAATAGTCTATGAATTTCTTTGTACTATCTGTGCGGCAACGAACTCACAAACAGCTTAATTAAGTAGTAGTCTCATGATGAAGTACTGTGAGTAGGGCTATTTGATGTACGTCAACGATAAGCCCCGCCTAAAGAGTAAGGTTCCCATTACTATGTTGAAAAGCACATTTCAGGAGTATCTATGACCACGACAACCGCGCGCGACACAATAATGGCCAGGCGTTCTGTGCGTGCCTATGAAGCCAAGAAGTTAGATAAGGCGTCGATTCAACGCCTGCTCAACTACGCCGTCAGAGCACCTACCGCGATGCATCAAGAACCGTGTGTCTTTGTGGTGATTCAAAATCAATCGCTATTGGAAGAAATTTTAAATCTGGCAAAACCGATGTTTGAAAAAAGTCTGCATGCGCCAGGACATACCCGCGTTCATACCTCGCATGATTTCAGCGATCCCAACTTTTCCATTTTTTATGGTGCCGATACCTTAATCGTGATTCTGGCCAAATTAACCGGGTCTTTTGTTGAGGCTGATTGTTGGCTGGCCGCTGAAAATTTAATGATCACGGCCACTGAAATGGGTTTAGGTAGTTGTGTCATCGGATCTGCTTTAATGGCCTTAAATACGCCGGAGATCAAGGCTAAATTAACCATTCCCACTGACTACAGCGCAGTTGCCCCGATTATTATCGGTTTCCCCGATGGAGTGACGGCAGCGACAAGCAGAAATGAGCCCATGGTACTGTCCTGGATCGTTTGAAAATCCAGGCAGTGAAATTGGTACTAACTGGCTCAAGCTCGCGCATTACAGATGAGCGGAAATACAATATTATTCAGTTGAACAGCTGCTTAAACCAAACGGCAGGTAAGCAGGGCAGAATCGGAAAATGCCGGTGGCCAAAGGAATAATTCCCAGCCATCCCCATACGCCGATGAATCCTGCCAGGGTTGCGCCAATAAGGGCAATTCCTGATGCAATCCGAATGACCCGATCTATAGTTCCAACATTTGCTTTCATGATGCTCTCCTGGTTAACTGACATTGAATTATCTGTTTCTGGATAACTTTGCCGACATGGCAAATTCTTTTTGAGTACTGGATTTTTCCTCTAGTTGTCGCAAGATGCTGCCACAAACCAGGTCACAAAGCGTATACACCGACTCATCGGCAATTCGATAATACACACTGGTTCCGCGACTTTCTTTTGCCACCAGTCCATGTTTACTTAATACCGCCAGGTGGCGTGAAATGTTGGCCGACGTGTAGCCGCATTGCTGTGCCAATTCACCAACATTGCGTTCTCCATCGCGTAATATGCTTAACATCTGCAGGCGCGTTGGTTCCGACAGCGCGGTGAAATAAGCGGCAATCTGTTCCATAGCAGCAATCGTCAGATCTTGCATATACTTCCGATAAAAAGTTAATCTCAGGCAATTTAATAACTAAATAAGTTCTTGCGTATTTAATTGATTGATTACATAATACACGCAATTAAACGGTTTGTGAATAAATTTTAAAAACAGGGGAACAGGCATGTTAAGAGCTTCGCGTGTGAGTGCAGCATTGATCATGGCAGCATTGCATATATCTGTTGCATGGGCAGCACAGGGAGAATTGGCCAGCACACTCGTGCAAGTGGGTGGTGCGGCCGAGAATTCCCGCTACGATGGCGTGGTGGAAGCGGTCAGGCAAACCGTGATCGCCTCACAGGTGTCTGGAGCCATCATCGATTTACCGGTAAAAGCAGGCGATGTGGTCAAGGCCGGTCAGGTTCTGGTACGTATCGATGCACGTTCGGCCGTGCAGGGCAGTCTGGCCAGTCAGGCCCAATCGCAGGCAGCACGTTCAGCTCTGGAATTGGCGACCAAAGATGTTGAACGTCAACGGCATTTATTTGAAAAGCAATATATCAGTCAATCCGCCCTCGAGCGTGCTGAAACTCAGTTTCGTGCCAGTTCGGAACAGTTAAAGGCACAACTGGCACAAGCCAGTATGGCGACTATTCAATCCGATTTTTATGTCATCAAAGCGCCGTATGCGGGCGTGATTGCTGATTTGCCGATTGCTCTCGGTGATATGGCCATGCCAGGCAAAGCCATGCTCACTGTGTATGACCCCAAGGGATTAAGAATCACTGCCTCGGTGCCACAAACAAGCATGAACAATTATGTGGATGGCCAGCCGTTTAAAGTGGAACTGCCAGGCCTGACAGCGGATCATCAGTGGCTGTCGCTGACCCACATGCAACTCTTGCCCACCATCGATGCCAATACCCATACGCTGCAAATCCGGGTTGACTTGCCAGTGACAGCGCACGGAATCGCACCGGGTTTATTTGCCCGGCTCTGGCTGCCTTCGCAACGCAGTTCAGCCAGCCATTTGTATGTGCCGACCTCGTCCATTGTACGCAGGGGTGAAATGACTGGACTGTATGTGATCGATGCCAATAAACATGCATTATTACGGCAGGTACGTCTGGGCAATGCACAGAATGACAGTATCGAAGTCTTGTCCGGAGTTAGTGCCGGCGAGCGCATTGCCATCGATCCTGCTGCAGCCGTAAAGGAGGCGCGATGAAATCAGCGATGGGAGTTTCAGGACGACTGGCTGCATTCTTTCAGTCGGCGCGCATTACCCCGTTGCTGGCGCTGGCGGGAGTATTGCTGGGTGTGTTTGCCGTGTTGGTTACCCCGCGAGAGGAAGAGCCGCAAATTAATGTCACCATGGCCAATGTGCTGGTGGCCTTTCCCGGCGCTTCGGTGGCCGATGTGGAACAAATGGTGGCGATTCCGGCTGAGCAGGTGTTGTCGCAAATGACAGGTGTGGAGCATGTTGCCTCACTGTCCCGTCCCGGCATGGCCATCATGACGGTGCAATTTAAGGTGGGCGTGCCACGCACGGAAGCCCTGGTGCGGTTATACGATACGGTCAATTCCAATGCTGACTGGTTGCCCGGAAATCTGGGTGTGATGGCGCCACTGGTGAAACCCAAGGGTATAGATGATGTGCCTGTCGTCAGTCTGACCCTGTACAGTAAAAATCCCAATACCAGTGCCTACGATCTCGAAAGAGTGGCGCACAGTATTGAAAATGATCTCAAACGTGTAGCGGGTGCCCGGGAAGTGATCACCACAGGTGGTCCCGGACGAGCCATCCTGATCGAGCTCGATCCTGCGCGCATGCAAGGTTCCGGCGTGACTGTTGCCGACATGCGCAACGCACTCGCGTCGGTGAATCTGGGCATGCCAACGGGTGAGCTGTTATCTGGCAATCGCTCTGTGAGCGTCGAAGCCGGGCCGTTTTTGAAAGATGCGCGTGATGTGGCAGAGCTGGTGATTGCGGTTCATAACCACAAGCCGGTTTTTATGCAGGATGTGGCTACCGTCAGGGACGGGCCATTGCCGGCAGTGCGTTATGTCTGGGAAGGCGTGGCCGGGAAAAATGGTGCGCAGGGAGCTGAGTATGCTGCTGTGACCATCGCCATTACCAAAAAATCTGGTGAAAATGCGATTGATGTTTCCAATGCACTCATGGCACGGGTGGAAGAACTTAAAAATACCGTTATTCCTTCAGACATTATCGTGGCCGAATCCCGGAATTACGGCACAACCGCCAACGACAAAGCCAAAAAACTGATTCAAAAGCTGCTCTTCGCCACACTCTCGGTAGTAGTGCTGGTATTTCTTGCGCTCGGTGCTCGTGAAGCTGCCATCGTCGGTGCAGCCGTTATTCTGACACTCACCGTCACGCTGTTTGCTTCCTGGGCCTGGGGTTTTACCCTTAACCGGGTGTCGCTGTTTGCACTGATTTTCTCGATCGGCATTCTGGTCGATGACGCCATCGTCGTGGTTGAAAACATTCACCGTCATCAGCGCCAATATCCGGGTAAATCACTGCGCGACCTTATTCCGGGTGCGGTCGATGAAGTCGGTGGTCCGACCATACTCGCCACTTTTACGGTGATTGCGGCCTTGCTTCCGATGGCCTTCGTTTCAGGCTTAATGGGGCCATACATGAGCCCGATTCCGATTAATGCCAGCATGGGCATGTTGCTGTCGCTGGCGATCGCGTTTATCGTCACCCCCTGGTTGGCGCGCATCTGGATGAAAGAAACCCACAACAAGGTTGTGGACACCCAACCTCACGGTATGGCAGCCAAATTGGCGCCGCTGTTCGAGCGTTTATTTCAGCCATTTTTAGATGAAAAGCACGGACAGCGGCACCGCAGATGGCTGGGCCTGTCTGTTGCTGCTCTGATTGGATTGTCGGTATTGTTGCCTGCTACCGGTTTGGTGTTGCTGAAAATGCTGCCGTTTGATAACAAGTCTGAATTTCAGGTCATTGTCGATATGCCGGTCGGAACACCGGTGGAACAAACCGCTGCGGTATTGCATGAATTGGGGTCGTATTTGTCCACAGTCCCCGAAGTCACCGATTATCAGGCTTATGCAGGTACTGCAGCGCCGATCAATTTCAATGGTCTGGTGCGTCAGTATTATTTACGCGCAGGTGGTGAGGTTGGCGATATTCAGGTCAATCTGGTCGACAAACATCATCGCAGTGAGCAGAGTCATGCGATTGCCACGCGGCTGCGAGCTCCTTTGCAGGCCATAGGTAAACGCTTTAATGCCAATATCAAAATTGTTGAAGTGCCTCCCGGCCCGCCAGTACTTTCACCCATCGTGGCAGAAATTTATGGACCGGAAGCGGAAGGCCGACGTCAGGTCGCCAAAAAAGTGCGCAGCGTATTTAACAGCACTGCCGGTATTGTCGATGCGGACGACAGCAGTATTGCGGATGCCCCTAAATTGATGTTGCTGGCAGATCGCCGCAAAGCAGCCCTGTTGGGTGTTTCTCAAACCGATATAGTCACGGCTTTGCATGCGGGTCTGGGCGGCGAAGCTGTCACTTATCTGCACGATGCCAGCAAATATCCCAATGCGGCTATCTTGCAGTTGCCGGCCGAACGCCATGGCGATCTGGATGGACTGTTGCAACTGACGGTCAGAGCAGCGGGTGGACAATTGGTTCCGCTACGCGAACTGGTCACATTGAGTGACAGCGTGCGCGAACAACCGATTTATCACAAAGATCTGTTGGCCGTGAATTACGTGGTCGCCGATATGGCAGGCAAAATCGACAGTCCTTTATACGGCATGTTTTCCATGCGCCGGGCGATAGCGGCGATTAACACACCCGGTGGTGGGACGCTCACAGAATATTTTATTCATCAGCCTGCCGATCCGTATCGTGGCTACGCGATCAAGTGGGATGGAGAATCGCAAATCACTTACGAAACCTTCCGCGATATGGGCGCTGCCTATGCGGTTGGCCTGATTCTGATTTATCTGCTGGTAGTGGCGCAGTTCGGTTCCTATCTGACACCGCTGATCATCATGGCGCCGATTCCATTGACCATTATCGGTGTCATGCCAGGGCACGCCTTGTTGGGAGCTCAATATACCGCCACGAGCATGATATGCATGATCGCGCTGGCCGGCATCATCGTCAGAAATTCGATTTTGCTGGTGGATTTTATTAACCTGCAGGTCAGAGCCGGAATTGAGTTGAAGCAGGCCGTAGTGCATTCAGCGATCACCCGTGCGCAGCCGATTATGCTTACCGGACTGGCCGCCATGTTGGGTGCCTTCTTTATTTTGGATGACCCGATATTTAATGGCCTGGCCATCTCACTGATTTTTGGCATACTGGTATCGACGCTGCTGACCTTACTGGTGATTCCGCTGTTGTATTACATCGCTTATCGCAATCGGATTGAATTTATTACCCATCAAGGAGAATTATCATGACTACATGGCAAACCGTACGTGTCATCGCCGGCACTTTTATTTTACTTTCACTGGCATTCGGCATTCCGGGCAGCCCCTTGTTTGTCAGTCAGTGGTGGCTGGCGTTTACTGCTTTCGTTGGCGCCAATCTGCTGCAAAGCGGACTGACCAAATGGTGTCTGATGGAATCCATCTTGCGCAAGTTGGGTATGCAGACCGGAAATTAATTCCAACTCACCATCCTTCAAACGATGACTTGAAACATGCTGTGACCAACCGCAAAAGTGAATGATGAAAATCCTGACCTCTGTTTTTTCAGTCGCCTTGTTGACTGTAATCGTGCCGACGGCTTTTGCTACGGATTTGATGATGGCCTGGCAGGCAGCGCAACGCCATGACCCGGAATTTGCCGCCGCTCAGGCTAATTACCAAGCCAGCACGATGCAGCATGAGCAGTCGCGTGGCATGTGGTTGCCATCGGTTTCACTGACAGCTGGCGCGGGCGTGCAAAATATCAGCACCCAAACCTCCGGGGCGCAGTTTTCTGCTCCCGGATTTATTCAAACCGCTGGTGTTGCATTTGATACCTCTATCCACAACGGCAATGCGGAGCAATATGCACTGGTAGCTCGTCAGCCACTATTGAATCGGACCCTGCTCACTCAGAGCAGGCAGCTCGATCTTTCGGCAGACATGGCCGAAATCCAATGGAAGTCAGCCAGACAGCAACAAGCCGTACGTGTTGCCGAACGCTATTTTGATGTTCTGGTCGCCGATGAAACATTGCGACTGTTAAAGCAACAACAGTCAGCGGTTGTTTTTGCGTTAACCCAGGCCACAGACAGTTTTAAACTCGGTAGTGTTCCTGTGACCGATACCTATGAAGCATTGGCACGATCGGAAACGATTAACGCTCAAATCATGGCCTCGGAAATGGATGTGCAGATCAAACAAGCAATGTTTTCTGATCTGACCGGTCTTGGTAGCAATGATCTGGTTCCAGTCAATTTAGCTGCAGATGCAAGCGCAATGAACCTTGCTCCGCTGGAAAATTGTATCCGTGATGCGACACTGAATAATCCTGCCCTACTGATTCAGGCCAAAAAAGTCACTGTCGCACAAGAAGAAGCAGAAAGGCACCGTGCCCTTTATGCACCTTCACTTGACTTGGTTGCTCAACTGAGCTCCGACCGACTGCACGGCAACGGCGACTATGGCAATGCAGAAAACAATGTCACCAATCGGATGATAGGAATCCAACTCACAATTCCCCTGTTTACCGGTGGTATCCGGAGTGCAAAATATTCGGAAGCTGTTCATCTGATTGACAAGTCTAAATCCGATAGCGAATGGCTGCGCCAGCAAATCGTCATTCAGGTTCGTACCGCATGGTTGGGCATCACCGTTGGCAAGAGTCGCGTGGCCGCTTTAGTTCAGGCACACAAAGCCAGTCTGGCGCGACTCGATGCAACACGCCTCGGCCATTCCGAGGGAGATCGCACCACACTGGATCTGCTCAACGCTGAAAATGACGCAACCAGTTCTGAGCTGGCAGTGTTGCAGGCACAAATCGGAGTCGAAATGAACCGCTTAAAATTGGCGCAATCAAATGGCAGTCTTGATGAAGGTGTGATGGCAGAAATTAATAACGTATTGCAACGATGATGAGTAAAAAATTTGGCAGGGATAGTCAGATAGTAAGGTAGATAATAGAGTCTTTGAATTCAATCCTTTCATTTTTAATTAATGTGATGAATCATAATCCCCGACGCCTGCATATTCACCTGAAGGTTGCCGTACTCATCAAGCTCGTCGCTTTAGTGCTGATATGGTGTTTTTTTGTCCGGGATGAAGCAGTTGACATAAATGCCGAAATAATGGCTTCGCACATGAGTATCCCGGTAATTTCACAAGGAGTATCGAAGTGATTTCAGAACAATTGGTTGACTTGTCGCGTTTGCAGTTTGCGGCCACCGCCCTATACCATTTCCTTTTCGTGCCATTGACCATAGGTATGGTGTGGCTATTGTTGATTATGGAAAGTGTCTACGTCATGACAGGTAAAATTGTTTGGAAAGACATGACGCAATTTTGGGGAAAGTTGTTTGGCATTAATTTTGCACTGGGCGTCACAACTGGCATTACCCTGGAATTTCAATTTGGCACCAACTGGGCTTATTACTCACACTATGTTGGCGATATTTTTGGTGCGCCCCTTGCGATTGAAGGCCTGATGGCCTTTTTTCTTGAATCTACTCTGATCGGATTATTTTTCTTTGGCTGGTCTCGCTTGAGCAAGCCCAAGCATTTGCTCGTTACTTTGTTAATGGCAGTTGGAACCAATCTTTCCGCACTGTGGATTTTAATTGCTAATGGCTGGATGCAAAACCCGGTCGGAGCCGAATTCAGTTATCTGACCATGCGCATGGAGATAGTGGATTTTTGGGCGGTGGTTTTTAATCCGGATGCGCAGGCAAAATTTGTTCATACAGTTTCAGCTGGGTATTTAACCGGTTCCATGTTTGTTTTATCTATTTCCAGCTGGTACCTGCTGAAAAAACGTGACATGGAATTTGCCAGGCGCAGCTTCGGTGTGGCCGCCGCCTTTGGTCTTGCATCCGCGCTGAGCGTCATTGTGCTCGGTGATGAATCTGGTTACACCGTAGGCGAAGCTCAGCAAACCAAAATGGCCGCCATAGAAGCAATGTGGCAAACCAAACCGGCACCTGCAGGATTGACGCTGGTGGCGGATATAAATGAAGCCGAACAAAAAAATAACTGGGAAGTTGAAGTTCCCTGGGTGATGGGGTTAATCGGAACCCGTTCAGTAAGCAAACAAATTCCTGGCATCCATGACATCAAGATAAAAAATCATGAGCGTGTTTTACATGGAATTGTTGCAGTCAAAGCCCTCGAAGCATTAAGAGCGAACCGGCACGATGAGCAGGCATTATCGCTCTTTAATGCCAATAAAGCGGATCTCGGGTTTGGATTATTACTCAAAAGGTATGTCACGGATATGAATCAGGTGACACCGGCACTCATAGACCGTGCGGTCAACGATACCATACCGCGCGTGACACCGATGTTTTGGAGTTTCAGAATTATGGTTCTCTTGGGCTTTGCCATGTTGGCCTTGTTTGGCATCGCATTTTTAAGCACCATCAAGGTAACCCGGGATAAAAAACCATGGCTGCTTAAATGGGCACTCTGGATGCTGCCGGCGCCATGGTTAGCCTGTGAACTGGGTTGGTTTGTGGCTGAATATGGCCGTCAACCCTGGACCATCTATGGCGTACTTCCTACCCATTTAAGCGTATCAACGCTCAGTGTGAACAGTCTGTATGGTTCTCTGACTGGGTTCGTGATTTTTTATACTGTACTGCTCGTTGTAGAGATGGTTCTGATGGTCAAATTTGCCAGGCAGGGTCCCGGCAGTCTGGGTACCGGTCGTTATTCCTTCGAAGCGATACATCACGAAACTGCTAACTGATCAGGAGAAGAAAAATGATCGACTATCCAACACTCAAAATTATTTGGTGGTTACTGGTGGGTGTGCTGTTGATTGGCTTTGCCATCATGGACGGACACGATATGGGCGTCGGTACTTTGCTTCCTTTTGTCGGAAAAACGGATCTGGAACGCCGGGTAGTGATTAATACGGTAGGGCCTCACTGGGAAGGAAATCAGGTTTGGTTTATTACCGGCGGCGGTGCCATTTTTGCTGCATGGCCTTTGGTCTATGCTACCGCATTCAGCGGCTTTTACTGGGCCTTGCTTGCGGTGCTGTGGGCATTGTTTCTTCGTCCTGTCGGCTTCGACTATCGCAGCAAAATTCACAATGCGTCCTGGCGCAGTTTTTGGGATTGGGGATTATTTACCGGTGGTGCCATTCCACCGCTGATTTTTGGCGTCGCATTTGGCAATTTGCTCGAAGGGGTGCCATTTCAGTTTGATAGTTATATGGTTTCAACCTATTCAGGTAGCTTCTGGCAGTTACTCAATCCCTTTGCGCTACTTGCCGGGGTCGTCAGCAGCGCCATGATTACCATGCAGGGAGGGGCATACCTGGCTCACCGGACAGAAGGTGAACTACAGAACCGCAGCATCAACGGGGCCGTTGGTGCTGCATTGATCATGGTATTGGCCTTCATCGCGGCTGGAATTTGGCTTCAATACATTCCAGGGTATCGGATCACCTCGGTTGTAGATGCCAACGCACTGGCAGATCCAATGAGTAAAACAGTGGTGCGCGAGGCAGGCGCGTGGATGGCGAACTACAGCAAACAGCCTTTGTTGTGGATGCTTCCCATTGCCGGAATCGCTGGCGCTCTGATGACGGCATCATTACTTATCATACGTCGGACTTTGACAGGGTTCATTACCTCATCGATCGCCTTGGCCGGCGTCATCGGTACGGCTGGAGCCTCCATGTTTCCCTTCCTGATGCCATCATCGAGCATGCCCGATGCCAGCCTTACTGTATGGGATAGTGTATCAAGCCACCTCACCCTTGGCATTATGTTTTGGGCGACAGTTATTTTTATGCCCCTCATTTTGTTTTATACATCGTGGGCCTATCGGGTGATGCGAGGTAAGGTCACCGTGCAGCAAATTCAGGCTAATGAACATAGTTCATATTAAAGGCAATGCTTAATCAAGGAGATGAAAATGTGGTATTTCGCATGGATACTCGGAGTGGGATTTGCTCTGTTGCTGGCTATTTTAAATGCCATGTGGGGAGAAAACGAATCCGCCCGCTTGATGGCCGAACAGGATGAAACAAAAACATGAATTCATCACAGTCATCCGATGACGATGGTGTTGAAATACAGCTGCCCTTTTTGGCAGTTGCTATCGGCATTATGCTTGCAGGTACGATTTATCCCTTGATAATGGTCAATTCCAGCGGCGCTGTTGACCATAAACTCGTAATGGTATTGTTGTGGACCATGAGTAGCGGATTGGTGCGTGGAGTTGGCTTTATTCCCAGGGCCGTTATCTGGCGCTGGTTATTTTCCGGTTGGGCTTGTTTCATCAGCCTGATGTTGGCATTGATGTTTAAATTTTTCCTTTGAATTGCTCATTTATTTTTAATCCCGCATAATTGTTTGATGTCAATTAATGTATTCTCGTTGTATTACTCCATTTTAAAACTGAATTATCCTGTGAACATGAATAGTCAAAAAAAATTAATAGCTATCCTGGCAATCCTGTTTTTTTCAGCCACCGTTAGCGCACAACAAGCAAGTCCGCCTGAACTGGTCGATGTTGCACAAGCTCAGAAACTGAGTACTCAGGGTACGCTGTTACTCGATGTCAGAGAACAGGACGAATATGATGAAATTCATGCGCCCAATGCAACCTTGATTCCTTTGGGGCAGTTATCCAGCCGACTGGCCGAAATTGCCGATTATAAAGATAAGCCTGTCGTCGTGGTTTGCCGTTCAGGAAAACGTTCTTTAAAGGCAGCAACTATGCTGCAGGAAATTGGATTCAGCCATGTCAGTAGCGTCAATGGTGGCATGATTGCCTGGGACAATGCGGGGCTGGAAGTCATTAAAAAGTAATTCACTTACATGGAGTAGAACCTCATGCAATTTCTGGTAGAAGATCTCAGCTGCAATCATTGCGTAGCCCAAATCACCAAAGCGATTCAGAGCGTTGATCCTCTGGCTGTTGTGCAGATCGACATACCCAGCAAGACCGTTGTGGTCAGCACTGCTCTTGCTGCGGCTGGCATCAGTCAAACCATCAGCGATGCTGGCTTTACACCGTTGCTGCAAGTTGAATAAGGCAGTATGACCACACCAACGGCAGCGCAAGCGTCTGATCACGAAATCGAACTCGCGATTTTGGGTATGACCTGTGCCTCCTGTTCTGGCCGGGTTGAAAAGGCACTCAACAAGGTCAGCGGCGTGCATAGTGCGAGTGTCAATCTCGCCACGGAAAAAGCCACCGTCATGGTGAGCACAGAAGTCACCTCTGAACAACTGCTCTCTGCAGTGGATCATGCCGGGTATATAGCTTACCCGATCACCGATCAATCAGTCCCCATTGCACCACCGCCAGCCTGGATAGCTGCCGCCCCGATTGTGGTCTCGGCCTTGCTGACCCTGCAGCTGGCTTTGCCCATGCTGCTGGGCTGGATCGGCATCGATCTGATGTTGCCCGGCTGGTTGCAATGGCTGCTGGCTACGCCGGTGCAATTCATTATTGGTGCACGTTTTTACCGTGCTGCCTGGAAGGCACTGAAAGCCGGTGCCGGCAACATGGATTTGCTCGTAGCGATAGGCACGTCGGCTTCTTATGGATTAAGTGTGTATTTGCTGTTGCGCCATCCGGGTGGAATGGCACATCTGTATTTTGAAGCCTCAGCCGTTGTTATTACGCTGGTATTGCTGGGCAAGTGGCTCGAGGGTAAAGCCAAACGCCAGACCGGTGCGGCGATTCTGGCTTTGCAGGCCTTGCGCCCCGATAGTGCCTGCGTGCTGCAATCCGGTACCGAAGTTCAGGTGCCGCTGTCGGCCGTGCGGGTTGGCTACATTGTGGTGGTGCGTCCCGGTGAACGGATACCGGTCGATGGAAAAATTATTGAGGGTGACTCGCCAGTCGATGAAGCACTACTCACTGGTGAAAGCATGCCAATTTTCAAATCCAGTGGCGATCATGTGATTGCCGGCTCGGTCAATCTGGAAGGCCGTCTGCACATCCAGACTCTGGCTGTCGGCGCAGAAACCACTCTGGCACGCATTATTCGCATGGTGGAATCGGCCCAGGCCGGCAAAGCTCCGATTCAGCGCACAGTAGATCTGGTGAGCGCCATTTTTGTGCCGGTAATTCTGATCCTGGCACTGCTGACGCTCTTAGCCTGGGGCTGGTCCAATGGCAACTGGGAACAGGCCGTATTAAATGCGGTCGCCGTACTGGTGATCGCCTGTCCCTGTGCTCTGGGTCTGGCGACGCCGGCCGCGATGATGGTGGGTACCGGTGTCGCGGCGCGGCATGGGATTTTGATCCGTGATGCCCAAGCGCTTGAATTTGCCCATCGCATCGACCTCATCGCACTCGATAAAACCGGCACGCTGACAGTAGGCAAGCCGACCTTGCATCACATCAGTGGCAAGCAAGAACACACTTTGCTGATCGCAGCTTCTCTGCAGCAGGGCAGTGAACACCCGCTGGCCGGTGCCGTGCTTGATCTGGCTGAGTCGCGTGGAATCATTCCACTTGCGGTGACGGAATACAAAGCCGTCGCCGGGCGCGGCGTGCAGGGAAGGGTGAACGGTGTGCTGTACGCCATTGCCAGCGCCCGCTGGCTGACTGAACTGCAGGCCAGCATTCCGCCAGATTTGCAACCTGAACTGCAACAATGGCAAAACCAGAGCATGACAGTTTCGTGGCTGCTGCAACTCGAACCTTCTCCGCAGGCGCTGGCACTGATGGCGTTCGGTGATGAAATCAAACCCGGAGCACTCGCCGCCATACAACAACTGCAACAACTTGGCGTACGTACCATGCTCATTACCGGCGACAATCAAGCCAGTGCGGATGCCGTTGCCCGTGAGCTCGGCATTGATCTGGTGTTCGCCAATGTTTTGCCAGAAACCAAAGCAGAACTGATCGCCCAACAGCAGCATGCCGGTCATGTGGTTGGCATGGTAGGTGACGGGATTAACGATGCCCCGGCGCTGGCCTGTGCCGATGTTGGCATCGCCATGGCAACCGGCACCGATGTCGCCATGCAGGCGGCGGGCATTACGCTTATGCGTGGCGATCCGGGCTTAATCGCTGACGCCCTGGCAATTTCACGCAGCACCTATAACAAGATCAGACAAAATCTGTTCTGGGCCTTTATCTACAACCTGATCGGCATCCCCCTGGCAGCCTATGGCATGCTCAATCCCATGTTGGCTGGGACCGCGATGGCGTTCAGCAGCGTCAGTGTGCTGTCCAATGCCTTGCTGCTTAAACGCTGGAAGGCGAAGTCAACCTCGCATTAACGACGCTTTACGTTTTTTTGCCGATGCGAACATAAAATGGGAATCTGCAACTGGTGGAGTCCCAGAGTTACTTAATCAATTACCGTCAGTATTGAAAAAAGCAATTGGGTTAACAATATTAAATAGAAAAAGGGCTGCATTTGCATGCAACCCTTTATATTCTTGGCTCCCCGACCTGGACTCGAACCAGGGACCTGCGGATTAACAGTCCGTCGCTCTACCAACTGAGCTATCAGGGAACAGAAGCGAGATTATAGGGGGATATGACAACGAGCGTCAAGTCCCTTTCGCGCTTTTTGCTTATAAAACCTGACAGATGGCATCCACAACCCGGTTGATATTCTGTGAATTCAAGGCGGCAACACAGATGCGACCGGTATCAATGGCGTAAATTGAATTATTGTCGCGCATTTGGTCTACCTGCTGCTTGCTTAAGCCGGAATAGGAAAACATACCGCATTGCTGCTTAACAAATTCAAAGTCGTGTGACGGTGCTTTTTGCTTGAGCAAATCCACCAGCTGTTCACGATTAGCTTTGATGCGCACACGCATACCAGCCAGTTCCGATTCCCACAAAGCGCGCAGTTCCGGATTAGCCAGCACGGTAGCCACAATTTTACCGCCGTGAGTAGGGGGATTGGAATAGTTGGTACGGACCACGCGTTTTAACTGCGACAACACCCGTGCAGCTTCAGCGGCGTCAGCAGCTACAATACTCAATGCGCCAACCCGTTCGCCATACAGCGAGAACGATTTGGAAAACGAATTCGATACAAACAACGGTCCGCCGGCATCCACAAAACGACGTACTACCTGACCATCGATTTCAATGCCGGCACCAAAACCCTGGTAAGCCATATCGAGGAAAGGAATCAGACCGCGGCTGGTGACAACCGCGATGACTTCAGTCCATTGATCCGGTGTCAGATCAGCACCGGTTGGATTGTGGCAGCAGGCATGCAGCAACACGATCGAGCCGGTCGGCATGGTTTTCAGGCTGTCCAGCATGCCGGCAAAATTGACGCCATGCGTGACGGCATCATAGTAAGGGTAGTTATTGACGGTAAAGCCGGCCGATTCAAACAGGGCGCGATGGTTTTCCCAGCTAGGATCAGAAATCCATACCTGCGCATCCGGCGCAAAGCGTTTCAGGAAATCGGCGCCCAGTTTGAGTGCACCGGTACCGCCAATAGCCTGCACCGTCATGGCGCGTTTTTCGGCAATGACTTTGCTGCCAGCACCAAACACCAATTCCTGAACCGCTTTATCATAGGCAGCCAGACCGTCGATCGGCAGATAGGTGCGCGGGGTGACGGTAGCAATGAGCAGGGCTTCGGCTTTCTGTACGCATTCCAACAGAGGAACTTTACCCTTATCGTCATAATAGACGCCCACACCCAGATTAACCTTGTCCGGATTGGTATCGGCGTTAAAGGCTTCGGTAATGCCCAGAATCGGGTCACGTGGTGCCATTTCGATGGCGGTAAACAGAGTGTTGGCAGTAGTCATGGTGGAATAGTCGAATAAGTGAAAAAAGGCAGCAAACAAAATCCGCAATAAGTTTGGAAACAGTGGCGCGTTGTCAGTACAATAGCAGGTTGCCCAGAATCGGGCAGCTGACAACCCGATATTCTATATCAAAGGCGTAACCCATATGGCGGAATTAGCAGCAAATTCATCGGCAGACGAGCAGAAAAATCAGCCTCCAGAGGGCAAGCTGGTCCGATTCCCCAATTCGCCATACCAATTGTTTCAGCCGTTTGCTCCGGCTGGTGATCAACCGGTAGCAATTGATCAACTTGTTGAGGGAATTCAGGACGGTCTGGCCTACCAGACGCTGTTGGGTGTCACGGGTTCCGGTAAAACCTTTACTATGGCCAACGTGATCGCCCGTACTGGTCGTCCGGCAATTGTGTTTGCGCCCAATAAAACCCTGGCCGCTCAGCTATACAGTGAATTCCGTGAATTTTTTCCGCATAACGCGGTGGAATATTTCGTCAGTTACTACGATTATTACCAGCCGGAAGCCTACGTGCCGCAGCGCGACCTGTTTATTGAAAAAGATTCTGCTATCAACGAACACATCGAACAGATGCGCCTGTCGTGCACCAAATCACTCATGGAGCGGCGCGACGTCATCATCGTGGCCACCGTTTCAGCCATCTATGGTATCGGTAATCCGAATGAATACCATCAAATGATCCTGACCTTGCGCAACAAAGATCGCGTGAGTCAGCGTGACATCATTGCACGGTTAATTCAAATGCAATATACCCGCAATGAAATCGATTTTGGCCGCGGCACCTTCCGGGTTCGTGGCGATACCATCGACATCTTTCCGGCCGAGCATGCAGAACTGGCCGTGCGGGTGGAAATGTTTGATGACGAGATAGAAAATCTGCAGTTATTTGACCCGCTCACAGGGCGCATCCGACAAAAAATTGTCCGCTTCACTGTCTATCCGGGCTCCCATTATGTCACCCCGCGCGCTACTGTTTTGCGCGCCATTGAAACCATCAAGCAAGAACTCGGCGAACGGTTGGTGTTTTTCCGCAAAGAAAACAAACTGATTGAAGAGCAGCGCATCGAGCAGCGCACCCGCTTTGATCTGGAAATGATGAGCGAAATCGGCTTCACCAAAGGGATTGAAAACTATTCGCGCCATCTGAGTGGTGCCCAACCAGGTGAGCCGCCACCGACACTGGTGGATTATTTACCTGCCGATGCACTGATGTTTCTGGATGAATCGCATGTACTCATCGGCCAGTTCACCGGCATGTACAACGGTGACCGGGCGCGCAAAACCAATTTGGTCGACTATGGTTTCCGGCTGCCTTCGGCGCTGGATAACCGGCCGCTGCGGTTTGATGAATTCGAATCCAAAATGCGCCAGACTGTTTTTGTCTCTGCCACACCGGCCGCCTATGAAGCCGAGCATTCTGATCAGGTGGTGGAACAGGTGGTGCGACCGACTGGTCTGGTTGATCCGCAAATCATAGTCTTACCCGCCAGCACTCAGGTAGATGATCTGATGACCCAAATCCGATTGCGGGTCGCCAAAAATGAACGCATCCTTGTCACCACCCTGACTAAACGCATGGCCGAACAGCTGACCGATTTTTTAGGTGAACATGGCATCAAGGTGCGTTATCTGCACAGCGATATCGAAACCGTCGAACGGGTGGAAATCCTGCGCGACTTACGTCTGGGTACGTTTGATGTGCTGGTGGGGATCAATCTGTTGCGTGAAGGACTCGATATTCCCGAAGTTTCGCTGGTGGCGATTCTGGATGCGGATAAAGAAGGGTTCCTGCGTTCGGAACGCAGCCTGATTCAAACCATCGGACGGGCGGCGCGTAATTTAAACGGCATGGCGATTCTGTATGGCGACAAAATCACCAATTCGATGCAGCGTGCCATGGATGAAACCCGGCGTCGTCGTGAAAAACAAACCGCCTTCAATCTGGCTAACAACATTACGCCAGCCAGTGTCGTCAAACACATCCGCGATCTCATCGACGGCGTCTACAACCCGCAGGCTGCCAGAGCCGAACTCGATGCGGCCCAGGAACATGCGCGCTATGAAGTTATGAGTGAAAAACAGGTCAGCAAGGAAATCAAACGTCTGGAAAAACTCATGCTCGATCATGCAAAAAACCTCGAATTCGAAAAAGCCGCCCAGGTACGCGACCAACTGGCACAGTTAAAACTGCAACTGTTTGGCTCCAGCGGCAATACGGATCTGATAGTTTAAGTTTTATGTAAATTGATGTCGCGAATTGAAAAGAGTTGCTCGCATAGACATCGTAGAATTCATTAATCGGTCAGCTTCCCCGAATTGGTGCAAGCTGTTTTCCTGTTGGTGTGGTATTTCTTTCAAGCAGTAAAAAAACCACATTTCAAACTCTTTTACTTACAGCTAAACATAATTTGTATATACTTATTTTGGATAGAAAAACAGTATATTTGTGTAATCCCAGCCTGAAATAGGTTAAATTCACGGATGAGTTGTAGAGTAAGTTGCACAAAAGAAAATTAAACCATTAGGTTTAAGCAGTCAGAAGCAATCCGTTTTTATAAAATGTAGTTAATAACGACATGGCGCGCATATTGCTTAGAAGTCATTGGCATGTGAGCGTCAACATATAATTATGTTGAGCGAACAAGAATTCAACAAATTTGCAACCAACTGGAGACAATAAGCTATGGCAAACCGTCCGTTTAATTTCATTTGTGCTGCCGCTGTCGCATCGGCAATGGCAAGCGTCTGTGCACCAACATGGGCACAGGAAGCCGCCCCGGCTGCACCGGCTGCTTCAAAAATCACTGACCAGATTCAAACCGTTATCGTGACGGCCAATAAACGTAAAGAAGATGCCAGCAAAGTACCTTTGAGTATTTCTGTGGTCGGTGGCGATGAAATCGCTTCCCAGCATATTGACGATTTTGCTTCCGCAACCCGTTCGATTCCCAATATTTCGTTCTCCGGCGGTGGCGGTGGCGGTAACGCCGGTAACGGTCCCGGACTGTCGAGCATTGAAATGCGCGGCGTGAGTTCTTCCGGTGGTTTTGCTACCGTGGGCGTGTACCTCGATGACGTCTCTATGTCTGCCGGCAATGTCTACAGTATGGGTACGGCCGAGCCGAAATTTTTTGATATTGACCATATTGAAGTTTTACGCGGACCACAGGGCACCCTGTATGGCGCGAGCTCCATGGGTGGCACCGTCAAATTCATCACCAATCAGCCTAATTTAAAAGAACGTGAAGCCAATTTCTCTGAAGATGTTTCTTCTACCGCTGGTGGCGGAATCAATCACAGCGAAACCGCGGTATTCAATCAGGTACTGATCCCGAACGAACTGGCTTTGCGTATCGGTGTGGAATCATCGCACAAGAGCGGTTTTATTGATCAGGTCGATCCTAATAGCGGCGCCGTCATTGCCCGTGGGATTAACTGGGAAGATGACCGGGTAGCGCGTCTGGCCATGAAATGGTCACCAACCAAAGATTTTTCGATTACTCCTTCCGTACTGTTTCAACAGGTTAATTCGGGCGACACCGATGTCGGTTATCAGAATTTAGCCAATGGCACGCCGCTGGCTAACAATCAAACTCCTAAACTGGTGCGTGAACCTGGTAAAGATGTGTTGTTTGTGCCTAGCGTGACCATCAACTACGGTATGGGTTTCGGCGACCTGACTTCGGTATCGAGCTATTTTAAACGGGTATTTAACCGTACTCAGGATGGCACTGCTGTCAACAGTCAATATGTAGGTTCGCTCATCAGTGATCCGGCATTGTCTGCAACTGTGTCCAATTTGCCGTCAGCTGTGTACCTGAACAACGAAATTACCCAGTTTTCTCAGGAAATTCGTTTGACTTCAAAAGCGTACGATCCAAGTGTGTCACCATTTACCTGGGTTGCCGGTGCTTATTATTCGGATATGAATACCAACATTATCGATAATGAGCCGATTTTTGGTCTTAATGCGGCCTTTACTGCAGCAGGTAAGAACACGGCAACGGATATTTCCGGCAGCTTCCCGAACGCCTTCCCGAAAGATAATTCCTATTTCTCACATCGTTATTTCAATGATTCACAACGTTCCATCTTTGGTGAAGCCAATTACTATGTGGTGCCGACATTTCATGTCACAGCAGGTTTGCGTTACCTGAAGGCAACTGATTCGTTCATGCGTATTGGTGATTATTTCTTCGCTGGCGGACCAACGCTGAATCCATTTTCGGAAAGCAGCGGCAGTAAGGCAACTCCGAAACTGGCCGTCACCTGGGAAGTCAATGACACCAATACCCTGTATGCGACAGCTGCTGAAGGCTTCCGTGTCGGTGGGCCTAACTACCCATTGCCAGGAATCTGCGGCACGAACAATCCGTTAAGCTATTCGCCAGATTCCCTGTGGAGTTATGAAATCGGGAATAAATCCCGTTTCCTCAACAATACCCTGTCAGTCAACGCCGATTTGTTTTACATCGACTGGAAAAATCTGCAGCAATCAATTACCATCAGCCCATGCGGTTATGCTTACAATACCAACGTAGGTAGCGCTACGAGCACAGGTGGTGAAATTGAAATCAAATACAAACCAGTTTCCAGCATCGTCATTGATCTGGCTGGTGGTTATGATCATGCGGTGCTGGCAGACAGTGACGCTTTCAAATTAGGTGTAGCTGGTGCGACCAAGGGTGCCAATATTCCGGGCGTACCTAAATTCAACGTTGCCCTGACTGGTCAGTATAATTTTGAAATCAATGACGACATACTTGGATTTGTCCGCAGCGCAGCTCACTGGACCGGTCCTAGCAATGGTACCTTGGATCCAAGCAGCCCGGATTTCCAACGTCCAGCTTATGCCAACGTGGATTTCAGCGCCGGTGTGAGTTTTGAAAAGTATGACTTTTCTTTCTATGTCCGCAATGTTGCCAATAGTCAGAAAATCATTCAACGTCCGTTGGTTCAGTACATCCAACAGGGTCAAGACTATCGCATGACACCAAGAACGATTGGTCTGACCTTTAACGCCAAGCTGTAAAATATCCCGTATTTTACCAATCTGGGGAAGTCACTGACTTCCCCTCCTTTTGTTTCCGGTTGTATTGACGGGATATTCGCATGAGTAATTTAGTAAAACCAAGTCCGCCTTCGTTGTTGCAGCGTATGTTGCGCACCAAACCAATCGGAGTGATGGCGGCCAAAGGTGAAGACAATGCCACTGGCCTGCGTCGCACCATCGGCCTGTTTCAACTGACGATGTTTGGTGTGGGTGCCACCATCGGTTCCGGTATTTTTGTCATTTTGGGCGATGCCGTTCCTAAAGCCGGGCCGGGCGTGATCCTGTCCTTTATCATTGCCGGTATTACCGCCGCGCTGACGGCACTGTGTTATGCCGAACTGGCTTCCACCATTCCGTCTTCGGGGTCTTCCTATTCCTTTACCTATGCCACCATGGGTGAAATGGTGGCGTATCTCATCGGCTGGTGTTTGCTGCTGGAATACGGCATTTCCAGTTCGGCGATTGCTGTCGGCTGGGGCCAGTATCTGAATGAATTGTCGTTTGATTTACTGGGTGCGCGCATGCCCGCTGCGATTGCCAATCCTCCGGGAGTCAATGGCGGCATTTTCAATTTACCGGCAGTCGTGCTGGTCATAATGTGCTGTATTTTATTGTTGCGCGGCACCAAAGAGTCCACCAAAGTCAATACCATCATGGTAGTGATCAAAATTTCCGTGCTGATCATGTTTATCATGATTGGACTGACTGCCTTCAATTCAGCCAATCTGCATCCTTTCATGCCCATGGGAATGAGCGGAGTAGGGGCTGCAGCATCGAGTATTTTCTTTTCTTATATCGGGATCGATACCATTGCCACCGCCGGAGATGAAGTCAAAGACCCGAAACGCACTCTGCCGCTGGCGATTTTATTTACCCTCATCATTGTGACCACCGTGTATGTTTTGGTCGCCATTATCGGTGTTGGCACCCAGCCCTACACCCAATTCAATGGCAATGAAGCCGGGTTGGTACAGATATTGCGTCGCATTACCGGTGCGACCTGGCCAGGAGTTGTTTTGTCCATGGGGGCTGTCATTTCCATTTTTAGCATCACTTTGGTGACCATATATGGGCAAACACGGATTTTATACACCATGTCGCGCGATGGCATGTTCCCACCAATTTTTGCAAAAGTGAATGCGTTTTCGCACACGCCAAGAAAAAATACCGTCATCGTCGGTACGCTGGTTGCTATTGCCGCAGCGTTACTGCCTTTGGATGTGCTGGCTGATTTAACCAGCATGGGTACTTTAGTGGCGTTTGCGATTGTTTCAGCCGGAGTCATTATTTTGCGTCGCACCCGTCCGGATTTGCCGCGTGGATTCCGGGTTCCGCTGTACCCGTTTTTCCCTGTGTTAAGTATTTTATTCTGCTTGTATCTGATTGCAGATTTACCCCGACAGACATTTACTCTCTTTGCGGTCTGGCTGAGTATTGCTCTGATTGTTTATTTTTCATACAGCATGCGCCATTCCAAATTGGAAAAAAATGAATAAATAGCAGGTTTTGCACAGCTGATACAAATAAAAATGGAAGAAATTTATGTTGGTTTAGTGAAATTGATTTATAGTAATTACCCTGAGCAACAGGCAGTAAACAATGAAGAGCTGATCAGCCAGAATTTTGGCCATCAGTAAATATTAAGCAGTATCGGAGGGATAGTATGGATTTTTCAGAGCACGGGCAGGATCCGACCAAGAAATTGATAGGGATCTCTGTAGTAGTATTGATTCATGCGATAGTTATCT
>CAIOYD010000062.1 GCA_903862415.1 uncultured Oxalobacteraceae bacterium | reverse complement strand
TGATGCTGTACCTGGATAATTTCAGCAACACAATGTTGCAGCTGCAGGGAGACGGGAGCTTCGGGAATGTCCTGCAAAATTTCAAGCAATAAGCCATTGAGTGTTTTTGGTCCGTCGACCGGCAGATTTAAATGTAGTCGTTTATTGATGTCACGTAAAGTTGTCGAACCTTCAAGAGTGCAGGTGCCCTGACCATCCCAGCCGAAGTTGTCGGCGCGTGCATCACCCGGCAGTGAGGTGGTGAATTCACCGATCATTTCTTCAATAATATCGTCCAGAGTTACCAGTCCCTGAACTTCGCCGTATTCATCCACGATGATACCAAGGCGCTCGCGTTTTTCCTGAAAGTAATGCAACTGGGTAAACACGCCGGTATCTTCGGGAATGAAATAGGGTGCAGTGAGCAATTGTCGGAAATCCTGAATACTGATTTCATGCTGTTGATTGAGCAGGGCAATGGCTTTGCGCACGTGCAAGATGCCGATAATGCGATTAATTTCCCCTTCATAGACCGGCAATTTACTGTGCAGACAGGTTGTCAGCAGCAGTTTAATTTGTTCTACTGGCAGGGTTAAATCCAGGGCCTCAATTTGCGCGCGCGCCGTCATGATATCTTCGACGCTAATGCTTTCGAGATCGAATAAGTTGAGCAAGATGCTTTTATGTTTTTGCGGTATGAAATTACCACCTTCGAGGATCATGGAACGCAATTCTTCCGGTGACAGGCGCTTGTCGCGTACGGCATTGCCGGTCTTAATTTGTAACAACTTTAATAGGCCGCTAACAAATAAATTGACGAACCAGGTCACCGGCAACCCTACCGTCATGAGGGGTTTTAAAACATAACTGGCCGGCAGGGCAATGCGTTCCGGGTAAGTTGCGCCGATAACTTTCGGAGAAATTTCGGCAAAAATAATCAATAAAAACGCAATCACCGTAGTCGCAATGGTGATGACGGTATGGTTATTGCCAAAAGTGGCAATGGCAATCACGGTCAGCAGAGCGGTAATGACGGCATTGAGCAGGGTGTTGGCAATTAAGACCACAGCGAGCAGTTTTTCCAGTCGCTCCAACAACCAGAGCGTGGTGATTGCGCTTTGGTTGCCACGTTTGGCCAGATGGCGTAAGCGGTGCCGGTTGACTGCCATTAAGGCAGTTTCGGTCATGGAAAAAAAGGCAGAACATAAAATCAGGCCGGCCAGCGCTAATAATTGCACCCAGAGTGGAATAGTATTCACGGTCGCATTGGGTTGGGCCAGGGATTAGTGATTTCGGTCCACGCTGAAGTGGGCCAGCTGGATCAGGGTTTGTTTAAACGGACTTTCGGGCAAGCCGGCAATAGCGGCAATCGCGCGTTCGCTGGCTTGTTCGGCCTGTTCGCGGGTGTAGCTGAGTGCGCCAGAGTCGGTAATTGCGCTTAATATCTGATCAAACTTGCTGCTGTCACCGTTTTCAATACACAGTCGGACCAGATCACGTTGCTCTGCTGTGCCATGTTGCATGAGGTAAATCAACGGCAGGGTGGTTTTTCCTTCACGCAAATCGTCACCGACATTTTTGCCGATATCGCCGGCATTGCCGGAATAATCGAGCACGTCGTCAATCAGCTGGAATGCCGTACCCAGAGAGCGGCCATATTCTTCAGCGGCGGCAATTCCGGCTTCATCGGCACCGGCAATGAGTGCACCCAGGCCAGTGGCGGCTTCAAACAGCTTGGCGGTTTTCGAGCGGATAACCTGCAGATAACGTTCTTCGGTGACATCCGGGTCATGCATGTTCAAGAGTTGCAGGACTTCGCCTTCAGCAATCACATTGGTCGCATCGGCCAAAATTTCCATCACCCGCATACTTTGCAGGCTGACCATCATTTGGAATGAGCGGGTGTACAGAAAATCGCCCACCAACACCGACGCTGCGTTGCCAAACAAGGCGTTGGCGGTTTTGCGGCCACGGCGCAGCGAGGATTCATCCACCACATCGTCATGCAGCAGGGTGGCAGTATGAATAAACTCAATAATGGCTGCCAGATGGTGGTGCGCGCTGCCCTGATAGCCATGGGCATTGGCAAATAACACGGCCAGTGCCGGACGGATACGCTTGCCGCCGGCGCTGATAATATATTCTCCGACCTGATTGACCAGTGGCACCTCGGACTGCAATTTGCTGCGTATGACCAGATCGACAGCATCCATGTCGGCAGCAATAACAGAGGAGATCGAATGTTGTGTTGGTGAAGTTGTTGTGATGGACAAGGAGTAGCCTGCAATAAGAAAGCGAGATGGCGAAATTATACGATGCTTATTTGCATCATTAAAACATTCGCAGCAAATTATCCGATTAATGTGCGGTAAATCATGACTTTTCGCCCTTATTCGCAGAAAACGCGGTTAATTTGCCATTTTGTTGCGACCCAAAAATGAATTTCATGCCCCTACGACCATTTTGTTGTATAGATGCTATATATTCAGCTTGACAATAAAAGGGTTAGCTAATTGGTTTTGACTGTTTTTGGAGAATTGTGTATAATCTAGGGCTTCCTACAATTTTTGTTGGGGTTTTACTGGCTGCTGAAGTATTCACCGGTCTGGTAGCGAACCAATGAAGACGAAGAGGATTTTACAAGATATTCACATTTTTTTTGATGAGGTTTCATATGTACGCGGTCATAAAAACCGGTGGCAAACAATATAAAGTTGCTGCTGGCCAAAAACTTAAAATAGAACAGATACCTGCAGACATCGGCTCCGAAATCACCATTGACCAAGTGCTCGCAGTGGGCGCTGGAGATACTCTGAAGGTTGGAGCTCCATTGGTTGCAGGTGCTACGGTGGTGGCTACGGTAGTGGCGCATGGTCGCCACGATAAGGTAACGATTTTCAAGATGCGTCGTCGTAAGCATTACCAAAAGCATCAAGGGCATCGCCAAAATTATACCGAGTTGCATATCGTTTCGATTAACGGTTAAGAATTTATTCTCAACTAATAATAGCAACCAAAACAGCAAAGCATATTTCAGCATAGTAAGGAGTCTTAAATGGCACATAAAAAAGGCGGCGGCACCACGCGCAATGGTCGTGATTCCGAGTCGAAACGACTTGGCGTAAAAGTTTACGGCGGCCAATCAATTAACGCTGGCGGCATTATCATCCGTCAACGCGGCACACGTGTTCATCCGGGTGAAAACGTCGGTATGGGTAAAGATCACACTTTGTTTGCTCTGATTCCGGGCAAAGTACAATTTGTGATTAAAGGTGCTCAACAACACCAGTTCGTTACCGTCGTTGCGGCAGAAGCAGTCGCAGCGTAATAATGAATTGACCGGGAGGTGTTGTAAAACATCTCCCTGCCAGGCTGGACTTAGCCTTTGGCAATTCAAAGGCTCTGCCATTGGTAGAGCTTTTTTTATGGCATTTTTATAAATCACCGGATTTATAAAAGTGCCTTTTTGATTTATGCGAAGTTCTGTACTATTTAAGTCTATCGAGCATTAAATACAGCAGCAAGGGAAGGACGAAAAAATGAAGTTTATTGATGAAGCACGAATAGAGGTTGTTGGTGGTGATGGCGGTAATGGCATCGCTTCATTCTGCCGTGAAAAATTCCGTCCGTTTGGCGGCCCCGATGGTGGTGATGGCGGCAAGGGCGGCAGTATTTTTGCAGTAGCTGATCGCAATATCAACACCCTGGTCGATTTCCGTTTTTCCAAGCTGCACATGGCCAAGCGTGGTGAAAATGGCCGCGGTGCTGATTGTTACGGCAAAGGCGCGGACGATGTGTTCATGCGCATGCCAGTCGGCACGCTGATTTTTGACCGCAACACCGAAGAGCTGATTGCCGATCTGACCGAACACGGTCAGGAAGTCATGCTGGCCAAAGGTGGCGACGGTGGTTGGGGTAATATCCATTTTAAAACCTCCACCAATCGCGCGCCGCGTCAGCATGGCAATGGTAAAGAAGGCGAACGCCGTGAATTGCGTCTGGAGCTCAAGGTGCTGGCCGATGTCGGATTGCTGGGGATGCCAAATGCCGGTAAATCCACCTTTATTACTGCCGTATCGAATGCCCGACCAAAAATCGCCGACTATCCGTTTACCACGCTGCACCCGAATCTTGGTGTGGTGCGCGTGAGTCATGAAAAAAGCTTTGTCATCGCCGATATTCCTGGTCTGATAGAAGGCGCTGCTGAAGGCGCCGGACTTGGTCACCAGTTTTTGCGCCATTTGCAGCGTACCGGTTTGTTGTTGCATATTATCGATTTCTCGCCCTTTGATGAAGTTGATCCGGTCAAGGAAGCCAAAGCACTGGCGCAGGAATTACGTAAATACGATGAGAGTCTGTACGATAAGCCGCGTTGGCTGGTGCTGAACAAACTCGATGTGGTGCCAGAGGATGAGCGCAAAAAACGCGTCAAGGATTTCGTTAAAAAGCTGGGCTGGAAAGGCCCGGTATTTGAAATCTCCGCGCTCAATCGTCAGGGCTGCGAAGAACTGGTGCTGGCCATTTATGCGTATCTGGCAGAAAAACGCCAGCAGGAAACCCGCGCCGAAGACACGACCATGGAAGAAGCAACCCACGGTATTCTGTCGATCGAACCGGATGATCCGCGTTTTAAAGTCATGGATTAAGCAGCAAAAACACGACACCGGCAGTTTTCACGAGAAACGATCAACGGTCACAATGCCTGCACCCGCAGGCTGTTAACAGAAAGATTTCCCAACTATTTTCTTAACAGGTTTCATGACATGTCGACCGAGCTCCAACGCAGTAAGCGCTTAATTGTCAAAGTGGGTTCTTCTCTGGTGACCAATGACGGACGTGGTTTGGACCACGTGGCGATTCAAAATTGGGCCAGGCAAATTGCCAGTCTGCGCAGCATGGGTAAAGAAGTGGTGCTGGTGAGTTCCGGCGCTATCGCTGAAGGCATGCAGCGTCTGGGTTTTGCCCGTCGACCGACGGAAATCGATGAGCTGCAGGCCTGTGCTGCGGTGGGACAGATGGGGCTGGCACAAATTTATGAAACCAGCTTCCGCGAGCATCATCTGGGAACAGCTCAGGTGTTGCTTACCCATGCCGACCTGGCTGACCGTGAACGCTATCTCAATGCCCGTTCCACTCTGCGTACCTTGCTGCGCCTGGGCGTGGTACCTATCATCAATGAAAACGACACCGTCGTAACAGATGAAATCAAACTCGGCGACAACGATACCCTCGGTGCTCTGGTGGCCAATTTAATTGAAGCCGATGCGCTCATCATACTGACTGATCAAACCGGGCTGTACAGCGCCGATCCACGTAAAGATCCGCAGGCCACCCTGATACAGCACGCTATTTCGGGCGACCCCAAACTGGAAGAAATGGCCGGCGGTGCCGGCAGCAGTATTGGTCGCGGCGGTATGCTGACTAAAATCCTGGCGGCCAAACGCGCTGCTCATTCCGGTGCTCATACCATCATCGCCTGGGGTCGGGAAGAAAACGTGCTGACCCGTCTGATGCAGGGTGAGTTAATCGGCACCCATCTGATTGCCCAGACTGCACCACTGGCTGCGCGCAAACAATGGCTGCAGGATCATTTGCAGACCAGTGGTCAATTTGTGCTCGATGATGGCGCAGTGGAAAAATTACTGCGCGAAGGGAAGTCGCTGTTGCCTATCGGTGTGCTGGAAGTGTTGGGCGAATTTGGACGTGGCGCGGCAGTTACCTGCCTTAACCGTCAGGGTGTCGCCGTGGCGCGCGGCTTGACCAACTATGCCAGCAACGACGCACGCCGTATCAAACGGCATGCCTCGTCGGAAATTGCCGGCATATTGGGATTTATTGAACAATCGGAACTGATACACCGCGATAATCTGGTGTTGCTCAGCCCGTAATCCACTTATTGATTCTCTGCGCCGGTGTTATCGGCAACGGGTTGGCTAGTCTCATCGCTGACATGATGTTGCCCGGCCTGTTGCTGCCTTAAATAGCGGCTGCCATGATGCGGCCGGGGATTTTCCGGTCTTGACAGGAAGCGCGATAATTCCTGCAGTGCCAACTGATACACCTCACGTTTGAATTCAATCACCATATCCAGCGGCACCCAGTAATCGTGCCAGCGCCAGGCGTCAAATTCCGGATGGGTGGAAGCCCGTAAATTGACATCGCAGTCGCGGCCGGTCATTCTGAGTAAAAACCAGATCTGTTTTTGCCCACGGTAATGCCCGCGGACATCGCGCTTGATAAAATGGTCCGGCACTTCATAGCGCAGCCAGTCGCGGGTGCGACCGATGACTTTGACGTGTTGTGGCAACAGGCCGGTTTCTTCTTCGAGCTCACGAAACATCGCCTGCTCCGGCGTTTCACCGTATTTAATGCCACCCTGGGGAAATTGCCAGGAGTGTTCACGCACCCGTTTGCCCCACCATACTTCGTTCGTAGGGTTGAGCAGAATGATGCCTACGTTCGGCCGAAAGCCTTCACGATCAAGCATGTTGTCCTCAAAACTTTCTGCAGCATGTGCAAAATCCACTGTATTACAGTTTAAATGACAAGAAATCGCACTTTAAGGGCGAGTTTAGTTCAAATATCTGCAAACAATGAATCCATATGCCAACTAATCCTTTAAAATTGAGATGATTATAACCTTCTCTATTTAAAAAGAATTCATTGTTATGCGCGCAACTCGATTTTTTATTTCAACTTTAAAAGAAGCCCCTGCAGATGCAGAAATTGTTAGTCATAAATTAATGATGCGAGCCGGTCTGATAAAACGGCTGGGCTCAGGAATTTATAACTATATGCCCATGGGATTACGGGTCATACGCAAGGTCGAGGCGATCGTGCGTGAAGAGATGAATCGCTCCGGCGCGATTGAAATGCTCATGCCGTTGGTGCAACCAGCCGAATTGTGGCAGGAAACCGGACGCTGGCAAAAATATGGCCCGGAACTCATGCGGGTGAAAGATCGCCATGGTCGTGATTTTATTATCCAGCCAACTTCGGAAGAGGTGATTACCGACGTGGCGCGCTCAGATATCAAATCCTATCGCCAGCTGCCGCTCAATTTTTACCATATTCAAACCAAATTCCGTGATGAACGCCGCCCACGCTTCGGTTTAATGCGCGGTCGCGAATTCACTATGAAAGATGCCTACTCGTTTGATCGCGATCTTGCTTCAATGCAAGTTTCGTACAAAATCATGTTTGATGCCTATGTGCGTATTTTTCAGCGTTTTGGACTGCAGTTCCGTGCCGTAGCTGCCGATAACGGTGCTATCGGCGGTACCGGTTCGCACGAGTTCCACGTGATTGCTGATACGGGTGAAGATGATCTGGTGTATTGCCCGACCTCGGATTATGCCGCCAATATGGAAGCTGCCGAAGCTCTGCCGCTGAGGGCGTCACGGGCTGAGCCGACAGAGTCATGTCAGAAAGTCGCCACACCGGATGCCTCTAAATGTGAAGATGTGGCCGCTCTGTTAGGGATTGAACTGCAGCGGACGGTGAAATCGGTAGTGCTGGCCGTCGACGCCAGTGACGATGGTAAAGTTAAGAAGCAACTGTGGTTGCTGTTGTTACGTGGTGATCATGAAATGAATGAAATCAAGGCCGGTAAAATTGCCGGTCTGGCCAATTCGCGCATGGCAACGGAAGAAGAAATCGTCGACTACTTTGGCTGTGTGCCTGGTTATCTGGGGCCATTGAATACCAAATTGCCGCTCACTATTGTTGCTGACCGTACCGTGGCCAATATGAGTGACTTTATCTGTGGCGCCAATGAAGTCGGTTTTCATTTGACCGGTCTTAACTGGGGGCGTGATTTGCCGTTGCCACTGGTGGCCGACATACGTAATGTCCAGGCCGGTGATCCATCGCCGGATGGCAAGGGCGTGCTGGCGATTCAGCGCGGTATTGAAGTTGGGCATGTGTTCCAGCTCGGCACCTCGTATTCGGAATCTATGAAAGCCACCTTTCTGGATGAAAATGGCAAGCCACAGTTGTTGCAGATGGGTTGTTACGGGATCGGCATTACCCGGATTCTGGGTGCGGCGATCGAGCAGAATTACGATGCCAAAGGCATTGTCTGGCCGACCGCACTGGCGCCATTTGCGGTAGTGTTGTGCCCGATGGGGTATGACCGCAGCGAGCAGGTGAAACTGGAAACCGAGAAGTTATACGCCGGATTGCAGGCCGCTGGCGTGGATGTGATTCTTGATGATCGTGGTGAGCGTCCGGGCGCCATGTTTGCCGACTGGGAGCTCATCGGCGTTCCGCACCGTATTGTGATTGGCGATCGCGGCTTGAAAGAGGGGCAGCTGGAATATCAGGGACGCCGTGACACTGAAGCCACGGCGGTTCCGGTTGACGGGATACTGGATTTTATAGCGCACAGGCTGGCGCAGGGTTAATGGGTAACGCTCATTGTTTACTACAGGTCGTATGATGTTATCGCGTTCATTCTTGTTGTTGATGGTGCTGCTCTGTCTGCACGGTGCTGTGCGCGCCGGCAATCAGAAAGAGGAGGCTATGGCCGATTCCGTGCGGCTGGCGCTGGCCAAGGCGGTTTCGGATAATCGTCCGACCAAACCCAGTTTTGCGGTCATGGATGACCGGCTGAATTATTTGCGCTGGCTGGGGGAAATGTCGCAACGACTGAAGAAAAAAATTCCCGACAGTCAGATGCGGCTGGAGTTTTTGGAAACCACCTGGTATGAATCCAAACGTGCCGGACTCGATCCGGCCATGGTGCTCGGACTAATTCAGGTTGAATCGGCGTTTCGCAAATATGCCACCTCGGTTGTCGGGGCCCGCGGCCTGATGCAGGTCATGCCGTTCTGGTCGCATACCATCGGGGACAGTGATGCACAAAAGCTGTTCAATATGGCGACCAATCTGCGTTATGGCTGCTCGATTCTGCGCAT
Source organism: uncultured Oxalobacteraceae bacterium (assembly GCA_903862415.1). Lineage (GTDB taxonomy): Bacteria > Pseudomonadota > Gammaproteobacteria > Burkholderiales > Burkholderiaceae_D > Solimicrobium. Next base: position 421 of record CAIOYD010000062.1, on the reverse strand, counting down.
GTATATCACTATGGAAGGCGGCAATCTGTATCTGGCGCTGGGTCGTTATAACGGCAGTCGCGGTCAGGCTGACTATCCCAACATGGTGCTCGCGGCCTGGAAAAAATGGGAATATAACGGCTTCAATAATGTTGAAGCTCAGGGACGGGATAAAACGGTTTCTAAGTCATAACAAGCAAAGAGCACAAACAAAAACGCCCGCGCGATGCGGGCGTTTTATTATTTATAAGTTATTGATTATTAACGATTTTTATTAAAATATTGTTCTATCTTAATATTTTTGGCCCATATTTTGGCCCACTATTTTATAGGACATGAGCTGATGCACTCCTGACGCCGCTGACGCTGCTGACGCCGCTGACGCTGCTGACGCCGCTGACGCTGCTGACGCCGCTGACGCTGCTGACGCCGCTGACGCTGC
>CAIOYD010000061.1 GCA_903862415.1 uncultured Oxalobacteraceae bacterium | reverse complement strand
GGGTTTACGGTATGTCCCGTCCACTCCGCCAAATTTAAAATGCCCGCGCAAGCGGGCATTTTTTTTGGACGAAGTGGAGCATTCCGCCAGTGCGGAATGCGGCGGGACTCGAAGCGATTCGCCTACCAGCGAATCGCCGGTCTGCCGCAGGTAGAGGAGTCCCGTACGACCATGGTCGCACCCATGCTCGCACCTCCGCAAAGCGAGTGCTGGTAACCATTCCGCAGTGGACAAATCACCCGGTGTGGAAAGTAGTTGTCATTCAGTGTTATTTGCTTGAAGATGCTTCATTGACAAATTGTGATGAATGGCTTAACTCAATTACCGGTTCATAAAAAACTCTTATGCAAAAAACTATCTGCATTACCGGATGTTCAAGTGGCATCGGTGCGGCCTTGGCTCAGGAATTCAAACGCCGCGGCCATGTGGTGTATGCCACGGCCCGTAAACTGGAAAGCCTGTCTATGCTGGCCAACTCCGGTATCCGGACGTTGCGACTGGATGTGAATGATGATCAGTGTATTGCCGATGCCATGGCGGTGATCGCGCGTGAACGGGGTGGCATCGATGTGCTCATTAATAATGCCGGCTTCAGTCAGGTGGGTGCGCTGATCGATTTGTCGCGTGCAGATTTACGCTCTCAGTATGAAACCAATGTGATTGCCCCGATCATGGTGACCAAAGCCGCGCTGGAATTGCTGCGTGCGGCAGCGGAAAATTCTGGCCGACCTGCTGTGGTGGCAAATGTCGGCAGCATTGTTGGTGTGGTGGCCACTCCGTTTGCTGGCGCATATTGTTCGAGTAAGGCAGCAATTCATTCAATCTCGGACACCTTGCGTATGGAATTGCTGCCGTTTGGGATACGTGTGGTCGTGATTCAACCTGGCGGCGTGTTATCGAGTTTTGGCGAGCATGCCGAATCTGCCATCCGCCTGCCAGCAGAGTCTCTGTATCTTCCGGCCGCTGAGGGCATCCGCGCACGGGCCCAGGCAGGACAGAAGGGAGCCACGCCGGCAGAGGAGTTTGTCCGACCGGTGGTGACAGCTTTGCTGGGAGATACACCACCTTTACTTATTCGTGGCGGGAAAAACAGTACCCGACTGCCGCTATACAAAAAAATTCTGCCCACGGCGCTGCTCGATGCCAAGCTGTCTGCGATTTACGGTTTAGATCGTTTGCTGATTAAGTAAATGGCTAAATTGCAGACAAAATGCCCTGAATAGGGGATTGCCAAAGCGATGTTAATTCACTATGCTGCGCTCTGTTGTTGAATTGCTCCCCCCTATCATCCTGTCTGATTTTTATAAAGAGCACACCATGACTGAACATTCTGAGTATTCGTATTTGGACGCTGCTGGGGAGGGCGCTTCGGTTGAAAGCGCCATTGCTGGCAACTATGATTTTTCAATTTCAGCCGTGCTCACGCAGGCGAAAGATAACATGCAGGGCAATAAAGGATTGATCTGGTCGGCGCTGGCTTTTTTTGTTGTGGTGAGCATTATGTTTCAGATGATTAGCCAATATTTTTTGGGCGCATCGAATCCGACCTTAGCAATGGCGATGCACGCTGCGCCTCCGGGTGTGGGCGGAGTGGTGCTGCAGAATATTCTCAACATGTTTATCAGTACACCCCTCGGTGCCGGGTTGACGATGATGGGAATTAAGTGCGCTGCTGGAGCCGAGGTGCGCTGGAGCGAGGTGTACGCTTATTTTGACAAGGTGCTGGTGTTGGTTGGCACCACATTGCTGATGCTGCTGATGATTGTGATTGGCTTTCTTTTGCTCATTATTCCCGGAATCTATCTGTCGCTGGCCTATTCTTTTGCGATTCCGCTGGTCCTTGATAAAGGCATGAGTCCGTGGGAAGCGCTGGAAACATCGCGTAAAGCGGTGTCGCATCACTGGTTCAAGGTGTTTGGTCTGTATCTGGTGTTTGGTTTGATCGTGGTGATTTCGGTTATTCCGCTCGGTATTGGCGTGGTCTGGACCATTCCTATGGGCTTGCTGCTCAAAGGTATTCTCTACCGGACTATCTTTGGTTATGAAGTACAGGAAGTGAATGCTGTGACGAGTGACTGAACAGCCTAAATAAAACAAGTCAGGCAAATAATGCCCGCCAATTGTATGGCGGGCATTTTTTATTGGGCCTGATTTTTTTGCACCAGCGCTGCGCAAAAAAAACCGTAATCAGTTCGGGTTGGTGCGCTGCGCACCATAATTTTCGTTCGTCTGGCGAACTTATGCGGTAAAAATAAGCACATGTTGTTTTACATAAATTCCGAGTCAAAAGTTGTTGACATGAAATTGTAAAAAGTGGTCTTATAGATGCATCAAAGTTGAATATACAATTTAATTTTGACGATGTTGCTAGAGACTGCGAACTTACTAATTAAAAAATAAATCTTCTGGGAGTAACAGCAATGATGATGGAAACTATTTTGTCACGATCGATGCGTTTAATGTTTTCTGGCGGTGTCGCGCTGGGAATGGGCTTGCTGGCACAGCCAGTGTTGGCGCAACAAAACAGCGATACCGCGCAGGTACAACGGGTTGAAATTACCGGTTCATCCATCAAACGGATGGCGTCTGAAAATGCCTTGCCAGTGACGACATTAAAAGCAGAAGATTTTGCCAAACAAGGTTTGGTTACGGCCGAACAGGTGTTGAATTCCCTGTCCACCAATCAGACTTCCCAGGGTAGCAGTCAGTCCGTTGGTGTGACCACGGGTGGCGCGTCGCAGGCAGATTTGCGCGGCATCGGTTCCAATAAAACGTTGGTGCTGTTGAATGGCCGTCGTCTGGCAACCCATCCTTATGATGGCGCAACTGTCGATCTGAATATTATCCCGATGGCGGCACTCGATCGCGTTGAAGTATTGCGTGATGGCGCTTCCGCGATTTATGGTACCGATGCGATTGGTGGCGTGATTAACTTTATTACCAAGCGTTCGGTAACCGGTGTTGAAATTACACTCGATGGTTCGCGTCCGAAAGAAACCGGTGCTGGCGACAAGCGTATCAACGCGCTGGCCGGTTTTGGTGATCTGGATAAAGATGGCTTCAATATTTTTGGTGTGGTCGATTTTCATCATCAAAGTGTGATGACAGCGGCAGACCGGTCGTTTTCCAGCACCGGGATTATTCCTGCGCATGGTGTGAGCAATACCAGCGGCAATACGCCGATTGCCAATTACTACGATAACCTCAGTACCTTGTCGGGCAATACTTCTTATGCTGCCGGATGTGATCCGAAGAATCACAGTTATCCAACCAATGATCCGACTAATCCTGTTTGCCGTTTTGATTATTCCGCTCTGGTCGACAATATCCCTGAAACTCAGCAAACAAGTTTCTTTACCAAAGGTGCATTGAAGCTGAACGCGGATAATACCGCCACGGTGGAATATTTACATTCCAATTCATGGAATATCAACAGCATTGCTCCGGCACCGCTGTATGACACAGAAGATACTGCGCTCACAGGTTTGTACGTTCCGGTAGGCAGTATTTATTATCCCGGTGGTTCTGGTGGCGTTCCGGCGGTTGCCGGTTTAACCGGTCCGTTGAGTATTAGTTGGCGGCCATTGCAGGCTGGTAAGCGGGTAGAAAAAGATGTCAGCAAGAGTGATCGGCTGGTGCTTGGTGTGCAAGGGCAGGTAGCAGATTGGGATTATAAAGCCGGTTTCGTGTATTCCAAAGCGACCGCTAGCAGCACGCTGACTGGTGGTTATCTTACTGATGCGAGCGTGTTTCAGGGGATTACCGGAACCAAGCAGGTGCTTGATTCCAGTGGTCAGCCGATACTCGATCCGGTAACGGGAATTCCACAGACGACACCGATTGCCGGTGGTCCGATTTTAAATGCCTTCGGCCCTCAGTCGACAGCAGGTCTGGCTTACATGAATGCCAATCAGTTGCTCGGTCAGATCGTCGGCGGTAAAACGTCTTCTACTGGCGTGGATTTTAAGGCCAGCCGTGAATTCGGTGAATTGGCCGGTGGTCCGATGGGTGTGGCCGTGGGTGGTGAATTCCGCCGTGAACGTGCTGAATACGATGTGAATAATGCGATTGCTTCTCAGGCAGCAAGTACCGGTCTGGCTGGTGCGGTAAGTACTGTGGGTAGCCGCAATATCAGTGCGTTATTCACTGAATTTGATGCGCCATTGACCAAGCAGCTGGATCTGCAAATCGCCGCACGTGTGGATGATTACAGCGATGTAGGCAGTACCTTCAATCCGAAAATCGGGTTGCGTTATCAACCGGCTAAACAGGTGATGTTGCGTGCCTCGGCCGATACCGGTTTCCGTGCGCCATCGCTGTATGAAAAAAATCAGCCGTTATACATCAGTAATACCGCCAATACGTATGATGATCCGGTATTGTGCCCAGGTGGTACGCCAGGTGTTGGCGGTACTGGTACGGTTATTTCTGGTGCCAATCCGAACGTGGCCTGTAACGCACAGCAAAATCTTCAATCCGGCGGTAACCTGAATTTGAAACCGGAAAAATCGAAGAGTTTTTCGATGGGGATCGTTGTTGAGCCAATTACTCAGGTAACGGTATCAGTGGATTACTGGAATATCCACATTACGGATACGATCAGTCCGCTGTCGGAAGCAACCATTTTTGGTGATCCGGCAAAGTATATTGGCCTGTTTAATTACAACGCCTCCGGTACTGCATTGAATTATGCTGCTGATCATATGCAAAATCTGGGTGACAAGAAAACCGATGGTTTTGATTTCAGCGCCATCTGGCGTTTGCCTAAGACTGATTTAGGTAATTTCCTGGTGTCGATGGATGGTACCTATGTAGACCGTTACGAGTATCAAAACTATAAAGGTGGACCATGGACGCAAAACGTTGGTACGTTTGCTGATAATGGCCCGGTATTCCGCTGGAAGCATAATCTGGAATTCCAGTGGTCTGAAGGTGCATGGAGTGCTACCGTGGTCCAGAAATTCCTCTCTGGCTATCATGATCAGAACTCGGTTGATCCACAGTATGCGCAAGATGTTTCGCATTATTCTATCTGGGGTGTTTCGGCAACCTTCACCGGCATTAAAAATCTGTCGATGACGGCCGGTATACGCAATCTGTTAAATACGGCTCCACCCTTTACCAATCAGGGTGTGACGTATCAGCAGGGTTATGATGCACGTTATGCCGATCCTATTGGTCGTGCCGTGTATCTGCGTGGAACTTATAAGTTCAAATAAAAAAACTGGAAGTAACTCAACCGCACAGTGCATTTTCTGTGCGGTTTTTTTAAGTAGGTCAATAGAATTGAATTGAGGAGTTTGTATGGTTAGCCGTAATTTATTTGCCCGACTGATGTTGGTGTGTGTGGCCTTATCCTGCCCATGGCAGAGTGTTTTGGCAGAAGAAGAAACTGTGGTGGTGACGGCAGAAAAAATGCTTGATGTGGTCTCAGGTAAAGTGGTGCAGCATCCACAGATCACGATTCGTGCGGGCCGGATTGTGAATGTCGCTTCGGCCGGTGCGGCCATTCCTGCCGGTGCGCGCACGTTCGATTTGCCTGGCATGACGATTTTGCCTGGTCTGATCGACATGCATGTGCATTTGACGAGCGACCCACATTATTCTGGTTATCGCACTAATGAGTTTACCGATAATTTCTGGACTGTGGTGGGTGTGGCGAATGCGCGTAAAACGGTGGAAGCCGGATTCACGACCGTACGTAATGTGGGTTCCAATAATTATGATGATGTCGCCATCAAGCAGGGCATAGAAGAGCATCAGATTACGGGTCCGCGGATCGTTCCGGCAACCTATATGATTGGTGCCACCGGTGGTCATTGCGACACTACGGAATTTCCACCATCGTTTGTGATTCCTAATCCGGGTATTGCCGATGGTCCGGATGCGATTCGCGCCACAGTGCGCAAGTTGCGTAAATACGGTGCCGAAGTGATCAAGTTTTGCGCTACCGGTGGTGTGTTTTCCAAAACCGATTCAGTTAGCGGGCAGCAGTATTCTCTGGTTGAAATGAAGGCGCTGGTGGATGAAGCGCACATGCTGGGCATGAAAGTCGCCGTGCATGCGCATGGTACCGGTGGGATTAATGATGCCATTCGTGCCGGAGCCGATACGATAGAGCATGCCAGTTTGTCGGATGAGGAATCGTACGCCTTGGCCAAACTGCATGGCACCTGGTTTTCGATGGATGTGTATAACGACGATTATATTCTGGCTGAAGGCGAGAAAAATGGTATGTTCCGTGAGTCGCTCGACAAGGAGCGCGCCATTGGTTTGAAGCAGCGGCAGAATTTCCGCAATGCGGTCAAGGCTGGCGTCAAGATGGTGTATGGCACGGATGGTGGTATTTATCCGAATGGGGATAATGCCAGGCAGTTTGCGACCATGGTTGAGTGGGGGATGACGCCGCTGCAGGCGATACGCTCAGCCACCGTGAATGCAGCCGAGGCACTCGGCCGCAGTCAGGATGTGGGTGCCATTGAAGTCGGTCGTTATGGCGATCTGATTGCGGTTAAAGGCGATCCGCTGACCGATGTGAAGTTGTTGCGTTCGGTCAGCTTTGTGATGAAGGGTGGGGAGATTATTAAGAATATTCCGTAATCGGGAGGTGGTGTATTACGCCTTTGGCTAATACACCCTACTTGGTTTTATTGCGCATGGGAATTACGAATTATCTGGCACCACATACGACGGGTTTTTAAACATGTCGAATTGGTTGGTCTTAATCAGGCAGGAAGGATCGGGCCAGGTAAAACGTAATTCTGGCACTTTGTTGCCGCCAGGGGCATCCCAGATATCGGCGCTGTCCTGGATGCCGCCCAGATGGCTGTAAAAACCGATGGCCGGATGGTTTTCTGCCACCACCCATAAATGCAGTGCATCTTGCGGGAAGTGATGCACACTCCAGGTGGCGATCTGGCGTAACAGCATTTTTCCTATGCCCTGTTTTTTGTGTTGCGGATGCGCATGCAGGTTTTCCAGCAAGGTGCCGACCTGGTGATCATAGGCGCCGTAGGCACAGGCAAAACCGGCTAAGGTATTGGCATTGCGGACATCTTCAGCGACGATCACATATTGGCTGTCATCGTGACCGCCGAGGCGGTCGAGCCAGTCATGCAAACGATCTTCATCGAGTGTGCAGCGCAGATAGTCGGCATCGAGTATGTTGTGATAAGCCAGGCGCCAGCTTTGCGCGTGCAAACTGGCGATGGCTTCGGCATCCTGAAAGTTGGCCTGACGAATGCGGATCATGATGCTGATCCTGTAAGTATGTTGTTCATCGTGTGTTTAATAGGTTTGGTAAGACATCAGGCTCATGATTTCAGTGGCCGTCTGCTGCAATTCCGACAGGTACTGGCTTTTGAAATTTTCTATGGCTGTCTCGGTGCTGGGTGTGCCGATGTTGATGGCGGCAATTATTTTTCCCTGAGGATTGCGCAGCGGAACCGCCACCGAGCATAAGCCCAGTTCCAGTTCCTGATTAACGATGGCCCAGCCCTGGCTGCTGCAGGATTGGATGATCTGTTTTAACTGTGCTTTGTCAGTGACGGTGTGGGCCGTCAGCGCTTGCGGCGTAGTTTGTTCCAGATAGATATCGAGTTCGGGTTCGGTGAGTGATCCCAGCAAAATCCGGCCCATGGATGTGGGCCAGGCGGGCAGACGAGTGCCGACACCGAGGTTGACTTTCATGATGCGTTTGGTGGGTATACGCAACACATACATAATGTCGGGGCCATCCAGGACTGACATCGAACAGGATTCCTGTACTCGCAGTGCGAGTCGTTCCAGGAGAGGTTGGGCTACGGTGAGCAGGCGCTGTGAAGACAGATAAGCGTAGCCGAGTTCGAGAATTTTTGGTTTGAGATAAAACAAGCGACCGGAATTTTCTACATAGCCCAATTTTTCCAGCGTCCACAGCAGGCGTCGCGCCATGGCGCGGGTCATGTCACATCTGGCTGCGACTTCGGAGAGTGTCATCCGGGCGTGCTCGCTGTTGTAGGCGCAAATCAGCCTTAAGCCGTTGGCAAAACTTTGGATAAATTCGTCGGGTTTTTCAGCCATGATTCATTGGTTGGGATTGTATTGACAGTCGAAATTAGGGTGGTTTAGAATGAACTCTATCAGAACTTTTGTTCTCTGTGCGAATATTTTACCGATATGGACATAAATGTCAACTAATAAGATTCCAGAAATTCACAAAAAGGAACAACAGGTGGTCATGCACAGCTGGTGTGTGCAGCAGGAGTGGGCGGCCCCGACAATTACCGGCGGGCAGGGAGCTCAGTTTTGGGATGACAGTGGTCATCATTACATAGACATGAGCAGTCTGGCTGAATGCAGCAATCTCGGACATCAGCATCCCAGAGTGATTGCGGCGATTAAAGCCCAGGCCGATCAACTGTGTTTTATCACCTCGGAGTGGGGGGCGGAACCACGTCGCGCTTTGGCGCAAAAGTTGCTCGAAGTCAGTGAGTTTGAAGGTGGACGGGTGTTTTTCACGCTCGCCGGTGCTGATGCGAATGAGAATGCGGTCAAATTTGCCCGCTGGGCGTCCGGCAAAGCTGCGGGTGCTGTTGTAGCACGGCAACGTTCCTATCATGGTGCTTCGATGGCAACCATGAATTTCAGCGGTGACCCGCGTGGCGACAAGTATCCATTGACAGAAAAAGTGTTGCGGGTGGCGCCGCCGTATTGTTATCGCTGCCCGTTTGGGTTCAGCGATGCGAATGCCTGCGCGCGCGAATGCGTCAGTGATATCCGTGCCGTGATTGAGCAGGCAGGTGCGGCAGAGGTGGCGGCGGTGTTGATGGAGTCGCATGCCGGCACCAATGGCATTGTGGCACCGGCCGATTACTGGTCTGCATTGCATGGGCTGTGTGCTGAGCAGGATGTGGTGTTGATTGCGGATGAAGTCATGGCCGGCTTTGGTCGTACCGGAAAATGGTTTGGCTGGCAGCATGCCGGAGCGGAATTCCGGCCGGATATGATGACACTGGCCAAAGGGATTACCGGTGCGCATATTCCGCTGGGGGCGGTAGTGGTGTCGGCCGACATCAATGCCCGCCTTGAAGCCAGCATGTTGTATACCGGGCTGACTTACAGTGGTCATCCACTGTCGTGCGCGGCCGGGCTGGCTGCGGTCAGAGCGTATGAAGAGGAAGGGCTGATTGCACGTTCACATGATCTGGGGCAGGCCCTGTTTGCGCAACTGCAGCAGTTAAAGCAGCGTCACACGATTATTGGCGATATTCGTGGCGCCGGTTTGTTTGCCGTGATTGAACTGGTAAATAACCGCACAAGTCGGGAGCCTATAGTTGCCTGGGGCGGAGTTAATGCCGGTTTGCGCGCATTGGTCAATGAAGCGCGCAGACAGGGTGTGTCCTTTGCGGTGCGCAGCAATCTGCTTATTTTGGCGCCACCGCTGGTGATTACCGAAACAGAACTGGCGACGGCATTGTCGCTGCTGGATAAATTACTGTCGCAGTTTTCTGCGACAATCACAGGAACGCTTTCATGACAGGTCATACCCGTAGTGCAAAACATATGTCGTTATCTGAGGCTGTGTCCCGCTATGTGGACGATGGCAGCAGTGTGGCGCTCGAAGGTTTCACCCATTTGATTCCGTTCGCTGCCGGGCATGAAATCATCCGTCAGAAAAAACGTCGCCTGACTTTGATCAGAATGACACCGGATCTGATTTATGATCAGATGATCGGCATGGGTTGTGCCAGTAAGTTGATTTTTTCCTGGGGCGGCAATCCCGGCGTAGGATCGCTGCACCGTTTTCGTGATGCGGTGGAAAATGCCTGGCCGCAGGCCCTGGAGCTTGATGAGCACAGCCATGCGGCCATGGCAGCGGCTTATCAGGCGGGTGCGGCACATTTGCCCTTTGCTATGTTGCGTGGCTATCTGGGTAGTGATTTGGCAAAAGTGAATCCGCAGATACGCTGGATTCGCTGTCCTTATACGAATGAGCGGCTGGCGACCGTGCCGGCGCTCAGACCCGATGTGACTGTCATCCATGCGCAACAGGCGGATTTTGCCGGGAATGTGTTTTTAAGTGGCATTGTTGGTGTGCAGCGCGAAGCGGCCTTAGCTGCAAAACTGGTGATTGTTACAGTCGAAGAAGTGGTGGAAAAGTTGCAGGTGCCGATGAATTCGAACATCTTGCCGCACTGGGTGATTGCGGCTGTCTGTCACGTTCCCAATGGAGCTGCGCCTTCGTACGCACATGGTTATTCAGAACGCGACAATCGCTTTTGCAAACGCTGGGATGGCATTGCCCGCGAACGTGCCAGTTTTCAGGACTGGATGAATATCATGGTCATGGACAGCCACGATTTTAGTGAATATGAGAAAAAAATGGCAGCGGAAACCAAATGATGACTGAAGCAGTTAGTTACAGCACCGATGAAATGATGACGGTGGCGGCCAGTCGGCTACTGAAGAATGGTAATGTGTGTTTTGTAGGTATCGGTTTGCCAAGCGCGGCCGCCAATCTGGCGCGGCTGTTGCATGCCCCTGACGCGGTGTTAATTTACGAGTCGGGTACGATAGGTGCCAAGCCCCAGGTGCTGCCGCTGTCAATAGGCGACAATGAGCTCGCGGACACGGCCGATTTTATTGTCTCAATTCCGGAAATTTTTAGTTACTGGTTGCAGGCGGGAAGAATTGATGTCGGTTTTTTGGGTGCTGCCCAGATCGATTGCCATGGAAATATCAATACTACAGTCATCGGTGATTATAATCATCCTGTCACCCGCTTGCCGGGAGCCGGTGGTGCGCCGGAAATCGCCACGGCGGCGAAACAGGTATTTTTGATTTTACGTCAGAGTCTGCGCAGCTTTGTCGGACAGCTCGATTTCATCACTTCTGCCGGTTATCTGCAGGGTGGTGATTCCGCCGCCGCGGCTGGTATTCGTGGTAAAGGGCCCACGCATGTGATTACGGATTTTGGTGTATTGCAGCCTGATCCGCTGACCAAAGAATTATGTATGACAGCACTGCATCCGGGCAAGACGCTGCAACAGGCGAGGGAAGCGACGGGCTGGCCGTTAAAAGCCGCAGCACACTTGCTCACGGTGCCGCCACCTACGGCGGTGGAGTTGAGCATGTTGCGCGCCCTGATGCAGCGCACAGCTAACGCTCATGAGCTGGCGGCGTGAACAATTACCTGAACCACGTGATTGCCGGCGTCGGAGTGACGCTGTGGATTGCGCTGTGTTCGTTGTTGCTGGCAATGCTGCTGGGTTTGGCTGGAGCAGCGGGCAAATTATCGTCGCATAAATTATTGCATGTGCTGGCTGGAATATATTCCACTCTGGTGCGTGGCGTGCCGGAACTGGTGTGGATGCTGTTCCTGTTTTTTGGTGCGCAAATCTGGCTTAATCGTCTTTGTGTCTGGTTGGAGGTCGAACCAGTTGATATTGATCCGATGATGGCTGGAATCGTGACGATAGGCTTTATTTTTGGCGCCTATATGACTGAAACCTTTCGTGGTGCGATTTTGGCGATTCCCGCTGGCCAGAAAGAAGCGGCGCAATCGCTGGGGATGAGTTCGTTGCAGGTGTTCCGGCGCATTATTGTGCCGCAAATGATTCCTCATGCCTTGCCCAGTTTTTCCAATAATTGGATGGTGCTGGTCAAAAGTACCGCCCTGGTTTCGGTGTTGGGTGTGAGTGATTTGATGCATCGGGCTGCGCTGGCCAAGTCAGCAACCGGCAATGCCTTTGGTGTGTATCTGACAGTCAGTCTGGTGTACTTGTTCATTACCAGTGCTTCGGTTTGGGGTTTGCGGCGTGTGGAACAGCGGTTTTCACGTGGCAAGCGGGAGGCGGCATGATGCAAATCAGTGAATTGACTGAGCAATTACTCCCATTTTTCGGTGCCACGGAAGAATCTGGCATCTTCAGCACCAGTGACGGTCTGCAGTTGACGTTGTTGCTGCTGGTAATTCCTTTGCTGTCAGGTTTGCTGTTATCAATACCGTTGGCATTTGCCCGTAATGCGCGCGCGCCGCTACTGGCTAAGAGTGTGTGGCTGTATACCTGGCTGTTTCGTGGGACACCGATGCTGGTGCAATTGTTTTTGCTGTATTACGGTCTGGGGCAGTTTGAATGGGTGCGCGCGAGTTGGGTTTGGGACTATCTGCGTGAACCCTATTACTGTGCCCTGCTTAGCTTTACCTTCAACACCACGGCGTACACCACTGAAATTCTGGCTGGCCAGATACGACAGCTGGACTGGCGCGAAATCGAGGCTGCGCAAAGTCTGGGTATGAGTCGCGCACTGATGAACCGCCGTATTGTATTGCCTGCCGCACTGCGCCGTTCCTTGCCGGCTTATGGCAATGAAGTCATTATGTTGTTGCACGGGACAGCTATCGTCAGCTTGGTTACACTCACTGATCTGACTGGTGTGGCGCGCCGTATGTATAGCGACACCTATAATCCGTTTGAACCGTTTATGATGGCAGGCGGCATTTATTTGCTGCTTACCTGGCTGATCAGTTTGGCATTTAAAAAAATGGAACAGCATTGGCTGGCTTATTTATCTCCACGATCATCGATTCATTCAAAGGCAGGGGTAGTATGAAATTTCATTTCAGGCAAATCGTGCTGTTGGCATTGCTGTGTTGTTTGTTCGTCGGCGCACAGGCCCAGCAGGTGCTGCGTATAGGTATCGAGGGTGAATACCCACCGTTCAATCAAATCGATCAGGATGGCAATCTGGTCGGCTTTGATGTGGATATCAGCCGGGCGCTGTGTGCGCAAATGAAGACCGAGTGCAAATTTGTCGTGCAATCCTGGAGCGGCATTATTCCAGCCTTGCTGGCCAATAAATCAGATTTAATCGTCTCTAGCATGGCGATTACTGACAAGCGCAAAGAATCGCTGGCGTTCAGTCAACCCTACTATATGGAAAGTGCGATTTTTGTGGCCGCAAAAAATCACCCCTTGCTGACAACGGTAGCTGGGTTGAAAGGCAAAGTGATCGGCGTGCAAAGTGCAACCACGTACGAAAAAATGTTAAAAGAACTTTTCCCCGGTGTGACGGTGCGGGTGTACAGCGCGGTTTCTGATCACAATCTGGATTTGCAAAGCGGCCGGATTGATGCCGTGCTGGGTTCGAATCTGGTGATGTCGAACTGGCTTGCTTCAGCAGATGGGAAAAATTATGAAATCAAGGGTGCGGCATTTCGCGATCAGAAATTCATGGGTCAGGGCGCCGGGATTGCGGCCCGTAAAACTGACACCCAGTTAATCGGTCGCGTGAATGCCGCATTGCAGGCGATTCATCAAAATGGCCAGTTTGATGCGATCAGTAAAAAATATTTCAAGATCGATATTACCCATTAAATCAGTGATGAATACAGAAATCGAATCCCGACTGTTTATAGACGGTCAGTTTGCAGACGCAGCCGATGGTGCGCAATTTGACTCTCTGGCACCCGCCTGCGGCACACTGATCTGCCGGGTGGCCGCCGCCGGAGTGGCCGATATTGATCGTGCCGTTGCGGCCGCCAGAAAAGCGTTCGATCTGGGTGTCTGGCGCCATGCTACGTTGCAGCACCGTAAGCAGGTGTTATTTCAGCTGGCCCAGTTGGTTGAAGCACAGGCAGAACAGCTGGCGCAGCTGGAGTCACTCGATACCGGCAAGCCGATACGCGACGCCCGTGCTGTCGATATCGTCGGTTCGGTACAAATGATCCGTTGGTTCGCTGAAAGCGTGGACAAACTGTATGACGAAATCGCACCGACACAGGCGAGCGTGGTAGCGCAAATTCGTCGTGTACCTCTGGGCGTGGTGGCGGCAGTAACACCATGGAATTTTCCTCTGTTGACGGCACTGACCAAGATTATTCCAGCGCTTGCCATCGGCAACAGCGTGGTGTTGAAACCATCAGAACTGGCACCGCTGAGTTGCCTGTATCTGGCACGGTTGAGTGTGCTGGCAGGATTGCCGGCCGGGGTGTTGAATGTGGTGCCGGGTAGCGGTGAAGTGGCTGGCGCAGCGCTGGGTTTGCATGCGGATGTAGATGCGTTATTGTTTACCGGTTCGACCGCGACCGGGAAACGCTTTATGCAGTATTCTGGCGCGTCGAATTTAAAAAAAGTCAGTCTTGAGTGTGGTGGAAAATCGGCCAATATTGTGTTGAATGATTGTCTGGATATCGACAAGGCTGTGGCGGCAACGGCCAACGGTATTTTTTTCAATGCAGGTCAAATCTGTAACGCCGGTTCGCGTCTGATTTTGCAGCGCGGCATAGCACCAGTTTTTAAGCAAAAGCTGATTGCTCAGATGACGCAGTTTTTTCCCGGCGATCCGGCCGAGTCGACTACGGTGTTGGGTAGCATGATTTCAGTTGCACACGCGGATAAAGTGCGCGCCATGATAGCAGAGGCGCAGGAGCAGGGCGCTGTCGTGTTGGCGCCGCTGCCAGCATGGAATGCGCCGCCGCAGCTCGATGCCGCAGCCTGGGTATTGCCGACGCTGTTGGATCAGGTTGAGAATCACATGCGCATCGCTCAGGAAGAAGTGTTTGGTCCGGTATTGGCTATCATTGAAGTCGATCATGTTGATGAGGCTATCGCCATTGCCAATGACAGTCAGTATGGTTTGGCAGCAGCGATCTGGACGGCTGACATGCGTCTGGCGCATCTTGCCCAACAAGCGTTGCATGTCGGCTTTGTCTGGATTAACAGTGTCCGTGCCGGTCATATAGCCACTCCTTTTGGTGGCGTCAAACAATCTGGTTCCGGGCGCGATAAATCGCTGCATGCATTTGATAATGTCTCTTATTTAAAAACCTCGTGGCACGATTACAGTTAAGGAAATCAGCATGTCTGCACCAACAACCAAAACCGCACACTGGCAAGAGCTGGATCTGAAACATCACATGCATCCGTTTACCGATCATGTGGATTTGCAAGAGGTCAAGCCACAGATTATTGAACGTGCAGAAGGCGTTTATATTTATGACAGTGAAGGTCAGAAGCTGCTCGACGGAATGTCTGGTTTGTGGTGCGTGAATGTCGGTTACGGACGCGATGAAATCGTCGAAGCCGCCGCGCAACAAATGCGCCAGCTGCCTTACTATAATAATTTTTTCAAAACCAGCACTGCACCGGCACTGGAACTGGCTCACGCCTTATCCAAAATCACGCCTGATGGTGTGGATTACTTTTTTTTCGCCAATTCCGGTTCCGAAGCCAATGACACCAATATCCGCCTGGTGCAAACGTACTGGACTATGTTGGGAAAGCCGGAAAAACGTTTGCTCATCAGCCGCCACAATGCCTATCATGGCAGCACCATCGCCGGTGCCAGTCTGACCGGCATGGCCAGCATGCATGATATTTCGGCCGTGGCCATGCCAGACATTGTGCACATTACCAATCCTGACTGGTACGCCAGTGATGGCAGTTGTGATGCCGAAGAATTAGGTTTGCGCGCGGCCAAGGCACTCGAACAAAAGATACTCGAACTCGGCGCTGGTAATGTGGCGGCCTTTTTTGCAGAACCCATACAGGGTGCAGGTGGGGTGATCGTACCACCGGCGAGTTACTGGCCAGAGATTCAGCGCATCTGTCGCCGCTATGATGTGTTGATCGTGGTGGATGAAGTCATCACCGGTTTTGGTCGCACCGGGCAATGGTTTGGTGCTGATACCTATGCGATTGAACCGGATTTGATGACGCTGGCAAAAGGATTATCTTCCGGTTATTTGCCGATTGCCGCCAGTGCAGTGGGTGAGCGTGTGGCCAGTGTGCTGCGCACCAAGCAGGGACGTTTTCCGCACGGATATACCTATGGCGGTCATCCGGTGGCGGCGAGTGCAGCACTGAAAAATCTGGAAATCATCCAGCGCGAAAATCTGGTCCAGCAGGTGGGGCAACAGACCGGGCCGTATTTTCAACAAGCCTTGCTGGGTTTGATGGATCATCCGTGGGTGAGTTATGTACGTGGTCAGGGTTTGATGGCCTGTGTGCTGCTCAGTCCGGATAAAGCCAGCCGTTCCGCTTTTAATCCAGTCGGTGGCATTGCTACGCTGGTCAGAGATCAGTGTTTCCGCAATGGTCTGGTTACACGTGCGGTGGGCGACGGACTGGTGTTTGCACCACCCTTAATTATTACCCCCGCACAGATTGATGAACTCGTGGCCAAACTGCGCCTGAGTCTGGACCACGTTTACCGGAACCATGCATGAAACGTGTTGCTGTTGCACGCCTGTGGTTTGAGGGTAATTCCTTCTGCCCCCGCCTGACTACGCTGGCCGATTTTCAGGCACGCGAATGGCATGATGCTGCCAGCGCTGAAGCATTTTATCGCGGCTCAGGCACTGAAATGGGCGCGCTGTGTGCATGGAAGACGCAGCATGCACAAACCATTCAGACAGATATTCTGCGCTGTGCCGCCGCGCCTCCTGGTGGGCCACTGGCTGCCGGTGTTTTCTCTCTGATTGTGGATGATATCGTCGAAGGACTGCAGATTCTGGCGCAGCCACCCGACGGCGTGTATTTGTCGTTGCATGGCGCGATGGTGGCACAGGATTGCGCCAATCCGGATCTGGAGCTGGTGAAGCGGGTTCGTGGCGCCGTCGGGCCCGACTGTCCAATAGCCATTTCAGTCGACCTGCACGCCAATCTGGATCCGGCGCTTGCAGAACTGGTGCAAATTATTGTCGGCTATAAAACCTACCCGCATATCGACATGGATGCCACGGCCACCAGAACGCTACAATTATTGCACGCGACCATGGCCGGACACATCACTCCGGTGTCTAGCATCGTTTCAGCACAAATGATTTTGCCCAGTCATAAAATGACCACCAATGCGGAACCCATGGCCGGACTGGAAAAGCTGGCTGCACAATTGGTGCAGAGCGGCGAAGCTCTCGATGCCAGTCCGCTTGGCGGCTTTGCCTATGCCGATAGCGCGCACACTTCGGCGGGCGTCGCCATTTGTCTGGATGCGCGCAGACATGCTGATCTGAACACGGCCAGACAATATGCCGCCCGTCTGGGTGCGCAACTGGTGGTGGAAATGCAGCGTCGCCAGCAGGCGTTTATTCCGCAGTTGCCAACCGCGGCGCTGGGTTTGAACCAGGCATTGAATTATTTGTCGCAATATCCACAGGGCTGTGTGGCCGTGCTCGATCCGGCGGATAATCCGCTCTCCGGTGGTGCCGGCGACACGACCGGTCTGTTGCAGACATTGCTGGATTTGCAGCTCGATCTGCCGACCGTGTTTGCCTTTTTTTATGATCCTGAATTGGTCACTCAGGCAAGCAGCGTTGGTGTCGGCGGACAATTCACGGCCCAACTAGGCGGACGCTTCACCAGCGCTTACGGCACCACGGTGAGTCTTGTCGTGCAGGTGGAATTGCTTACTGATGGCCATTTTATCAATGATGGTCCGATGGAACAGGGATTAGCCTGCAATATCGGCCCCTCGGTGGTGCTGCGCAGCGTGCGTCAGCCTGATTTACGCATCATTGTCAGTTCCAGTTGTCAGTCGCCGAATGATATGGCCTGGTGTCGCCTGCATCAGATCGATCTGAGTCGTGTGCGTTTGTTTTGTGTGAAAGCAAAAAATCATTTTCGTGCCGCTTTTGCGCCGCAGCTACTGGCGATTATTGACGTGGATGCCCCCGGGCCTGCGATGCTGAATTTCTCTGCCTTACCTTATGAGCATATTCAGCATGATTTCCTCAGCAGGCAGTTTTTCTGTGATTAACCTTTACGTCAAAGTGTGCCATGCCTGAATTAGTGATTGAAAATTTACACAAGTCCTATGGCCAGCAAGCGGTGCTGAATGGCATTTCTCTCGAAGTCAACAAGGGCGAAGTGATGAGCATTATCGGTTCCTCCGGTTCCGGAAAAAGTACCCTGCTGCGCTGTATTAATTTACTGGAAAATCCGACCGAAGCGCGGATGTTTTTTGGTGGTCAGGAGTTGCTCCTGCAGCGACGTGCGGACGGCAATCTGGGATGTAATGACGCCAGACAATTACAACAACTGCGTACCAACATCGGCATGGTGTTCCAGAGTTTTAACCTGTTTTCCCATTTGACCGTTCTGGAGAACGTGATTGAGGCACCGGTACATGTGCTTGGTTTATCCAAAAAGCAGGCGATCGAACGCGCCATGCATTATCTCGATAAAGTCGGCGTCATCGGGCGCGATAAGTATTATCCGGCGCATTTATCTGGCGGCCAGCAACAGCGTGTGGCCATTGCACGCGCACTGGCGATGGAGCCGCAAATGATGCTCTTTGATGAACCAACCTCAGCACTCGACCCGGAACTGGTGGGCGAAGTGTTGGGCGTGATGCAAAAACTGGCCAAAGAAGGACAGACCATGATAGTCGTTACCCATGAAATGGACTTTGCCCGCCTTGTTTCCAATCAAGTGGTGTTTCTTCATCAGGGTAAAATTGAAGAGCAGGGTGCACCAGCCAAGGTGTTCGATCAGCCCGAGAGCATGCGGCTCAGGCAGTTTTTATCCAAATCAGAAAGAAGTTCGTCATGAAGCGATTATTCACGCCCTTATTTTCACTTCCACTGTTGCTGGCTTTGCTGCTGTCGCAGTCAGCAGAGGCACAGCAACTGCCAGTGGAAAGCTATGCGCTGAGCCGTTCTATTCTGCAGCAGTTAATCGCAATTAATACAACCTCTGCGTACGGTACCACGGCGGCCGCCCAGGCGATCGTGGCGCGTCTGCAGAGCGCCGGTTATGCAGCCGAAGACATTCAGTTGCTGGCCCCGGAAAATCATCCGGAACGGGCCAATGTGGTGGTGCGCTTGCATGGCGCACAAAAAGCCCGGCCGCTGTTATATATCGGTCATCTGGATGTGGTTGAAGCCAAACGCGCTGACTGGAGTATGGAGCCCTTTGAGCTGACTGAAAATGATGGTTGGTTATATGGTCGCGGCACTATCGACATGAAAGGCCAGGACAGTGTGCTGCTGGCCAGCATGATGACACTCAAGCAGCAGGGATTTATTCCTGATCGCGACATTATCGCCGCCTTTACTGCCGATGAAGAGCAGGGCGATGCCAACGGTGTGGCCTGGCTGCTTAAGCAGCACCGTGATCTCATCGATGCTGCACTGGTGATCAATCCGGATGGTGGCGAAGCCGATATCAAAAATGGACGTAAAATTGTACTGGCACTGCAAACCAGTGAAAAGTTGTATATGACCTTTAGTTTGCAAGCCACTGACAAGGGTGGCCACAGTTCGCGCCCGACCGCGCAAAACCCGATTTATCGTCTGGCACGCGGACTGGAGCGCTTATCTGAGTTTCATTTCCCTGTGCATTTGACCGCCACCACTCAACAGTATTTCCAGCAGGCTGCCGCACTTGAACAGGGCCAGGCACGTCAGGATATGCTGGCCGTTGCCAAAGGCAATCCGACTCCGTCCGTGTTGCGTCGTCTGTCTGCCGATCTGGATAAAGACCTGTTATTGCGCAGTACCTGCACCGCCACCATGCTCGAAGGCGGACATGCTGAAAACGCTCTGCCACAACGCGCCATGGCCACCATCCAATGTCGGGTGATTCCGGGTGAAACTCCTGAGCAGATCATGCATACACTGGCGCAGGTGATTCATGATCCGGCGGTGACGGTGACCTCGCTGTCGCACATCACCCTCAGCCCGGAATCACGCATCACTGCCGACATACTCACGCCGCTGCAACAAGTTGTGCATGGCCTGTGGCCAGAAGTCATGGTCGTGCCGCAAATGTCGCCCGGTGCCTCCGACAGTATTTATACCCGGGCAGCAGGAATGCAAACCTTTGGTATCGATGGCATGTTTTCCGATATCGATGATGATCGTTTCCACGGTCGCGATGAACGTATCAGCGTGCAGGCATTTAAAGAAGAACTCGACTTCACCTATCAGTTAATGCGCCGCCTGAGTGCCGTGCCATGAGTGTTTTCATACGTCAGTTAATGTTGGTGCTGTCCTTGGGCGTATTTTCCTGTGCGGCCCAATCTGCTGCATCAGACGCCTTATTGCAAATCAGCGACATGCAACGGATCGTCGATGTCAGCACTCCGGTAACGTCGCCCGATGGTCGCTGGATAGCCTATGCTGTTACTGATAACAGCGGCCGCAAAGCCATTACCCATCTTTGGCTTATCAGCTGGGATGGCAGCCAGCAGCGCGAACTGCCTATACCCCCACAGGCCAATGCCTGGCAACCGGAATTTACCCGCGACAGTCGCGAACTGGCCTTTTTATCCGATCAGGGCAGTGATCATTCGACCCAGGTGTGGATGCAAAAGTTGGCAGACACCAACGCCACGCAAGTAACCAGCATGGAAAATGGCGTGCTGGATTTTTCTCTGGCACCCGACGGCCAGCAACTGGCCGTGGTGGCGCAGGATGGCAAGCCGGATGATGGCATCATCGTGATAGAACGTTTTCAGTTCAAAGATGATGAGCGCGGTTATTTAAGCAATGCCCACCGACGCCTGTATCGTGTTGTCCGCAACGGTCAGTTAGCCGTACCCTTGACGCCGCCCGGCACGGATGTCTGGCTGCCAGCCTGGTCGCCTGATGGCATCCATCTGGCCTATGTCAGCAAACGACTCGTCGAAGGCGAACGCCATGCTGGTTACAACGTCTATATTGTGAATGCCGCCGCTGGTAGCGGACCGCGCTGCATCTCAGTCGATGGAAAAATCAATAACGATCCGGATCATCTAAGCCGTCCGGCCTGGTCGGAAGATGGTCGCCAGATCGCTTATCTTCAGGGCGGGGATGAGCACTGGCTGGAATATGCGCCGTGGGAGTTGGTGGTGGCCGATCTTGCCAGCGGTCAGATCCGGCAGCTTGGGCAGGCTGATCGTAACTATATTCATCCGCAATTTTCTTCCGACGGAAAATCACTGTACGCCATTGTAGAACAAAGTCGCACTGCCTTTTTAAGTCGCATCGACCTCACCAGCGGCAAGGCCATCAACCTGACCCGGGGTAAGCGTATGGATGCCGATTATTCGGTCGATGTTCATGGCCATATCGTGCTGCTGTCCTGCGCTGATACCCATCCGTGCGCGCTGAGTATAGTGAATTCTGCGCAGGAAAAATCCCTGCCTGGTCATAATGACTGGCTGGCCGGCAAGCAGTTGGTGCAGGCAGAAGACCTCGATGTCATCAGTCCGGATGGCGCCCAGGTCCACGCCATGCTGATCAGGCCACATGATGATCAGCCGGGCAAAAGCTATCCCACCATCGTACGCCTGCATGGTGGTCCGGTGTATCAGTTCAGTCATGAATTTATGATTGACTGGCAAATTTATTCAGCACAAGGCTATGCGGTGCTGGCAGTCAATCCGCGCGGATCATCTGGTCGTGGCTTTGATTATGCGCGTGCTATCTGGGCCGATTGGGGGAATCTCGATGTCCGGGACGTGCTGGCAGCCACGGATGCTGTGGTGGCACAAGGCATTGCCGACCCGAACCGTTTAGGTGTCGGTGGCTGGAGCTATGGCGGTATGCTCACTGATTACACCATCGCCACTGATCAACGCTTTGCTGCGGCGATTGCCGGCGCTGGCACTGGAAATATGCTGACCAACTATGGGAGTGATGAATATACCGTCTGGCTCGAAGCTGAACTCGGCATGCCGTGGGAAAACCCGGCGGCTTATCTGAAAGTCAGTTATCCGTTTTTCCATAATGACCGTATCACGACCCCGACATTGTTTGTCTGTGCCGCGCTCGACTTTAATGTGCCCTGCAGCGGCAGTGAGCAAATGTATCAGGGTTTGCGTTCCCGCCGCGTACCCTCGCAGCTGGTGATTTATCAGGATCAGCATCACCAGCTTGATATCCCCGGCAATCTGTCTGATCGCCTGACCCGTTATCTTGGCTGGTATGATCGTTATGTAAAAAACCGGACTCCGTGAGTAGTGCGCAATAAATTAGCCTACGCTTTATTCTGGAAGTCGATGCCGGAAAGTAGGCTCAATATTTTTTGAGTGCAGGAAATTAATAACGTCTTCAAGCGTGGCATCCCGGAGCAGCAATCCATCCCTGATTACACCAGTCGATGGCGAAGCACGGTTAGCAACCGACACCGGATCGTGTTCTGCTTGAAGCTGCTTTAAAGCAGCGTTGAATTGTGCGGCACTGATGCTGTGTAAATCTTTCAACAGAGCGATCTGCCCGGCAATGGGTGGCGCCATTTCCAGCCACGCCTCGTCGGCAAACGACGCCCCCAGACCGGGGTCGATAAACGCGGCCCACATGCCGGTGGCGGCATGCAGACAGGGCGGCAACTCGACCGGAATCCGAACGGAGTCTGCGGCAAGTTCCATATCCGGAAAGTACGCCGCATGCAGCAGCTGCACAAATTTCTGCGCATCTTCTGCAGCAACGGGTGACTCCAGCGACAGCCACAGTCCGTAACCGTGGTCGCCGGAAATACTTACCGCAGGTGCGGGAAACCCAAACTCCGACTGCAAAGTGTTAGCGACCGAACACAGCCGGGTCCAATGCCTGTCTTCATCGTGGTTGCCAACCTTGTTGAAGATAATCACCATAGCGCGGGTCAATCCCTGAGTATTCAGCATGCTCAGCGCCAAGGTTTTCTGCCCCGGCAAGTGTTGCGTCAACGCCTCTACCGATAACGAGTCCGATGGAAGATACAGTTTTTTCAGCAGCGTCATTAAGTTGTGCATCATCTTGCTCGAATTCTGACCAGACTGGTCCCAGGTTGGAAAGTTGCTCATTTAAACTTTTTGTATTGTCTCATACTGCCTCAATCTGGCAGGAATGGTTTGCCGCAGGAAAAAGTCGCTTGCATTAAATAAATTATCATCTAGTTTGATTAAAGGATGCAGTTCTGGTTTGGTGCCAACGTATAAGATCATTTCAATGACACAGTTCAACAATGAAGAATTACAACAGCTATCATTTCAACATCTTTTTGAATTGATGCCTGGCCCCATGTTGTTAGTTGATGAAAATGGTTTGATCGAATTGAGTAATTCCAATGCGGAACGCACCTTTCAGTTTGAGCGTAATGAACTCATCGGGCAATCAATTGAGGTCTTAATCCCGGATACTTACCGCAGCGGGCATGCAGGTCTGATGCGCAATTTTTTCCTGAGACCGAATGTAAGAACAATGGCAAGCGGCAAAAGGCTTTTTGGCTACCGAAAAGATAAAACTGAAATTCAAATCGAAGTCCTGTTAAATCCGATTCAAACCGAGAGCGGCACTAAAGTTATATGTTCCATCGTTGATATCTCAACCCGTCTGCAACTCGAACAAAATAACCTGATCGAAATTCGCAAGGATATTCTGGATCATACCAATTTTGCGATTATTTCCTGTGATACCAACGGCGTCATCCAAGTTTTCAATAAACGTGCCGAGCGCATGTTTGGCATTCTGTCCAAAGAACTTCTTGGAAAGAACATCGATCGGCTAATAACATTTAATGACGCCCTTGAAGAACGCGCCCTGCAATTATCGGAAGAACTTGGTGAAAAAATAGCAGTTGGATTTGATGTATTCGTTGCCAAAGCACGTCAGTCCCGGATGGCTGATGAGTTCGAATGGGAAATCATTCGTGAAAATGGCACCATCATTCCTGTTCTGCTTTCTATTACACCCCATATAGATCAACATCAGAACCTCACTGGGTTTCTTGCTATGTTGATCGACATCAGCGATCGTAAGTTGCAGTTGCAAAAAGCAAAAAATCAGGATGCGTTATTCAGAGTGGTGTATGAAACCTCCAGTGTTGCCCACCTGCTGCTGACACAAAAAGAGGGCATTATCAGTGGCAATCTGGCCGCAGTCGCTTTGTTTGGGTATACCAGCATATTTGAACTGATTCATTTGCCACAATCAGCGATTTCACCGGAATTCCAGCCAGACGGAAGCAGGTCAGACGAAAAGTCACGTGAAATGATCCAGCTTGCCATCAATTATGGTTCTAATAAATTCGAATGGCTGCTTCAACGTTCTGATGGCAGTCACTTTTATGCTGACATTGTCTTGTCGCGTTTCATCATTGATGAAAAAATTATTGTCCAGGCGATTATTCGCAATATTACGGAACGTAAGAATGCGGTTAGCGCGTTGTTAGAAAGTGAGCGACGATTAAATTTTATTTTAGATACCTGCCCGACAGCTGTCCGCATCACAAAGCGTGGAAGCATGAAATTCAGTTATTACAATTCCAGCTATTTGGCCATCACAAATACGGATGATCAAACCATTCATCATTTTGATCCATCCGCCTATTACGACCCCAAAACTTATGGTGAAATTATGGAGTCGCTGAGTAATGGCGAGAACATTACAGATAAATTGGTCGAGCTCAAAAATAGCGGTGATCCGGAATTCGGGATCAAATGGGTGCTGGCCTCGTATTTCAACATCACATACGAAGATCAGCCTGCAACGATAGGTTGGTTTCATGAAATTACCGAGCGTATTCTGTTAGAAAAATTAAAAACCGAATTTATTTCAACGGTCAGCCATGAATTACGCACACCGCTGACCTCGATCAGCGCCTCTCTGGCATTAATCGCCAATAAGGTATTTGGGGAAATTCCAGTTAAGGCACATCAGTTGGTCGAACTTGCTTATCGAAACAGCTTACGATTGACCAATCTGGTGAATGATTTGCTGGATATGGATAAACTGGCGGCTGGGAAGCTGGTCTTTGAATTGCAACATCATCTATTGGCGCCAATATTAAAGCGCTCTATTGAAGATAATACCAAAAATCAACATGAACGGCTGATAACACTGATTTTTTCGGGAAAACCTGAGTTTGAGTACGCCAACGTGTCTTGTGATGTGAGGCGACTTTTGCAGGTACTTTCCCATCTGCTTTCCAATGCGATTAAATACTCGCCAGACGATGGCCAGGTCTTGATTGATTGCGTATTTTCAGGCCAAAACAACGAAGAAATAAAAATTACCATTACAGATCAGGGGCCAGGAATTCCCGCTGAATTTCATCAGCGCCTGTTTCAAAAATTTTCACAGGCAGACTCATCCGATGTACGCTTAAAAGGTGGAACTGGATTAGGTTTGGCTGTTTCGCGTGAATTGATCGAGCAAATGGGAGGTAAAATCGGATTTACTTCCATCTTAGGCCAAGGCGCGTGTTTTTACATCACTTTGCCGGTGGCGCAGGCAGGCCCTGTAAAAATCTGAAGCAATCGTCACGCCATAAAAAATGCCCGCAATCTGCGGGCATAATCACATCAATACTTCTTATTTACTCCGGCTTGGTTTCGCCACCCAGTGCCAACACCAGTTCGGTCAACATCAGATGCAATTCACCGCACATCAGCGCAAAGTCGCCATCAAGCTTTTCATCTTCATGATGCGCTTCGGTTTTTTC
Organism: uncultured Oxalobacteraceae bacterium; assembly: GCA_903862415.1. Classification (GTDB taxonomy): domain Bacteria; phylum Pseudomonadota; class Gammaproteobacteria; order Burkholderiales; family Burkholderiaceae_D; genus Solimicrobium. Next base: position 11,176 of record CAIOYD010000061.1, on the reverse strand, counting down.
CGATAAAACTTCCAGTGCCTGTACCCGTTTGATCGCCAACGTTTCGGTCAATACAAACGAAACCTTGTCAGCCCAGGTCAGTGCCAGTTTGGTACATTGCTTGCCGCTGGCAATATGACTGGCAATTTCTTTCGGGTCCAGCGTATGGCGCACATAACGTACCGTGGCCTTGGATTCCGCATTCGAACGCAGCTCGGTATCCTGATCAATGGTAAAGCCGGCCGGTGCTTCATTGCCGGCGAGCCAGTCAGTCATGGCCGATAACGGTGATAAATTCACCCGCAACAGTTCCAGCGGCAGCTTGTCGACACACTTGAGCAGCAACTTCAGGACTTCATCGCAGCGACTAGGGCTGGAGGCGTCAATGACTAACCAGCCATGCACCGGATCGATCCACACCGCGGTGGAACGCTGAATGCTGAAGGCGCGCGGCAACAATTCTTCGCTGACCTGTTCCTTGATTTCCTTGAGCAGCTTGCGGCCGGGCTTAAAACCCTGTTGCTCTTCGACTTCGAGCGCGCGTGCTTTGGTGACTTGATTAATGACGCTGTTGGGCAATAACTTACGCTCGGTCGACAATTGCAGCAATATCTGCCGATTGACAATATGTGCCAGAGCGCCGTTTTCACGCGGTGCAATCCAGCCCTGACTTTGCATCTCAGAGTTACTGCAAGGCTGAAATGCCTGAGTAGAGAGCTGGGCGTTGAGTTGCTCCAGGTCGAATTTCCATGGTGCGGGTAAGCGATAGATTTGCAGGTTCTTGAACCACATAATTAAGCCAGTAAAAAATCCCCTATTCTACACGTCAGAGCGATCAAATACCGTTCTACACAGTATAATGCTGGTTACTTTTGTATTGGACTGACTATGCTTGCTCAACAAAAACAACATCTGCTCGATCTTATCCAAACGGCAATTGCGCCCCTGCTGCTTGACAGTGGGCTGACGCCAACAGTCACGCTGGAGCGTCCGCGCGATGCAGCCCATGGCGATATCGCGTGCAATATTGCCATGCAAATTGCCAAGCCACTCAAAAAAAACCCGCGTGAACTGGCTCAGGCCATCGTTGCCAGCCTGACCTCCAAGCCGGACGATATTTTGCTCGGTGCCGAAATCGCCGGTCCCGGTTTTATCAATATCCGCATCCGTGACGCTGCCAAACAGGCCGTCATCACCCAGATTCTGGAGCAGGGTCAGGAGTACGGCAACAGCACCCGTGGCGCGCAGGCTAAGGTGGTGGTGGAATTTGTTTCAGCCAATCCCACCGGCCCTTTGCATGTAGGTCATGGCCGCCAGGCTGCACTGGGTGACGCCATTTCTTCCCTCATGACCAGTCAGGGTTTTGCCGTCACGCGCGAATTTTATTATAACGACGCCGGTGTACAAATTGCCAACCTTGCGCTGTCAGTACAGGCCCGTGTGCGCGGGTTGCAACCCGGACAGCCAGGCTGGCCGGAATCGGCCTACAACGGTGAATACATCGCCGACATTGCCAATGATTTTCTGGCTAAAAAAACCATTGCCTCCACCGATGGCGATGCTGCTCCGGTGTCGGTCACAGCCAGTGGCAATCCGGATGATCTCGATTCCATCCGCCACTTCAGCGTATGCTATCTGCGTCGTGAACAAGATATTGATCTGCAGGCCTTTGGCGTCAAGTTTGATCACTACTTCCTGGAAACTTCCCTGTACACCGATGGCAAAGTAGCCGAAACCGTCGCCGCACTGCAGGATTCCGGCAAATGCTACGAACAGGATGGCGCGCTGTGGTTGCGCAGCACCGACTATGGTGACGACAAAGACCGGGTCATGAAAAAATCCGATGGCAGCTTTACCTACTTTGTTCCAGATGTCGCCTATCACATCACTAAATGGCAGCGCGGCTATCAACAAGCCGTCAACATTCAGGGCAGCGATCACCACGGTACCGTCGCCCGGGTACGTGCCGGCCTGCAGGCTGTCAATAAAGGTATTCCACAGGGATACCCGGATTACATCCTGCACAAAATGGTCACGGTGATGAAAGATGGCGCCGAAGTCAAACTCTCCAAACGCGCTGGCTCCTATGTCACCCTGCGTGATTTGATCGAATGGTCGGGCAATGGCGATCTGGAAACTGGTCGTGATGCCGTGCGTTTTTTTCTTATTTCCCGCAAGGCCGATACCGAATTTGTGTTTGATGTCGATGTCGCTCTGGCACGTTCTGACGAAAACCCGGTCTATTACGTACAATATGCCCATGCACGTATTTGCTCGGTGCTGGAAAAAGTCGGTGCTGATCTGGTGGCACAAGTTGCTGCCCGGATCGCCACACTCGATCTGACACCCCTGACGGCGCCACGCGAAGCCAGTTTGCTCGCCAAACTGGCCGAATACCCGGAAAGTCTGGAGCGCGCGCTCGACGAACTCGGCCCCCATCAGGTAGCTTTTTATCTGCGCGAACTGGCCGGTGAAATGCACAGCTATTACAATGCTGAACGGGTATTGGTGGAAGATGACGCACTCAAACAGGCACGTGTCGCTTTGCTGCTGGCGACCAGACAGGTATTGCAAAATGGGTTGCATCTCATTGGTGTGACCGCACCGGTAAAAATGTAATTTCCAATTGAACCCAGGATTTTTATGAAACCAATGAAACAGAACGGTGGAACGTTATTAGGCTTTATTATCGGCCTCGTGCTCGGTTTGGCTATTGCCGTGGTCGTGGCCATGATGATTACCAAAACCTCGACCCCCTTCACCAATAAACTCGGCCTGACCAAAAATGGTGACGCACCCACCATACAACTCACTGACCCCAACAAGCCCCTGTACGGTGCGTCGGTCAAAGAACTCATGGCGCAGAAAGCTGCCGAACCAGCAAAACCGGCTGCTGCGGTCAGCACACCTGCCGCAGTCAACACGCCGACACCCGCAGCCGAGAACAAGCCAGCAGCCAAAGCACCGGAAGCCGCCAAAACCGAAGTCGATGATAAATTCGCTTATTATCTGCAGGTTGGTGCCTATCGCGAAGAAACTGATGCCGAAGGTGCCCGTGCCCGACTAGCCCTGGTCGGTGTTGAATCACATGTCAGTCCGAAAACCGCTGATGGTGACAACCTGTTCCGTGTGCGTGTCGGCCCCTTTGACCGCATGGACAACATGAATCGTATGCGTAGCAAACTGACTGAAAATGGTATTGATGTAGCTGTGATAAAAACTCCTAAATAAAGGTACTAAAATGCGTTTAATCAAACACACCCTGGCCGCACTGGCGTTAACCTGCCTGTCTTTTTCAGCCCTGGCCAGCCTGACGGCACCAGAAGTCGGTAAAGAATATCTGGTGCTGCCACAGCCGCAACCTACCGATGCCGCCGGTAAAATCGAAGTCACTGAATTCTTTTTTTATAGCTGCCCGCATTGCAACGTCCTCGATCCTTTGCTCACAGAATGGGTCAAAAAACAGGGCAATAACATTGCATTCAAACGCGTACACATCGACTTTGGCAACGGCCAGCAACCGCTGCAGCGCATGTATTACACCCTTGAAGCCATGGGCAAAGCAGAAGAACTGCACAGCAAAATATTTACTGCTATTCATGTTGAACGGCAGTTTTTGCGCACCGATTCAGACATGCTGGCCTTTGTCAGTAAAAACGGCATCGACAAAATGAAATACCTGGAAATTTCCAAATCCTTCGGAATTGAATCCAAAATGCGTCGCGCCAAGGCACTGCAGGCCGCTTACAACATTGAATTCGTACCAGCCCTGTTTGTCGATGGTCATTACATGACCGCGCCAAGTCAGTTGCAGTCCGCCATGCCAGGCACGACAGAACTGGAGAGCAGCAAAAACATGCTGCCGGTACTCGACGCATTGGTGCTGAAAGCGCAAAAAGAACACGGAATGAAAAAATAACTCCCTCATCGGGCAAACAATCCGTCCTCCGGGGCGGATTTTTTTATGCAGGAATAAACATGCAGGCAGTTTTTATCACCGGAGCATCCAGCGGCATTGGCGCCGAACTGGCACGTCACTATGCGCGTCAGGGTGCTACTCTGGGTTTGGTGGCGCGCCGCGCCGAGGTACTGGACGAATTGCGCAACAGTCTTCCCGATGCGGAAAAACATCAGGTCTATGCGCTCGACGTCACCGATCATGCTGCCTTAACCCGGGCCGCGCAGGACTTTATCAGTCGCACCGGTGGCGTGCAGATCGTGATTGCCAATGCCGGTATTTCCCGCGGCACTCTGACCGAACACAGCGAAGACCTGGCAGTCTTTGAACAAGTCATTGCCACCAACCTGACCGCTACCGCGGTCACTTTTGCGCCTTTTATTGCCAGCATGCGCGCTTCCGGACAACCCTGTCGTCTGGTCGGCATCGGCAGCGTGGCCGGAATACGCGGCTTACCCGGCGCTGAAGCCTACAGTGCCTCCAAAGCGGCTGTGATCAGTTATTGTGAATCGCTGCGTCTGGAATTACGCGCCAGCTGTATACGCGTAGTCACTATCTGCCCCGGTTATATCGATACTCCCATGACCCGGGTCAACACCTACGCGATGCCATTTTTAATGCCGGTTGAAAAATTTGCCGTCCGTGCCATCGGTGCAATCAGGAATGGAGATTCCTATCGCATCATTCCATGGCAAATGGGCTGGGTGGCCAAATTATTGCGACTCTTGCCTAACTGGGCTTTTGATCTGGCATTCTCACGCGCACCACGCAAACAGCGGGAGTAATTAGTAAGCCTGCTGCGAAATTAATCGTTATTTTTGTATTTGCGACTGATAGCAGCACTGGTGCCATCCCTATCCATCTCTTTTAACGTCTGATTGAGTAAATCTATCGTTTTTTGCGGCACTAACACATTGCAGGCTAAATACATTTGCGCGCTGTTGAAGGTGAACAGTGGAATAATCTGCCCCTGCAAGTCGCTCAGCGCAATATGATATTGCCCCATAACTTCGCCGCTCGCCCAGTAATCAAAGCGACCAAAAGTCAACTTGCGCGGATTTTCACTGTCATAGTTAGCCCAGTCCAGTTTAAACCTCTGTTGTTGTAAATAGGTGCCGATAGCCGAATTGCGATATACGCCAATCACATTGTTGCGGATATCGTCGAGTGATTTAGGCGTGACCGGATTACTGCTGCGGCCATAAATCACCCAATTATTTTTCCCCAGTGGGCCGACCCAGCGATAGGCACTTTCCCGCTCCGAATTTCTCACCATCGAAAAAACGCAGGTATCGGGCGATTGTTGCGCCATCTGAATCGCGCGCGTCCAGGGATAAATTCCGATCTGATAATCAATTTTGGCACGCTGCATCATCACCACGATTTTATCCGTTGCCATGCCGGTGATCTTGCCGGTTTTACTGTCAACGAAATTAAATGGCGGATAATCTTCCGTTGCCAACGTAAGCGCATCACTATGATTGGCAAAAAGCAGTAGCAGGGGAAAAATAAAATTCTTCATCAGGGAATCGGAAAAACAAGCGACAAAAATGATGTTACTGTCTATTTTAAGCGATAATCCACCTTCAATTTGTGAGAATGTGTTAACTTAAAACATATCGCAGCGCATGAAGAACTTAGCACCAGGCAGCATCTCATCACTCTTTCAGGGAAGGTAGCGCATCATGGTCAAGAAAAATGCATTCTACGCACAATCCGGTGGCGTTACCGCCGTCATCAATGCTTCAGCCTGTGCCGTGATCGAAACTGCACGCAAGCACAAAGACAAAATTGGCAAAGTTTATGCCGGACGTAACGGGATTGTCGGGGCCCTGATCGAAGAGTTGATCGATACCAGCAAAGAATCTGCAGAGGCGATTGCCGGATTGCGCCACACCCCTGCTGGTGCCTTTGGTTCCTGCCGCTACAAACTCAAAAGCCTCGACACCAACCGACGCGAATACGAACGTTTAATCGAAGTCTTTAAAGCCCACAACATCGGTTATTTTTTCTACAATGGCGGCGGTGATTCAGCTGACACCTGCTTCAAAATTTCGCAACTGGCCGAAACTTTGGGCTATCCGATACAGGCGATCCACGTACCCAAAACGGTAGACAATGATTTGCCCATCACCGACTGCTGTCCCGGCTTTGGCTCGGTCGCCAAATACATCGCCGTTTCAACGTTGGAAGCCTCCTTCGATGTGCGCTCCATGTGCAAGACTTCGACCAAAGTATTTGTCATCGAAGTCATGGGGCGTCATGCCGGGTGGATCGCGGCGGCCGGTGGACTGCTGGTGACGCACGCGATTCCGGTGGTAATTTTGTTTCCGGAAATCGTTTTCAACCAAGAAAAGTTTATCGCCCATGTCGAAGCCAAAGTCAAAAAAAGCGGCTACTGCATCATCGTTGTCTCGGAAGGCTGCCACTACGAAAACGGTCAATATCTGGCCGAACAGGGTACGCACGATGCGTTTGGTCATGCACAATTGGGTGGCGCAGCTCCGGTGGTTGCCAACATGCTCAAGGAGGCGCTGGGCTACAAATTTCACTGGGCGGTGGCGGACTATCTGCAACGTTCTGCCCGCCACATTGCCTCAAAAACCGATGTGAAGCAGGCATATGAACTAGGTAAGGCGGCGGTTGAACTTGCGCTTAAAGGGCGCAACGCCGTCATGCCGACCATAGAGCGTATCTCCGATGTGCCCTATAAATATAAAATCGGCGTCGCTGATTTGAAAGATGTGGCCAACGTCGAAAAATTCATGCCACGATCGTTCATCAGCAAAGATGGTTTTGGCATTACTGAAAAATGCCGTCGCTATCTGATCCCGCTGATTCAGGGAGAAGACTATCCGCCTTACGCAGATGGCTTGCCAGACTATGTCACCTTAAAAAATATCGGCATACCCAAAAAATTAAAACCCTTCAAAATCACGTAAAGCCCTGGCTTGAAAAATGAAACAAATCAGCAAACACCAAGCTTTTGAAGCATTAAAAATTCCCAGCTTTCCCATCTTTGTGAGCACATTTGTGCTAACCATGATGGCGGATAATGTCGAGCATGTGATCAGCTACTGGGTTGCTTTTCAAAAGTTTCATTCGCCCACGCTGGGCGGCTTCGCCGTGGTCGCACATTGGCTGCCATTTTTGATGTTTTCCGTCGGTGTGGGCGCACTGAATGATCGCTTTGACTCACGCCGTCTGATACAAATCGGTGCGGCCCTGTTTATGCTGGTTTCGCTCGGATGGGGATATTTCTTTGTCACCGATACCCTGACCATCCCCTGGGCAATGGCACTATTGGTACTGCATGGATTTGCCGGGGTGTTTTGGATGACGTCAACCCAGGTACTACTCTACGATATAGTCGGGGTCGAAAAATTGGCCAGTGCGGTACGCCTGAATGCGACCGCGCGCTATTTCGGCGTACTCGTCGGGCCAGGGGTTGGCAGTTTGATTATGTCCGTGCTGGGTCCTGCCAAAGGCATCTTCTTCAACGCCGCACTATATCTGCCCTTGCTGATCTGGCTGATTAACGCTCCCCAGCACCATCGCGCCAAACGCTTGGAACTCTCGGCCGCGCGTCGGGTTAACGGCTTCGCGGATATCATGCAAACCATACGAACTGTGCGCTACATTCCCACCCTGGGCATCATGATTTTGCTCTCTGGCGCAGCGTCGTTTTTTGTCGGTAACAGTTATCAGGCGCAAATGCCTGGTTTCGCCACCGATCTGGGTAACATTGAACCTGGCTTTGCTTATTCGATGCTGCTCGCAGCAGACGCCGCCGGCGCTCTGTTCGCAGGCATTACACTCGAAGCCGGCATGCGCTTCACACGCGTGACGCCCTTTGCTGCGATGAGTTTTGCCCTGGCATGGGCTGTTTCATTGGCATGCTTTGCGTTGACACACAACTATCCCGTGGCGCTGGGGTGTCTGTTTGCCGCCGGATTTTGTGAACTGTCATTTAGCAGCATGAACCAAACTATCGTACAGATGAAAGCGCCAGACGCGATCCGTGGAAAAGTATTGGGTTTATTCGGCATGGCGTCTTCCGGCCTGCGCTTATTCAGTGGCATTTTTGTGGGCTTAATCGGCAGCCGAATCGGAATACATTTCTCCCTGTTCGGTGCAACAGCGGTCTTTTTTTCCGTTATTGTGGGTTTGATTTATTTGAATCGGACGCGGAGTCAGTCAACCTGATTTCAAAATATAAAATTTGTCATTTACGCGGTTAAATAATCCCCCCGTCATTCCCGAGGGGGTAGTCGGGAATCCAGCGTCGTCATGCACTTCATTTCTCCTTACTCAGCAAGGCCATTAAATTAGCCATGCGATTTTTCGGCGTAATGATTTCAGCTTCCGTTGGTGCCGCATCACCCTCATCAAGTTTCATTTCCTTGACGAAGCGGGAAATGTCGCAATGCAGATTTTCACGCGCGCGGCGCCGTTTTTTGCACCAGGTAATGTGCAGACTGCGCTGTGCGCGGGTAATGCCTACATACATCAGGCGGCGTTCTTCTTCTATGCGTGCGCCGAGCGTGTCAAACGGCGCATCCGGATCCCCTTTGTGCGGCAAAATACCTTCTTCCACCCCGATCAAAAAGACATGCGGAAATTCCAAACCCTTGGAAGCGTGCAGCGTCGACATGCGTACCGCATCCGGTGCCTCATCACGACCATCGAGCATCGTCATTAACGCCACCATCTGGGTTAAATCCAGCAGACTTTTTTCCGGATCGGTGCCATCTTTGCCGCCATTACCTTTTTCCTTCAGCCAGCTGACAAAGTCACTCGTGTTTTGCCATTTGTTTTGTGCCTGACGGTCATCAAAAGCATCATACAAATAGGCTTCGTAATCGATTTCCTTCATCATGTCATCGAGCACCTGAGCCGCACTGTCGTTAGCGGCATTCGTTCTGGCCGCACGACTTTCAAGTTGCCCGATAAAAGCACAAAATTCACGCACCGGGCGCAACTGCCGTTCCGGTAATTTGGCTTCCAGGCCACCTTTGAAGGCGGCCTCAAACAAGGAACACTGCCACTGACCGGCAAACTCACCCAGCACTTCCAGAGTCGCCTGACCGACGCCACGTTTGGGTGTGGTGATGGCGCGGATAAACGCCGGATCATCATCCTGATTAGCTACAAGTCGCAGATAACTGATAATGTCCTTGATCTCGGCCTTGTCGAAATAACTTTGACCGCCGGAGATGGTATAGGGAATGCGTTCCTTGCGCAGGGCCAGTTCAATAATGCGCGCCTGATGATTGCCGCGATACAGAATCGCATAATCGGAAAACTGCGCCTGGCGGTCAAACCGATGGGAAGACAATAAAATTGCCACCTGCTCGGCTTCCTGTTCATCATCCATCATGGTGACTACATTGATCGGGTCACCCAGACCATGTTCCGACCAGAGCGATTTTTCAAATAATTTTGGATTATTGGAAATCACCGCATTGGCGGCCTGCAAAATCCGCGTGGTCGAACGGTAATTTTGTTCCAGTTTGATGATTTTCAAATCCGGAAAATCACTTTGCAGTGTGGTCAGATTTTCGATGGTGGCACCGCGCCAGGCATAAATCGCCTGATCATCATCCCCCACGGCGGTAAATAGCGGTTTTTTACCAATGCCAGTAACCAGCAGCTTGACCAGTTCATACTGACAGGTATTGGTATCCTGATATTCATCGACCAGTAAATAACGCAGCCGCCGCTGCCATTTATCCCGGACAGCTTCATTGTGGCGAAATAATTCTACCGGCAGGCGGATCAAGTCATCAAAATCGACCGCCTGATACGCCGACAACGTCGCCACATAACTGCGATAAATCCGTGCCGCCTGTGCTTCATCCTCATCCTGCGCCTGGGCAATGGCGGTATCGGGCAAAATCAGGGCATTTTTCCATAACGACATCGAGGTCTGGATGCGGCGGATTAACTGCTTGTCCGTGGTGACAGCCAGATCCTGCACAATGGCAAAACAGTCATCGCTGTCCATAATTGAAAAACGGTCTTTGAGCCCCAGATGGGACGCTTCCTGACGCAAAATCTTGACCCCCAGCGAATGGAAGGTTGAAATAATGCAATGTTTTGCCTGTCGGGGTTGCTGCAGCAATTTGGCTACCCGTTCCTGCATTTCACTGGCGGCTTTATTGGTAAACGTGAGGGCGGCAATATGCTTGGCGTCGTAGCCGTGTAGTTCAATCAGATTGGCAATCTTTTGGGTAATAACGCGCGTTTTTCCCGAGCCGGCACCGGCGAGCACCAGACAGGGCCCATCCAGATAATTCACTGCTTCGCGCTGCGGCGCATTAAGACCATGTTTAGAGGACATTAGCTTTGTAAAATAGTGTAAGACGAGAGCGGGGTATTTTAACGCGTCGTTGAAAATGTCCTACACTAAAAAATAGACAGAAAAAACCGCTTTAACTAGTGCTCTCTGAGCCAATGAAACAAATAATAAATTGTTTCAACAATAGTAATTGTTATAAATAGTGTAAGACAATCACCTATCATTGTAACGCGATCGCAAAAATGTCCTACACTAAAGAATACTTAATAAAGCCAGCAACATGAAATTTGAACATCTCATCCAGATAAATGATCACCAAAACCCTTTTGTCCCCAAAATGACAAGAGAGCAGTTATGGAATGGGTTGGTGCTGAGGGCGGAATTCCCGAAGCTCTTCGTTTCTTACCTCGATGCCTGCAGCATTACTTCCCGTGATCTGGACAGTTTAACCAGATCACTGCAATTTGGGGAGTTGAAAATCAATGACCATGTTCAGTTCAGCTTTTTAAGCTTCGTACATTATCAGGTGCCGCGTCAAGGTGAAATTCCCGAATCCAGCATGCGCATGACAATAGAAGAACCTACGCCACAGGGTTTGCTTGTCCGCTTCACCTATGACAGTGGACACACCGAGGCGGAAGATATGGAAAACGCCACCTATAATGAGTACCGTTTTTCTGCCTATGTCGAGGGTGATATAGAAACCATCAAGGTGTTACGTGAGATGCACGACCAGGGACGCCTCGATAATTTGCTCACTTAAAACTATTTTCAAAACCCCCTTGCCAAAGGGTGGAACAGTTTGCTATAGTTCGCGTCCCGTTGAAAGACAGGTTAATTTGCTCCGAAGAGAAGGTAGGGGCAGATAGTAAAAAGCGGGGTGGTAAAAAAAGCAGCGTCGCAAAATAGCAGTTGACGATGTGGAACAAATGCCCCAT
>CAIOYD010000060.1 GCA_903862415.1 uncultured Oxalobacteraceae bacterium | reverse complement strand
ACCGCTGATGGACGTCAGCGGTGTACGTAATTCATGGCTGACGGTAGAGATAAATTCACCCTTCATCCGTTCAAGCAAAATACGGTCGGTGATTTCATGGAACCAGCCTATGGTGGCAGGTTGGCCTTGATAACTCATATTGAAATACGATGCCAGCATCCATTTGGTGCCGAAGGTGGGGTCTGTGTCGTTGTTTAATTCGACTAATTTTTCAACGATGTTGTCGCCTTTTTCCAGAGTTTGGGTGATGTCTGCCAGTACCTCAGGGTCGTAGTAGATAGAAGAGTCAAAGTTTTTGATGCTCTCACTGTCATTATTTGTCATGGCCAGATATTGGGCATTGTAGTAGGCGGTTTGATTCATGTCGCGCACGGTAATTCTTGCCGCAGTCGGACTGGTATCGAGTACCAGTCTTAATTGATGTTCACTTTCCGTCAGTGCTCTGGTGCGTTCCTGCACACGGTTTTCCAGCGTCGCGTTAGTTTCCTGGATCTGATGAAATTGACTGGTTAAGGAATCTGCCATCAGCTTGAAGGTATCGATTAACTGGGTCAATTCCAAAAATTTACTTACCGGCCAATCGGTGTTGTGAATGCCAGACTGCAATTGCTGTGGAAGATTGGTGGTCATATTCTGCAGCTGTTTGATGGAGCCAGAAATCAGGCGGCTCAACACTTCGGCACAGAGCAGAGAAAACAGCAGCACAAAAAAGATAATCCGTAACTTGGCGGCATAACGGTTAAATAAATCCTGTTGGCTGGGTTGAACCAGTTTTTGCATCACCAGTTTCCACTGAACCAGGTGATGGATCGGATACTCCACCTGATAGAGTGAGTTTTTCCAGATTTCAAAGGCTGGCTTGCCGACCGACGCTGCAGGTATCCATTGACTAATCTGACTATTGATGGCGACCATGGTGCCTTTGGCCGTGTCTGTAAAGGACTGATGTCCGGCAGGATTGTCGTTGATTAAGACGGTATGAGCTGATTCATCGATTAGTTGATAATTGTTGTTAGTAAGCTGGAGTTGATTTTCCATGCCATTACGTAGTTGAGTCAGATTGAATTCGACAGTCAATTGGCTCTCGCCGAGTTGGCGATGAATGATGGTAGTGAGTCCTGCTGTGGAGCACGACTTGTCGGCTTCATTCACGGTACTGGCATAGTAAGCCTGACGGTGGCCAAGTTTATCCACCAGTTCCGCCTGGCAGACATTCATATCTGCGGCTGCCGTGGCGGTGAAATACGCCTGAGGGGAATCTGTCTGATAACCTGCGCCTGTCATAAACAGTCTGTCGACGGTGTTTTTGCGATTGCTCATCCAGGTATCAACCCAAAAACCGATACGATTGGTATCGCTTTGGATGCTGGTCTGGATTTGCTTGTCTGTGGCTGTCAAATCCTGGTTGGCACCGATAACAAGTACGAAAAGAGAAGGTATCAACACAAAAAATGCCAGCGAATTGTGAATGACTTCTTTGAAAACAAATTTACTTAAATTGAAGCGCATGCTCAGAGCGTGAAATACCATTTTGGCGATCACGACGTTGGTGATGCCATTGACTGCCTGTTTAATCATGGTGATGCTGGTGCTGTCCGGTGAGACATGCATCACCAATTGGTAAAACACATACACCAAGGGCATGCCAACAAAGATCCAGTAGCAGGCGTCAGCCAGAATCAGGTTGATGTGATAGCGCTGCATGAGCCAGTGAGCGACCAGCACTTCCATGGTCATAATCACGATGGCGTAAGGATGGTGCCATAAAAAATATGTCATACTGGAAATGATGATCGCCAGAATGAGGCCGGATCGGATTCCCAGCAGTTTCAGTGCCAGAAAAGTAAATATACTGCCTGATAACAGATCGATGTTGGGAAACAGCGGGAATTTATAGTAGTTGCCGGCCAGGCCCAAAATCAGTAATGCCAAAAAAATCAGCAAGTTGGAGCGGGTTATTTTATCTGTCTGCTCAGGCATGAAGTTGTCCCATTGATCACTATTGAAAAAAGCATGCGTTAAAATTAAACCAGCACTGCTTCAATATAGGTGAAGGAGCCGCAAGATCCAGCCTTACTTGCCTGGTGACTGAGAGTCGACTGGCAATATTCGGATTTTGATGTATACTGCCGTTTCCCAAGGAGCGTTGCGACCCGGGGCGTTTATATACAAACGTTCTGTGCCAGGCTTGGAAAATCACTACCGCAACTGCGCTCACGTTACTTTTTTCAACTGAAAGGAGGGCGTGATGAACGCCACACCAAAAGACGCATCCCACGATTACCTGATCAAAGACATCACTCTGGCTGATTGGGGCCGTAAAGAAATCAATATTGCTGAAACAGAAATGCCCGGTTTGATGGCCATTCGTGAAGAATTTGCCGCCAGCCAGCCATTGCGTGGTGCCCGTATCGCCGGTTCGCTGCACATGACGATTCAAACCGCGGTGCTGATCGAAACCTTAACTGCACTCGGCGCCGAAGTACGCTGGGCTTCCTGCAACATCTATTCGACGCAAGATCAGGCCGCTGCCGCGATTGCCGACGCCGGTCACCCAGTGTTTGCCTTCAAAGGAGAAAACCTCGATGAATACTGGGATTTCACCCACCGGATCTTTGAATGGCCAGAACATCCTGCCAACATGATTCTCGACGATGGTGGCGACGCCACGCTGTTGCTGCATCTGGGTTCGCGTGCCGAACAAGACCAGAGCGTGCTGCATCATCCGACCTCGGAAGAAGAAATCTGCCTCTTCAATGCGATTAAAACCCATCTGGCCATCGACCCGAGCTGGTATTCCAAACGTCTGGCCGCCATCAAAGGCGTGACCGAAGAAACCACCACCGGTGTGCATCGTCTGTACCAGATGCACCGCGAAGGCAAACTGGCTTTCCCGGCCATTAATGTTAACGATTCCGTCACCAAATCGAAATTCGACAACCTGTATGGCTGCCGCGAATCCTTAGTCGATGGCATCAAACGTGCCACCGACGTGATGATTGCCGGTAAAGTGGCCGTTATCGTCGGTTATGGTGACGTCGGTAAGGGTTGTGCTCAAGCCATGCGTGCCCTGTCGGCTCAAGTCTGGGTGACTGAAATCGATCCGATCTGCGCACTGCAGGCGGCCATGGAAGGATATCGTGTCGTCACGATGGAATACGCTGCCAGCCAGGGCGATATTTTTGTCACCACTACCGGTAACTACCACGTCATTACCCATGAACACATGCTGGCCATGAAAGATCAGGCTATCGTTTCCAATATCGGCCATTTCGATAATGAAATCGATGTCGCCTCGCTGGAAAAATACCAGTGGGACAACATTAAGCCGCAAGTTGATCACGTAATCTTCCCAAGCGGCAAGCGTATTATCCTGCTCGCCAAAGGTCGTCTGGTGAATCTGGGTTGCGGTACCGGTCATCCTTCTTATGTGATGAGCTCCTCCTTTGCCAATCAGACGATTGCGCAGATCGAATTATTTGCCAACCCGGGCAAATATCCGGTCGGTGTGTATACGCTGCCTAAGCATCTGGATGAAAAAGTCGCCCGTTTACAATTGAAAAAACTCAATGCACAATTGAGTGAGTTGACTGATCAACAAGCCGCCTATATCGGTGTGCCCAAAGAAGGTCCTTACAAAACCGATCATTACCGTTATTGATGATCAAGCCACGGCCGGACAGCAGTTTCTGTCTGGCCGTGCATCTGACAAGGAGAAATCATGCGTTTGTTAGCTACCTGGCTCATTAATGGACTGGCCTTGCTGGCCCTGCCGTATTTAATGCATTCGGTGAGCATCGACAGTTTTGCCACCGCCTTGCTGGTGGCCGTCGTGCTGGGTTTTGTCAACACCGTGTTGCGACCGATTTTATTATTGCTGACCTTGCCGGTTACGGTAGTGAGTCTCGGTTTGTTTGTGCTGGTGATTAATGGCTTGCTGTTCTGGCTGGTGGCAACCATGATAGACGGTTTTCATGTGGGCGGATTCTGGTCTGCCGTGTTTGCCGCGATGCTCTACAGCGTTATTTCCTGGACCCTGTCCACCTTGCTTCTGAAAGATTAATTTCACCCTCCGCCGAGATCAGACCCATGTCACAACCGAATTTCAGTATTGAATTTTTCCCGCCAAAAACGCCCGAGGGAATCGAAAAACTGCGCATCACGCGTGCGCAACTGGCCACGCTCAATCCCACCTATTTTTCCGTCACCTTTGGCGCCGGTGGCACCACCCAGCAGGGCACGCTTGATACCGTACTGGAAATGCGCGCCGAAGGTCTGGAAGCCGCGCCACATCTGTCGTGCGTAGGTGGCAGTGCAGCCTCGATCCGGGCGATTTTGCAGCAATACCAGGCCCACGGCATCCGTCGGCTGGTCGCCTTGCGTGGCGATATGCCCAGCGGATATGGTGCCGGTGGCGAATTCCGTTATGCCAGCGAACTGGTGGAATTTATTCGCAAAGAAACCGGTGACTGGTTCCGCATCGAAGTCGCCGCCTATCCGGAAATGCATCCGCAGGCGCGTTCGCCACAAGACGACCTGACTAACTTTACCCGTAAAATCAATGCCGGTGCCGATGCCGCCATCACCCAGTATTTTTACAATGCGGACGCGTATTTTCAGTTTGTCGATGCGGTTGCTAAAACCGGCATCCAGGTGCCGATTGTGGCCGGCATTATGCCGATCACCAATTACACCCAGTTAATGCGGTTCTCTGAAATGTGCGGTGCTGAAATCCCGCGCTGGATACGACTTAAGCTGGCCAGCTATGGCGATGACGGTGCTTCGATCAAAGCTTTTGGACTCGATGTGGTGACACAGCTGTGTGAACGACTGCTCGAAGGCGGTGCGCCGGGATTGCATTTCTATTCCATGAATCAAGCCGTGGCGACCACCGCCATCTGGCAGCGGCTGGTGTAATTAGCCGCGTTATTTGTTCACAACCGATTTTTGCAAATCGGTTTGTAATTCATTACCTGCGGCTTCGATTTTTTTCATCATCGGGATGGAAATTTTTTGCATCACCTGCATGGTTTGCGTCATAATCTGCGGCATTTTTTTGATGAACGACTGTCCGGCCGGAGACTGATAAAACGCGATCATGCCGTCGACATCTTGCTGCGATAAGGTGTCGCTGTAAATTTGCGCAACATGCGGCCCAATCGCATCCCAGCTGATTTCTTCCTTGCTGATTTTGATGATCTTGTCGCGAAACACATCCAGTGATTTTTTCTGCTCGTCGGTCAGGGTTTTGCCCTTCAACATTTCTTGCGTCATGTTGCTCATCATGCCATCGAGCTGCGACTGCATTTGCGGAATCATGGCGCGCACTTCGGTGAGTTCAAACAATTTGTCGAGCGATTCTTTGCTCGGCGGCGTTGTTTGCGCATATGCGCAGCTACAGGTGAATAAAACGATGACAGCTAAAAATTGAACAAGTTTTTTCATAATTTAAAAATAAAGGGTAAGAAAGAAAAGCGTATTACGCTGCCAGCAGTTTGCTGACATCGGCAATCAAATCCTCCGGACTCGTCAGCGGCGCGTAGCGATGCACCACCTTGCCATCTTTACCGACGAGGAATTTGGTAAAATTCCATTTGATGGCTTCACTGCCCAGCAAACCAGGTGCCTGCTGTTTGAGGAAAGTATACAACGGATGCGCCTGTGCGCCATTGACATCGACTTTGGTAAACAGCGGAAACGTCACCCCAAAGTTCTTTTCACAAAAGTCACCGATTTCGGCGGCTGAGCCCGGTTCCTGATGACCAAACTGATTGCACGGAAACCCCAACACCACCACGCCGAGATCTTTGAACTGCTGATACAGCTGCTCGAGTCCCTTGTACTGCGGCGTAAAACCACAATTGCTGGCGGTATTGACGATCAGCAGCACCTTGCCGCGATAATCGCTCAGTGCAACTGGCGCACCGGACAAACTGTTGGCACTAAAATCATAAATTGTACTCACACGATGCCTAAATGTTGAGTGCCACTGTTCAGATCACGTTCTTTGGCTTCTTTACCGTGCAACATAATCGACAGGCGTAATTCATTGACCGAATCGGCATTGCGCAGCGCATCTTCATACGAAATCTTTTGCGCTTCATACAGTTCAAACAGCGACTGATCGAACGTCTGCATACCATGCTCGCGCGATTTTTTCATGACTTCTTTGATTTCATGCACATGGCCTTTAAAAATCAAATCGCCGATCAGCGGAGTATTGATCAGAATCTCTAGTGCCGCACAGCGCCCTTTGGTGCCGCGCAACGGAATCAAGCGCTGAGAAATCACCGCCTTCAGGTTGAGGGACAAATCCATGAGCAACTGCTGACGCCGTTCTTCCGGGAAAAAGTTGATGATCCGGTCGAGCGCCTGATTGGTGCTGTTGGCATGCAGGGTGGCCAGACATAAATGTCCGGTTTCCGCAAACGCAATCGCATGATCCATGGTTTCGCGATCGCGGATCTCACCAATCTGAATCACATCCGGTGCCTGACGCAGCGAATTTTTTAATGCCGCACCCCAGTCTTCGGTATCAATCCCAATCTCGCGCTGGGTAACGATGCAGTTGCCATGCGGATGAACATATTCTATCGGATCTTCCACCGTAATGATGTGGCCGTAACTGTTGTGATTGCGATGCCCCACCATGGCTGCCAGAGAAGTCGATTTACCGGAACCGGTCGCGCCGACCATGATCACCAGCCCGCGTTTAGTGAGGGCGATTTCATTTAAAATTTCTGGCAAACCCAGATCGGAGAATTTGGGAATGGCGGTCGTAATGGTACGCAGCACCATTCCGATGCGACCCTGTTGTACAAACGCCGAGACGCGGAAGCGTCCAAGACCGGCCGGGTTAATCGCAAAATTACATTCCTTGGTTTGTTCAAATATCGCTGCCTGTTTATCGTTCATGATCGCACGCGCCAGTTCGATCGTGTGCGTGGCCGACAGCGGTTGATTCGATACCGGTGTGACCTTGCCATCAATCTTGAAGGCCGGCGGAAAATCGGCGGTAATAAACAAGTCTGAGCCATTTTTAGTGAGCATCAGACGCAATAAATCGGTCATGAATTTGGTGGCTTGATCGCGTTCCATCGTGTGCTCTTTCTGTTAGCCTGGGAAGTTTTCTGGGATTTTAGCCGCAAAGCGCGCCGCACCAAGGGAAATCTGATTGCGTTTAACCAGTTCGGACAAACACTGATCCAGCGTCTGCATGCCGACACTGCTGCCGGTCTGAATCGCCGAATACATTTGCGCGATTTTACTTTCGCGAATCAGGTTACGGATCGCCGGCGTACCGAGCATGATTTCATGCGCTGCCACCCGACCCGAGCCATCCTTGGTTTTGAGCAGCGTTTGCGAAATCACCGCCTGCAAGGATTCGGACAACATCGCCCGCACCATTTCTTTTTCTTCCGCCGGGAACACGTCGACAATACGATCGATGGTTTTGGCGGCCGACGAGGTATGCAGCGTGCCGAACACCAGATGGCCGGTTTCGGCTGCGGTCAGTGCCAGCCGGATGGTTTCCAGATCGCGCAACTCACCCACCAGAATAACGTCCGGATCTTCACGCAGTGCCGAGCGCAGCGCATTACTGAACGACATGGTATGTGGACCGACTTCGCGTTGATTGATCAGGCACTTTTTGGAATCGTGGACAAATTCAATCGGATCTTCCACCGTGAGGATATGGCCATACTCATTTTCATTCACATGATTCACCATCGCCGCCAGCGTGGTGGACTTACCCGAACCGGTAGGCCCGGTCACCAACACCAGACCGCGCGGCTTAAGCGACAGATCAGCAAAAATTTTCGGGGTATTCAACTGTTCGAGCGTGAGCACCTTGGACGGAATCGTCCGCAACACCGCCGCCGGGCCGCGATCCTGGTTAAATGCATTCACGCGGAAGCGTGCCAGACCCGGAATTTCGAAAGAAAAATCGCATTCCAGAAATTCTTCAAAGGTTTTGCGCTGGCCGTCATTCATAATGTCGTAAATCAGTGCATGTACGTCTTTATGTTCCAGCGGAGGTAAATTGATGCGCCGAACGTCGCCATGAACCCGTATCATGGGTGGTAAGCCAGCCGAGAGATGCAAATCGGAAGCGTTATTCTTAACTGAGAAGGCGAGTAGTTCGGAAATATCCATTTATAATCCTGACAGTCAGCGTAAATAGAAGCAGCGGTATTCCATGGTAATGGCATACCGGTTGCATTAAAAGAAAATTATCCCGATTATGTCCACAATCACGAGTAACTTGCAAGCTGTACGGCAACAGATTCAGCACGCAGCCCAGCTGGCAGGGCGCGAGACGGCAGAAATTACCCTGCTGGCGGTCTCCAAAACCATGGATGTGCACGCGGTACTCGACGCTGCCGCCGCCGGACAGCGCGCTTTTGGCGAGAACTACCTGCAGGAAGCGCTCGATAAAATCGCCGCCGCGCGCACGTTGGCACCGCAAATGGTGTTGGAATGGCATTTTATCGGCCCGGTGCAAAGCAATAAAACCCGCCAGATTGCCGAACACTTTGACTGGGTACACGGCGTGGAACGACTTAAAATCGCCCAGCGGCTGTCAGAGCAGCGCCCGCCCCACCTGCCCAAGCTCAACCTGTGCCTGCAAATTAACATCAGCGGCGAAGCCAGCAAAAGCGGCATCCCCATAGACCAGGCCGCTGAACTGGCGCAGCAAATCGTCAGTCTGCCCAACATCACCCTGCGCGGCCTGATGGTCATCCCCGCGCCCCTGCCCGAGGGTGCCACGCTGGAGCAGCAGCGCGCACCGTTTCACCAGATTAAGCAATTGCAGCAGCAACTGAATCAGCAACTAAGTAAGCAACCAAGTGAGCAACCAGGTGAGCAAAGCCAGACCCTGGACACCCTCTCCATGGGCATGTCGGCCGACCTGCAGGCAGCCATCATGGAAGGCAGCACCATTGTGCGCATCGGCACAGCCATTTTCGGGAAAAGAAATTATGCCAACTAGTCAAACTAAGCAAACCAATTCTGTGAGCATCAGCTTTATCGGCGGCGGCAACATGGCCGCTGCGTTGATCGGCGGCCTGTGCGGCAAAGTCTGCCAGCCAACCCAGATCCACGTCGTCGACGTCAACCCCGCCAGCCTGCACCAGCTGGCCGAACGGTTTGGCATCCGCACCAGCAACGCCATCGACGCCGACGTCGCCAACAGCGACGTCATCCTGCTGGCGGTAAAACCGCAGCAAATGCGTGAAGTGGCCGCCCAGCTGCAACCCTGGCTCAAGAACCAGCTGATCATCTCGATCGCCGCCGGCATCCGCGCCGTCGACCTGTCGCGCTGGCTCAACAACTATCCCGCCATCGTGCGCACCATGCCTAACATGCCCGCGCTGATCAACAAAGGCATCACCGGCATGTACGCCATGCCGCAAGTCGGACAGCAGCAGCGCGCCATTGCCGACACCATCATGCAGGCAGTGGGCAGCACCGTCTGGCTGGAGCAGGAAGCCCTGATCGACCCGCTGACCGCCGTCTCCGGCAGTGGTCCGGCGTATGTGTTTTATTTTATCGAAGCCATGCAGGCCGCCGCCCGCGAACTGGGCTTAACCCAAGAGCAGGGTCGTCAGCTGGCACTGACCACCTTTGTCGGCGCATCGCAACTGGCCGCCGAATCCGAAGAAGACATCACCACCCTGCGCGAGCGCGTCACCAGCAAAGGCGGCACCACCTACGCCGCCATCACCAGCATGGAGCAATCCGGAGTCGCCGCCGCCATCGTCACCGCCCTGAAAGCCGCCTCCGAGCGCGGAAGGGAGTTGGGGGATGAGTTTGGGAGCTAGACCTCAAATTTTGTCATTCCCGCGTGCCTTTGGCGGGAACCCAGCGTCGTTACACACCCAGAATCACCACATTTTTTGGAAAAAAACCGCCAAATCCCAGGCAAAATCCCCCAGGGAGGCAGTTTTGGCTTGACAGCAAAAGCCCGAAAAGTCATAATGCTCAGCTTCCTGGTGATATAGCTCAGTTGGTTAGAGCACAGCACTCATAATGCTGGGGTCGGTGGTTCAAATCCACCTATCACCACCAAAATACTGTCCGAGGGAATCCAACGACATACAAGAAACCGCATTT
>CAIOYD010000059.1 GCA_903862415.1 uncultured Oxalobacteraceae bacterium | reverse complement strand
GCAAAACCCGGCAAACCATTGGCCAGATGCACTTCCACCGTCACTTCCGGAGCATCCATGCCCGAGAGGGCACGGCTTTTTAATACGGCCAAACTCACGACGCCGCCCGTTTCATCATTTGGTTCATGGTCGGAACGTTTGCCAATCCTTGATTTCTATCCACGCTTTTGTTTTGAACAATCTGCTTCATTGTAAGCCACCTTTTACCTGATCCGTATTTGAAGGTAAGAGTTGACCATCAAGTCAGCATTAAATTCCGCTGTTGAACGGATAGTTATGAGCAAAGCAAAACCGCGAGCGATACGCACAATTTCACAGGGACACTAACATCAGAGTCCGTCAGTTAGGCAGCGCGCCGGCAGGTAAAAAACCCATTGAGCGTAAGTCGCCCACGAGTTGGGTCATCGTTCAGCAGGGCCGGATTGGTAATATAAGCTGAGTGAAACACATAGGCATCATAGAAAATCACCCGATTCCATTTAGGTGGAACCATCGTGATCAATTCAAAATATTTGTTGGACCCGGTTTGGTAACTAGGTTCAAGACCGAGCTCGGCGGTGAATTCCTCGTTCGACATGCTGCACCAAGGTGACTTGGGTGAGTAAAACAAGCGATACAGCTCATCTTTATCTAACGTAGGTTTATAAAAACTGGTACCGCCCAAATTCTCCTCATCAAATAAGTACAGCACGGAAGCAGCAAAACATTGCTTAGGATGGGTGGTAATTGGATCGGTGTGGCAAATGCGCTGGAATAGCCCTAATTCGGAAGGTTGCAACGTTGCCATTGATAAGCGACTGTAGATACTTTCCGTGCGACGCGCACCTAGTAGACGGCGCACGTGCTGGATAAAAAATTCATTAAAACTCGCCGAAAACGCCTCCGACATCGGCAACTACAAGCCAGGAAAAGTATTCGCTGGCGCCAGCGTAAACCGCTCGCGATTGCCAGCGGCGTAGTCGCGCATCGCTTCGGGTTCGAGCAGAAAATCATCGATCACCACACAAGGCAAGTGGCCAGGAATGGGGATGAGTTGAATTGCTGGTTGTGGGTTAAACATGTTCCACCAGGTGTTATTTTGTCGGAGTTCGGATTGTTCTAATTCTGCAACGATACGCTCCTGAGTGTTTGACGTTACGCTTATTCGCCTTTAATGCTGGCTTCTAATGCAGCAACACGCGCCTCCAGGGCTTCTAGCTTGGCGCGGGTTTTAGCTAAAACTTGTGCTTGAATATCAAACTCTTCGCGCGTGACCAAATCAAGCTTGGCAAACCCCTGACTCATCATGGCTTTGACATTTTTTTCAATGTCTTTGGCTGGTGAGCTCTCCAGTGCCTGATTGATTTTGGACTGAATATCGTTAAAAATTTCGTTCATCAACTGCTCCATAGGGTTAGATTGACCTGCACAGGCTCAATCTTACGTCGAAATAGAATGATTTAATACCCAATTTATTTTCAATATCAAATAAACTACCGCCACTGTTTCATCAACCCCTCCACATTGTCCGAGTTGGAATTGTATGCTGCCCAAATTGTTTGCCCTCACTGCCGCTGTACTATTCATGTGCTCACCCGCTCAGGCTGAGATTCACAAATGCGTCAGTACCGATGGGAAAACCAGTTACAGCGATACCCCCTGTGCGACTGCCGTGGCGGAAAAATCTGTCGATTCCTCACTCTCTAGCATAGACCAGCAACAGCAGCTCGGGCACCTGTGCGCCGAACTCGATGAACGCCGTGCTCATTGTGGCAATGTACTTTATCCACCGCTGTTTGCCGTATTTCGCGAACATTGCGCCAATCCGATACTGCTACATCAGCGTGAAGTACGTCAGCCTGCGGTGTTCAACCGTTATCAGTCGAATGCCGAACGCAATGCCGAAGCCGAAAAAAACCGGTTGAACAAACCCGTGAGTGATTTCCGCTGCGAAATGGTTCAAATGGAAACCTGGGAATTTTTAAAAGATAATTTTGGCAAAAAACTGACTGCCCAAACCCGGCAGGACATTGATTACAATACCCGGGCGGTACCGGTGACGAATAACAAGACTGTCATTAAATCCACCACGACCACCCGGATTCAAATCATTACCATCAGTCACTAGTCTCCGTTTAAAAAGGCTTTCACCACATTGATCTGGTCAGCGTGCACCAGCGTTGGTGCATGGCCGACGTTGGCAAATTCAACTAGTTGCGCTTTCGGTCCGCGCCGGGTCATGTCCAGCGCCATAGAGGCTGGCAGCATATCGGATGAGGTACCTCGCAACAGTAGTGTGGGGCAGTGAATCGCATCATAACTGGCCCACATCAGCAGCTGTGTGGCATGCGCGAGTTCCGGATTAATACCCTGAAAGCTCGAAATGATCATCATGACCAGTTTTACATCGTAATGCCAGATCCAGGCACCATCCTTATCCTGCCGCAGCACATCGGTACAGAGTTTATGCCACTCAGCTTCGGTGTGCTGGCCGAACGTGGCGGTGGTCGTGCGGACAAACTCGATGCCTTCTTCCAAGGTACTGAAACGCTTGGGCTGGCCAATATACTGTCGCACCCGGTTGATGGCGGTGGTAGCCAGCAGTGGGCCGATATCGTTGATGATGAGTTTATGGACCGGACTGTCCTGCAGTGCGGCAAGCTCGATACCGATCAGACCGCCCATCGAGGTACCCAGAAAAGCCACGTTTTCTGCATTCACCCGGGCCAGCAAGGTGACCATGTCACGCACGTATTGTGAAATTTGATAATACTGCGGGTTACGCAAATAACTCGATTTACCGCGTCCGACCACATCCGGGCAAATCACCCGGAACTGGCTTGAGAGTTCTTCGGCGAGCACATCAAAATCATCGGAAATCCGCACATGCCCATGTACACACAACAGTACATTCGGATTTGCAGGGTCCCCCCAATCCTTGTAGGCCATGGTATGTATGCCATCAGGAGAGAAACACTGCACCGATCCACGTCGTAATTGAGTAGGTTTTCCCATTGTCTCGAATTTTCAGCTTAAATCTGTAAATGAATTCGGAAATAATGTTTCCGAAAAGCAATAATAACAAATAGTAACGCAAGACTCAACCCATATTTGGCTTGTTTGCCAAACGAACAAAATAATTCATCTATTCTCACCCTTATTATTGTTATGTATCAACAATGCCCGGCCCATCTGTTTAAAATTTACAACAGTTAACATTTGCCTGGTTTTTCCCCCACAGTTTTTTGCACAAAGATAGTGCAGCTTTCTTGCCGGCTTGTGATTACTGCTGCATTCTGGTGCGATCGCCGCGCATTACTTACCGCACGCACCTTTATGTCAATGGCACGGGATTTGCTTTAGAGTAAATGAACTTATCAACTAACGCACCACTACTTGGAGAATGCCAGCATGACTATCAACATTGGACGTTTTGCCACTGCCGTATTGTTTGCAGTGTTGTCACACAGTGCTATCGCGGAAGAAGCGGCTCCGGCCCCGAAACCAGATAATGAAGTGTCGTTTAATCTGGGCGCCACCACGGATTACCGCTATCGCGGCATTTCCCAGTCCAATTTGAAACCAGCTCTTCAGGGCGGTGCGGATTACACCAACAATCCAACCGGGTTGTATGCCGGTACCTGGCTGTCATCGATCAAATGGATCACTGATGCCGGTGGTAACGATAATGTGGAAATGGATTTGTATGCCGGCAAACGCGGCGATATCGCCACAGACCTGTCTTACGATGTCGGCGTGTTGAGCTATGTTTATCCGGGCAATAAATTAGGCCAGGTCAGCGGCTTTGTCGATGCCAATACCACGGAAATATATGGTCAGCTGAGCTACAAAGTGGCATCGCTGAAATATTCACAATCGGTCACCAACTTATTTGGCTTCACCAACAGTAAAAACAGCGGCTATGTGGATCTGTCAGCGACGATTCCCTTAACCGAAACACTCGGTCTGGGTCTGCACCTTGGTCATCAATCCGTAGCAAACAGTTCGGCCTATTCTTACACCGACTGGAAAATTGGTCTCTCGCATGACTTTTTCGAGGTGTCATTCAATGCCTCTGTCGTAGGTACCAATGCCGCCAAATTGCTGTACGTAACACCGGATGGAAAATTTACTGGCAAAACCAGTCTGGTACTGTCCGCCACCAAAACATTTTAACTCGAGGCAGGTATGAAACTTATCACAGCAATCATCAAACCCTTTAAATTGGACGAAGTGCGCGAAGCTCTGTCTGCCATCGGCGTGCAAGGCATTACCGTGACTGAAGTCAAAGGCTTCGGCCGTCAGAAAGGCCACACCGAACTGTACCGTGGCGCGGAATACGTGGTCGATTTTTTACCAAAAACAAAAATTGAAGCTGCCGTTGGTGACGATATCGTTGAACGTGCGATTGAAGCCATCGAAACAGCCGGTCGTACCGGCAAAATCGGTGATGGCAAAATTTTTGTCTATGACCTCCAACAAGTGGTGCGGATTCGTACCGGTGAAACTGGCAATGAAGCCCTGTAAGGAAAATACTATGAAAAGTCTCTTCACTCACTCTGTGGTCACCCTGATCGCGGCCGGCTGTTTCTTCGGAAACGCTCTGGCCGAAGATAAGGTAACCACCCCGGTGGCAGCACCTGCCGCCACAACAGCGGTGGCTGCTCCTGCAACCGTATCTGCTCCGGCGGCTCCCGTTGCCGCGGTCGCTGCTACTGCTGCTGCCACTCCTGAAGCAGCGGCTCCGGCCGACGCCGCTGCTGCACCGGCTCCGGTACCCAACAAGGGCGACACCGCCTGGATGATGGTTGCCACACTGCTGGTTATTTTGATGACCATTCCTGGTCTGGCGCTGTTTTATGGTGGTCTGGTCCGTTCGAAAAACATGCTGTCAATTTTGATGCAGGTATTCATGATTTTCGCGGTGATCATCGTCTTGTGGTGCATCTACGGTTATTCACTGGCCTTCACTCAGGGATCCGATTTCATCGGCGTTCTGACTGGTCCTGACAGTCGCATGTTCCTCAATGGTATTTTTGATCCGGCCAAAGGCTCGTTTTCGACTGCTGCCACCTTCAGTAAGGGTGTTGTCATTCCTGAGTTTATCTTTGTTGCCTTTCAGGGTACGTTTGCAGCCATTACCTGCGGACTGATTATCGGTGCCTTTGCTGAACGCGCCAAGTTTGCGGCTGTTTTACTGTTCATCGTGATCTGGTTCACCTTCTCTTACCTGCCGATTGCCCACATGGTATGGTTCTGGCCTGGTCCGGATGGGATTAAAGACGCGGCCAGTCTGGCATTTGAAACTGCCAAAGGCGGCTGGTTATGGCAAAAAGGTGCATTGGATTTTGCCGGCGGTACCGTTGTGCATATCAATGCTGCAGTTGCCGGGTTGGTTGGCGCTATTATGATCGGTCGCCGGGTTGGTTACGGCAAAGAATCGATGGCACCACACTCCCTGACGATGACAATGATCGGTGCATCGCTGTTATGGGTCGGCTGGTTTGGATTTAATGCTGGCTCTGCTTTGGAAGCGGGTGATATTGCGGCTCTGGCGTTTGTGAATACTTTGTTGGCTACTGCAGCTGCTTCGGTATCCTGGGTGATGGGTGAATGGATGAGCAAAGGCAAACCATCGATGTTGGGTGGCACTTCCGGTGCAGTTGCCGGTCTGGTTGCAATTACACCAGCTTGCGGTTTTGTCGGTCCGATGGGTGCCCTGGTGATTGGTCTTCTGGCTGGCCTGGTGTGTCTGTGGGGTGTAAATGGTCTGAAACGCCTGATTGGTGCCGATGATTCTCTGGACGTGTTTGGTGTGCATGGCGTAGGCGGTATCTTGGGTGCTTTGCTGACCGGTGTGTTTGCTTCACCGGCTTTGGGCGGTCAGGGAATCATGGATTATGTGGCCAATAAAATGTCCGCCGATCCTTACAGCATCAGCGCACAAGTCATGATTCAGGGTGAAGCGGTACTGACCACCATTATCTGGTCAGCCGTTGTTTCCATCATCGCTTTCAAACTGGTGGATATCGTGATTGGTCTGCGCGTACCTGAAGATGAAGAACGTGAAGGTCTCGACATCACCAGCCATGGCGAGTCTGCCTATCACGCCTGATTCTGTAGTTAGTTAGCTAGTTAGTTTTCTGTTTTGTTTTAAGTGGCTCGTAATGAGTTTGGCACTTCCTTTCGGGGAAGTGCCTTTTTTTTTGCCAATTCTGTTCTGAATGGGGCCGAGATTTTTACATCACATGCTGTATCGGCGTGCCACCATTCAAGGCATGTTAGCGCGCGATTATCTGCATCGAATGGATGAAATGCAACGCATCGTCGCCCTATGGTACAGTCAGGTGACCATCGCGGTAAATTGCTGGTGCAGGTGTAATGTTTTACCGTGGTGTAAAACTCACCCTGCACATATCACCCGACCGGTACAATGAAGCACTGACGGGGTGTTTCGACAAGGGTTGAAAACCCGCCAAATCAATTGGTTTTAGTAACTTTACTTAAATGTCTGGGCTTGTCCGGATTCAATCCCCGTGCCAGCGATAATTTGGCTGCCATGACATAAAACGCCTGAATCGCCACGATAGGATCGAGATCCGGCGTGGCTGCCACCGGAATGGTCAGATTACGCTCTCTGATATCAGCTGGCGCGGCGAGCAATACCCGCGCACCGCGTCCGCGCATTTCTTCAGCCAGTTTAATCAAACCAGCCTGAGTGGGCCCGCGGGTAGCAAAAATCATTAACGGATAACCTTCGTCGATCAATGCCATCGGCCCATGTTTGATTTCAGCACCACTGAATGCTTCGGCCTGAATGGCCGAGGTTTCTTTAAACTTGAGTGCCGCTTCCAGTGCCACCGGAAAACTGATGCCGCGTCCAACTACCATAATATTATTGGCTGGCGTGAGCACATCAATCGCTTCGGCCCAGTCAACCTCGGTAGCGGCTGCCAGTGAAGCCGGCAATTCGGTCAGTGCAGCCAGAAATCCGGCATCATTCTGCCAGTGTCCGGCCAGCTGCGCTGCCGCCACCAGGCTGGTAATAAAACTCTTGGTGGCGGCCACACTTAATTCTGCGCCGGCATGCAGTGGCATGCACCATTCGGCACTGAGGGCTAACGGTGACTGCGCATCATTAACCAGTGCCACAGTGGTTGCTCCGCCTTCACGAAAATACCGTATCGGCTCAATCACATCCGGACTCTGGCCGGATTGAGAAATCGCAATGGCCAGCGCATCTTTGGCCTGCAACGGCGCATTCAACAGCGTCACCAGCGACATCGGCAAGGAAGCCACTATCCGTCCCAGGCGCGACATGATCAGATAGGCTGCATAAGCTGCGGCGTGGTCAGAGCTGCCACGAGCAATCGTCAATACCGAGGTTGGCTGTTTGGCGCGCAACTCGGCACCCAGCTCAGCAAAGCGAGCACCTTCAGCGGTTAATTGGTCGGCCACAAACTGCGCTGAGGAACACGCTTCTTTATGCATTAATGAGGTCAATTTTTTCTCCTTCGACATACACGGCTATTAAATTCAGTTCGCGGTCAAGCACCACCAGATCGGCATACGCCTGTGCCTGCAAACGGCCACGCTCTGTGATTCCCAAATAGTCTGCTGCAAAAGTCGACACGCGTTTTGATGCGTCGGCCAGATCGAGGCCAATACTGACTAAATTGCGTAACGCCTGATCCATGGTCAGCGTACTGCCAGCCAGCGTACCATCAGCCAGCCGCACACCGCCCTGACATTTGTAGACCTGCTGCCTACCCAGCATATACTCGCCTTCCGGCATACCTGACGCCGCAGTGGAATCAGTGACGCAATACAGGTGCGGAATGGCGCGCATGGCCGCTTTAATTGCACCGGGATGCACATGCAGCAAATCAGGAATAATTTCAGAATAATTGGCATGCGCTAAAGCAGCACCCACCATACCGGGTGCGCGATGATCCAACCGTGTCATGGCATTGAAAAGATGGGTGAAACCAGCGGCGCCATTGTTCAGGGCGGCGACACCGTCTTCATAGGTGCCGAGCGTATGGCCAAGCTGAACTTTCATACCTTGCTGGGTCAGTTCCCGCACCAGCTCCAGATGGCCTTCTATTTCCGGAGCCACCGTAATGAGTTTAATCGGTGCAATCGCATGCAGTTGTTGCACATCTGCCAGGCTGGCTTTTTGCGCATAATCCGGCTGCGCACCGAGTTTTCCGGGATTAATGTAAGGGCCTTCCAGATGCACCCCCAGTACCCGCGCCATACCTGGATGACGCTGTTCCACAGCCTGCCGGATGCCCTGCAGAGCCGCCACCAGATCAACCATCGGTGCTGTCATCGTCGTCGCCAGCATACAGGTCGTTCCATGTTGCGCATGCATGCGGGCAATCACCTGAGCGGCATCGCCGGCTTCCATGGTGTCCTTGCCACCGGCACCATGTACATGCAGGTCGATAAAGCCAGGGAGAATATAGTGTTGTGCATTCTGTTGTGGATCTGCGGATTGGCCATGAATGGCTACGATACGCTCACCGAACTCGATGTCGCCATGAATCCAACCCTGCGGCGTAAGAATATTACCCTGCAACTGCGATAGCGAATGGGGTTGATTCATCTAAACAACTCCGCCACAAAGTCATAATAATCACTGCGACAGTATGAATGCGTCAGTTCGATCGCCGCACCGTTGGCGTGGTAGCCAACGCGGGTAATAAACAGCATTGCCGCACCCTGCTTGATACCTGCCAGTTTG
This sequence comes from uncultured Oxalobacteraceae bacterium, assembly GCA_903862415.1. Lineage (GTDB taxonomy): Bacteria > Pseudomonadota > Gammaproteobacteria > Burkholderiales > Burkholderiaceae_D > Solimicrobium. The sequence continues at coordinate 18,791 of CAIOYD010000059.1, read as the reverse complement.
GCCTGCTCTGCCGTCGCATTCACCGCACGTATATGTTGCAGCGCGCGCGTCGGCGCGGCACCGTTGGCATCGAGATAGTTGTACAAACTGTCGGTGACCAGTTTTGGATTGGGTAAATATTGCGCCGGAATGGTGCTACTCTCAATCGCCATGACGACGTTATCAGCAGTACGCAGCCGCTTCAGGCGCGAGACCACCGTATTGGGCGATAATCCCAGCGACAGAATTTCTTCCGGTGCAGCGATACCGGTTTCACGTGACAGCCATTGTGATCCAGGTACAAAACCGTGCTGGCGCAATTCTTCACTGAAATTGGTCAGGCGTGATAACGGCTGTTCCAGCTTGGGAGTAATGAACGTTCCCGAACCCTGTTTTCTGGTCAGCAGTCCACGCTCACACAACATGTCGATGGCCTTGCGTGCCGTCACTCGTGATATCGACAACTGTTCCGATAAAGTACGCTCCGATGGCAACGCTTCATCCGGCTGCCAGATGCCGCTATGTATCGCGGTAGCCAGTTTATTGGCCAACTGCAAATACAGCGGCGTAGCATTTTCACTATCGGGTTTAAAATCGTTAAGTGGACTTGACATGGTTGCCTTGTATAATTTTTTTAATCAGCAACAGAGCACCCGTTACCGAATCGCCCTGTGGCGCTATCAGGCGGCTCCGTAAGCTCGCCGGCAAATAGTGTTCCAGTGGTTTGGCCAATCCCCCACACAACGCCAGCGGCAATTCACTGGTCTGATCTAACGCCAGCGCAATTTTAACAATTTCCTGCCCGGCAGCGATCATAATTTGCTCGGCCACGGCATTATTTTCTTGACCAGCGTGCTTAACCACCAGCGGAGCAATCTGCGCATAGCTGCCCTGAGTAGCGCTTGCCAGCCAGGCAAACAGCGCCGCCACGTTACCTCCACAATGCTCCAGCACTGCCGCAGAAAATTCACTCGGCGGCATGCGACCATCGAGTACCTGCTGCACATGATTCACTGCCCGCATACCTATCCAGGCACCGCCGGCTTCATCACCACAGGGAAAACCCCAACCGCCGACTTCGCAATGACTGCCATCGGCCCGTATCGCTTCACCCACACTGCCGGTACCAATAGCGACAATTGCACCGGGACGCCCCTGATGCGCGCCCAGCACGGTGGTATACGCATCGGTTTCGAGCTGCAAGAATGCAAAGCCGGGATTTTTTTCGGCAAATTGCTGCGCCCACTGCCGATTATGTACCCCAGCCAACCCCAGACCGATCGCCATGCTGGCAAACGCTGGCATATCCAGCTTTGCCAGTCCAAACGCCTCTCTGATGGCAGTTAAAATCGCCGCCCAGGCGGAATCAGTGCCATTAATCAAACCCGATGGCCCGGCACTGCCGCGTGCGAGTTCACTACCATTTGCATCCGCAATGGTGACCCGCGTACCGGTACCGCCACCATCGACGCCGATTAAAAAGGTAAGTGTTGTTGTCATGCCAGGCTCATTTTTTATTGCTGAATTCTGTTATATTGAGAGCGCAGAAATTAAATAGTAACTTCCGTCAGAAGCACTGTATGCGCTTCCCAAGTGGCTGTCAATAGGTATTTAAGTGGTATTGTAATTTTCTTTGCCAAAAAAAATGACGGAGCGTTTTACCCCGTCATTTTCGAACTTAACTAACTATACTGCCAGCCGCATGGAACAGACCGATGCTCAGATCTGCTCCCACAAGCTGAATTACATTTTTCCACGCAATGTCAGGTAAAACTGACGACCACTTTCATACGTAGAACGCGGCTGATCTTCATTCAGAGCATAGTACTTCAGTTTTGGATTATTCAGATTTTGTGCATCCAGCGATAACGCCAGATGTTCATTGATCTTATAACCAAATGAAGCGGCCACACTGCCAACAGCGGCTTGATAGAACGCCGTTGAACGATCCAGACCACTAAAGAACGAAGAGCGATAGTTGTAAGTCAAACGGGCATTAAAGTTATCGTTTTCGAAGTAACCACTCAGATTAAAGGTTTCTTTCGAAGCACCCACCAAATGTCCGCCAGATACATTGGTACCCACACCGCTGGTATCTTTCGCGTCCGCCAGAGTCAGATTGGTCGAGAACCCAAAGTTGCTCATCAATGGCATTTCATACGCCAGTTCCAGACCTGAAACTTTACCGGTGGTATTGACTGGCACCGTCAGAGTATAAGGAACCATGGAACCATTCGGGAAAGCGTTACTCGGTGTCAGATAGCTTTGTGTTACTTGATTCAAACCAACATAGCTGGTCAGATCCATGTAAAACGCACTGACTGAAGCCAGTGACCGCGGGGCAAAATACCATTCCAGCGTGCCATCCAGATTATTGGACTTGATCGGAGCCAGATTTGGATTTGGACCACTGCCTGAACCAACGCCACCCGTAACCGCAGGAGGAGTCAGACTGACGCTGCCGGCAATCGAAGAATAATCCGGACGCGTCATGGTTTCGGATGCCGATACACGGGCAACCACATCCTTGTTGACGTCAAAACGCAGACTCAGACTAGGCAGAACATCGTTGTAAGTATTGACGGTATCGACCGGCAGATACGGACCAAAAGCCGAGGTTGTGACTGCACCTGGCACACCGGCAGCGGAGTTAATGTTGTTGATGGCACTTTCTTTAGTCTGTACTACGCGCACACCAAAGTTACCACTCCAGCCCGCACCTTCCATGTCAGCCTGAACATAGGCTGCACGACTCTTCTCGCTCAGACCATATTCCTGTGGCCAGTATTCACGTGTAGATGCACGATTGGCATAGGCGCTGTCAAAGGCCGACAGCTGAGCTGCCGTCAAGGTCCAGATATTGGTCGGGAAACTGCCACCCAGACCAGCACCAAAATTACTTGGATAACTTGTGCCACTGACCGGTACATTGGCCGGATTAAAAGCACCTGCTGCACCATTGGCGCCCTGAGCAATCACACCCCAGGAAGAACGGTTGTGATCCGCTTCACGCACACCGAATTTAATGTTGGTAAACACACCTTCATTGAGTGCATACTCAGCATCAAATTGACCCCATTTTTCTTTATCCACAACGTCAACATTCTGCACACCAAAAATCCAGTCCAGCGATGAACCCGCCTGGCTGGCATTGTTGTTGCTGCCCAAAGAGGCATTGGCACCACCGACACCATTGAGACCATAGCTGGCACCCGTGCCTTTGGCGATATCCCATTCAGCCACGTCCTGCGTCGGGGTTTTTCCATGACCGGTTGACGTACCCAGTTTTGCCTTGACCTTCAATTTATCATTGACGCGATATGCCAGATCCAGACTCAGGAAATCGGAACTTGCACTTTCGTCAGGACGGGAAATCTGATCGTAAATTCCATACTGTGTACCTGGCACACCAGTAAAGGTGGCGTTAGTCAGTGTACTTACGCCATTGGTGGTTTTGACCGTGTATCCAGGGTCAGGAGCCTGACCTGCACCTTGATTGATAAAGTGAGTATTCCACACCATGAAGTTGCGGTTGTAGTTGGCCGCATCCATTTTGGAATCAAAACCGGATAAATCCAGCGTCAAATCATTACTTGGCTTGATCTGTACGTCAATCAAACCACCTTTACGTTCACGCTTTTGTTCAAACAGCGCCGAACCAATTGCCGTTGGATACCAGGCACCCGATAAGTTTGGATTGGAAGTAGCAATTTTACTGCCGGCAGCAATTTGCTCATAACCCAGTTCTTCCTGACCATCACGACGTAAATGGCGAGTTTCCGAGAAAGCCTGCAACATCACACCCATGGTGTTAGCATCATTTTTCCAGTTAATCAGCGCGCTGAACTGTGGATCAGATTTTTTTGGCAGATCGGCATACACTTCGCCGATCGAACCTTCAACGGTTAACTGCTGTTTGAAGTCGAGCGGTTTGCGGGTGATAATATCGACCGAACCAGCCACGCCACCCTCAACCAGACTGGCTTCCGAACTCTTGTGTACTTCTACACGACTCACCAGTTCCGACGGCAGCAAGGTATAGCTGACGCTGCGGCCAACAGTGCCGGTCTGACCCAGTACAAACCAGTCGCCGGAGGCCACGTTATGCCCATTGATCAAAGTCTGTGTCAGACTTGGATTGGTACCGCGCATACTGATACGATCATTTTCATCAAAACCACCTTCATTGCCGCCCGAAGAACTGGTCGTCACGCCTGGCAAACGCTGCAGCGAATCCGCCACGTTTTTATCCGGCATTTTGCCGATATCTTCGGCGGTCACCACTTCGAGGTGAGAATCCGAATTGCGTTTTTGATTCAGTGACTGCTGCAACGAACCACGAATACCAGTCACTACAATTTGTTCCACGGCGACATCCGAGGCTGCTTTTGCCGGAACGGCATCTGCCTGCTGCGCCTGCGCTGCCGCGCTCAACATTAACATCGCTACGGCAGATGCTATTGGCGTCAAATTTCTTTTCATCTTATCTCCATCCCATGTAGGTCATTTTTATATTCGACCTGTTTTTAAAATTCAGACTCTGGTTTGCTATGTAATCTACCTTTTTCAGAGCCATCCGGTTCAACCCTGCACCACGATCGCCAGCTGCCATTTTTATCCATCTTCACAGCGCCAACTGACGATCGCGTCATTTCACAAATAACTACATTTAATAAAACGCCCCCGAAGCAAACTGTAGATTTTCGAAAAGTGGTTGTCAAGCGGTATCTACGTGGTATTACATGTATTATTAATGGACTTACACAGTTATTTTTAGCATTTTATTTAATCTATTGATTTAATTAGTTATTATTACTTTTTTACCGCTGTTTATTTACAACTGGTATTGTTTGCGTTTTTTTCGACTTAAACACCACAGCGAGCAGATACTTACTGCCAAAGAACATTTTTTGTTATCATCTGCACGAATCAGGCAGGTTATTTTTCCCGTATTCCAGCAACGGATGCACTATCAGACGAAGAGTTATGATGAAAAATTCACAGCAAAAAGTGCGGCAATGGCATGACGTAGATAGCGCGTTGTTTCGACAGGAAATTATTCCGCGCTATCAACCCGCGATCCTGAAGGGCTTTGCCAATCACTGGCCGGCAGTCAGGCATGCCCGGAATACGCCGCAGGCATTAGTAAATTATTTGATGCATTTTGATAACGGCACGGCCGTCGATGCCATCATGACGCCGCCAGATCAACGCGGACGGGTTTTTTACAATGCCGACATGAGTGGATTTAATTTTTTCCGCAACCAAATCACGGTCTCGACCGTCTTGGAACAACTATCGCGTTATGCCTGTTTTCCAACTTCGCCGGCGGTGGCCTTGCAAAGTGCTCTCATCAGCGCCTGCCTGCCGGGATTTTTAGCTGAAAACACCCTGTCTCTGCTCGATACAACGGTAGCACCGCGGATCTGGATCGGCAACGCGATCATCACTCCGGCACATTTTGACCAGTCCAGCAATCTGGCCTGCGTCGTCAGCGGGCAGCGGCGGTTTACCTTGTTCCCACCAGAACAGGTGGGTAATCTGTATATAGGGCCGCTGGATTTTGCCCCCACACCGACACCGATCAGCTTGGTGGATTTTCATGCCCCCGATGAAGCACGCTTCCCGCGCTTCAAACAGGCCTTGCAGGTAGCACAAGTGGCTGACCTGGAAGCTGGTGACATGCTGTATATCCCGCCCCTGTGGTGGCACCATGTTGAATCGTTCGACAAACTGAATGTATTGGTGAATTACTGGTGGCATGAAGTACCGGCAGCGGCCGGTCTAAGTCCGTTTGAATGTTTGCTGCAGAGTCTGCAAACTATTAACCACCTGCCTGCAGAACAAAAACAGGCCTGGTGTGCTTTATTTTCTCATTACGTTTTCAATACCACAGAAAATCCCGCGGCCCCTATTCCGGCGACGTCATAAGTGCCATCATTCCCGCGGCTTCATAACTCCCGTCATTCCCGCAGTTTCAGGCGGGAATCAAGTGTCGTTATACCCTGACTCCCTCTTCTCACAGGCTCTTAAATTACTGCGCTTTTTTCAGCGCCCTGAGCAAACCTTTGGTTGAACTGTCATACTCTTCCCTGACCGCTTCCGGCTGCAGACTGATCAATTGCTGCGCCAGTGATTTACCCAGCTCCACGCCCCACTGATCAAAGGCATTGATATCCCAGATCACCGATTGGACAAACACTTTGTGCTCATACAGCGCAATCAATGCGCCCAGCGATGTCGGGCTGAGCACATCGAGCAACAGTGTCGAACTGGGACGATTTCCTTCAAATACCCGGTGCGGCAATAACGATTCAGCTACCTCCGGCAATTCGGCGCGCACCTGCTCCAGATTCTTACCATGTGCCATCGCTTTTGACTGCGCCAGACAATTCGCCAGCAGTGCCTGATTATGTTCCGGCAAACCGGCATCATCATCAGCCACCGCAATAAAGTCGGTAGGAACAATGTTCGCTCCCTGATGCAATAACTGAAAATAAGCATGCTGTCCGTTGGTACCGGCCTCACCAAATAAAATCGGTGCGGTCGCATAATCCACCCGCAATCCGTCACACGTGACGGACTTGCCATTGCTTTCCATTTCCAGTTGCTGCAAATACGCAGGCAGACGTGAGAGGCGTTGATGATACGGCGCAATCGATAATGCCTGCAGGCCGAGAAAATTAATATTCCATACCCCCAGCAACGCCATCAGTACCGGCAGATTTTTTTCTAGTGGTGCCTGCTGAAAATGCACATCCATGGCGTGTGCACCGGCCAGCATTTCTTCAAACCGGTCAGCACCCACATACAGCGCAATCGACAAACCGATCGCACTCCAGACAGAATAACGACCACCGGCCCAATTCCAGAACGGAAACACATTTTCCGGCGCAATGCCAAATCCGGTCGCCGCTTCCACGTTGGTGCTGAGCGCCACAAAATGCTGACGAATCTGCGCTGCCGGACAACCAGCGTGCAACATCCAGGCGCGCGCCGTTTTGGCGTTGGTCAGTGTTTCCATGGTACTGAAAGTTTTCGATGCCACCACAAACAGCGTCGTCTCCGGATCTGCATTTTCTAACGCATCCGTCAAATGACGCCCATCGACGTTGGAGACAAAATGCAGTTGCAGATTTTTTTGCGCCCAGGGTGCGAGCGCAATACAAACCATCTGCGGACCCAGATCAGACCCACCTATGCCGATATTAACAATGGTACGGATAGCCTTGCCGGTATTCCCCAGCCAACGGCCTGAGCGCACGGCATCGCTGAAAGTGCGTATTTGCTGCAACACCTGATGCACATTGGCGGCAATATTTTCGCCCTGATACTGAAAAGCATCATCTCTGGGCAGACGCAACACCGTATGCAGCACGGCACGGTTTTCCGTGTGATTGATCGCTTCTCCGGCAAACATGGCAGCACGCCGCTGTTCCACTTTTTGCTGCCGTGCCAGCGTCAGCAAAGTTGACAGGGTCGTCGCATCCAGTCGCTGCTTGGAATAGTCGAGCAGCATTCCGCAGGCCGAAGCAGAAAAATGCTCAAACCGTTGCGGGTCAGCCTTAAAGAGATCTTTAATACTCGATGTCGTAGCGGCGCGCTGTTGCAGCACAGACCAGATTGGTGTATGTGAAACCAAATTCGTCATAATAATTTTTATTTCCAAAAAAATTCTTGGGAAAATCTCGCTTCGTAGGGTGTATTAGCCACCAAGCGTAATACACCAACTGGTGTATTAGTCGCCAAGCGTAATACACCAACTGGTGTATTAGCCGCCAAGCGTAATACACCAACTGGTGTATTAGCCACCAAGCGTAATACACCAACTGGTGTATTGACTAAAAACGCAATTCACAACGAAAATATCAAATTACTTTCCAGCCGCCGCAGCTGCTGCCGCCAATTTGCCAATCGCATCCCAGTCGCCAGCCTCAATAAGCGCAGCCGGACACATCCACGAACCACCCACACACAACACATTACTTTGCTGCAGCAACTGCGGAGTCGACTCGACCGTCACACCACCGGTCAGACAGAATTTCACATCTGGAAACGGTCCACCCAGCGCCTTAGCCATTTTAGTGCTGCCAACCAAATCCGAGGGAAATAATTTGACCGTATTAAAACCGTGTTCCAGCGCCAGCATCAAATCACTCGCACCACCAACACCGGGAAAATACGGCAAGCCGGAATCGGCCGCCAGTCGGGCTAACAGCGGCGTAATCCCGGGACTGATGCCAAAGGCCGCGCCGGTATCCTGAACCGCCCGCAATTGTTCCCCAGTGAGTATCGTACCCGCACCAACACACACGTCCGGACAGGCTTTGACCACTTCGGCGAGCACCTTGAGTGCATTTGGTGTACGCAGGGTAATTTCCACCGCGGTCAACCCGTTTTCGGCCAGCGCGGCAACGGTACGAATCGCCTTTTGCACATCATCGGCCACCAGAATCGGCAGCACGCGGATCTGGCTCAATTGCGCCACAATTTGTTTCAGTGTTGTTGGGTTAGTCATCGCTGATTCTTTCTGATCGAAAAGGGTTAATCGTTGAACAGGGTAGAAGCACCCTGCTCTGGAGTCGTCACGCAACGGCGTTGATTGACGAATAATTCACGGCCAAAATCAACGGTATTATCTTTGCCATCGGCACGCAGGGTGCGCGCTGTCCGGGCAGCAAATTCAGTGGCGGGCACCAACACATTTAATTCGCCGGTGTGAACATTGAGTTCCACCATATCGCCATCCTGTACCCGCGCCAGCGCACCGCCCTGAGCGGCTTCCGGACTGATGTGCAACGCCGCCGGAATTTTTCCCGAGGCACCTGACATACGTCCGTCAGTCACCAGCGCCACCTTAAACCCGGCCGTCATCAGAGAGCCCAGTACCGGCGTAAAATGATGCAGTTCAGGCATGCCATTAGCTTGCGGTCCCTGGAAAATCACCACAGCGACAAAATCCATGTTCAACTCACCGGCCTTAAATGCCTTAACCAGCGCCTCCTGAGATTCAAATACTTTTGCCGGTGCGCGTACTATCCAGGCATGCTCCGGTACGGCCGATGCTTTCACAATCGCGCGTCCCAGATTCCCCTGCAGCAAACGCAAACCACCGGTCGGAGCAAACGGCTCGCTGGCATTGCGAACCACATCCGGATTACTCGATACCTGCGGCAATTCAGTCCAGACTACTTTATCCTGTTGCAATTCCGGTTGACGGGTATGCGCATGCAAATCACCCACCACCGTCATCACATCCGCATGCATAAGTCCGGCAGCGAGCAATTCACGGATCACAAACACCGGTCCACCAGCATCTTCAAACTGGTTCACATCGGCCGTACCATTCGGATACACCCGGGTCAGCAAAGGAATCACACCCGAGAGTGCATCAAAATCCTGCCAGTCGACCACAATCCCGGCTGCACGCGCCACCGCAATCCAGTGTATCGTGTGATTAGTTGAACCTCCGGTGGCGAGCAAAGCAATAATGGCATTGACGATAGTTTTTTCATTCACCACATGACCGATAGGACGATAATTATTTCCCTGCTCCGTCAGACTGATCACCTGCTCCACAGCCGCATCGGTCAAAGCATGGCGCAACGGGGAATTCGGATGCACAAACGCTGCGCCCGGCATATGCAGACCCATCGCTTCGAGCAGCATCTGGTTACTGTTGGCGGTGCCATAAAACGTACAGGTACCGGCGCTGTGATAAGCGGCACTTTCAGCTTCCAGCAATTCCTGCTGGGTTGCTTTGCCCTGAGCAAAGCGTTCACGCACGGCAGCTTTATCCTTATTCGACAACCCCGAACCCATGGGACCGGCCGGAATAAAAATCGTCGGCAAGTGACCAAACGCCAGCGCACCGATCAACATACCCGGCACAATTTTGTCGCAGATACCCAGACATAAGGTGGCATCAAAAGCATCATGTGACAGTGACACTGCAGTCGCCTGAGCAATCACATCACGGGAAAACAATGACAACTCCATCCCCGGACGACCCTGCGTCACCCCGTCACACATCGCCGGCACACCACCAGCAACCTGCGCGGTGGCACCAAAGCGCAACGCCGTCTGTTTAATTTGATCAGGATAACTGGCATATGGCTGATGCGCTGATAACATGTCGTTATATGCGGTCACAATCCCGATATTCGGTTTTTGTGCTTCATTAAGCCAAATTTTGGTTTTTGACTCGGCAGCGGCATTGGCATGTGCCAGATTGGCACAGGAAAGTTGTCCTCGCCGCGTTGGCCGACCGCGGAACTGCTCAATGCGTGCCAGATATGCACTGCGCAGTGATGCACTGCGTTCAGTAATACGCCGGGTAACCTGTTCGATAACAGGATGGAGTGCAACAGGAGATGTTGTCGTCATAATAAATTCGCTACCCGAAGTCAGAATAGGTTAACGGTAGCACAAAAATATGTAATAAACTTTCATTTTCACTGAGTTATTGAAAATATTTCCCTTTTTTTCTGCTTAAATCTGTAATGAAACTACAATTTTGACTGCTTTCTGTGCTAATGTGCTGCAATAAGTGGTAATTTACAACCTTTCTGGGGTTCTCTATGACGACATTTGTCTTGTTTGGCGGCACTGGCGATTTAGCCAAACGCAAAATCATTCCGGCACTGTACAGCGCCTTTTTAAACGGCCGGCTCGACAGCAGCTTCCATTTTTACGGCGCCGCCCGCGAAGTGCTCACGGATGAAGAATTCCGCACCCGGGTCTCCGCCAGCGTAGCCCAATACTCCAAAACCGATGTCTTAAGCACCCCGGAAAAACTGGCGGCTTTTCTGGAACGCACCTTTTATTCCAAAATTGATGCGCGCATTGACAGTGACTTTGATGATCTGAAAAACAAGATCGCCAGTCCCGACAGCACCTCAACCCTGTTTTATCTGGCCACCGGCCCAGATCTGTTTGTCCCTATCGTGCAGCAACTCTCTGCCCATCAGCTCGTTGGCAATCAGGCGCGCGTAGTGCTGGAAAAACCTCTGGGGCGCGATGCCCAGTCGGCGCGCGACATCAATGCCGCCCTGCGCACCTACTTGCAGGAAAAACAGATTTATCGTATCGATCATTACCTTGGTAAAGAAATGGTGCAAAACCTGCTGGCACTGCGCTTTGCCAACTTATTTTTAGAGCCGCTGTGGAACCGCACCTGGATACACGATGTGCAGATTTCGATTTCCGAACAGGTTGGCGTGGAAGCCCGCGGTGATTTTTACGACCATACCGGCGCGCTGCGCGACATGGTACAAAATCACCTGCTGCAATTACTTTCCATCGTGGCCATGGAGCCGCCCGTCAATTCGGCCCCGGATTCGATCCGCGATGAAAAAGTCAAAGTCTTGCGCGCACTGCACAAATTTACCACCGACGATGTCAGTAAAAAAACCGTGCGCGGTCAATACCGTGCCGGTGCCGTCGATGGCAAAGCCGTCATCAGTTACCAGAACGAACCTGGCGTGCCCGAACATTCACGCACCGAAACCTTTGTTGCCATCCGTGCTGAAATCGACAACTGGCGCTGGGCTGGCGTACCGTTTTACCTGCGCACCGGCAAGCGCATGGCTTCACGCAGTGCCGAAATCACCATCAATTTCAAACAGATTCCGTATTCCATCTTTGGTGCTAACCAACGCAACCTGCGATCCAACCGTCTGGTGATTTCCCTGCAGCCGGAAGAAAGCGTGGAATTATTCCTCAAAGCCAAAGAGCCCGGCGAAGGCATCCGCTTATCAGATGTGATGCTCAATCTGGATTTTGCCGAAGCATCCAACTCACGCCGGGTTGAAGCTTACGAACGCTTACTGCTCGACGCCATGCACGGTGATTTAACCCTGTTTGTTCGCGATGATGAATTGGGCGCGGCCTGGGACTGGGTTGATCCCATCATGACCTGCTGGAAAAATGATACAGAAGGTTTAAAATCCTATATTTCCGGCAGCTGGGGACCGGCCGCGTCAAGCTATTTACTGGCGCAGCACGGCTCGAGCTGGGGTGAAGAATTCGTCGAAGACTAACCATGAGCCAGCCCCTGTTTCATCACTACGCCGATTTTTCCACGCTCAGCAACGCACTGGTGCAGCGCTGGCTGACTCTGCTCGCCAGCACGCCGGCAACCGCGGTCTGCAGTTTTGCCCTTGCCGGCGGCACCACCCCGGCACCCATCTACCGCCAGTTTGATGCCGCCGCAGCTGGACAACGACAAATACAACTCGTTGCCACCGATGAGCGCTGGGTTGATGACAACGATTCACAAAGCAATGAAGGTTTGTTCCGCCAGTGTTTTGCTCACACCTCAGCGCAACTGATTTCCTTAAAAAACCAGCAGCCCGATCCGGCGTCTGCCGTTGCCGCCATCAACACCCGTTTGAGCGAAAACTTGCCGCAACCATTTAGTGCCGTGATTTTAGGCATGGGTACTGATGGACATATTGCCTCGCTGTTTCCCGATGCGCCGCAATTATTAATCAACGATCCGTCCCGTCACTGTGTTGCTGCACTTCATCCGCAAACACAGCAGCCACGCATGTCGCTGTCCATGGCGCGTTTATTAAACACCCAACGTCTCTGGCTGGTGATCACCGGTGCAGAAAAACGTCAGGTTTTGGAAGACGCCACGCCATACAGCCCGATCGGAGCCTTGCTGACGGCAGCTACTTGCGACGTGGAGATATTCTGGTGTCCATAACTAACATCGCCAATCCGGAAAAAGGCTTACTCGGTCGCATCCGTACCGCCACCACCCAATTAAGCCGCGCCGAACGTCAGGTGGCTGAATTCCTGCTGCATAAGCCCCACGACGTGGCCTCCATGCCCATCCGGCTTCTGGCGCAAGCCTGTCAGGTCAGCGAACCTACGGTTGTACGTTTTTCCCTCTCGATGGGCTTTGACGGTTTTAAAGCCTTTAAACTGGCGTTTGCCAAAAGTCTGGCCACAGGCATTCCATATTTGCATCTGGACGTCAATCAGGCCGACCCGGTCCGCGATGTCTTGCCCAAAGTATTCGACCGCACCATCGCGGCGCTGATGGAAGCCCGCAACTCGGCCAATACCACCACCTTTGAAGCCGCTGTACAATTGCTGGCCAGCGCTAAACGAATCGAATGTTATGGCCTGGGTTATTCAGGCGCACTCGCCATTGACGCGCAACTCAAGTTTTTCCGCTTCGGCATTCCCACCACCGTCTTTTGCGACGCCCATTTACAGGCACAGTCAGCCACGTTGCTCAACAAAGATTGTGTGGTCGTGGCCTTTTCCCGCACCGGCCGCACCCGCGACATGATACGCAATGTCCAGCTGGCCAAAAATGCCGGAGCCAAAGTATTGGTCCTGTGCGCCTCCGGTGGCCCCCTGGCCGATCTGGCCGACGTACATCTTTCGGTGGATGTGGAAGAAGACCCGGATATTTACACCCCGATGACTTCGCGGCTGGCGCATTTAACTTACATCGACGCTTTAGCTGTAGCAGTAACACTGGTACGAGGCCCTGCCGCCATCGCCATGCTCGAACGTGCCAAAGCCAGCATCAGCGAATTACGTCTGGGTATTTAATCTCCCAACGGCAAGTGCGCCTTTGCGCGCCAATAACTGAGCACCTTTTCAAACGCCAGCGTAAATTCATTCTCAACATTTTGCTGCTCCATATAACCAATATGCGGTGTAGCCAGTACATTAGTCATGCGTAACAAGGGCGAATCCACTGCCAGCGGTTCACTGGCAAACACATCCAGCGCTAACGGCTGGCCTCGCAACGCCGCCGCCATTAACGCACCTTCCTGCAACAATTCGGCCCGACTGGTATTGACCAACAGTGCCCATGGTTTCATCAATTCCAAATCACTGTGCAGCACAATCCCACGGGTAGCCTCAACCAAGCGCACATGCAGACTCACCACATCAGACTGACTGAAAAAATGTTCCCGATTTTCTGCCGCCAGATAACCGTTCGCCACCGCACTCAATCGACTGAGTTCACTACCCCAGATCACCACCCGCATGCCAAACGCACGTCCGTAACCAGCCACCATTTGTCCAATTTTTCCATATCCCCAGACGCCCAGTGTTTTACCCTGCAGGCTCGAACCCAGCGTATTCAAACCACTCTGACTGCTCACCGTTTGCCATAATCCATCACGTAAATTCATGCTGTATTGCGGGATCTTACGCATGGCTGCCATGATCAGCGTCCAAGTGAGTTCGGCCGGTGCAACCGGCTCGTCCACGCCGTGCAGCACTGTAATCCCCTGTTCAGCGGCAGCCTGCCAATCAATATGCTCACTCAGTTCGCCGGTTTGCACAATCAGCCGTAATCTGGGTAGTTTTTGCAACAACGCCCGTGGCATTGGGGTATATGCCCGGTTGAGCACAAGCACCTCAAATGCTGCCAAGCGGATAGCCAGCTGACCCAGTCCGCGCGCTCCATGAGTAAATATCTTAACGTCATGTTCTGCGAGCAAGCTAAAGCAGGGCAAATTTCTGACCACATCCTGCACATCATCCAGAATCGCTATTTTCATCATATATGCTTATCAAAAGACTATTTTATGTCGTAAATTATTGGCTGAATTCAGCGCCGAGGAGTAGAATGTTTCCTTACTTAACCATTTTTGCCCCAGTTTTGACTGGTTTTGGTATCAAACATCCTGAGTGCCTGCCTCCTCGATCGTTTAAGTATACCTGACCTGTCCAGAGAAAAAATTTCGCTGTTCGTGCCTCCCCGCGATTCAATTACACGGTAATTCAATCTGCTCCCATCACGGCTGGAGTGCCGACACATATTTAGCGATCTTGTCTTTGTGCCGCGCAATGCATGGAACGAATTTTTATTAAGCATTGGAGATTCACCGTGACTCAAGCCTCAAGCAGCACTATCGCAGCAACTCTGGTCTCTGCACCAGCGTATGTCAAACATGAAAAACTCATCGCCTGGGTGAGTTCCATCGCCGCACTCACCAAACCAGCCAAAGTTGTCTGGTGTGATGGCTCACAAGAAGAGTACGATTCCCTGTGTGCTCAAATGGTCGCTTCCGGCACCATGAAAAAACTCAATCAGGATAAACGTCCGAACAGCTTTTTAGCCTGTTCCGATCCATCCGATGTTGCCCGGGTAGAAGACTGCACCTTTATCTGTTCCGCCAGTAAAAATGACGCAGGTCCAACCAATAACTGGATGGAACCAGCCGAAATGCGTACCAAACTCTCCGGTCTGTTCGACGGCTGCATGCAAGGCCGCACCCTCTACGTGGTGCCGTTTTCCATGGGCCCGATCGGCTCTCCGATTGCCCATATCGGCGTCGAATTATCCGACTCGCCCTACGTGGCCGTCAATATGCGCGTCATGACCCGTATGGGTAAAGCGGTGTTTGATGTGCTCGGTACCGATGGTGAATTTGTTCCCTGCGTACACAGTGTCGGCGCTCCCCTGACTGCCGGTCAAAAGGATGTCACCTGGCCATGCAACAAAACCAAATACATCGTCCATTATCCTGAAACACGCGAAATCTGGTCCTTTGGCTCAGGTTACGGTGGCAATGCTTTGCTGGGTAAAAAATGTTTCGCTCTGCGTATTGCATCCAACATGGGACGCGACCAGGGCTGGCTGGCTGAACACATGTTGATTCTGGGCGTTGAATCCCCAGAAGGAAAAAAACACTATGTTGCTGCAGCCTTCCCTTCTGCCTGCGGAAAAACCAACTTCGCCATGTTAATTCCGCCAGCTTCGTTAAACGGCTGGAAAGTCACCACCATTGGTGACGATATCGCCTGGATCAAACCTGGTGCTGATGGTCGTTTATATGCCATCAATCCTGAAGCGGGCTATTTTGGTGTCGCACCTGGCACCAATACCCTGACCAACTACAACTGCATGGCTTCACTCAGTGCCAACACCATTTTCACCAACGTGGCTCTGACTGACGATGGCGATGTCTGGTGGGAAGGCCTGTCAAAACCTGCACCGGCCCATCTGACTGACTGGCAAGGTCAGGACTGGACTCCAGAAATTGGCCGTGACACCGGCCGCAAAGCAGCTCATCCGAATGCCCGCTTTACCGTACCTGCAACACAAAATCCCGTGATTGATTCCGCCTGGGACGATCCTGCCGGTGTTCCGATTTCTGCCTTTATTTTTGGCGGTCGCCGCTCCACCACAGTCCCGCTGGTCACCGAAGCCCGTAACTGGGTGGAAGGCGTCTACATGGCGGCAACAATGGGTTCGGAAACTACAGCCGCTGCAGTTGGCCAACAAGGCATTGTTCGTCGCGATCCTTTCGCCATGCTACCCTTCATCGGTTACAACATGAGTGACTATTTCCAGCACTGGTTAAATGTCGGTAAAAAAATTGCCGCCTCTCCAGCAGAATTGCCAAAAATCTTTTGCGTCAACTGGTTTCGTACCGATGCCGAAGGCAAATTCGTCTGGCCTGGTTACAGTGACAATATGCGCGTACTCAAATGGATGGTAGAGCGGGTCGAAGGCAAGGCTGCCGGCACCGAAAATATTTTCGGCACCACTCCTAAGTTTGCTGATTTAAACTGGGATGGGCTGGAATTTACCCAACAGCAATTCGACACCATTACCTCGATCGACAAAGCCGCCTGGCAAGCCGAACTGGTTCTGCATAGCGAACTCTTTGAAAAGCTAGATTACCACCTGCCTTCGGAACTTAAAACAACCAAAGCACAGTTAGAAAAGCGTTTGCTGGCTTAATTTCTTCTGAGTATTAAAAAGACAGGTGCCTAAGGCGCCTGTTTTTATTTTGCGCCATCATTCGTCATCACTTCCAACACCCCACCCTTCGCGTTGGAGAATTTTTGCCTTTATTTAAAGGCCAAAAACCCCACCAACTGCTCTGGAGATTTTTTTTGCGTAAGCGTCCGACGCCACCACCTGTTCAAGTGGCAGATTTACTGTTAAGTGCGTAGCGGGAGAAGATCGTTCAGTCGGCTGTTTGGACAGGCAGGTAATTTTTCCAGGGTGTCTTTCAGCCAGGCGAACGGTTCAATTCCGTTAGCTTTGGCTGTGGCCAGCAAAGTTTGAATGGCCGCTGCCCGTTTCCCGGCGCGTTCTGAGCCTGCAAACAACCAGTTCTTTTTCCCAATGGCGATGGGCCCGATCGCATTCTCGATCGGATTATTATCGATGGGCAGATGCCCGCTGTCGGCATAACGTAAGATCGCAGGCCAGCGTTTTAAACTGTAATCGATGGCGCGTGATAGTGCACCACCTTCGGCGCTGGTTTGTCGTATTTGTAATAGCCACAAGTGCATCGCGTCCAGGCGCGGTTTGGCATGTTCAGCTCGCCATCGCTGTCGATCTTCAATGGAGTAGCCTGTCGCGTCACTTTCAAGCCGGTATAGCTCGGCGATCCGCCGCAATGCTTCTGCTGCTACCGGATGTTGATTGGCGGCGTGCAAATCAAAGAATTTGCGCCGTGCATGCGCCAGACAGGCCAGCTCGGTGATGCCCTGTTTGAACAAGTGTTTATATCCTGCGTAATCATCCACCATCAGATGGCCCTGCCAATCAGCGAGGAAAGTTTGCACATGCGCGCCGCTACGGCCCGGTTGAAACTCAATCACCACGATGGGTGAGCCTGACTCCAGATTGTTGGTGCGATACGCCCACAGATAGGCCCGTTTGGTTTTACCTTTGCCGGGATCGAGTTGCGGCACCGGGGTTTCATCGGCATGCAATACGCTGCGCTGTTTGAGCAGTTCCGCCAGCCGTTCTGCCAAGGGTTGGAGCGCCACACCGATCCGACCTATCCATTCTGCCAAGGTTGATCTGGAAATGGCAACGCCATGGCGCGTACTGATTTGCTCGATTCGGTACAACGGCAAATGATCCAGATATTTTTGGATCACTACCCAGGCGTGCAAGGCCGGTGTGGCCAAACCGCCATCGATAATGGCAGCGGGGATCGGTGCTGCGGTAATGGTTTCGCAAAGACGGCAGGCATATTGAGAACGAATATGACGTTGTACAAAGAACCGTGCTGGTTCAACATCGAGCTGCTCAGTGACGTCTTCACCGATCTTGACTAATGCCTGACCACAGGCACCACAAGAGCAGGATTCGGGTTCGTGACGGTGTTCTATGCGTGGCAATTCTGCCGGTAGTGGTTTGCGCCCGCTCGGTTTCGCTTTTGCGCGGGGTGCTGGTGCGAGCTGCTCCAGTTCGGCCTGCATGGCGCTGAGATCGGTTTCTTGTGTTTCGTCGAACAAATCGCGTTGCTGTGCCGTGAAGGCTTCGGAGGTGCTGCTGAATTTAATCCGCTTGTGGTACGCCAGTTCCAGCGTCAGGGCGGCGATTTTAGTGTCTTTGAATTGGATTTCGTGGCGCTGTTTGGCCACCAGATCTGCTTGTTGTTGAAGTTGCCTCGCCTGTTCGGCCCAGACAGATACCTGTGCGGCCAGCGCTTCTGGCGTGGCGGTGTGCAGGTTGAATTGAGCGAGTTCGGTAGCGAGATCCATAGGGAGAAGTTTACAGAGACTCGTCGACGTTTACAATCAAAAAGAATGGTATTCCGTTATTTTTTTAGTGTGTGTTGGATTTGATTACACGTGCCAGTGTGCCGGTGCCTGTGCGGTCAATCGTTGCCAGTCAACACCTTTGATGAGCCAGTCCCACTCCGCCTGCGTGATGGTCCAGCACCGATCATCACTGCCGGGCCAGACAAACGAACCACGATGCAATCGGCGCTGACAACACCACACGCCGGTGCCATCCCAGATCAATAACTTCAACCGTGTCTTAGAGCGATTGCTAAATGCATACGCTGTACCAT
>CAIOYD010000058.1 GCA_903862415.1 uncultured Oxalobacteraceae bacterium | reverse complement strand
GTTATCACGTATAAGTGTCGCCATTCCGTGGTTTGGTCCTGTGCTGGTCAAGCGCAATGTACGCGATTTTTATGAAAATCTGGCCTTATTGCTCGAAGCCGGTCTGGCGATGCAGCAAGCCCTGCCGCTGGCCACGCAGACTGTCAATCTGGGTTTTTTGCGTGCCGATTTTCAGCAATGTCAGCGCGCCGTTCAGGCTGGCGCACCCCTGTCGCAGGCACTCTCCGGAATGGAGCATGCTTCTCAGGTGCAGGCCTTTATTCAGACCGGCGAAGCCAGTGGCACCCTGCCCGAAATGTTGGGACGTTATGCCGATGGCGAATCGGCAACAATTGCTGATTGGCAAAAAAATATGGCAGACTGGTTGCCGCGATTATTTTATGCCCTCGTTGTTGGCTGGATGGCCTATCAGATGCTGCAACAAAGAATCCTGTAAGCGGATTTCCGTGCTGGAATTCTGTGGATTGTTAACTATACTAAACCAGACAGACTCCTGCTAGTTACGCAATCCTTATTAAAAAGACACAATGAAGAAGTTACCCACAGCATTCGCCACTGAAACTGCCACCGAGCAGTCGATAGACCGGATGTTGAATACCATACGGATACCGCCGCGCCCCAGTCTGTTGTCGGACGTACAGCAGGAACTGGGCAGTGACGATCCGTCGCCGCAAAAACTGGCGCATATCATTGGTCAGGATGTGGCCATGTCGGGCGCGTTGCTCAAACTGGCCAATTCGTCTTCTGTCGGCTTGAAACTCAAGGCAAAATCGGTTGAACAGGCGGTCATTCGTCTTGGAATGGAACAATGCAGTTTATTGCTCACAGGAATCTTGGCGCGCGAAACCGTGCAGATCGAAGGCGTGTCGATGCTGCAGTTCTGGGATCATTCCACCAAACGTTCACTGGCGATGAGTTTTTTCGCCAGAAAACTGGGCATCTGTCGCAGTGATGTCGCTCACACCGTGGGTTTGTTTTGCAATATCGGCGTGCCGTTATTGATGACCAAATACCCGAATTACGATGAAATCATTCCTGCTTCGGACAATAGTAAATCGATTATTGAGCTCGAAGAATCTCACTTTCACACTAACCATTGTGCCCTGGGGGCATTAATGGCGCGTACCTGGGGTTTGTCGGATGAAGTTGTCGACACTATCTTGCTGCATCATGAGTACGCGGTTCTGGATGATCAAAATACCGCCATGATGGTCCGCAGCCTGATTGCCCTGGCTTTGCTGGTCGATTATGGCATCCATCGCTATCATCGCCAGGATGAGATGCTCGAATGGCAG
This sequence comes from uncultured Oxalobacteraceae bacterium, assembly GCA_903862415.1. GTDB lineage: Bacteria > Pseudomonadota > Gammaproteobacteria > Burkholderiales > Burkholderiaceae_D > Solimicrobium. Next base: position 1,358 of record CAIOYD010000058.1, on the reverse strand, counting down.
CTCGGCGGCGAGCAGGCGCGGCGCTTTTTAGGCATCAGCGAACATGATGTTATCGATATTGCCGATGAAATCCACACCATGTTTGATGGTGACCTGGAGTAGCATTTTCCTTGTTTTGGTCCTGTCTCTGCACTCACTTTTCCGCTTCGTAAAATCCCGTACATACTTCAGATAGCAAAACGCTTAGCATTTCAAAAAGTTAATTCTTTTCGGAGCTACTATGAATTTAGTCCATCTTGCCACCATGGACAGAGCTGTGTCCACCCCTAACGTCTTGCTCGATCAGGCAGTGGTTGCGCCCGAGATGCGTGTGTCCGCCGACGATCTGGCTGGTTTGTTAAAGTTGCTGTTTAAAACATCCATGCCAGAGACCTTTGCCAATTGGCAAAAAACGCAGGTGCAACAGAAACTGCTGGAGTTTCATGCCATTGCCAGGGAAATCATGCAGGCGGAACCAGAGGCGTCATTCAGGGATGGAAAATACTCGCGGGAAATCAAAACAAGTCGATTCACTCTGATTGAACAATTTGAAGATGATCAACCCATGATCTGAATTCAGGATCGGTTGACCAATCAATTCAAGAAAGTGGAAATCAGCATGACCCTGGAAGCCATTCAGGAACGATTCAGTAATGAAATTTTGTTTGCAAAAGATCCAGCGGAAACTGGCCTGGTTTACTTGAAATGGGTTGACTCAACAGACATGGTGCACATACCAAGAGTGATGGCTAAGCTTTATGGCATTTATGTGGATTTCATACAGAGTCTGAAGGGCATAAATCCGTTCGAATTAGATGCCCGTTTAGAGCATCTTCTGGATTACCTGAACACGCACCAGGAACATCAGGAATTTATTCTTTCCCTGTCTCAAGCTCAGTATATAGCCTGCTACGACTATTGTGACGCTGTAGAGGTGGTCTCTGAACAGGGGATCGCCGTTGAGCCGTTTGATGCGCGTAATTTTCTGCGGATGTCATTGGCTGATTTACACGCTGCAAAAATGTATCAGGAACAATCGACGACAGAAACGCCAGCCTGAATCAATCTGAGACTTATGTCCGACAGGATTTTCGCACCCTGTTCTGAGTCACCCGCGCCCCAAAAACCGGCAATGCTATAATTGCCGCTTAACAAAAAAGGGCGCCAGCTATGCAAGATCCCAAACTCATTGACTGTCACGGAAAACCGGTTGCCGTTGGCGATATTGTGCGCATTGTGGCCTTAAACGCCGATTTTATTGCTGATTTCCCAGACGATGAACAGCCGTTGATTCAATCCATGGTCGGCCAGCTGTTCAAAATTTATGGCATCGATGAATTCGGCCAACCCTGGGTCAGCAAAGAATTTCACGATGAGCG
>CAIOYD010000057.1 GCA_903862415.1 uncultured Oxalobacteraceae bacterium | reverse complement strand
CATCATTGCCGGCCTCATCATGATGGCGATGGGCTTACTCAAACTCGGTTCACTGATCCGCTTTATTCCCGTCTCGATCGTCATTGGTTTCACCAACGGAATTGCCCTGCTGATAGCTCTGTCACAAATGAAGGATTTGTTTGGGCTGACGATAGATAAAATGCCCGGCGATTTCTTTTCCCAGATTAGCATTCTGCTGCGACAGGCGCACACCATCAATCTGAGCGCGCTGGCGGTCGCCCTGGCCTCCCTGCTGGTAATTTTTGGCTGGCCCTGTTTGCTGAACTGGCTGACGCAGCACTTCAGCGCCCAGAAACATGTGCTCGCGCCGCTGAAAAACATACCCAGCACCGTGATTGTGCTGGTTCTGGGTACGGTAGCAGTACATTTTCTTGGCCTGCAGGTGGAAACCATCGGCACCAAATTTGGAGGAATTCCACAAAATGTACCGGAATTTACCCTGCCGGTGTTTAGCTGGGTGCTGGTCAAGCAGTTATTTGCCCCTTCACTCACCATCGCCCTGCTGGGCTCGATTGAATCACTGCTGTGTGCACGCGTGGCCGACAATCTGATGTCGGAGGATCTGAGTCACCAAAAACACGACCCGAATCAGGAACTCATGGCGCTGGGCTTAGCCAACATTGTGGCGCCATTTTTTGGTGGCATTCCCGCCACCGGCACCATCGCCCGTACCGTCACCAATGTGCGCAGTGGCGCCAGTTCTCCCATCTCCGGCATCGTGCATGCCGCCACACTGGCCATCATCGTGCTGGTCGCCGCTCCTCTGGCTGGCAGTATTCCGCTGGCCACGCTGGCGGCGATTTTGTTGTTTGTGGCTTACAACATGGGGGAATGGAGTGAGTTTAAAAAGTTGCGCCAATTCACCATGAATTACCGCATCATTTTGCTTGGCACCTGTCTGTTGACCATAATTCTGGATTTGAGTGTGGCAGTTGAAGTAGGCCTGATGCTGGCATGTTTGTTTTTTATTTTCCGGATTTCCAGTTTGACCACCATAGAACCGCTGCTGCCCTCCTCTCTGCCGGCAGCTCTGCCTGCGCATGTGGAAGTGTATACCCTGTTCGGTTCGCTATTTTTTGCCTCGGTAGATAAACTGGAAGATTTACTCAAACCGAACCAGATACCGGCCAAAATCCTTATTCTGGAATTGCATCAACTCATCAATATCGACAGCACCGGTCTGAACAGCCTGGAAAGCCTGCTGCACCAACTGGCTAAGTATGACAGTCAATTATTGCTTTGCGGCACCAATTCGCAACCAATGGATCTGATCCGACGATCCGGTTTTATTCATGAAATCGGTGCGGAAAATTGTTTGTCTGACTTAACTGCGGCCATACAGCGGGCGCATATTCTCTGTGGCAAAATTGCTTAAAATCCACAGTTGATATAGGGTAAAATAGCGTTCGTTCCTATTTTCCCAATCAGGCGGCTAATATGTTATTCTCTAAACAACAAACTCGCTATCAGTCAGAAATTACCCTGTTTATCGCGGATCTGAAAAAGGCCAACCCTGCACTGGCACAACAACAACTGGCTGGTCGGGCACTGTTGTCGGATAAAGCACCGGTGAGTCTGGATGATCAACAACGGATACGCGCATCCACTGTTACCCGCTGATTGCACACCCATTTTATGAGTCATGCCTGATCTGGAAAAAGAATTACTGCACTCCCCCGACAGCACGCCCAACGTGGTGGATGGTGTCGCCTACGCTAAGCTGTATGGTGAGCCGCTGTTTAAAATGCCGTCCGATTTATATATTCCACCGGATGCACTGGAAATTTTTCTTGAAGCATTTGAAGGCCCGCTGGATTTATTGCTGTACCTGATCCGCAAGCAAAATTTCAATATTCTTGATATCCCGATGGCGCAGGTCACGCGCCAATATCTGGATTACATCGAACTGATCCGCAAAAACAATCTGGAACTGGCCGCCGAATATTTACTCATGGCGGCGATGCTGATTGAAATCAAATCACGCATGCTGCTGCCGGTCAAAGCCGGAGACAGTGGCAACGAAGCCGATGATCCCCGCGCCGAACTGGTGCGCCGTTTGCTGGAATACGAGCAAATCAAGGTCGCGGCCATGGAAGTCAATGCGCTGCCACAGCTGGGCCGGGATTTTTTATGTGCTCAGGTGTTGGTCGAACAAAATACTATTTTGCACTGGCCCGAAGTTGAACTGGTGGATTTGCAATCGGCCTGGTCTGATATTCTGAAACGCTCCAAACTGGTCGAGCACCACAAAATCAGCCGCGAAGAACTGTCCGTGCGCGAACACATGTCGGGTATTTTGCGCCGCCTGCAATCTAGCCAGTTTGTCGAATTTTCCGACCTGTTCGATATCCACCGCGGTGCTGCCGTGCTGGTGGTGAATTTTGTCGCGCTGCTGGAACTGGCTAAAGAAACCTTAATTGAAATTACCCAGGCTGAAGCGTTTGCGCCTATTTATGTGCGCCTGGCCTACTCTCCCACTTAATCCACTTCCCTCTGCTATTTTTTATGAAAATTGTTACCTCGATTGAAGAGTTGCGCGACCAGTTAAGCGGTCAGTTGCGTACCGCCTTTGTGCCCACCATGGGTAATCTGCATGAAGGGCATCTGTCGCTCATGCGCCTGGCCAGACGTCACGGCGATCCGGTAGTGGCATCGATTTTTGTCAACCGGCTGCAATTCGGACCGAATGAAGATTTCGACAAATACCCGCGTACTTTTCAGGCTGACGTAGAAAAACTGGAAAAAGAAGGTGTGTATGTCCTGTTTGCACCCACCGAAAAAGATCTCTATCCGGAGCCGCAGGAATACCGCGTACAGCCACCCGATGGTCTGGGCAATATTCTCGAGGGTGAATTCCGCCCCGGTTTTTTCGTCGGCGTTTCCACCATCGTCCTGAAGCTGTTTTCCTGCGTACAGCCGCGCGTGGCGGTGTTTGGCAAGAAAGATTATCAGCAACTCATGGTAGTGCGTAACATGTCCAAGCAGTTTGCCCTGCCAACTGAAATCATCGCCGCTGAAACTTACCGTGCCGACGATGGCCTGGCACTATCTTCACGCAATATGTATTTGAGCGCCGCTGAACGTGCCGAAGCTCCGGTGCTGTATCAAACCCTTAATCAGGTGGCTGACGAAGTGCGTTCCGGTCATCTGGATATGTTTGAACTGGAAAAAGCCGCTATGGCACAACTGGCACAGCGACAGTGGAAACCGGATTACATTTCGATCCGCAAACGTGCCGACCTGCAGCCCCCTTCGGCCGGTGATCTGGCCAAAAAAGAACCGCTGGTGGTGGTTGCTGCCGCCAAACTTGGCACGACCCGTCTGATCGATAATCTGGAAATTTAAAAAAGCAATATTTCCTGCTTCACTCTTTTTGATCCATACCAAAACGTGCCGGTACGGCTGAGCCACCAGTGGCAGCAGCAACCGGTGCGGCAATGGCTTTCATTTGCGGCGGGTTTTGTACAAACGGAACGATACCGAATTCTTTATCGATTTCGGTCGGATAAATCAGCTGACCACGGGTAATCACCAAGGCAACTTTGCGGATATCGGCGATGTTTTGGGTCGGATCACCATCGACGAGCACCAGATCGGCGAGCTTACCAACACTGATTGAACCACGCTCTGCGAGTGCATGCGAATAACGTGCACCATTGATTGTTGCTACCTGCAGTGCCTGTGCCGGTGTCAACCCAGCCTGAACATAAAGAGCCAATTCAGACTGCAGGGTAAAGCCTGGCAGAGCATCGGTTCCGGCTACCAGCGGAATACCGGCACGATACATACGGCCGACAAATTCCACCATTTTATTGTACGATGCCAAATGCAGTTTGGCCGTGGCTTCATCAGGAATATCCATCTGTCCGACACTGAAGCTGCGCTTCACATCGGGAGGCATATGCTCGGCGATGTCCGCATACGGTGCGGCCATGTCTCCATCACGCTGCTTGATAAAATCAAACGTCGCCAGCGTCGCATCGATGGAAACATGGCGTTCCTGCAGCAGTTTGATGAAATCCTGCACTTCTTTGGAATCGAAATCCAGACCGGCAACTTTGTCAGCCGGCAGCTGAAAACGATCCAGCGTCCGGGTATCGGTGGTTGGGGTGACCAGGAAATTGAGCAGCACTTGATTGATATGCTGAATTTCATCATAACCCTGCTCCACCGCTTCCTGAGCGCGCATGAAGGCCGGTATGTGGCCACTGACGCGCATACCGCGGCTGTGGGCATACGCCACGATATCAGCCACCATGGCATGCGGGAAGGAATTATAGATTTTTAATTGTGGATAGCCATGTTCGGCATACCAGTCAACCGCATGTTTGGCTTCGACCAGATCCTTGATTACAAAGCCATTTTGTGAAGCGTAAGGACTGCTGCCTTCGAGAAATCCGGCCGGGATCAATTGGGGTGACAGCAGTTGATTAGTAGCGATTTCGTCGATCATTTTTTGCATTTCGCTGTTGGCGTTGCCCATGTCGCGCACACTGGTAACACCTACCGACAGATTCAAGCCACCTGACCAGCGATCGACGTGACCGTGCATATCAAACAGACCCGGCAACATGATGCGGCCGGCCGCATCGATTTCATTATCGGCACCCGCCACCGGTGAGCCGGCAGGTAGCACCTGGGTAATTTTTCCACGCAAGACATACACGTCGGACGGCGCTCCCAGCTGGGCGCTTTCGCTATCAAACACACGTGCATTGCGAACTACTGTCAGCCCTTTCATGGGGTGCTGAATTCGTGCAGCCAAATCCTTTAACAGTTTGTCTGATGCCAGGCTCTGATGTTTAGCCAGTTCGGCTGCATTCGACTGCCAGCCATCTTCAATCAGACTCATGTAGCCAGGATAGATGGAAGCAAACAGACGCGGCGATTTTCCTGTTGTGGCCCAAAAAAACTGCGGAGTGAAACCAATCCCAGTTTGCGCCAGCAATTGTACTCGCTGGGTTTTCCCCTGATGTTTGACTACGACTTCATCAACCTTGCGCTGACTTAAGGTACCTGATGGCAGCAGAGGCAGTGCATTATCACTGCGTTTGGCCAGTGCCGTAATCGACAGTGAAGCGATTTCAAAGGTCGAGTTCATTGGCAGATAGAAGGCATTACTGCTGACGGTTTTGCTGCCATGCTCAGAAGTCGAATGCCACTCTGCCTGCTTGCCAGCAAGACTGAAATGATCATCTACCTTGGCACCCATGGTGGAAGCACCGGTCACGGTGTACTGACTCATGGTGCCATCGCCGGCAAGTTGAATGACTTCATCCAGATCAGGACCGCGGCCATTATCCTTGAAGGTGAAATGCACTTTAATTTGTCCGCTGTCATTGCGTTCGACAATTTGTTTTCCGGCTACGCTGCCGGTTCCCATAATGATGGTATAGCGTATGGTTTCGCTGGCATAAGCACTGACGGCACAACAAAAAGCCAGTGCGCCAGCGGTAATCAGAGATGCTTTCATTCTTGTCCCATTTTTATAGTCAATCAAAGAACCCAGATCGGGTCATTATCAGCAAACCGGATCAGCTTGCCGGACGGGTGGATTTTTCACTCCAGCGGGTAATCAGTGTTTTATGCTCCGGCGAAAAGCCGCTGAATTTGCCGCCTATCCGGTAATCCTTACCGGATAAAATAACATACATACATTCAAAAAAACACGGTACCAGGGTCGTCGAGGTGCCGCCATTAATATCAGGCACATACATTTGCATCTGGTATTTCTGATTCAACTGCAAATTTTCACCGCACAAAAACTGTAATCCCGAAACACTGATATTAGAAATTTTGGCATGCACAATGCGTTGCGAAGGCAGACGAAAAGCCGAATGCCAGGCAACCATCAAACGCGGGGTAGTGCGATTTTCAACCATGATCACAGATTTGCTGTTCAATGGCACCAAAAATTGATTTACCATGTTTATCAAGCATATCGATTTTTATCTGGTCACCCCATTGCAGATACGGAGTAAGCGCTGCGCCATCGAGGGTTTCCTGCGCACGCAGGCCAAACAGACTGCTTTGCCCTTTAGTGCCTGCTTTATTGAATACCGTACCCGAACCAAGTATGGTGCCAGCACGGAGATTGCGGGTTTTACATAAATGCGCCCCGAGTTGCGGGAAATTAAACGTCATATCGGTAGCTGCATTCGGCTGGCCGAGCAGCTTGCCGTTCACACTGCTGCGGAGTGATAAATCGATCTTACCTTTATTCCAGGCTTCACCGAGTTCATCCGGCGTCACAGCGACCGGTGAAAAACTGCAGGCTGGCTTGGAATTCAAAAAACCAAAGCCCTTGATCATTTCCTGTGGAATCAGTTCACGCAGGGACACATCATTCATCAGCATCAGCAGGCGAATTTTTTCTGCGACCTGCGCTGGTTTGGACCCGGCACTGACATCATCCAGAATGACCGCAATTTCTGCTTCCAGATCGATACCCCAGCTTTGATCGGCAACCACCACAGGATCACACGGACCGATAAAATCATCGCCTGCGGCCTGGTGTATCAGCGGTTCTGCCCAAAACAGTTCGGGCATCTCGGCCGCACGGGCCCGGCACAGCAATTCAACATAATCCACATAGGCCGAACCATCGGCAAACTGAAACGCGCGCGGCAATGGTGCCATACAGTTGCGTGGATCAAAATCAAAACTGTTGGCAGCACGGCCCTGATTAAGCTGCACATACACATCTTCGCACTGCGGTGCCATAAACGCCCAGCTGTCGAGCAGATTTTGCATGGTCGGGGCAATGTGTGCGACGATAACAGCGGTCTTTAAATCGCGCGCCACAACCATTAACTGACCGTCCCGGCTTCCATCTTTTAAGGTGGCTAATTTCATGTTTGCTCTGTCTGAAAATAATTAATTAAAACTGCCATCGGGCTTAGCCAGCAGAGTCGTGGGCAAAAACACCGGTCGCTGCAACACTTCCGGCACCAGACTCGGTTGCCAGGCCGCTTTTCCCAGCGGCGACTGGAAGGGATTAAATTTTTTACCAAACTCGTAGGTATATGCCAGATTAATCGCATTATCTGCCGTTTGCCCATCTAACAACTGCTTGCGTGCCACCTTGATGCCCAGTCTTTGACCATCGCGCAAATTGAAATCGAGACCGGTGACCAATTTACGCTGCAACGCTGTCCCTTCCATGCTGGCATTGTACTGCACTGTCGGCATCAAAATCTGGCTCCATTTTATACTGGTACTCACATTCTGGCTCGACTCGGCGCCACTGAACATGTCGTAGCTCAAACGTTCGCTGCCAACATCGAATTTCAGTTTCACATCAGCAAACGGATTGGTTTCCAGACCAACGCGCATGCCAACCAGATTGCTGCCGGCTATCCGGGTCAGGCGTTCTTCGGTATTGATAGACGACATTTCGAGCTGGCTGGGCGCTACGCTGGCATAACTGCTCCATTCAAGCCCGGTAATCCACTGGCGGTTAATAAAATAACGATAATTAAAACCGCTGCTGTATTGATTCAGACTATTTTGCCGGTTGTTGAGTTCCACATCGGCGCGCAGCTGTGCCATGCTGACGACGAGCTGCTGATCAGAACCAAAGCGCCAACCCAGGTTCATGACAGTTTCCGTGTGTTCCGGTTTGGCTAAGATCATCCAACCTACGGTGGTGTCAGGTATTGACTGGGTTGCCAGATTCAGGCTGGTCGGACTGTTGTTTTTGAAATTTTGCGACAGTGAGACATAGTTTCCCAAAAATGCACTTTTCAACTGGATCACGCCATTATTTAGCTCTGGCAGGTTGATGGCTATCGGTGCGGGTGCACTCACGACCAGATTCATATTGCCGGTATTGGCATTTTCAGGCGGCACATCTTCCGTTCCGTCTGACCAGACTGACTGGCAGGACAACAACAAAGCACACAGAATCACAGCGCGGGCTAACACAGTCATATCCAGCTGACTCTTAACGCAGCACGCAGGTCAGCATCCAGAAATAATGACCGCGCACGACGCGAATATCGCGCGCATGCTGGGCCAGTTTTTTGCGCAGGGTGCTGTCGGTATAAAAATTCTTGATAACTTCATGGCGACTGCCATCAGGCAAGCGACGAATCTGATAGGTATTGCCTTCGGCATCGGTACGGGCAATCGGGGTACTGTCACCGTCGACATAACAGTTATCAAACATCACCAGCGTACTGCCACTGCCAACGACACGTTGCAATTGTTCCAGAAAGTCAGTTTGTTCGGACCGTTTGACATGCGACCACCAAAAACCTGCCACACAGGCATTGTAATCACCTTCAGGCAAGGCAAAGGCATCAGCCTGTTGGAATTGTACCTGCGGCTGTCCGCTTAGTTTTTTTCTGGCCAGCGCCAGCATGTCCGGATTACTGTCAGTCGCCAGTACACTGCTGGCATGTTTTGCACAGTGCGCGGTCCAGTAAGCGGTGCCACAGGCGACTTCGAGCACATTTTTATCCTGCACCAGTTGGGTCAGCTGAGTGCAGAGACCCTGGAGTTCGGGTTGCCGTTCCGGGCGCTGATAAATCTCGTCGTAATGCGCAGCACGTTGAGAGTAGTAGAGTGGTAAATTAATGTTCATCATGACTTAGTGTTAAATTTCGTAATTTTCTTTAGAGCCCTGCAATACCTGATCGATTAATTTGCGGTTCAGCGTTGGTGCCAGCAATTCGATAAAAGTATAAATATAGCTGCGTAAATACGCGCCTTGTTTGAGTCCGATGCGCGAGATATTCATACCAAACAGATGACCCACCGAGATCGCACGCAGATTTTTGTCGCGTTCGGGGTCAAACGCCATTCCGGCAATGATCCCTACGCCCATACCCAATTCGACATAGGTTTTTATCACATCAGCATCGATCGCTTCGAGCAAAATATCCGGTTTGAGCTGGCGTAGCGCAAACGCATGGTCGATTTTTTTTCTGCCGGCAAAGGCACTGTCATAGGTAATGAGGGGATAAGCAGCGATTTCTTCCAGACTGATGGCTTTCGCTTTCAGCAACGGGTGATCCGCCGGCACCACCACTACATGTTCCCACTGATAACATGGCATGGTGATCAATCCGTCGATGCCGGCAATCGATTCGGTGGCAATGGCAAGATCCGCCTGATCACGCAATACCATTTCGGCAACCTGTTTGGGGTTGCCCTGCAATAAAGACAGGCGTACTTTGGGATATTTCTGCATAAACGCCTGCACCACTGGCGGCAGTGCATAGCGTGCCTGGGTATGGGTGGTGGCGATCGTTAAGCTGCCACTGTCCTGGGCGGCGAATTCACGCCCGACCTGTTTCAAACCTTCTATTTCCTGCATGATCAGCTCAACCGACTTTAAAACGGCCCGGCCCGGCTCGGTCAAGCCACGGATACGTTTGCCATGACGTGTGAAAATATCAACACCAAGTTCTTCCTCGAGCTCAATAATCGCCTTGGAAACCCCAGGCTGGGAAGTAAACAGAGCTTTGGCAGCTTCGGTCAGATTAAAATTCTGTCTGACAGCTTCGCGAACAAAGCGGAGTTGATGTAAATTCATACTATCCTGAGGGTCTTATGCGAAATTATTCTTATATATATCAAATTCACATATAAGCAAATAAATACTAAGTAGTTTGGAATAAAGCCATAGTTTATTACGATTGCGTAACTTTGTGAGAGGCTTTATGACTTTATCTTATGTAATTTCCGGATTTGTGGTCGGTACGCTGGTAGGTTTGACCGGTGTAGGCGGTGGCTCGCTCATGACACCGTTACTGACCTTGTTATTCGGCGTGTCCCCGACTGTTGCCGTCGGCACTGACCTGGCCTTTGCCTCGATTACCAAATCGGCGGGTACCTTTACCCATAAAATGCGCGGCACCGTCAACTGGCATATTGTCCGATTGCTATGTTTTGGTGCCTTACCAACAGCCTTATTTGCTACTTTGTGCCTGAAGCACTTTGGTGCTTTAAATCAGGAAATTGGCCAGATTATACGCTATACCATCGCCGCATCCGTCATGCTGACGGTGATAGCGCTGTTATTTAAAAGCCGCATGCTGGCATGGTTAAACCGCCATCCGGAAAAACAGTTGCATGGACGCGCCCTGGCATTGGCGACGGTGATTTCAGGTGCCGTTCTGGGTGCACTGGTGACTGTGTCCTCCATTGGCGCCGGCGCCATCGGTGCCACGCTGATCGTGTTACTCTATCCGCGCCTGACTTCGGCTGAAATTGCCGGTACCGATATCGCCTATGCGGTGCCGCTGACCGCAATAGCTGCCATCGGACACTGGTGGCTGGGTTCGATTAACTGGACCTTGCTCATTACCTTACTGCTGGGCTCCATTCCCGGTATTATTTTGGGCTCCATGGCCGCCAAAATGGTCCCCGAGCGCATTCTGCGGGTGGTGCTGGCCTCCACCCTCACGCTGGTTGCCGCCAAACTTATTTATTAAATTGCTTTCCCTGTCGCAGGAACCTTTCCTGTAACAAACCACCTTGCAAGGACAGTCGATGTACCGCTACGACCACTACGATCATCAAATCATTCAGGAACGTATCGCCCAATACCGCGATCAGGTACGCCGTCGTCTGGCCGATGAACTCACTGAAGAAGAATTCCTGCCACTGCGTCTGCAAAATGGCCTGTACATGCAGCGGCATGCGTATATGCTGCGTATCGCGGTTCCCTACGGCATGCTGTCTTCCACGCAAATGCGCAAATTTGCCTACATTGCCAGCAATTATGACCGCGGTTACGGCCATTTCACTACCCGGCAAAATATCCAGTTCAACTGGATCGAATTGGAACAGACGCCGGAAATTCTGCAGCATCTGGCCAGCGTTGAGATGCACGCCATTCAGACCTCGGGCAATTGCATGCGCAATATCACCTCGGATGAATTTGCCGGTGTAGCCGCCGATGAAATTATCGACACCCGTCCGTATGCCGAAATTTTGCGTCAGTGGACTACCTTCCATCCGGAATTTGCCTATCTGCCGCGCAAATTCAAAATCGCCATTAATGGCTCCAAAGAAGATCGCGCCGCCATTGCGGTGCACGATATCGGTTTGACCGTGGTGCAAAACGACGCCGGTGAAGTCGGTTTTCAGGTCATGGCAGGTGGCGGCATGGGACGCACCCCCATCCTGGGCAGTGTGATTCGTGAATTTTTACCGTGGCAGCATGTGCTGACCTATGTGGAAGCAATTTTGCGGATTTATAATTCCTACGGACGACGCGACAATAAATACAAAGCGCGCATCAAAATTCTGGTCAAGGCGCTTGGCGCCGATGAATTTTCCCGTCAGGTCGAAGCCGAATGGGCGGATCTGAAAGACAGTCCGGCCACCCTGACCGCTGCCGAATTCGAGCGTGTGGCCAGCTACTTTGGCAAACCGGACTATGTCACCCTGCCGGATCAGGATGCCATTTATGCTGCACACCTGAACGACAACAAAGCCTTTGCCAATTGGGTACGGCGCAATGTCAAACCACACAAAGTTTCTGGTTACCGCAGCGTGGTGCTGTCCCTGAAAAAACCGGGCGTGCCACCGGGTGACGCCACGGCGGCGCAAATGGACTTCATCGCTGATCTGGCCGATCAATACAGCTTTGGTGAATTGCGCATCACTCACGAACAAAATCTGGTGCTCGCCGATGTTCAGGTGGCGCACTTGTTTTCCTTATGGGAAGCTGCTAAAGCCCACGGCCTGGCGACACCTAATATTGGTTTGCTGACCGATCTGATTTGCTGTCCGGGTGGTGACTTCTGTTCGCTGGCGAACGCCAAATCGATTCCGATTGCCCTCGACATTACCGATCGTTTCAGTCAGCTCGATTACCTGCATGACATCGGTGAGCTCGAACTCAATATTTCCGGCTGCATCAATGCCTGCGGTCATCATCACATTGGCCATATCGGCATTCTGGGGGTCGATAAAGACGGCAGCGAGTGGTATCAGGTTTCCATCGGTGGCGCACAGGGCATCAACGCGGCCATCGGAAAAATCATCGGCCCCTCGTTCGCTGCGGCACAAATGCCCGAAGTGATCGAACGTCTGATTAAGGTTTATCTGGGCGCACGCTTTGAAAATGAAAAGTTTATCGAGACCGTGCAACGCATCGGTGTCACCCCGTTTAAAGAATTTGTATACGCCACGCCGATTAAAACCACGTTGCTGCATGGAGAAGATGAATATGCCTGAAATTATTAAAGACCGTCAGATTGTCAGTGACAACTGGAGCGTGCTGCGGCTGACCGAAGATCAGTCAGCAGAACAAGTCATCGTGCCACCCGGTCTGGTACTGGTGCCGCTGGCCGTATGGCTGGCACAGCGTGCCACCTTAATTACACGCCACGATCTTGGCGTCTGGATAGGCAGTGCCGAACGTGCCGAAACCATCAAAGATGAACTGCATTTATTCCAGCTGATCGCAGTGGATTTCCCGAAATTCTCCGACGGTCGCGGCTATTCGATTGCCTACACCCTGCGCAGCAAACTTGGCTACCAGGGCGAATTGCGCGCCATCGGCGATGTGCTGCGCGACCAGCTGTTTTACATGCAGCGCGTGGGTTTCAATTCCTTTGCTCCGCGGCCTGACCGCTCGATTGGAGATGCACTCAAAGGCTTGACTGACTTCAGCAACAGCTATCAAACTTCGGTCGATCAACCGTTACCACTGTTCCGTCGTGCTGACCGTGGAGTAGTCGCATGAGTACCGGATTCACGCAACGACTCGCACATACACAGGCACTGCTCGAACGCATTGCAACCGAATTTACTCCGGCGGTATTTGCCTCCAGTCTGGCCGCCGAAGACATGGTGCTCACCGATCTGATTTTGCGCAACAAAATTAACATCGGCATTTTTTCACTGCAAACCGGACGCCTGCCGCCAGAAACCCTGGCCGTGATTGAACAGGTAACAACCACTTACGACTATGCGATTGAACTGTTTTACCCCAATCCACAAGCCGTGGCAGCTTATGTCGACAACAAGGGTATCGATGCCTTCTATGACAGTGTGGAATTGCGCAAGGAATGCTGCCACATTCGCAAAGTCGAACCCTTAGGTCGTGCGCTGAGCGGCAAAGCAGCTTGGATTACCGGCCAGCGCCGCAGCCAGTCCAGCACCCGGGCCGCGCTCGATGAGCAGGAACACGATACAGCTCACGGACTGGAAAAATTCAATCCCTTAGCCGACTGGTCAGAAGAAGATGTCTGGCACTATATCCGCACCCACTCCGTGCCTTATAATGCACTCCACGATGCCGGATATCCTTCCATCGGCTGCGCACCCTGCACGCGTGCAGTGCAGCCCGGCGAAGATATTCGCGCCGGCCGCTGGTGGTGGGAAACGCCGGAAAGCAAGGAATGTGGTTTGCATGTGGTCGATGGCAAACTGGTTCGCATCAATAAAAGTAATTAATTAACCATTCCGGACCCTCTACTATGAACGCACCACAACCCTTTACCGGTCCCGCCAGCAATCGTCATCTTGACTGGCTCGAATCCGAAGCCATCCATATCATGCGCGAAGTGGCTGCGGAATGCAGCAACCCGGTGTTGCTGTTTTCTGGCGGAAAAGATTCTGTCGTCATGCTGCGGCTGGCTGAAAAAGCGTTTCGCCCCGGCGCTTTCCCGTTTCCGTTAATGCATATCGACACCGGTCACAATTTTGCCGAAGTCATCCGCTTTCGCGATCAGCGTGCCGCTGAACTCGGCGAACGTCTCATTGTCCGCTCGGTCGTAGACTCGATCGCCCGCGGCACCGTGCGTCTGCGCAATCCAGCCACCGATTCACGCAATGCTGCCCAGGCCGTCACGCTGCTCGAAGCCATTGAAGAATTCCACTTTGATGCCTGCATTGGTGGTGCGCGCCGCGATGAAGAAAAAGCCCGTGCCAAAGAACGGATTTTTTCCTTCCGCGATGAATTTGGCCAATGGAATCCCAAAGCACAGCGTCCGGAACTGTGGGACCTGTATAACACCCGCGTCCATCCCGGCCAAAACATGCGCGTGTTCCCGATTTCCAACTGGACCGAACTCGACGTGTGGCAATATATCGAACGCGAACAACTCGCTCTGCCATCGATTTACTTTGCCCATGAACGTCAGGTGATTCCACGCAACGGCTTGTTGGTGCCGCTGACCGATCTGACACCGGCCAAAGAAGGCGAACACATCGTTAATCAGGTGGTGCGCTTCCGCACTGTCGGCGATATCTCCTGTACCTGCCCGGTCGCCTCAGACGCGGCCACCGTTGCCGAAATCATCGCCGAAACCGCGATTACCCAAATTACTGAACGCGGCGCCACGCGCATGGACGATCAGACATCGGAAGCATCGATGGAAAAACGCAAAAAAGAAGGATATTTCTGATGAATGCCACTCACCTGCACGACGTCACCCGGGAACGCGGCCTGTTACGCTTTATCACTGCCGGTTCGGTCGACGATGGCAAAAGCACCCTGATCGGCCGCCTGCTGTTTGACAGCAAAGGTATTTTTGCCGACCAGCTCGATGCCATGTCACGCGCCAAACACAAACGCACTGTCGGTGACAGCATCGATTTATCGCTGCTCACCGACGGACTCGAAGCTGAGCGCGAACAGGGCATTACCATCGATGTCGCCTACCGCTATTTTGCCACCCCAAAACGCAAATTCATTATTGCCGACACTCCAGGGCATGAGCAATACACCCGCAACATGGTCACCGGCGCCTCAACGGCCGACGCCGTGATCATTCTGGTGGATGTCTCCAAAGTCAAATTCCATCAGGACGGCACGGTCGATCTGTTAATCCAGACCAAACGCCATTCCACCATTGCCCATCTGCTGCAGATTGAGCATGTGATCGTCGCGGTCAATAAAATGGATCTGATCGACTTTGATCAAACCAAATACAATCAAATCGTAACAGCGTATCAGGATTTCGCCAGCCAGCTGGGTTTGCGCGACATCACGCCGATTCCTTTGTCCGCCTTAGCTGGTGACAATGTAGTCGATAAAGGTGCGCGTCTGGATTGGTATACCGGCCCGACCCTGATACAACTGCTCGAATCGCTCAGCGTCTACGATGCCGCCCACGACGAACCGCTGCGCTTTCCGGTGCAGTTGGTGGCGCGTCACAATGGCCATGAAGCCAACGACTTCCGCGGCTACATGGGCCGCATCGAAGCCGGTAAAGTCAGCATCGGCGACAAGCTGGTGATTCAACCCAGCGGCCAAAGCGGCACAGTCAAAGATATCGTCACTCTCGAAGGTTCCTTACCCTTTGCCGTGGTCGGGCAGTCGATCACCCTGCTGCTCAATGAACACCTCGATATTTCGCGCGGCGACATGCTCTCCGAAGCCGCCAGACCGGCCAGCGTCATCAGTCAGGTCGAAGCCGACCTTTGCTGGCTGACCGAAGAGCCGCTGGATTTTAAACGCAAATACCTGCTCAAACACACCACCCGTCAGGTACCGGCACGCATTACTGCGATTGAATCGCTGCTCGACATCAATACCCAGCAAACCCGGACAGCAACCACCTTGCAACTCAATGATATCGGCCGTGTCAGCATCACAGTTCAACAACCTCTGGCAGCGGATAATTATGATCAGTTGCGCAGCACCGGTGCTTTTATTTTAATTGATCAGGTCAGCCACCAGACGGTGGCCGCCGGCATGATCCGCTTGCCGGCCTGAGTCACATGGGCAAAGTCGTGTTAATCGGTGCCGGTCCTGGTGCCGCAGATCTGATCACGGTCCGCGGCGCACGTTTGCTCGCGCTCGCTGACGTGGTCTTGCACGATGCATTGGTAAGTCAGGAAATACTTAACCTGTGCCCGCAGGCGCAAAAAATTCTGGTCGGAAAACGCAGCGGCAAACAATCCACTGCCCAGACCGAAATCAATGCGCAACTGGTGCATTATGGTTTGCGGCATGACTTGGTGGTGCGCTTAAAAGGGGGCGACCCGATGTTGTTTGGTCGCGCCGATGAAGAACTGGCGGCACTGGAACTGGCCAATATTGAAGTCGAAGTTGTGCCCGGAATCACCACCGCCTTTGCCGCTGCTGCTGCCACGTTGCAACCGCTGACCAAACGTGGCTGCGCCCGCAGTGTGGCGTTTTTTACTTCCAGCAGTGCGCCAGAGCTGCCCGCCACCACTCAGCTGCCTGACTGTGACACCCTGGTGCAGTACATGGGTGGGCAACAGGCCAGACAAACCGCGGCACTGCTGCTCGCGCAGGGACGCTCACCTGCTTTACCGGTGATCGCGATAGAAAACTGCAGCCTGCCCAACCAGCGCATACAGCGACTCACGCTGGCGCAACTGGCTGATGGGCTCACCGATTGCACCGGCCCGGTTTTGGTGATGATTGGTAAGGCATTAGAGAAGCGCGCACCGCCGCTTTAATTCATCAATCTGCACGTGCACGCTGAAATTCCGCATCCTTACGCCACTGCGGATAAGCTCCACCCTGCCCCAGTTCATAACCGACAGCAAACAGCAGTTGCACATCTTCGGCGGCACCAGACAGATCCCATTTTTTATCAATAATATCTTCTACGCTGTGATAATGATGGGCGATATAGTCGGTATTTTTGTTGCGGCCGTAATCAGCCGGTTTGCCGATCACTTCCATACCGGCTTTCAGATACACGCCCGGCACACCGGCTTTGGCAAATTCAAACTGATCTGCACGATAAAAGCCGCCATACTCCGGCAGCTCATCCGGCAGCACCTTGCGTCCCTGACGCGCTGCCAGCCTGGCCACGAGTTCATCCGCGCTGGATTTACCACCACCGATGATGCGCACATCGCGGGTCCGACCGTAAGAATTCAGCACATCCATATTGATATCCACCAGCGTTTGCGCCAATGGATACAGCGGATTACGGGCATAATATTGTGCGCCCTTTAACCCCTGCTCTTCAGACGTGGTGGCGATAAACAGGATAGTGCGTTTCGGTGCCTGCGGCAATGCTTTGTAAGCTTTGGCCAGCTCCAGCAACGCCGCTACGCCGGACGCATTGTCAAGGGCGCCATGGAAAATCTGTTTGGTGCGCGGTCCGGGCAGCGAAGTGTCCATCCCCAGATGATCCCAGTGTGCCGAATAAATAATGGTTTCGTTTTTCAGCAGTGGATCAGAACCTTCAATTTTGGCCAGCACATTTTTGGACTGCACTTTTTGCCATTCATTATTAACGGTGAAACTCGCTGTAGTGTTGAGCGCCACCGGTTGAAAGTCACGCGACAGCGCTGCTTTTTTAAGGGTATCAAAATCCAGTCCGGCGGCAGTAAACAACTCCCTGGCACGATCAAGCTGTATCCAGCCTGCCACTGGTGGAAAATCCGGATTATCACCCGCACTGTCGAGATAAAAATTCTTGTGTGCCCAGCTGTGACGCACGACTTCAAATGGATAGGCTGCCGGGATAGTTTCATGCACAATCAGCACCGCCGCCGCACCCAATTTAGCACCCATTTCAAACTTGTAAGTCCAACGACCGTAATAAGTCATTTCCTTACCTTTGAACATGGCCGGATCGAGTCGTGATGGGTCGGCCGGATCAGGAATGGCCGGATCATTGATCAGCATCACCAGCGTCTTGCCGTGCAAATCCATGCCTTTATAATCATCCCAATGGTATTCCGGCGCCACCACGCCATAGCCGACAAACACCATCTGCGACTGATCCGACTTCACCTGCTGCTGCGGCCTTGGTGACCAGGCGACAAAGTCTTCGGGAAAATTAAGCGCGGTGGTGGTATCGGCATGCTGCCAGCTCAGCGTGGGCACCGAACTCACTCCCAGCATCGGCACCAATTGCAGATAACTGCCATCCGGATTACCGGGAACAAGTCCGATTTTTTTAAATTGTTGTTCTATATAAGCCACCGTACGCTGCTCACCCACCCCACCCGGAGCACGTCCTTCAAACGCATCCGACGACAGCACCCGGATATGCGAGAGCATCCGGTCGGCACTGATGTGGGCTACCGGTGCATCGAGTTCGGCAGCACAGAGGCCAACCATCAACAGTGCGGACGTTGCGGCAAGAAGCAATTTAATTATTTTCATGCGAATTCCAGAATGGGAGAATAAAAGACGATAGCAAATAAACCAGAGCCAAAAGATACCCTGATTTTGCCGCTGACACAATTTAAGTACCGCACCAGCATGCATAATAAACACCACCATCCACTTTCCATGGTGTTTTTATTCATTTTTTTGGCTGGCTATGCGATTATCAGACACTGATCTGCGGCTTTATACCCAAAGAGCCAATACCTCGGTACAATCTCGCCAATCTTTATTTCCTTCTATTCCTATCGTGCCTGACTCTCTCTTTTTGTTGTTTCAGCATTTGCTCCCCAAACAGGCGCTGACCGAATTCGGCGCCCACATCGCCAATGCCCGCGCCGGCAAACTGACTACTTCTCTGATACGCTGGTTTGTCAAAAAATACCAGGTCAACATGGCTGAGGCACTCAATCCCGATATCGCCAGCTATGCCAGCTTTAATGAATTTTTTATCCGCGCCTTAAAACCCGATGCCCGTCCATTGGCCAGTGCGGCACTGATTTGTCCGGTTGATGGTGCCATCAGCCAGTTTGGGGCGATCGAGCAGGATCAGATTTTTCAAGCCAAGGGACATGCGTTCAGCACCACCGCCTTGGTTGGTGGCGACAGTCAGCTGGGCGCGCAATTTGACAACGGCAGCTTTGCCAACATCTACCTCAGCCCAAAAGATTACCACCGCATCCACATGCCTTGCGATGGCCGACTGACGCGCATGATTTATGTGCCCGGCGCGCTGTTTTCGGTCAATCCGGTCACCGCCCGTGGCGTGCCAAATTTATTCGCCCGTAACGAACGGGTCGTGTGTGTGTTTGATTCCGCTCAGGGGCCGTTTGTCATGGTCTTGGTGGGTGCCACCGTCGTCGGCAGCATGGCCACCGTCTGGCACGGCATCGTCAACCCGCCGCGCAGCAAACAGAGCCGCACATGGGATTATGTCAACGATGTTATCGAGCTCAAACAGGGCGAGGAAATGGGGCGCTTTTTATTAGGTTCCACCGTCGTCATGCTGTTCCCGACCCCGCGCCTGCAATTCAATCCCAGTTGGCAACCCGGCGGTGCGGTGCGTCTGGGTGATGGTATGGCGGAGCGGGGTTAAGCGACTTGAGCGAAAATGTTTCCATCAATCTGACGAATAGTCTGGTCGCGGACTATTTGAATTAGAATTAGCGGCGGGGAAAACTTCCTCATTGGAATCATCGTCCATATTTATTTCGCCAATATAGCCATCGTCATCATCAGTATTATCCCAAACGTGTGGTTTAGCAGGTAACGTTGAAACGTCAAAGTCATCCGTTGAACTCGGTACTGGCGGCAATTGAGGAGCTATCAATTCAATAGCATTCAGCGCAGCTGGATCAGACGCGGGTTTATTGGCTGGAATTAACAATTTTTTCTGGCGTATCATCTTGGGTAACATTCCACCATCAGTTTGATTATTATCCCACAGCACACTTCCCCGGTTAGTAATAACACCATACTCTGAATCCTTATAGATACTGCTAATTACTGTCCGCTGAAAATCTTCCGCATGACTTTGATCAATATCCACTGACGACTTCGGCTCGCCTGCATCCTTTTTTGACACGCCGGAAAGAATTTGCGCACCATAAAATTTCAGGTTGCGCAACACAACCTTGCTGGCATCCTGATTACAACAAAAAACTGCCTTCAGACCAGCGTCAACAATCACCAATGGCGTTGTGCTGTGGCCGTACTGAATATGTGCCAATAACTCTTCCTGTTTTTGCTGAATTTCTTGATTACGTTTAAATTCAACAACAACATCACCAAAATCAGGAGCATTAGTTTTATACCTATTAATTACTTCCGCTTCAGAATTCACTAATTCTGCCAGTAAATGTATTCCTATGTCATTCAGCTCAACCCTGCCAGCCTGCATCGCTGCCAATACTATCCTGGCCAGACTGCCGCTTATACCGTCAAGAATAACCGGCTCGCGCAAAGAGGCATCGGCATTGTTTTCAGCGGATGGAATCGCTAATAACTGAGCAAAATACCCTTTGGCATCTTCGTCTAAGAATAGACTGACTTGATTGATGGCTTGATAAACCGGAGTCGCATTAAATTCCACTTCAGCGCGATTCGCAACAGCATTTGCGTGGCGTTGTACACCAATAACTGCCCTGTCATGCAAAGCCCTCAAACTCACATCATCAATCGTAAACTCAAACGTCGAATTTATATTGGAACAAAGTAAGCCCCCACGTCCATTTGGCATAGCGAGGTAGCGAGCATCTTCGAATGCAAACGTTATGCCCGCCGAACCCGGCTGATAGTTGGCGGCAGCGGCAACCAGATCGGTCACTGCAATTCTTTTTTCCTGTTGTTTTCCCGATTGCGCCTGATAATACAGTTCCTCACCAAGGTAAAGCAGACCAAGAAATCCATTGGAAACAAAAATATTCATGATGGCTTTGAAAATTTCATCACTGCTCCAATCTTTAAACATCTTATGGTTATGGTACCGAGCCGCTGCATCCCCTATGGAATAATCGGACCTGCTGAGCGCGCGTTGGAGTGTTTGTATGGACATTATTTTTCCTTTGAAGTGAATTGACATTGAAATTTTAACTTCAGAGTAACCCTCTGCAAATTAGTGCTATCCACATCGTTTTTTTCTGCAACAGTACGAACAAAATATTGCTTTTGCACATGCCTAAGTAATTCCATCAATAGAGTCCTCTTCAGCTAACAGGTAGCATGAAGCTTTTATTAATAAAATTCGATCATGCTACCTGTTCATCCTGATGTATCCATCCATACGCTCGTGCGCAGCATTGAAGGCAACGATGACCTGAAGGTCGCCGCCGCGACCTATTTCCCCACCGATCTGCAACATCTTGCCAAAAAAATGTTGAGCTATGCCTTTCCCATCATGGCCAGCGGAGGACTGTTTGGTCTGTATTTGATCGGCAAAAGTGTCTACAACTTAGTCAATGTCGAAGAAAAAATGATTGTCAAAGGCAAATCCGTCAACGGCCTGATTATGGCACTGCGGCAGAAAGCCGAAAATGCCCATGCGATTGAATTTCACTTTAATGGCGCTCTCTACACGTTGACCGAGCATCAGGGCAATCTGATCCTGCGCGATGCCAATAACAACATCGTGCATGCATTTCAAAATTTAACGCTGACTATGTTGTATGAACGAATTCCCAATATCGGTCAGATTAAGGAATCTATACAGCTATGTGATTCTTTGTCTGACAAGCTTAGCCAGGGCGCTCAGCAAACCTTTAAGTGCTTTCTTAACCCCATTCTGATTGGCACTCCCGACTGTAACCCGCCCTACGTACTTGGCGACCACGATGGCAGCACGGCGCGCATGGTCCTCGCTGCCATGCGCGCCGGCTACATCACCATGGACGAGCAAGGCTTGGGCATGCTGGCGCAGGTCATGGAACTGGAAGCTGAAGTATTGGCGGCAGAAAACTTGGCGCTGGCAAAACAGAATAAAGTACAAGCCGATGACCTGTTTAAAGCTTTCCAGCAAAATGAAGCCGCTCGTTTAACCGACCTGCTGGACCACATGACATTCCACGCTGGATACACCTTGCTCATCAGTATCGGGGATGGCCGTAACGATCGCCTGTCCACCGATAAAGACCTGGACGATCAAATCCGTGAACGCTTATTTGACGTTGGGGCTAAATTTATTGCAGGCAATCATGAATTACTCAAAACTCAGCACACCAGGGGTGTCAGTTTTGGCGACTTTGCCAAAGACGAGACCAGCCGGGACGAACAAAGCCGACTGCAGAAAAAAATCTACTGCAATGCCTGTTATCATCAACCCAACAACACCTTGTATGTGCACAATGGCCTAAAAATCGGCAGCTTTCATCCCGAAAATGAAGAAGACACGCGAAATGGCGGTGGATATCCAAGTGCTGGAACATATGGCGACAACATGATCATCACGGCGCTGGGGGTATTTCCGTATGACCGGCGCAGCTTTGACCCTGAAAAATTAGTAAAAAAAATGAATGCCGTACCGCTTCCCGAGACTGTACCGGCAACTTTAGATCCTGCCGAAAATCGCTGGACGCCATCAAGGAATGAGCACTTTGTTTTACAGTTTACCGATTTCCGACCTGATGATGAGGAGAACGCGAAGGCTGCCGTCACATTAAACCTCAACCTTGTCCATGGCCACGATGGTGAGTTCGGCAACCATCAACCTCACGTACTCAATGTTAATTCGCGTCTGAACGATCAATATCTTCCTGCTGCAGCCTATGTCGGAACAATGGGGAATGCAGCGGCGACAAAGGAACAACTTCTGTTAATCAAGGAACCTCCGGATGATGAAGGCTTTAATCCATTTCCTGAATCGCCTCTGGCCAATTTGCGAAAAAAAATAACTACGCCAGTGCCAGCAGAACAAGAAAGCAATAACGTGTTAAGTCAACAGGCTGCTGCATTACTGAATAAAGCATTAGAAACTGACGCGCCCGACAGGATTTCCGCAACCATTATTGACAGCATAAATTCCTTACTGTCAGCAGATGCAAAGGAAATTTTTTCCGCTATTCTGCACCCGCCGCTCTTCGGCGCGCTTCCCGATTCCGGACAACTAACACTGGTGGCAGGCGATACCGATGGCAGTCTGGCACGCGAATTGGTGCTGGCATTTTTGAGCGGTCATGCCAGAACCACTCCGGAAGGGGTAGCTCGCATAGCCTGGCTGTTGAATACCGAAGCCGGGACGATCAGAATAGTCAACGCTGATCCCTCCAAAAAGGAAGGTGCGTATAAGAAATTTCAGGAAAATACAGATATTCAAAAATGCCTGAGAGCATTAGCTGACACCCTGACTTTTCATAAAAGCCGAATACCATTCAAAGAGTTGGGTGATGTTACCCATGACCGTTTTTCTGCAGAAAAAAATGTCGCGCGACGGGTACGGGAAAAGCTGCATGAGCAGGGTGTGGAATATATCCGGGGGAATCATGATGTTTTCATGGGATGGGCGGGAGAGAGCAACTTTGGCGATCTTGGTTACGACACGGCCACACCCGAAATATGGAAACAACACGAGGATGTCGTGTTGACCAATGCAGCATATGATGAGCAAACCAACACGCTGTATCTGCATAACGGACTGGAAATTAAGGTAAACCAAGAAACCGGAGAATCAGAAATACAAACCGCTTTCGGGTCATATCCACTAAACGATAACAGGAGCATTAAAGACTTTGTTAACAAGTTGAATGAAGTCAAATTTGATCAATCCCCGGTCAGCAAACAAACTGGCGACGAGCAAGCTACCTTTACTGCAAGTAAGAATTTCAGGAGAAAATTTTTTAACTTTACCAATTTCCGCCGAGATCCGGTAATCATCAACGCGGCAGCAAAACAATTAGGCGTCAACATCGTGTATGGTCATAATGGCGAAGCCAAACCATACGAATACAGCCTGTGCCTGAATCCGGTGGTCCGGAAAAAAATTCACCCCATGGCTGGCTGGGTAGGGATTCCGATCCCGGAATCAGGTTACGTCAGGGTGGATAATCCCGTTAGTTCCGATGCAGAACTGCCCACTATTATCCTGATAAATCAAAATGAATAGTTGTCTTTGTTTTCCTCTGACCGGCCTTATGCCCTGAGTGCAAAAATTTTCTACTTAAACCATCATCCACCGGTGATTCTAATTAAGTAGTACCAACAATAGTTGTTTTTCGCGTTTGTCTTTAGTATGAAAAAAACTCGCGCCGATCCACATGTCTATCCACACACTTATGCGGGCCATTTCCAGTCGGGGCGATATCCGCGCGTCGCCGCTGCCAGTTATTTTACTGACAGCGGGACCGAATTCGCACATGAAATGTTGGTTAAAATTATCCTGAGTATTTTTTCACTTGGGCTGTTCAGCCTTTACTGGATTGGTCATAGTATCTATTGCGTCCTCACCGTCGATTCAAAGATGCAAGAAAAAGCCCTCTCGGTAGACGACCTCATCATGAAACTGAGACAATCAAATAACCGGGAAATTGAATTCACCTTTGAGCAGGAACATTTTTTCCTCTCTGACTCAGGGCAAGATATGGTGCTGAAAAATGCGGGCGGCAGCTTCACGTACCGGTTTAAAAATAGGAATTTAAAAGACTTACGGGGAAGAATTCCTGCTCCCGAAGACATCACGGAATTGCCCTCAACAAACGTGGTCGAATTACTGCCCAACAAACCTGCCAGCGTGACTCCTGCCAATCCAAGGACGGCTAACGTCACTTCCCAGTTTCAAGATTTGTACAACAGGTTGAATAAAGAAGCCAAAGGAGTTTTTAAATACCTCTTCAAACCACTTAAAGTAGGTCTGTTGAATAGGGGGACACCGTTCGTTGTGGGCGATGGAGACGGTAGTACAGGCCGCATGCTGGCAGCAGCAATCGCGACGAAAAACATCACCATCACTAACAAAGGATTGACATTGTTGGCCAAATTACTCAATCAAGAAGCGAAGACAATAACGAAACTGAATGCACCTCTTAGTGTAAATACACAACCTGATGACTTTTATTTACAACAATTTCAGCTGCAAAATAAACACCGGCTTGCTGAACTAGTTGGTGAGTTAACCTTCCAAAAAAGTGATACGCCCCTGATTTTCATCGGCGACAATGCATTTGATCGTTTTTCCACCGACCTCGATATTGACCGCGCAATCAGGGAACGTCTGCATGCCTGCGGTGTTAAATTCATTACCGGAATTTTGTCAGCTGGATGAATCGAATACAACCGCCATTGCCTTTATTTCTGGATCCGTATACAGATGATAAAAACTCCAAGATAAAAAAATTGATCGGATTTTCTGCTTCATTCACGAATTTTCGTCCACCGGAAGCTAAAATTCAGGATCTGGCCGACCGGATTTCCGTCACTATTGTGCATGGACACAATGGCGATATCGATACCACAACGCATTCAAGAGTGATTGGACTTAATGCACGCCTGAATAATATGTTTGCACCGGTTGCTGCGTTGGTTGGCTTGCAAAATGCGGATCTCAGAAAAAATACCTGACACTGCTGATTTCGACCGGCAGAGTACGGCAAAGCTGGCTATAATCTCGTCTCCGCTCATCCCCTCAACCTGACGAGACTTATGCCCTTTGCTGCAAAAATTTCCCATTTAAATCGTCATACGCTACTGTTTCCGCTCGCGCTGGTGCTGTTTGAATTTGCCGTGTATATCGCCAACGACATGGCACAACCGGCGATGCTGATGGTGACGCAGGAATTCGGCGCTTCGGCCGCCTGGGTGCCGCTGTCGATGACGTGGTTTATTATCGGCGGCGCAGCGCTGTCGTGGCTGACCGGACCTTTGTCAGACCGGATCGGCCGTCGTCCGGTGATGCTCACCGGTGTGCTGTTTTTTATCATCAGCTCGCTGGCCACGTATCTGGTGCACGATATTTACTCTTTTATGCTGCTGCGGCTGATTCAGGGCATGGGCTTAAGTCTGATCAGTGCCGTGGGTTATGCAGCAGTACAGGAAACCTTTGAAGAAATTGCTGCTATCCGGGTAACTGCTCTCATGGCGAATGTGGCACTGCTGGCACCCATGGTTGGCCCGCTGGCGGGTGCGGCACTGATTCAGGTGGCACCTTGGCGCAGTTGTTTTTTGCTCATCGCCGTCATTGGATTGATTTCCCTCACCGGGTTGTGGAAAACCATGCCGGAAACCGTCAACCCGGATACGCCCAAAGCGCCGATTGCACGAATTTTTCATGAGTACATCGACCTGTTCAGCCAGTCCCACTTTATGCTGGCTGCACTCACCATTCCGCTGCTGTCGATGCCGCTGATCGGCTGGATTGCGCTGTCTCCGGTATTGCTGGTGAATGATTTTGGTCTGAGTCTGCTGGGCTATGGCTTATGGCAGTTACCAATACTCGGCAGCTTGCTGATCGGCAATTTTTGTCTGGCGCATGTGGCGGGGCGCTGGCCGTTGGGTCGCTCGGTGCAGATAGGCTTTATACCGGTGCTGCTGGGACTCGGGCTGTGCCTGCTGTCCGTCATTCTGCCGCAACATGCACTGCCCCTGCTGGTGGCCGGCATCAGCATTATTGCCTTTGCCGAAGGCCTGTCGATGGCCGTGCTGTACCGCTTTGCACTGATGGCGTCACCGCAATCCAAAGGTACCGTGTCGGCTGGCATGGCGGTACTGAGCATGTTGTGCTATGCACTCGGAATTGAAATTTTACGCCTGGCTTATCTGACCTGGCAGATGAACGGCTTTACCCTGGCCATGAGCGCGCTGGTGCTGGTTTATCTGCTCATGGCAAAACCGCTGATCCGCAATGAAATGCGTTTGCGCGCCAAAGAAGTAGCAACTTAGTAAGTTTTTGCGACTACCGCAGGTAATTGACGCCCAACTTGAGCTTTTTTTGCGCCAACCACTGTCTGGCGACTGCCGTTTTGGGAATCCGGCAAAGTCGCTATGCTAAAATAGCGTTCCGACGCTCCTCATAGCAGGAGTGCGCCGACCAACTTCAAACACCCCTACAGGAAAGCGGAATCATGGCTGGACACAGTAAATGGGCAAACATCAAACACAAAAAAGCCGCCACCGATGCCAAGCGCGGCAAAATCTGGACCCGTCTGATTAAAGAAATCACGGTCGCAGCACGTATGGGCGGTGCCGATATCGCCACCAATCCACGTCTGCGTCTGTCGGTAGAAAAAGCGGCCGATGCCAATATGCCGAAAGAAAACGTCGTGCGCGCCATTCAGCGCGGCAGCGGCAACCTCGAAGGTGCCAACTACGAAGAAATTCGCTATGAAGGCTATGGCATCAACGGCGCCGCCATCATCGTTGACTGCCTCACCGACAATCGTGTGCGCACCGTGGCCGAAGTACGGCATGCGTTTTCCAAGTTTGGCGGCAACATGGGCACCGAAGGTTCGGTGGCGTTCATGTTCAAACATTGCGGTCAGTTTTTCTTTGCTCCCGGCACCAATGAAGATGCGCTCATGGAAGCGGCACTCAACGCCGGTGCGGAAGATGTCATCACCGATGATGAAGGCGGTTTTGAAGTCGTCTGCGGCCCGCATGATTTTTCGGCCACCAAAGAGGCGCTCGAAGCCGCTGGCTTTAAGGCCGACATGGCTGAAGTCATCATGAAGCCGGACAGCGAAACTCTGTTTGAAGGCGAAAATGCCATCAAGATGCAAAAACTGCTGGATGCACTGGAAAATCTCGACGATGTCCAGGATGTCTACACCAATGCCATTCTGGAAAATTAACACATGAAAATATTAGTAGTCGGATCAGGCGGCCGCGAACACGCTCTGGCATGGAAGCTGGCTCAGTCAGAACGTATCCAAACCGTATACGTAGCACCAGGCAATGGCGGCACGGCGCAGGACAACCGTTTACAGAATGTCGATATCACTGATCCTCATGCTCTGGCGGAGTTCGTCAAAGCCGAACATATTCAAATGACCTTAGTCGGCCCGGAAGTACCGCTGGCCGCCGGGATCGTGAATATTTTCCGCGATCAGGGTTTGAAAATTTTTGGCCCGACCAAAGAAGCTGCCCAGCTGGAAAGTTCCAAAGACTTTGCCAAGGCCTTTATGCAACGTCACGGTATTCCGACTGCCGCCTATCAGACGTTCAGTGATCTGGCCGGTGCCCACGCCTATATCGATCAGGTGGGTGCACCGATCGTCATCAAGGCCGACGGACTGGCTGCCGGCAAAGGTGTGGTGGTGGCCATGGATCTGGCCGAAGCCCATGCCGCCGTGGACATGATGTTGAGCGACAACAAACTCGGTAACGCCGGTGCGCGTGTGGTGATTGAAGAATTTCTGGCCGGTGAAGAAGCCAGCTTTATCGTCATGGTCGATGGTAAAAACATTCTCGCCTTGGCCACCAGTCAGGACCACAAGCGTTTGCAGGATCATGACCAGGGCCCCAATACCGGCGGTATGGGCGCTTATTCCCCGGCACCGATTATCACACCTGAGTTGCATGCACGCGTGATGCGTGAAGTGATCACCCCGACAGTTCAGGGCATGGCCAAAGATGGCATCGTGTTTACCGGCTTTTTATACGCTGGCCTGATGATCGACGATCAGGGCAACCCAAAAACACTGGAATTCAACTGTCGCATGGGCGATCCGGAAACCCAGCCTATCATGGCGCGCCTGAAAACCGATCTGGTCAGTGTGCTCGAACATGCCATCAACGGCAGCCTTGACACAATCGAGCTGGAATGGGATCGCAGAACCGCGCTCGGCGTAGTCATGGCCGCGGCCGGTTATCCGGATGAACCACAAAAAGGGGCTGAAATCACTGGTATTCCGACAGAAACTGCCGACTGCATCACCTTCCACGCTGGCACTCGCCTGCAACAGGGACAGCTCAGCGTCAGTGGCGGCCGGGTATTGTGCGTTGTTGGTTTAGGTGACAGCGTCAAAGTGGCGCAAAAACATGCTTATGACGCGGTCGATGCGATCCATTTTGACGGTGCCCAGGCACGCCGCGATATCGGCTGGCGCGCACTGAACAAAAAACACTGACTCACTGATACACACCTACAGGACACTGGCCACCCATGAGCAATCTTGCTGTCAAGAACTATTTACTGCAATTGCAGGCCTCCATCGTGGCCGCCTTAGAAAAAATCGATGGTCAGAGTTTTATCACTGACAGCTGGGAACGGCCTGACGGTGGTGGCGGCATTTCACGCGTGATCGAACAGGGTGGCGTGTTTGAACGTGGCGGCGTCAATTTTTCTCACGTCATGGGCAGCAATTTACCGCCCTCGGCCGCAGCCAGCCGTCCTGAACTGGCCGGACGCTCATGGGAAGCCATGGGAGTGTCGCTGGTATTGCATCCGCGCAATCCGTATACCCCGACCGTACACATGAATGTGCGCTTTTTCAGCACCCATACCGAAGGCGAAGCACCGGTCTGGTGGTTTGGTGGCGGCATGGATTTGACGCCATACTATGGTTTTGCCGAAGATGCGCGCCATTTTCATCAAAGCTGTCATGATGCGCTCATGCCCTTCGGTGCTGATTTGCATGCCGAATTTAAAACCTGGTGTGACACTTATTTTTACCTGAAACACCGCAAGGAAGCACGTGGGATCGGTGGTATTTTCTTTGATGACTTCAATCGTTTATCGTTTGACGACAGTTTTGCCATGATGCAAAGCGTGGGCAATGCCTTCATTCCTGCCTATGCACCGATCGTGGAACGCACCAAAGATCATGCGTACGGCGAGCGGGAACGCGATTTCCAGTCGTATCGCCGTGGCCGATATGTGGAGTTTAATCTGGTGTTTGACCGCGGCACGCTGTTTGGTCTGCAATCGGGCGGCCGTACCGAATCGATTTTAATGTCTATGCCACCGTGCGTGACCTGGCGCTATGACTGGCATCCGCAGCCGGGAACGCCGGAAGCGGCGTTATACACGGATTTCCTGGCGCATCAGGACTGGCTGAAGTGACCCAGCCCTGCATTGTTGTCCTCGGTGGCAGCTTTGATCCGGTCCATTGCGGGCATGTCGAATTAGCCAAATTATTTAACTGTTTGCTCAAACCGACACAGTTGCGTATCATACCGGCTGGCTGGTCATGGCAAAAAGCGCCATTTCAAACCAGCCCGCAACACCGTCTTGCCATGTTAGCAATAGCTTTTGTACAACTGGCAAAGCAAACGCCGTTAGTTATCGACGACCAGGAAATAAAGCGTGCCGAACTGGGCATACCCAGCTTTACTGTCGATACCCTGACCAATTTACGCCATGAATTTGGCAGCGCCGCTCCTCTGATATTCCTGATCGGAGCTGACCAGTTGCAGCAACTCGCGCACTGGAAAAACTGGCGACAGTTATTTGATCTGGCCCATATTGCCGTCGCCGCGCGACCGGGTTTTGAACTCGATACGCTCGATGCTGAGGTCGCCAGTGAATTTAAACAACGTGCCGGCACCGTTGAGCAACTTCGTACCCGTCCCCATGGACACACCTGTTTATGTGCTGATTTGGCAATAGATATTTCATCGACCCAGATCCGCGACAGAAAAAATTTGTCATTAGTGCCGCCAGAGGTACTAGACTACATTCAACAACATCATCTTTATTAGAAATCATGGATATTAAAAAATTACAGCAGTTAGTTATTGATGCACTCGAAGACGTCAAAGCACAAGATATCAAAGTGTATGACACCACCCATTTAACCAGTCTGTTTGACAGCATTTGTATCGCTTCAGGTACATCCAACCGTCAAACCAAGTCTCTGGCCGCATCGGTAAGGGACAAAGTCAAGGAAAACGGCGGCAATATCGTCGGCATTGAAGGTGAAGATGTCGGCGAATGGGTGCTCGTTGATCTGGGCGACATGGTCGTACATATCATGCAACCGGTGATTCGCGGCTACTACCGTCTGGAAGAGCTCTGGGGTGACAAGGAAGTTAAATTTGGCGCCGCCAAACGCGTCAGCAAGCGCACGGCCGAAGTGGTTGAAGAAGAAGCGCCAGCCAAACGGGTATTCAACAGCATCAATCAGGCTACTCAGACGACTCTGGACGACGAAGTTAAAAAACCTGCCAGAAAACCGCGTGCTGCCGTGGTGGATGCCGCCGACAAACCAAAACGTGCCCCACGCGCTGGCAGTGCCGCAGCTGCCGGTACGGTTGCGGTCAAAAAACCGGCTGCACCGCGCAAAAAAGCCATCGGCACCA
Source organism: uncultured Oxalobacteraceae bacterium (assembly GCA_903862415.1). Lineage (GTDB taxonomy): Bacteria > Pseudomonadota > Gammaproteobacteria > Burkholderiales > Burkholderiaceae_D > Solimicrobium. The sequence continues at coordinate 102,717 of CAIOYD010000057.1, read as the reverse complement.
CCATTAAAGTGGCGTCCAGCAAAACTGCTGTGGCTTCTGCCAAACAGGCTGCCGTCAAACGCACCACTGCCAAACGCAAAGCTGCTGCCTGATCTGCAACTGAACTATGCAGTTAATCATTGCCGCTGTAGGTCATAAAATGCCGGCCTGGATCGAGGCCGGCTTTAACGAATACTGCAAACGTATGCCGGCGGAATGCCGGATTACGCTTAAGGAAATCAAACCGGTAGAGCGTTCCGGCAGCAAGACGGCTCAGACTGTCATGGCACTGGAACGCGGCAAGATTGAAGCCGTCATCCCCAAACAGACCCGCCTGATCGTACTTGACGAGCATGGCAAAGATCTGACCACCATGCAATTATCGCAATTACTGACCGAATGGCAGCAAGAAGGTGGCGACTGCTGTTTTGTTATCGGCGGTGCAGATGGCCTCGACGCCGACTTTAAAGCGCGCGCCAATTTAAAAATCCGCATTTCCAGCCTGACCCTGCCGCACGGCATGGTGCGGGTGTTACTGGCCGAACAGTTGTATCGCGCCTGGTCGATCACACAAAACCATCCCTATCACCGGGTATAAGTTCCGGACACAAAAAGTTAAATATTTCACACTAGCAATCTTGATTTGGGTTAGGATATTACCTAGCCATTCTGATCCGGAATACATGGCAATTCATTGATCTGAGGAGCTTAAAAAGCCCTCAACGCACGCGGCCCGATTGAATCATGATAAAACTGCTCGACAACAAAATTTATTTAGCCTCCAAAAGCCCGCGCCGGCGTGAGTTGCTGCGTCAGGTTGGCATTAATTTTGAAATTCTGTTGCTGCGCGATTCGAATTCGCGCCCGCATGATATTTCCGAAGAGGCGCTGCAAAACGAGTTGCCTGGTCACTATGTTACCCGGGTCACGCTGGAAAAGGCCGAAGCCGCCTGGAGCATGATGCTGTTGCGCAAATTGCCGCTGCGTCCGGTGCTCGCTGCCGATACCACGGTAGTCTTGAATGGTAAAATTTTTGGCAAACCGGCTAACCGCGAAGAGGCGCATCAAATGCTCTCGATTCTGTCCGGCCAAACCCATGAGGTGCTTACCAGCATCGCCGTCAAATATCATGAACAACTCTGGGAACGCACCCAAACTTCCTGCGTCACCTTTGCCCAACTGTCCGCCAGACAAATCGACAAATACTGCGATACGCTCGAACCGTATGACAAGGCTGGCGGCTATGGCATACAGGGGTTGGCGGCGCAATTCATCTCGCACATCAGCGGCAGTTATTCCGGCATCATGGGCTTACCGTTATTTGAAACCGTTGAAGTGCTGACCGAGGCTGGAATTACTCTCTCATGAGCGAAAATATACTCATCAATATCACTCCGCAGGAAACACGGGTCGCCATTATTTTTCAGGGAGCTGTTCAGGAGTTGCATATTGAACGCACCATGTCGCTGGGATTGGTGGGTAATATTTATCTGGGCAAAGTTGTGCGGGTGTTACCCGGCATGCAGTCCGCATTTATCGATATCGGGCTCGAACGCGCCGCGTTTCTGCATGTCGCCGATATCTGGGATACCCGCCATAACGACAATACCCCACCGACGCCGATAGAAAAAATGCTCTTCGATGGTCAGGCCATTACGGTACAGGTAATCAAAGATCCGATTGGCACCAAAGGGGCGCGCCTGTCGACCCAGATTTCGATTGCCGGCCGCATGCTGGTCTATCTGCCGCAAGATTCGCATATCGGTATTTCGCAAAAAATCGGCAATGAAGCCGATCGCGAAGTGTTGCGCACTATGGTGCAAAGTCTGCTGGCACCGGATGAAAAAGGCGGTTTTATCGTTCGCACCATGGCCGAAGATGCCTCCGAGGCAGAAATCCAGATGGATGTCGAATACCTGCGCAAGACTTGGGCGACGATTTCCAGGCTGGCCAAAAGCAAACCGCCCACCAGTCTGCTGCATCAGGATTTGAATCTGGCGCAGCGGGTCTTGCGCGACTTTGTGAATATCGAAACCGACAGCATTCAGATCGACTCACGCGAAAATCATCAAAAACTGCTGGAATTTGCTACGCATTACACGCCATCCGTGATTCCCAAACTGGTGCATTACACCGGTGAGCGACCTTTGTTTGATCTGTATGGCGTGGAAGAAGAAATTCAGCGCGCACTGGGAAAACGGGTAGATTTAAAATCCGGCGGTTATCTGGTCGTCGACCAGACCGAAGCCATGACGACCATCGATGTCAATACCGGCAGTTTTGTGGCCGGGCGCAACTTTGCTGACACGATTTTCAAAACCAATCTGGAAGCCGCGCACGCTATTGCGCGCCAACTGCGCCTGCGTAATCTCGGCGGTATGATCATTCTTGATCTGATCGACATGGACAATGCCGAACACCGCGATGCCGTACTGAGTGAATTGAACAAAGCCTTTGCGCGTGACCGCACCAAACTCTCGGCCTCCGGCTTTTCTGCCCTCGGTTTAGTCGAAGTCACGCGCAAGCGCACCCGTGAATCACTGGCCCATATTTTATGCGAAACCTGTCCCGCCTGTGATGGCAAGGGTCAGGTGAAAACCGCACGCACCATCTGCTATGAAATCCTGCGCGAGCTGCTGAGGGAAGCCAAACAGTTTAACCCACGCGAATTCCGTATTCTGGCTTCTCAGTTGGTGGTGGACCTGTTTCTGGAAGAAGAGTCACAACATCTGGCCATGCTGGGCGACTTCATCGGCAAACCGATATCGCTGCAAGTTGAAAGCACTTACCATCAGGAACAGTACGATATTATTTTGATGTAATTCAACTATCAGGATCAGACTCAACTTTTCCGGAACACTGCCGATAACCTCAATGTTAACCCTCATTGAAAGCACCATCATGGTGGCGGCCATCGGCAGCAGCGTTTCCGGCAGCTCGGCTTATCAGAGCAGCAGCGGCAACAGTCAGATTAACAGCGTACAAAAACAGCTGCAGACTTTGCGTCAGCAACTCGTCGTTACTGGCTGCCCGCAAACCCAAAAATCCCTGAATGCACAAATTTCGGCGCTGCAGTCGCAACTAACCCAATTGCAAACTGGTGCGACGACTGCCGCCATACCTCCGGAAAACTCGCCCACCTGCAACAGCGCCACGGCCATCTCAGGCAATATCATCAACACCTGCGCCTGACAACACCCACTTTCCTTTGTCCAAACGTAAGTAATAGAGCTACCATTTGCCGAATAGCAACATTTGAAATCGTGATTTCATGTAACAATGGCCTATGCTGGTTAATATGACGACAAGGAAACTCCTCTGTATAATGCCACATCGATAATATTTTAATTTTTTTGTAAAAAATGAATTCAACACTACTAATGGAACAGCGCAAGCATGATGAATAAGCAAAGCTATCTGGCTTGGCCGACCTTACTCATCACCAGCACCTTTTTTGCTCTGGCCATTGTTGCCGGCAAACTGGTGAATATCTGTTTTTATTTGCTGGTGCTATTGGCGCTGCTGTCGTTACTGGTGCGTCGTCACGTCTGGGTGGATTTCAACGCTGTCTGTCAGCGCTATTGGCCTCTGCAGCTGGCCATGTTTAGCACTCTGCTGGCAGTCTTGATTAATCAACTTTCCGCAGATCATTTCAGTGCACGTTTATTTGACATTCCCTCTTACCTGGCCTTGTTTGCCTTGCTGTTTTGGTTTTTTTTACAGGTACCGGCAGAAAAACTGACCTGGATAAAATGGAGCTGGATGGTCGGCGTGCTGTACTGCACCAGCCAGATTGTGGTTCTGAACAAGGATTTAGAAGGACGTCCGCAAATCACCGTCTGGTCTACCGAACTGGCGGTGCTGATGGGTATGTTTGCGCTGATTTCCATCGGCTGGAAAAAGCCCATCAGCAAATTTGTCCTGATCGGACAACTCATGGCCGGAGCCTGTGGCCTGTACGCGGCCTATTTTTCAGAATCGCGCGGAATCTGGATGGCGTTGCCGGTGTTTATGTTTTTACTGTATTCCGTTTTTGACACGCAATGGCTGTCGGCAAAAAAACTGCTGACCTTGATTATTTTCACTATGCTCATCAGCATGGCTTTTTGCACCACCGATGTTGCCAGCAGACGGATTTCGGAAGCCAGAGAGGATATCCACCAGTATACGGAAAACATCAATCCCGACACCTCCATCGGTGTTCGCCTGCAAATCTGGAGGGGTTCCTGGCTGCTATTTAAAGAACACCCGCTGTTCGGCGTAGGTCGGGCACATTACGAGGATGCGATGAACGAGCTGGCGAATAAAAAAATAATCACGCCCCTGGCCGCCAGCATGCCGCATTCGCATAATGAAGTTTTATACAACATGATGACGCTGGGAATTTTCGGACTGGCGGCCATCCTGCTTACCTATCTGGTACCCGCCTGTTATTTTATCCGTGAACTGCGTCATGCGGACCGCGCCATCCGGGCCTCGGCTGCCATGGGTCTCTGTTTGTGTCTGGGATACATTATTTTTGGCCTGGTGGATGTCATGTTTATGTATAAAACCACCGATGTGTTTTATAGTCTTACTTTAGCGTTATTGCTCTCGCACATCATTAACCGAAAACAGCAGCTGGCAACGGCGGCATAATTAAAACCCAGACTGATCGACTCGACCGTATGCAACTCATTCCAACAGAAAAGCTGGCAACAGCTGGGAAAGTCCTCTTTATTGCGCACCTGGCCATTGGTGACTTTACTTACCTGCAGAATTTTTTCACCGCCTTTGCCAAAGCCTATCCGCAACTGCAGGTCGATTTGTGGATTGATGAAGTCCGTTGCACAGCTGACTCCAGTCAGTGGGAGTTTCTGAAAAAATATTCGCTCTATGACTGGGCTGAGCATTGCAGCTGTTTTCACAAAATTTATCGTCGTACCTATAGTCCGGAATTATTGCAGCAATCGATTCTTGAAGCCCAACAGGAAGAGTATCCGCTGGTGATTTCTCTGGCCACACTGCGCCCATTTAAGTATGCCCGACTCGCACGCACCATCGGCCCGAAGGCGTTTGTGGTCGGCATCCAAAAACCACCGCGCTGGTTTGCCCCGTGGGACCGTTCCGCCTATGCAGGGCTGAACGCACGCTTTGCGCCCTTTCATGGCCGCGATTATCACATTACCGAAGTCTATGCCGACTGGTTTAAACAACTGTGTGGTTTGCAGGTCAGCCAGGCAGAACGGTTTCCGTTTGTGGAAATCCCGCCACCATGGCACGCCGGTGCACAACAGCAGTTGCAGGACTGGGGCGTCAGCGCCGCCGCCATCAGCCAGGGACGGCGTGTGGTATTCATCAATGCGTTTGCCAAAACCAAAAAACGCTGCTGGCCGCTGGCGAGCGTGGCGCAACTCATCATCGCCATGCGTGCTTTACCGGCCTGGAGCAACAGCACTTTTATCGTCAATGCGGTACCGCAAGAATTCGACCATGCCAACAAGGTGCTCAACGCGTATCAGCTGCAAGACACGCATTTGTTCAGCGCGCAGGAAAACTTTTTCCAGTTACCCGCCATGTTGCAGCGCTGTGATTTGATTATTTCGGTCGAAACCGCCGTCATGCATCTGGCCAATGCAGTGCATGTGCCGGTAATAGCAATGATGCGACAAAAAAATCCCGAATGGGTACCCTTCGACAGTGAGCACAGCACCGTCATCACCACGCGACGACGCAGTGAATGGGTCGATGCCATTACTGTTGAACAGATTATAAAGGTCCTGTAAATGCATCCTGTCCAGAATCCAGTCGCGCTGACCACGGGATCAGCCATTGTGGCTGACTCGTTTCATATCGCTTTTTGCGTCGACAACCGTTATTGCCGCAGTATGGGCACCACCATCCTGTCGATTCTGGCCAATAATCCGGGCGTGCATTTTACTTTTCATGTGCTTGCTTTTGCGGTTTCCGATGACCATCGTGCCCGACTGCTGAAGCTGGAAGCCGATTATCCGGTCAAGACCCATATTCATCTGGTGTCACCTGATCTGTTCAGCCAGTTCACCCATTACATCGCGTCCACTTATTATTCACCGGCGATTTTTACCCGGCTGGCGATTCCCGATATCCTCAAGGATTACACCGACAAGGTACTGTATCTGGATGCCGATATTCTGTGCGTGGGCAAACTCGATGAACTCATGGCGTTGCCGATGGAAGACATCATCGCCTACGTGGTACCGGATGCCGAAGCCACCACGGTACGACGGGCAGCAGCATTAAAACTGTCGCAAATCAAATATTTCAATTCCGGTGTGCTGTACATGAATATCACCAACTGGTTAGCTGCCGGCATCACCGAAGCCACGATCAACGCCATGCTCACCGGTGGTGATGATTTCCGTTTTCCCGATCAGGATGCGCTCAATATGGCGCTCGATGGCAAGGCCACGTACATTCCGATACGCTGGAATTATCTGTATGGTTTAATTGGCGATCTGGAAAATGAACGACGCGCCATGCACGATGTCGGTGATGCGGTGCTGATTCATTTTGCCGGTGCGGTCAAACCCTGGGCCGACTGGTGCTTGCATGACGCGCGCAAGATTTTTTCCAAATATCACCAGATGTCACCCTGGGCCGATATGCCGATGGATGCCAGTCCGCAAAACTATAAAGAAATGCGCATGAATTCGCGTTTTCTCTGGAAACGCAAACAGTACGGCAACAGTATCCAGTGGTTTTGGAAATACCTTCAGGCCCGGCCTCGCAAGAATTGAACCAACCTGCAACCATATAACCGGACCAATTCATGAAGATGCCATTAATCCCAGCTGAAATTCTGGAAAAAGCCGACAAGATTTTGTTCATCGCGCATCTGGCGCTGGGTGACTTTACTTACATGCAGAATTGCTTCCGCGCTTTTGCCCAGGCCTACCCACACATTAAAATTCATCTCTGGGTAGATGAATTGCGACGTACTCCGGATGCCAACCAGTGGGATAATCTGAAAAAATATTCCCTTTATGACTGGGTTAATGCCTCTGACTTGTTTGAGCGTGTCTACAACCAGACCTACAGTCCGGAACTGTATAACGAATCGATCCGGCGGGCACAAACGGAAGAATATCCACTGGTCGTTTCGCTGGCAGTGCACCACCGGCACAAGTATGTCAATTTAATGCGTAAAATCAGCGCCAACGGTTTTATCGTCGGGCAAAAAAAACGCGTGCGGTTTTACGATATTCCCAAACATCTTATCTACCGCCAGCTGGATGCCTTTATTCCTGCCTATCGCATCAGCAAAAAACAGCAGGCCGGTTTAAGTTATATTCCCCATATCAGCAGCATTTATGCCGACTGGTTTCATCAACTGTTTAACATCAACATCCGTGACGAAGATCGTTTTCCGTATGTCGACATTCCGCCACGCTGGCATGACTACGCCAGGCAGCAGTTTGCCAACTGGCATTTTTCTGCCGGGCAACGGGTGATTTTTTTAAACGGTTTTTCCAAGTCCCCAGAACGCAGCTGGCCACTGGAACGCGTGTTTGAACTGGCTGCCGCCATGCAGGGCTGCGAGCAATGGCGTGAAGCTGGCTTTGTGATCAATGTTATTCCCGAATGCATGCAAGCCGCCCAAGAGTTGTTCGCGCGTCGCAATCTGAACCAGGTGCATTTGTTCAGTGCGCAAGAAAATTTCTTTCAGCTGCCTGCCATACTCAGTCTGACCCAATTGATTATTTCGGTAGAAACCGCCGTCATGCATTTGGCCAATGCCGTGCATGTGCCGGTAGTCGCGCTCATGCGCCAGACCAGTCCGGAATGGGTACCGATCAATGCCAACATCAGCACCATTATCCGGGTGGGACAGCGCAAGGACTGGGTGGAAAAAATTTCGGTGGATCAGGTGATGAAGGTGATTGGCTAAACTTACAAAACTTGCCGCACAAACCGTCCATAGTGCAGCAGGTTATATAGCCGCAACCACAGTGGGTGCAACGGCATGTTAACACCTACACGGCCGTGCTGACCAAACGAGCGGGTTAAATTGACTTCACAGGCAAACTGTCTGGCCAACTCGACCGGGGCGAAGTGAAAACCGGCCTGTTCCAGCCGTGCACGCTGATACTGGCATATCACTACATCTTCACTATCAATAGCCTGTATTGCCGGGTCTTGCTTTAAAAAATCCTGCAATCGCTTACTGCGCAGCGAAAAGCCGCCATTGCCGACCAAATACTCTTTATGTTCCGGATTAGCGATCAGATGCACAGGCCAGGGAGCGCCGATGTAATCGTAACGTAAAAATTCCGGCGTCCAATACCTCGGGTTGAAAACGAAACCATCCCATTGAGCAATGAGTACATGTTCAGTTCTGAAATAATCCGTCACCTGCTTGAGTAAAAATTCCGAATACGCTTCAATGCTGCGCAATGGCGCTATTTTTACCACCAGTGGATCATCAATCTCAAAGTGCGTCAGTAATTTAACCTCGGCAAAATCGCAATAAAAACGGCAGTGATCCAGAGCACGGCGGGCACGCTCATAATCGACACAATCAATGATGAGTAGCGTGACGGTAGGCAGCGCCAGGCGGCGCGGTTTGGTGAATAAGGGAAAGCCGAATTTAAATCGCCCGTGGGTAAGATTTTTTTTCAGGTAGCTTTGTAAAGTGTGTGCCACGGTCGCTCCATAAAATCAATTCAGTCAATACGCGTGCTTAAGCCGGTGATTTTTTACTGAACTGTAATTGATGTAAATGTGCATAAGTGCCATTTTTTTGTAAAAGTTCCGCATGGGTGCCGATTTCAGTGATTTCTCCATCAGTCAGTACCGCTATCCGGTCAGCGCGCTCTATGGTCGACAGGCGGTGGGCAATGACGAGTGTGGTACGTCCCTGAATCAGACTGTCGAGTGCGGCCTGCACTACCCGCTCCGATTCGGAATCAAGTGCTGACGTGGCTTCATCCAGAATCAGGATCGGGGCATTTTTGTAAATCGCCCGTGCAATCGCCAGCCGCTGGCGCTGACCGCCTGAAAGGCGCGTGCCATTGTCACCGATTTCCGTTTGCAGTCCCAGTGGCAGATCGTCGATCACATCGGTCAGATGGGCGGCTTTGACGGCGGCATCAATGCGCGCGGCATCGGGATTAACATCACCGTAAGCAATATTGGCAGCAATGGTGTCATCAAAAAGCACCACATTCTGCCCCACCATGGCGATCTGAGCGCGCAGGCTTTTGAGAGAAATAGCGGCCAGATCATGGCCATCGAGTTTGATCAGTCCGGCGGTGGGCGCATAAAAGCGCGGCACCAGATTCACCAGCGAGGTTTTGCCGCCGCCGGACATGCCGACCAGCGCAATGGTTTCACCTGCGCGTATTTGCAGATTCACGCCTTTGAGGGCCAGCGTTTCCTGACCGGCATAACTAAATTCGGTGTTGATGAATTCCAGATTACCGCTGGCGCGTGCGCTTAATTCGATGCCCTGGTCCGATTCCGGTGGAGTATCGATCAGATTGAATACCGACTCGGCGGCAATCAGACCGCGCTGCAGCGGACCATTCAAATCAGAGAGTCGCTTGAGCGGCGCCAACAGCAGCAGCATGGTGGTAATGTAGGCGACGAAATCACCGGGCGTAAACGGATGACTGTGGAATGGCAGCAGGTTGGGACGCATGGCCACCACGATCACCAGCGACACCGCCAGTGCGGCCACCATCTGGGTGATCGGCGTGGTGGAACCGGAAGCGACCGTGACACGCTGGGCATAGCCACGCAGTTTTTCACTCTTGTTGCGGAAACGGGTATGTTCATAACCCTGTGCACCAAAAATCCGGATCACCTGACTCGCACGAGTGGCTTCTTCCACCACCTGAGTAAGCTCACTGTTGAGCTGCAGCTGATGCACATTCAGTTGACGCAAACGTTTGCTGGTAATGCGTACCACGTAAGCCATCGAAGGAATGATGAACAGCGCCACCACCGTCAACTGCCAGTTCTGGATCAATAAATAGACCATTAAAGCCACCACCGTGATGGTATCGCGGATCAGGGTATTGATCGACACTTTGACCATCTCCACCACTTGCTGGACTTCATACATGATGGTGTTGATCAGTCGGCCGCTGGATTCTTTCAGATAATAGGCGATCGAGACATCGAGGGTGCGGGAAAACATTTGTTCGCGCATGTCGCTGAGTAATTTATTGGCTACCCAGGCCATGTAATATTGGGTGCAGAAAGTGAAGATTCCACGCAGGAAAAAAATTCCTACGATACCCAGCGGCACCATCCAGGCAGCCAGCGATTTTTGTTCGGAAAAACCATTATCAATGAGGATTTTTAAAATCCACGGAAACACCGGCTCGGTACAGGCCGCGCCGACCATGCCAACAAAAGCCATGCCGATACGCTTGTTGTAGGGACTGACGGCTTTCCACAAGCGAATAAAATACGGATTAATGTTCATTCGAGTTCTTTCTTTCAGGCGTACACAATCGCCACTTTGTCGGGCGCAAGTAGTTCAATTAATTTTTGTTGCAATTCATCGTCAGGGCTGACACGCCAGTCGTCGGAAAAACGCAATTCCGCGCAGGCCGAAGCACCCTGATACTGCACCAGCAGCGGACAGCCTTTGGCATTCAGGTGTGGCGTCAGCGCCGTATGCAACTTATTGACATCCATGGCAGCATTGATGGCAATACGCAGGCCCTGAGCAAACTGAATGCGCGCCTGAGCGATATCCATGACTTTTTCTGCCGTGACCCGCAGTCCGCCGGAAAAACGGTCTTCCGATACCCGCCCGCTGACGGCGAGAAATTCATCTTCTTTAAAATAGTTTTTGAACTCATCGGCCAGCTCGGCGTATACGGTGACTTCCTGAGTGCCGGTACTGTCATCGAGGGTGACGATTAAAATTCGCCCACGCTGAGTCAACTGAGTGCGGATACCGGAAATAATCCCAGCCATTAAGCGATTGTCGCGCGATGGTTCGAGTTTGGATAAGGGGGTGCGGATAAATTTGCGTACTTCCGGTGCATAGATAGAAAACAGATGCCCGGACAGATAAAAACCCAACGCCAGTTTTTCTTCCGAGAGTTTGCGTTTTTCACTCCACGGGGTCACACGCACATAATCGGGCGCACTCGACATCATCACGTCGTCATCAAACAGACTGACCTGATTGCGCGCTGCTTCGGCCTGTTCGGCAAATTCTATCGCCAGACTGACGCTGGCCAACAGCACGCCACGATCGACATTAAAGCAGTCAAAGGCACCGGCGCGAATAAGTGATTCAATAGTGCGACGATTCACCTGACGCTTGTCTACCCGTTTGGTAAAGTCAAACAAATCGACAAACGGCCCGGACTGGCGCGCGGCGATAATGTTTTCAATCGCATTTTGTCCTGAGCCCTTGACCGCACCCAGACCATAACGAATTTGTGTCGCCGCTTTGGACGGACCATCCGGATGACCAACCGGAGTAAAGCGGTAATCGGAGTGATTCACGTCCGGTGGCAGCAAGGTCAGATGACAGACTTCAATCGCATCTTCGACCAGAATTTTGATCTTGTCGGTGTCATCCATGGCCAACGACAAGTTGGCCGCCATAAAGGCCGCCGGATGATGGGCTTTTAAATACGCGGTGTGATAGGCCAGCAGTGCATAGGCGGCGGCGTGCGATTTATTAAAACCATAGCCGGCGAATTTTTCCATCAGATCGAAAATTTCATCGGCTTTTTGTTCGCTCAGGCCATCTTTGGCGGCACCGTTGCGGAAAATCTGCCGGTGCTCGGCCATTTCTTCGGCTTTTTTCTTACCCATGGCGCGGCGTAACAAATCGGCGCCACCGAGTGAATACCCACCCACCACCTGCGCCATCTGCATAACCTGTTCCTGATACACCATGATGCCGTAGGTTTCGGACAGAATACCTTCGGTACGCGGATCAGGATAATCGAAACGTTCACCGTGTTTGCGTTTGCAAAAGTCGGGAATCAGATCCATCGGACCCGGACGGTACAGCGCCACGAGCGCAATAATGTCTTCAAACCGATCCGGACGGGCGTCTTTGAGCATGCCCTGCATGCCGCGACTTTCCAGCTGAAACACGGCTACGGTTTTGGCCTTGCTCAACAGGGTGTAAGATGCCTTGTCATTGAGTGGCAGAGTTTCCAGATTGAATGCGGCCATGGCCGGGTCAAGCCGTTTGATATATCGCACCGCACAGTCAAGAATGGTCAGCGTGGTCAAACCCAAAAAGTCGAACTTCACCAGACCGACGGCTTCAACATCGTCTTTATCGTATTGCGACACCACACCGGTATCGCCGCCCTGGGTATACAACGGACAGAAATCGGTCAGCTTGCCAGGCGCAATCAATACCCCACCGGCATGCATACCAATGTTACGGGTAATGCCTTCCACCTGTTGCGCCAGATCGAGCAATTGACGCACTTCGTCTTCGTTTTCCTGACGCTCGGCCAGCTGCGGCTCTTCCTTGATGGCTTCGGCAATGGTGACCTGTTTGCCGGGTTTGAACGGAATCAGTTTGGAAATGCCGTCACAGAAGTTATAACCAAAATCGAGCACCCGGCCAACGTCACGGATCGCACCTTTCGCGGCCATGGTACCGAAGGTGGCAATTTGCGACACCGCTTCTTTGCCGTACAAATCTTTGACGTGCTGAATAACCCGGTCGCGCCCTTCCTGACAGAAATCGATATCGAAATCGGGCATCGATACCCGTTCAGGGTTAAGGAAACGCTCAAACAGCAGGTTATAGGCCAGCGGATCGAGATCGGTAATTTTGAGTGAATAGGCCACCAGCGAACCAGCACCTGATCCACGACCCGGACCGACCGGGACGCCGTTTTGTTTGGCCCAGAGAATAAATTCGGCCACGATTAAAAAGTAACCGGGAAAGCCCATCTTGATAATGGTGTCGGTTTCGAATTTTAAGCGGGCATCATACCGCGGCTGCTGTTTTTCCCGTTCAGCTACATCGGGATAGAGCAACTGCATGCGCTCGTGCAAACCTTTTTGCGCTTCCTGCACCAGAAAATCGTCCAGCGTCAAACCTTCCGGGGTCGGAAACAGCGGCAATTTGGGCTTGCCGAGTTCGAGCACCAGATTGCAACGTTTGGCAATTTCCACCGAGTTGGCCAGTGCGCCCGGCAGGTCGGCAAACAGCTCGTGCATTTCGGCCTGGCTTTTAAAATACTGGTCTTGGTTAAAGCGTTTCACACGCCGGCCGTTGGCCAGAATTTCGCCTTCGGCTATACAGGTGCGCGCTTCATGAGCAATGAATTCACTGGAATCGATAAACTGCACCGGGTGCGTTGCCACCACCGGCAAGCCCAGTTCAGCCGCCAGCGCTACCGCCTGTTTGACCTGCGCGGCCATATTAGGCTGGTTGGCACGCTGAATTTCGATATAAAAGTGATCAGGAAACACACTGGCCCAATGCTGGGCGCAACGGCGTGCACCGTCCAGATTGCCATTTTCCAGCGCCATGCCGACATCACCAAAATGTGCGCCAGAGAGTGCGATCAAGCCACCCGGCGGTAAGGCCGCGAGCCATTCTGGCAGGATTTCCGCGCGACCGAGATGCTGATTGACCAGCCACGCCTGACTGAGCAATTCACACAATTGCAGATAACCGTCGTGATTTTTGACCAGCAACAACAAGCGCCCGGGTTTGTCACGCTGCAACTCATTGGTGATCCAGACATCGCAACCAGCGATCGGCTTGACACCTTTGCTGCGCGCTTCTTTGTAAAATTTCACCATCCCAAATAAATTGGACAGATCTGTGATTGCCAGTGCGGCCTGGCGGTCTTGTGCTGCCACTTTAATGGCGTCATCAATCCGGACAAGTCCATCAACAATGGAATATTCCGAATGCAGGCGAAGGTGGGTAAATTGCGGTGTTGTCATAGCGCGCTATTTTACAGCAGCCTGAGTCCCGGATGAGTACGCCAGAGTGGAAATCTTGTCATTGACTGACTACGGATATTTAAAAACCCGCGTTTGCGTTTATAATGCTGCCTAATCAATGACTTATAGCTGCGTAGGCAATGACTTATAGCTGCGTAGGGTGGGTTAGCAATGCGTAACCCACCAGCTCGTTGCATAGTGACATACTCGTTCATCAATCAGACGGTGGGTTACGCCTGCGGCTAACCCACCCTACGCAGCCCGACAGTGAAAATCGACAGCGCTTTAAGTTTCTTTTTTTGCATTTTATTATTCGATACCCAAATTTATGCCGTCAAACACGCCACCCTACGTCAATATTTCGACCTATAAATTCATCACTTTTAATGATACGGCAGAAAAGCGCCCGGAATTTCTGGCCATTTGCCAGCAACTCAATTTAAAGGGCACCATTCTGCTCACGCCTGAAGGGATTAATTTGTTTCTGGCCGGTTTGCGGCATGAGATTGATGGCTTTATGGACTGGCTGCATACCGACCCACGGTTTTCCGATGTGGTGGCCAAAGAAAGCCTGTCCGACACGCAGCCGTTTACCAAATTACTGGTAAAACTGAAAGCCGAAACCATCACCATGCGCATGCCGCTGATCCGCCCGGAAGATGGTCGTGCACCGTTTGTGACGCCGCCCACACTCAAGCGCTGGCTCGATCAGGGACACGATGACAGTGGTCGTCCGGTGGTGATGGTGGATACGCGCAATGATTTTGAAGTCGATGTCGGCAGTTTTGATCATACGGTGGATTTCCGCATCAAAAAATTCACCGAATTTCCCGCCGTGATTGCAGCCAACAAAGAAGCGCTGAATGACAAAACCGTGGTCACTTTTTGTACCGGTGGGATCCGCTGCGAAAAAGCCGCCATCCACATGCAGAATGTCGGTTATGAGAATGTGTATCAGCTTGAAGGCGGGATTTTGAAGTATTTTGAAGAAGTCGGCGGCGCACATTATCACGGCGACTGTTTTGTGTTTGACTACCGTACGGCACTTAATCCGCAACTCGAAGCCACCGACACCGAACAGTGTTACGCCTGTCGCGCCGTAGTTACCCCGCGCGAACAGCTCTCACCGTATTACATTCCCGGCAAATCCTGTCCGCATTGTAAAAAACAATTGATTGAAGCCTAGGCTTTCGGCAACCCACCCAGCAAGGCAGCGCGTTTGACTGTCTTGGTGCTGGAGGTGGCTGCCGGCTTTTCAACTTCAGGCAGCTTGCTCGCTGTTGGTTGATACGGCTGAAAAAACCACGGATCGACTTTTGGCGCGAAGCTGCGCGGAACCGCCCGGGCAGCAGGCTTGCCGGCACTTTCGCTTCTGGAACTGTCGCCGCGGGAACTGTCGCCGCGGGAACTGTCGCCGCGAGAACTATCGCCTCGGGACGCACGCGCTTCACGCGGAGCAGCAACAAATTTTTCCGCCACAAAGCCAGCCAGATGCAGGCGCACGATTTTTTGCTTGATCAGTTTTTCAATATCGACCAGCAAACGCTCATCTTTTTCAGAAAACAGCGAGATGGCATCGCCCTTGGCACCGGCACGGCCAGTACGGCCGATACGATGCACATAATCTTCGGCGTTATACGGCAGATCGTAATTGATTACGCAGGGCAATTCCGCGATATCGAGTCCGCGAGCAGCCACATCGGTGGCAACGAGAACTTCAATTTCACCGCGTTTAAATGATTCCAGTGCCGCCATACGTTCGGACTGCGATTTGTCGCCGTGAATTGCCGACGCCTTGACGCCGGTTTTCACCAGATGGACCGCCAAACGTGAAGCACCAATTTTGGTATTCGAAAAAACAATTACCTGCTTGAGATGACGTTCGCGGATGATGAAACTGACCGCATCGCGTTTTTCTTCTTCCTGTACCTGATACAGAATCTGGGTGACATTTTCGGCCGTGGCATTGCTGCGTGCGACTTCGATGGTCAGTGGATTGCGCAAAAAGGTGGCCGCGAGTTTTTTGATTTCCTGCGAAAAGGTCGCAGAGAACATCAGGCTCTGGCGATTTTTAGGCAACAGATTAATGATGCGTTGCAGATCCGGTAAAAAGCCCATATCGAGCATGCGATCGGCTTCATCCATGACCAGCATTTGTACCTGGCTCAGGTTGATGGTTTTTTGCTGCACATGGTCCAGCAGACGACCAGGAGTGGCGATAACAATTTCCACACCCGCACGCAACGCTGCGGTTTGCGGCGCCATATCCACACCACCAAACACCACTACGCTGCGCAATGGCGTATGTTTGCAGTAGGTTTTAACATTGTCGGCCACCTGATCGGCGAGCTCGCGCGTCGGCGTTAAAATTAACGCTCGCACTGGGTGACGTGCCGGTGAAGCACTGTTGCTGGCATGCGCCAACAACAGCTGAATGATAGGTAAAGCAAAGCCCGCAGTTTTACCGGTACCGGTTTGCGCTGCGCCCATGACATCACGCCCCTGCAAGAGCACCGGAATGGCAGCGGCCTGAATCGGCGTCGGATGCACATAACCCTGTTCAGCGAGCGACCGTAAAATATCCGGCGAGAGTCCAAAATCCGCAAAGCTGACAATAGCATCCGCCTCGGGCACTTCGTCAGAAATAAGCGCGTCAGAAATAAATTCGGCAGGTGGGTTCAGTTCAGAGTTCAATTCGGAGTTCAATTCAGACTAGCGGCAGACAGTAACACTGGGAAACCTTACACGCTTGTTTGAATCGGGTGTATGTAAGGAAGAAGGGAGAGATTATATTACAAATCAACACCTTATACTAATTTAGGATGAATTCCGCCATTGATCAAGCCAGTATTAGCGTATAAACAACCATAAAGTCAGTACCACACCGACTAAAACAATAAATCCGCGCAACCAGCGCTCAGGCAAACGGTGCATCAGCCACGAGCCGGTAAAGCCACCAGCCACGCCCCCCAAACCGAGCGCCACCACGGCGGCCCAGTTAATCATCGGTGAAAAAGCAAAAATCGCCACCGCCGAGGCATTCATCGTCATGGCCAGGGCATTTTTGGTGGCAGCAGCAGTACGCACCTGTTGACCGGCAATCGTCAGGGCGGCGAGCATCAAAAAGCCGATACCGCCACCAAAATACCCACCATAGATCGCTATTAATCCCTGAATAGCCAAAATAACGACAGAAGGCAGATGATGACCATCAGCACTACTGGGTTTAAAACCAAAACTGCCCCAGGCAAAAGCACTGGTAGCAAATAACACCAGCCAGGGCACCAGATTGGTAAAAATACTCACCGGCGTGGATAGCAATAACAATGCGCCAAGAATGCCACCGACTATACTGATCACAAACAGCGCCAGAAACGATACCCTGCCAACACCACCCACGAGCTTGCGACCGGCAATCGCCGTAGTGATCTGACTTGGGAATAACGCAATGGTGGAACTCATATTGGCGGCCAGTGGATTTAAGCCCGCCAGCAGCAAGACCGGAAAAGTGATAAACGAACCGCCACCTGCCAAGGCATTCTGGGTGCCGGCATATAACCCGGCAAGGGCGATGAGGGCAAGAACATGAAGTGGCTGACCGGCAATGAGCATGACTATCCTGACTGGAAGATTCAATATAAACACGCATTCTACCCAATTACCATGTATCACGTTGACGGGTCACAACAGCATACAGACCACCCAGAACAAATCCAAAGCGCTTTAAATTTATTGCTGCAACTTTTCTCATAGGGCGCAGGTAAAAAAGTAACACTTTGTAGTTTTTTTAATGATTGATTACAGAGTGGTAGAGAGTGTCTAATGTTGCTGTAATACATCGACAAAGCAGCAAGAGCATTGTATTCTCAGAGCATCCGGAATATCCGTTGCCTGCTGTTGGCACACCGCCCAACAGCAGACATTTGCGACTGATCATGGTATTCATATCGATGCACATCAATAAAAACGAGACCATTTAATGCAATTAATCACGACCATTCTTTGCGGTGGCGCCGGCTCCAGATTGTGGCCGGTATCGCGCGAATTTCATCCCAAACCGTTCATCCGCCTCGCCGATGGTCAGAGCCTGCTGCAAAAAGCCTTTTTACGCGGCGCACAACTCGACGGCGTAGCTGAAATTCTGACCGTCACCAATCGCGAACTGTATTTCAAAACCGAAGACGAATTTCGTGAAATCAATACTCAAAAACTGCCTACCTCGTTTATTCTTGAGCCGTTCGGACGCAATACCGCCGCAGCGATTGCCGCCGCAACGATTCAGGTAGGTAAAAAATACGGTGACGATGCGATTATGCTGGTGCTCGCTGCGGATCATCTGATCAGCAACCAGCCCGCCTTCCAGCACGCCGTCACGCAGGCGATGGCGCTCGCTGCCGGGGGAAAACTGGTCACCTTCGGCATTACCCCCACCACACCCGAAATCGCTTATGGCTATATTGAAGCCGAGGGAAACCGGGTGATTCGTTTTGTAGAAAAACCGGCGCTCGAGAAAGCCAAAGAATATCTGGCTTCCGGACGATTTCTGTGGAATTCCGGCATCTTCTGTTTTTCGATCGGCAGCATGCTGCGCGAAATGGAATTGCATTGCCCGAAAATTCTCGCCACTACCCGTGCCTGCATAGCCAGTTCACGCACCTCTGAAGGCAATAATTTCAGCCAGATCGAACTCGATCCGGGTCAGTTTGACGCGGTACCGGAAGACTCGATTGATTACGTGGTGATGGAAAAATCCTCTCAGGTAGCCGTGGTTCCCTGCGATATCGGCTGGAGTGATATTGGCTCCTGGACTGCCTTCGGTGATTTGACTGAACCGGATGAACAGGGCAACCGCATACTGGGTGAAGCCCTGTTACATAGCACCACCAACTGTACCATCCAAAGTAATTACCGTCTGGTGGGTGCCGTAGGGTTGGAAAACCTGATTATTGTCGATACGCCCGATGCGGTATTGGTGGCGCATAAAGACAATTCGCAGGAAGTGAAGCATATCTATGCCGAACTCAAGGCCAAGGGTCATGAATCGCATAAAGTGCATCGCACAGTGCATCGCCCCTGGGGCACTTACACCATGCTGGAAGAAGGCAATGGTTTCAAAATCAAACGAATCGAAGTCAATCCGGGTGCCAGCCTGAGTCTGCAGATGCATCATCATCGCAGCGAGCACTGGATCGTGGTCAGCGGCATGGCCAAAGTATTTAACAACGACAAAGAATTTTTTGTTCAAACCAATGAATCCACTTATGTATCGGCCGGCCACAAGCATCGACTGGAAAATCCCGGCCTGCTTAATCTGGTGATGATCGAAGTACAGAGCGGCAGCTATCTGGGTGAAGACGATATCATCCGCTTTGAAGATAATTATGGCCGGGTTTAACCTTTAAAACGATGACGATGAAAACTGCAATTATTACCGGCATTACCGGTCAGGATGGTGCCTATCTGGCCCAACTTTTACTCAATAAAGAGTATAAGGTGGTTGGCACCTATCGCCGCACCAGTTCAGTCAACTTCTGGCGCATGGATGAACTCGGCGTCACCAATCATCCGAATCTGCAGCTGGTGGAATACGATCTGACCGATGTCGGCTGCAGCATCGCCCTGCTGCAAAAGGTGCAGCCGGATGAAATTTATAATCTGGCGGCGCAAAGTTTTGTTGGTGTCAGTTTTGAGCAGCCCAATACCACTGCGCAAATCACCGGCATCGGCGCCCTGAATCTGCTCGAAGCCATCCGGCTGGTGAATCCAAAGATCCGCTTTTATCAGGCCTCGACCTCGGAAATGTTTGGTAAGGTACAAACCATTCCCCAGGTGGAAGAAACCGCTTTTTACCCGCGCAGTCCGTATGGTGTGGCCAAGTTGTATGCTCACTGGATGACGGTAAATTATCGCGAAAGCTATGGCATGTTTGCCGCCAGCGGGATTCTGTTTAATCACGAATCGCCTTTGCGCGGACGTGAATTTGTCACCCGTAAAATTTCCGACTCGGTGGCCAAAATCAGTCAGGGCAAACTCAACTGCATGGATCTGGGCAATATCGATGCCAAACGCGACTGGGGCTATGCCAAAGAATATGTTGAAGGCATGTGGCGCATGTTGCAAACCAGTGAACCGGACACCTTTATTCTGGCCACTAACCGCACTGAAACCGTACGTGACTTTGTCCGACTGGCGTTTCAGGCGGCAGGCATTGCTGTGGAATTTCAGGGCAGTGCGGAACAGGAAATTGCTGTCGTCACCAACAAAACCGATACCGCACTGGTGACTATTGGTCAAACCGTGATGCGCATCAATACCAAATTCTATCGCCCGGCCGAAGTGGAACTGCTGATCGGCAATCCGGCCAAAGCCAAACGTCAACTGCAATGGGAAACGACCACCAGTCTGGAGCAGTTATGCCAGATGATGGTGGCCGCTGACCTGCAACGCAATCTCAGCGGATTTTCGTTTTAAGATGACCAACAAAAAACGCGCTCTGGTCACGGGTCTGAATGGCTTTACTGGTCATTACGTGGCTGCTGAACTGCAGTCCGCTGGCTATGAAGTCTGGGGCATAGGAGAAAACTCCTCTGCCCTGCCCAATTATGTTCAGGTCGATATTACCCATCTGCCAGCCCTGCAGGCAGCACTGACCAGCATACAGCCACAGGTGGTGTTGCATCTGGCCGGAATTGCCTTTGTCGGCAATGCCAGCGCCGACGCGTTTTATCAGGTGAATCTGATCGGCACCCGCAATCTGCTCGCTGCATTGGCAAGTGCAGCACCGCAGGTAGAATGCGTACTGTTAGCCTCCAGCGCCAATGTGTATGGCAACAGCACCGAAGGTTTGCTCGATGAATCCACGCCCACCAATCCAGCCAACGATTACGCGGTCAGCAAACTGGCCATGGAAATGATGGCCAAATTGTGGATGGATAAACTGCCCATCGTCATTACCCGGCCGTTTAATTACACCGGCGTGGGTCAGACAGAATCGTTTTTGCTGCCGAAAATCATCAACCATTTCAAACGCCGCGCTTCATACATCGAACTCGGCAATTGTGATGTATTCCGCGATTTCAGCGATGTGCGTTCACTCGCGCAGGCTTATCTGCGCCTGATACAGGCCGCACCGGCTGGTCAGACCGTCAATGTCAGTTCGGGCATCAATTATTCGCTCAATCAAGTCATCACCATGGCAGAAAACATTGCCGGTTACCAGATCGAGGTCAGGATCAATCCGGCATTTGTGCGCGCCAATGAAGTACGCACACTGCTGGGTTCATCGGCTAAGCTGCAAAGCATTATCGGTGCGTGGAGCTCACCGCCATTACAGGACACTCTTGAGTGGATGTTTCACTCGCCCCTACTTTAATCGCCTATGAAAATCATCTTTGGTGCTGATGCAATTCGTTATCCCTTAACCGGCATTGGTCGCTACGCCTACGAACTTGGCCGCCGTCTGCCCGAAGCCAGCGGGATTGAAAGCACGCTTTACTATGCCAATGGCAGCATCAGCCCGAATATGGTGATCCGCCCGAATACCGGCGATCTGAATGAAAAAGCCAAAGTGCGCATGCGCCGCTGGGCCGGTTCGGTTCCACTGCTCTCCAAGGCGTATCACAAACTGCTGGCCTCACAGCAGCAGCGGGCGCTGAGCAAACTCAACAGCAGTCAGTATATTTTTCATGGCCCCAATTTTTATTTGCCGGAATATGCCGGTCCGTGCGTGGCAACCTTCCACGATCTGTCGGTGTTTTTGTGGCCGGAATGTCACCCGAAATCCCGCGTACGGCACATGAGCCATGAGCTCACGCAATCGATTAAACGGGCCCAGGTCTTGCTCACCGATACGGAGTATACCCGTCAGGAAATCGCTTCCTATTTTGCCTATCCACTGGAGCGCATCGTGGTGGCACCGCTGGCCGCGTCGGCAGAATATCGTCCGCGCAGCGCCGACGAAGTCGCCCCGGTGCTGGCACATATGGGCTTGCATTATGGTTGTTATGCGCTGTTTGTCGGCACCCTCGATCCGCGTAAAAACATCAGCCTGCTGCTGGATTTGTATGAACGCATGCCACAACCACTGCGACTGCGTTTCCCGCTGGTTGTAGCCGGTTTTGAAGGCTGGGACAATGCCAACACCATCGCCCGATTGCGTGCCGGTGAACGTGGCGGCTGGGCCCGCTATCTTGGCTTTGTTGATGAAACCACCCTGCCGCTGCTGTATGCCGGTGCACGGGTGTTTTTATATCCGTCGCGCTATGAAGGTTTTGGTTTGCCGGTGGTGGAAGCCATGGCCTCCGGTGTGCCGGTGATTTGCTCGAACGCGTCCTGCCTGCCGGAAGTAGTGGAAGATGGCGCCACCCTGATCCCGGCCGATGATCTGGAACAGTTACACGAAATGCTGTTGCGGGCACTCGAAGATGATGCCTGGCGCACCGCAGCAAGCGCACGTGGTCTGCAACGCGCAAGTCATTTTTCCTGGGAAAAAACCACCACCGCCACCCTGGGTGCGTACCGGCTGGCAGAGCAATTGCGTTAAACCAAACCAGTAGGGTGTATTAGCCAAAGGCGTATTACACCAATTGGCAAAAACAAATATTTATAATGGTAATTCATGCGTGTACTTCATTTTTTTAAAACCGCCATGCCGGATTCGATGGGCGGAGTGGAACAAGTTATTAACCAGATTGCCATCGGAGCGACCAAACGGGGTGTACAGACCGACGTGCTGGCATTGACGTCGGATCAGGTGCCGCGCACGATTGAATTTAATGGTTATAACTTGCATCGGGCGCGCATGAATTTTCAGATTGCCTCGACCGGTTTTTCTGCTTCGGCGTTTTTGCGTTTTAAGCAGTTAGCCGACAAGGCCGATATTATTCATTACCATTTCCCCTGGCCCTTCATGGATTTGGTGCACTTTGCCACCCGGGCAAAAAAGCCCTCGGTCGTTACCTATCATTCGGATATCATCCGGCAAAAGTTGTTGCTCAAACTGTACCGACCGCTGCAAACCAAATTCCTCAGCCACGTGGATCGCATCGTCACCACCTCGCCGAATTATCTGCAAACCAGTAATGTGCTGAATAAATTTTCCGGCAAGGTCAGCGTCATTCCGATTGGTCTGGATAAACAGACTTACCCGACGCCTTCAGCAGAAAAACTGGCGTACTGGCGCAACCAGGTGGGCGACAAATTTTTCCTGTTTGTCGGCGTGATCCGCTATTACAAGGGTTTGCACATTTTGCTGCAAGCCATGCAGGGACTGAGTTATCCGGTAGTGATTGTCGGTGCCGGTGCGATCGAAAACGAACTCAAGGCACTGCAAAAAAAACTGGGACTGACCAACATTCACTTTCTCGGCCAACTGCCCGATGACGACAAGGTCGCCTTATTTACCCTATGCTACAGCGTGGTATTTCCTTCGCATTTGCGCTCGGAAGCGTTTGGCATTTCACTGCTCGAAGGAGCCATGTATGGCAAGCCGATGATCTCGAGCGAAATCGGCACCGGCACGACTTACATCAATATCGCCAATCAAACCGGTCTGGTGGTACCGCCCAGCGACCCGTTGGCACTGCGCCAGGCGATGCAATATTTGTGGGAACATCCGCAACAGGCTGCCGAAATGGGGCAGCGCGCAGAAGAACGCTACTGGCAGCATTTTACGGCTGATACGATGGTGGATGCGTATGTGGGGTTGTATCAGGGGTTGGTGCAGAGATAGTGAATATACCAATACCCATGATTCCTCTACATGGTGTATTACGCCTGCGGCTAATACACCCTACCAGCTTCGATTATTTTACGTGCACGAAATGCATTTACCTTTTGCACTCCGAAATTACGCAGCGGGATTTCTACCCACTGACAGGACATTTCGGTCAAGCCCAACAGCAACATCACCCCAAGCAGAATAATGCCGGTTTGATTTGATGGCATTCCCAGCCGGTAAAAAATTTCGAAAGATAAATACAGCGCGATAAAGTGGATCAGGTACAGGGAATACGAACGACTGCCCATCCAGAGCAGCAAAGTTCGGATGCTGGCAAGCGGAACAATACTGTTCTTATCTTGAGCCGCAATCAACACCAGACAGGCACTCGTCAGCGCCACAGCTGGGATCTGATAATTGAAATCATAAAAATATTTACCGCCCAACACGCCAAGCAAGGCCACCAATAGCAGCGCAAGCAAGGACAGCTAACCGGCGTAATTTTAGCCAGCGCCTGACTCAAACGCTGCCAGGAGGAATGCGACTGCCAGAGTGCCAACAGCACCCCGAGTACTATACCTTCCGTTCGAAACAACAGGGCAGCATAATCATGCACAGAGCAGGCGCGCCAGAGAAAAACACCGATCAGCAACAAATATAAATTGCGGCGCATGACAAAGACCAGCAGCGGAAACAGCAAATAAAACTGTTCTTCGAGTGACAGACTCCAGTAAACCCGCGAAACACCGTAATCAAGGAAATGATATTTGAGCCGGAAATTGGCGTAGTTACCCAAACCCGCCAATGTTGCCCACAGATTGGACTGGATGCTGCCAAAAATCTGGCTGTGGTTGCAAAATACACTCAGCACTAAAGCCAGCAACAGCCAAAGCCAGGAGGATGGCAGCAGTCGCCAGATGCGCCGCAACCAGAACGCGCCGGCTTCCAGATAAAAAGCGGAAAACGTGCGGCAGGATTGCATTTGCGGCAGCAAAGAACGGCCGATGACATAACCCGAAATGGTAAAAAACAAATCCACTCCGGTCCAGGTACCCCAGTAGGGCAGCAAACCTGTTTGACCAGAATGATAATGGTCCATCAAAAAACTAAAATAGTGGAAACTGATCACACCGAAAACAGCAAGGCCACGCAACACTTCAATGTCGGTGATTTTGGATGAAGTGAGTTTATCCGCGGAGAGGGTCATGAATAGTCAGTCAGGCAGGGTTTGCGCGCAATAATGATCTGACTTTTTGGCATCAGGTCATTTAATTTTTCGATGACTTTATCGCCTTCCGGAATCTGCATCAACTGATGCCAGGTATTGGCCCATTCGTTGAGTAACGGCGGATAGGGTTCCCTGATCTGATCCAGCGTGGCACCCTCACCTGCAGGCGAACTGGCCCAGTACAGGCACATCCACATGGCCCAGTAAAAACTGTAATACTGACGATTTTCTATCACCAGACCTGCATCGATGACCAGGGACGCAAACTGCTCACGGGTAAAGATATGAATGTGATTTGGCTTTTGAAAGTGCGACGCTGGCGCCAGTTGCTGCTGTATGTATTCACCGGTAGCATCTGGCACCGTCAGCAACAATAACGCACCCGGTTTTGCTACCCGCACCAGTTCAGCCAATACCTGGGCCGGATCATCCACGTGCTCGAGCATTTCCATGGCGATCACGCGACTGGCATGACCGTCCGGCAATGGCAGTGGATTGGTGTCGCCCACCAGTGGGGTGGCTTTGACTCTGGTTTCGGCACGAATGCGCTGATGCAGCTGGTTGATTTTATCCGCGTCCATATCCGAAAAAATCACTTCTGCTCCACAGCGTGCGGCAAACAGCGTCGCGGCACCCGCGCCACAGCCGACATCGAGTACCACATCCGCCGCCGTGATCGCGAAACCACTCACCAGTTCGCCGCTGGCCTGATTAAACCAGCCACTGCGTACCGCATCGCGCAAGCCGCAAATGCGTGAATTGACCGTACCATCTTCCGACACCAGTGGTGCCAGTCGATCTGGTATGGCAGCGGGTCGGAACAGACCTTGCCACCAAGTCAGTAAGCGATTCATGCGCGACTTTCAGTCGTTGCCGTCAGGCGTGCCTGAATAAATTCAGACAACCGTGCCGCGATCACTGCCTGCGAACAATGCTGCTGCAAACTGGACACGGCATGTTCAGACATTGCTTCGTAACGTTGCGGCTGATGTTTAAAGACCTCATAGCTGGTGACATAGGCATCGCGCAGGCTTTCCCAGTCAATGCGATAACGCAGTGTGCGCATGGCCTGACGCGGATCGTGCTGCCAGTTGCTCGGCTCTTCGGTTGAGTGCACGATAAACGCATTGTCGCTGTCGATATAATCGGCCATGGCGGTATTCACCGGGGCGACTGCTGGTTTGCCACAGGACATGAATTCCATCAGTGGCAAACACTGGCCTTCGCCGTGGGAGCTATTGACAACATAACTGGTGACAGCGACGAGTTTTTCATAATCGGCATCGGCCAGATAACCGTGGATCAACACCACCCGGCATTGATAGGGCTGCAGTTTGCACAAATCTTCCAGCAGCGAATCCAGCGCCCATTTGATGTCGTGATGCGTCAGCTTTAACACCAGCACCGCGTCGGCCTGATCGCGGAACGCCCAGCAGAAGGCGCCTATCATGTCAAACCAGTTTTTGCGGCCATCGTAGGGATTAAACACCGAGGTGTACACTACACCGGACAGGGTCAGCTTCACGGGTTCGGCACTTGCCAGCGCGGCAGGCCTTACCAGATCCGGTTTGGGCACATGCCGTAAGGTCGGGCCATACAGGCTGACATCCATGTTCCAGGTATCGACGACGGTACCGGCAATGAGTAGTTCCACGCTGTCGGCGGCAGTACGTTTTTGCGAACGCGCACGCACCCCGGAAAAACGGTCCCAGACCGGTGCCGGTGCCGAAATAATCGGATAACTGTCCGACATCGCCGCTTTGACCGCAGCGACCGTAAATTGCGAATGGGTGATAGCACTGCCAGTGCGGGCAAACACCGTACGCCAGTCATTGCGTGGATTGTCATCCCAGACTTCGTTCGGAATAGTATTGAATTCCCAGGCAAAGACCGGAATGGTTGGGCAGGCAAATTCCACCGCGGTTTTGTGTGGTGGCGAAAAGGACAGGAACACACATGGCTGACCGTGGGCTTGGGCATTGCGATAAATTGCATCGACTTCACGCACCGGATCGGTCACAGTGACGACGATGCCGAGTTGTTCCAGCACCGGACGAAATTCTTTCAACACAAAGTAATAACTGTATTCCGGCAGTCCGAGATTTTTTTCTATCGAACCGGCATTGGTATCTGAATAAATAATGATGATCATGTTGGCTCTGTTTCCAGCGGGCTTGCAGGGGCAGATGCGTTCTCTGAGGTCACGGCTGGTCTGGTTTGTTCAAAAAAGTCACGCAACTGATCCCGCACCACAGCGATGGAAGCATAGGAAGCAATTTTATTGAGTACCCGTTCACTAAGCTGCCCATAGTGTTCCGGCGGCTGTTTGGCCAGTTGATAACTGGCGCGATAGGCCGCACAAATGGAAGGCCATTCCAGCCGGTAGCGCAGGGTGCGGAACAAATCGCGCGGATCGTGCGGCCAGACATTGTGTTCCAGCGCCGACTTGATCACAAAGCCGACGGAAGGATCGATGTAATCGGCCATGGCAGTGTGATCCGGTGCAATCACCGGTTTGCCGCAGGCCATAAATTCCAGCAATGGAATGCACAGACCTTCGCACAGTGACGTGTTGACATAAAACGACGTGGCCGCGATCAATTGCTCATAGGTGGCATCATCCAGAAAAGCATGCACCACCACCACCCGGCATCGGAAGGGTGAGAGTTGCGCCAGCAACGTTAAGAGTCTGTCTTTATAGACATTGACGTCACGCTCATTCATTTTCAGCACCAGCGTGACATCTTCGACCTCTTTGAAGGTCCAGCAAAACGCAGTAACCATATCGGTCCAGTTTTTGCGGCCATCTTTCGGACTCAGCACCGCGGTATACACCACGCCCTGCAATTCGACCGTGACTTCCGGTTCCTGCAGGATCACCACTGGCGGTGGTTCTGGTATGGGTTCCGGTTCCGGTTCCGGTTCCGGTTCGGGCTCTGGTTCCGGGAAAGGTTCAGGCACGAAGTCGCTCTGCGGCACAACGACTTCAGCTACGATCGACGGCTTGCGCTTAAGCAGCAACCTCATGGGTGAGTAAGCAGCACGCACGGTCGCGGCCAGCAATTGTGCCAGCCATAAAGGTAACAGATCACGTATGACTTCACGGTACCAGTCAAGAAACAGGCGTTTGGAAGTACCCAAACGGAAACGGAAATTCTTTACCGGCGGCGCTGGCGCAACTGGTGCCACCATCACCACTGCTGCTGGCTCATCAAAAGGCAATTTTTCTGCGAGCACAACTGGTTCCGGCTCCGGCTCTGGTTCTGGTTCTGACACCAACAGCACTTCTGGAACCGGCTCAGGCTGCGGAACCAAAGGCAAATCGGGTGACAACGACAACAGGTGGCTGTCAAACACAGTGCCACGAAAAGTCAGCACAGCCTGAATGATCGGCGTCAGCTGGCCCAAACGGGCTCGCGCCGGAGCAAACTGTTCCCAGATCGGCGTAGGCACACCCAAGACCGGAAAATCGGCGCCCATGGCATCATGCACGGTCTTCACGGTATAGCCAGAGAGCGTGATCGATCGGCCATGACAGGCAAACACATTGCGCCAGTCGTGGCGACTGTCTTCATCCCAAACTTCATTAGGAATATTGCTGTACTCCCAGGCGAACACGGCAATGGTCGGGCAGGCCAGGTCGATGAGGGTTTTATAAGGTGGTGAAAAGGACAGAAACACACATTCTTCACCCCGTGCGCGTGCCTGCTCATACAGGGGATCGACTTCGGTTTCCGGATGCTGCACCACAGTGACAGTGCCAAGTTCCTGCAGTGCCAGACGAAACGATTTCAGCACAAAGTAATAGCTATATTCCGGCAAACCCAGCCGTTGATTAATAGTCGATGAGCCTACGTCGGAAAACAGGATGAAATTCATGCAATTCGCAATTCAGTATGGTGTTGTGTAGATGGAATTTAAGTAAATTGTTGTCAATTTATGCGAAAAATGAGGGAAATCCACATTACATCTTTGATATTTCTTGCTGGAAAAGTATACTAGCGGATTCTGTCATTCCATACAACGCTGGCGTGTGTTTTATGGCAGCAATGAATGCATACAACAACGACTTTGCCTGCTGGCCTGCCAATACCTTTGAAACGCATGAATCGACGAATTGCTGATATTGAACTGCTACGTGGAATAGCCATTTTGTTTGTGCTGTTTGAACACACCCGCTTCAATTTATTCGGCCAACCCGGTCCCTGGCTGGATTATGCCTACCAGTATTTTGGCGGTTGGACCGGTGTCGATTTATTTTTTGCCATTTCCGGCTTTGTGATTGCGCGTGATCTGGTCCCCAAATTAAACCACCCTGATGCGGCCCGATTTCCGGCCCTGATGGGCTTCTGGCTCCGTCGTGCGACCCGCCTGTGGCCTTCGGCATGGTTATGGCTGGGACTGATTTTACTGGCCAATCTGTTTTTCAATCAATCCGGGGCATTTGGGCAACTCTCAGACAACTTGGCAGCCACCATGGCGGGAATATTCAATTATGCCAATTACCGCTTAATTCATACCTTTGGTCATACGCCCTACGGAGCCAGTTTCCCCTACTGGAGCCTGTCTCTGGAAGAGCAGTTTTATTTATTACTGCCACTGTTTATTCTTTTATTTCGCCGCTGGCTCCCTTATGCCCTGCTGATTCCGCTGCTATTCCAGCTTGTCAGCAATCGCCATATTAATATCTATTTCATGCAATTTCGCTCCGACGCCATCATTCTTGGAGTGCTGCTGTCCATGTGGGCCACGCATGCAAGCTATAGTCAACTAGAACCGGTGTTTTTCAAAAACCGCCGTTGGCTGCAATGGATTATTTTGCCAACGCTGATGTGCCTGCTGGGGACAATCGGATCTTATCGTTTTCAGGAATGGCGTTTCTGGATCGGTTCGGTTGCCCTCATCTCAGCTACCTTGGTGTGGTTAGCTTCCTACGACAAAGATTATCTGATGCCAGATATTCCACTGAAAAGAATTTTTCTTTGGCTCGGCAGTCGTTCATATGCACTGTATCTGACACACATTCCCGCCTATTTTGCCAGTCGCGAAATTTGGTGCCGGATTGCACCACAGGGTACAATTTTTGATCATACCTACAACACCCGCATGGGGCTGACAGCATTCTGTTTGCTGTTAATTTTTGCCGAATTAAATTACCGCTTTATTGAAATCCCTTTTCGCTCCATGGGAAAAAAATGGGCTGAACGCATAAAGTCTCGCCATGAAATTACGATTTAAAAAACTTTTTTTTGATGGAAATTTGGTTGCCAGCAACATTAAACTGCCTGGCCTGCACGGATTGCGCGCGGTCGCCGCGTTAATGATTTTATTTTGCCATATGGCCGAATTTATTCGTCTCTCTACCGCATTACCACTCTCAGAGAGCCACAAATTATTCAACACGATCGGTGTCACCGGTGTTAACCTGTTTTTTATCGTCAGCGCCTTCAGCCTGGCCAATTCAACCCAACTGACGAAGCAGGGAATCAGAGAATATGCGGTCAAACGTTTTTTCAGGATTGCACCACTGTATTACGTTATGCTGGTGTTTCAGCAACTGTGGGGCGGCCCACTGGGGACAGAAACCCACAGCCTGACTGAAAATATTCTCAACCTGACCTTTATTTTCAACCTGATGCCCAAACTGGCCGCCGGAATTGTGTATAGCGGCTGGACTATCGGGGTGGAAATGCTGTTTTATGTCATTCTGCCGCTGATGCTGTTCACCTGTCAGTCACTGCGCAGCAGAATTATATTAGTCCTGCTGGGCATGCTGATTTCCTGGGCCTCGCATCGGGGCATGCTGGAATCCGATCCGGGAGCCTGGATATGGCCTTCTTACGCCACCTTCGCCCTGATCACCAATATCGGTGCATTCTGTATCGGCTTACTGGCATTCTCGCTTGTCCAAAAATATCAGCACAACCAAAAAATTTCACTCATCGCACTACTTTGCTCGGTGATTTTATTTATTGGGTTTATTTCCTCCCCTCTGCTGGCCAATTTTGATTCCCCGGGTCGGCCTGCACTGCTGGTGTTCTTTCTTATCTATGGATTGCTCTGTCTTTCACAGGCTATATCACCATCGTGGTTACTGCGCAATCCATTGATGCAGTATCTTGGGGAACGCAGTTTCAGTATCTATCTGGTACAAGTGCCGATTTTTTTCATCATGATGAAAGCGGATGTGGTTGTATTCCATTACCTTAAATCCGACAGCTTGTGGTTTTACTTTCTCTGCATGTTAATTACGACCCCCGTCGTTCTGTTGATTTCAACCCTGACTTATCATTGGATTGAAATTCCGGGAGTTAATGTTGGTCGCCATATCATCCAGAAAATGCGCGCCAACCTTCCAACCTTATCTTGACGCACAAATTTATCCGACATGACCAATCCAACTGCTGATCAGGCGCCCGCTGCCAGGCAATCCAAACTGAAAACCCTGTTACTGGTGTTATGGACTTATCGCGGCTTCATCCTCGGCAGCGTGAAGCGTGAATTTCAGGCGCGCTACCGCAATTCCATGCTGGGTGCTTTCTGGGTGGTGCTCAATCCGCTGGCGATGATTTTTGTCTACACGGTGATTTTCACCAAGCTCATGCATCCCAGCCTGCCGAATGCCAGCGGACCGTTTGCTTACGGGATTTATCTGTGCGCCGGTCTGTTGACCTGGGGTTTGTTTACCGAAAACGTCTCGCGGCTGCAAAACGTATTTCTCGACAATGGCAACCTGCTGAAAAAACAAAGCTTTCCGCGCGTGTGCCTGCCGATTATTTCGCTGCTCAATGCGGTGCTCAATTTTACGGTGATTTTCTCTATCTTTATCGGTTTCTTGCTGATCTCGGGTAATTTCCCCGGCTGGGTGATTCTGACGTTGATTCCGGTCTTGCTGATACAGCTGCTGTTTTCCACCGGACTGGGGATTATTCTGGGTGTGCTGAATGTGTTTTTCCGCGATATTGGTCAACTGTTTGGCATTGTGCTGCAATTCTGGTTCTGGTTTACGCCCATCGTCTACACCATCACCATTTTGCCAACCGAACTTCAGCCGCTGTTCAAATTCAATCCCATGGCTGCGCTCATCATTGCCTACCAGGGTGTGTTTGTCAGTGGCGCCATACCCAACTGGCGCAGCCTGTGGCCGGTTACACTGCTGACCGTGCTGCTGTGCCTGACAGCCATGGTTTTATTTCGCAAACATGCTGGTGAAATGGTGGATGAACTCTGATGGGTAGCGTAACAGTCAATAATCTGGGCAAGGCCTACAAATCTTATAGCAATCGCTGGGCACGACTGGCGGAATGGCTCTTGCCACTGTCCAAACCGCGCTATCAACTGCATTGGGTGTTGGAAAACATCAGTTTTGAACTGGCTGCCGGTGAAGCGGTCGGCATCGTCGGCATGAATGGTGCCGGTAAAAGCACGCTGCTCAAACTGATTACCGGCACCACCCAGTCCAGCACCGGCAGTGTGCAGATTCAGGGACGGATTGCCGCGCTGCTGGAACTGGGCATGGGCTTTCATCCGGAATTTACCGGTCGCCAGAATGCCATCATGGCCTGTCAGTTGCTGGGTTTGTCAGGTGCGGAAATCGAGCGCCTGTTGCCAGAAATTGAAGCCTTTGCCGAAATCGGCGACTACATGGATGAACCGGTGCGTACCTATTCCAGCGGCATGCAGATGCGTCTGGCTTTCAGCGTGGCCACGGCACACCGGCCGGATGTGCTGATTGTGGATGAAGCCCTGTCGGTGGGTGACGCTTATTTTCAGCACAAAAGCTTTGCGCGTATCCGCGAATTCCGCAAGGCTGGCACCACCCTGCTGATTGTCACGCACGATCGTTATGCGATTCAAACGATTTGTGACCGGGCGATTTTACTCAGCCGCGGCAAACTGGTGATGCAGGGTGATCCGGTAGAAGTGATGGATTTTTACAATGCCATGCTGGCCGAACGCGAACAACAAACCGTGCGCCAGGAACGTCTGACCGATGGCCGTTTGCGTACCATTTCTGGCAGCGGTGAAGCCAGTATTGACGATGTTCATCTGCTCGATGATGACGGTCAAAAGATTGATGTGATTGAAGTCGGTACCTTTGTGACCCTCGAAGTCAGTGTCGCCATTAATGCGCCGGTGGAACGGCTGGTGATGGGTTTTATGATCAAGGATAAATTGGGCCAGTCGATTTTTGGCATCAACACCCACCGGCTGGATATGCCGCAAGAAAATCTGACCCCGGGAGAAAAAATCACCTACCGCTGCCGCTTCCCTATGAACTTGGGCAAGGGCAGTTATTCGGTGGCGCTTTCACTTTCACGACTCGATTCACACCTTGACACCAATTATGAATGGCGCGATTACAGTGTGGTGTTTCATGTCATGAACAGTACTCACCCGGATTTTGTCGGTTGTGCTTTTCTGGATTGCGCGATCAGTGCAGTTAGGTAGGGTGCATTAGCCCAAAGGGCGTAATACACCAAAGCGCGTGACACCCTACTGAATCAAAATCAGGCATACTTCGTAACGGGTTTGCGGGCAATGATGGCCTGCGATTTTGGCATTAACTGATTTAAATTTGTTCGCAACTGTCGCGTTTCCGGATTACTCATTAACGCTTCCCAGGTTCTGGTCCAATGGGTCAGCAAAGGGTGATCTGGATTGGTCAAATCGACTTTGCTGATCCAGAAAAACATAAACCAAAGTGCCCAATAAAATCCGTAATAGGTATGAGATTCAATCACCAGGCCAGCATCGGTGACCATTTTTTCAAACTCAGCGCGTTCAATGATGCGAATATGGTTGGGATGCTGAAAGTAAACTTCAGCGGCTACGCCTTTTTGCATATGTTCAGCGACCGGATCAGGTACGGTCAATAAATAATGCGCTCCCGGTTTGCCAATACGCACCAGTTCACTTAAAAAGTGTGCCGGATCTTCAACATGTTCAATCACTTCCATGCAAATAACTTTACTGGCCACGGCA
This sequence comes from uncultured Oxalobacteraceae bacterium, assembly GCA_903862415.1. Classification (GTDB taxonomy): domain Bacteria; phylum Pseudomonadota; class Gammaproteobacteria; order Burkholderiales; family Burkholderiaceae_D; genus Solimicrobium. Next base: position 68,884 of record CAIOYD010000057.1, on the reverse strand, counting down.
TCGGCGATCAGTAAGGGATTGGCATCGCTGACAACTCCTTCTACTTTACGTGCCGGTGTGCTGGAGAGTCGCTCCAATGTACTAGCAACTTTATCGGCACTGATATCGGCACAAATAACATGCGCACCGCGATTAGCGCAAAACAATGCCGCGCCGCCATCACCACAACCAATATCAACGACCACATCTTCGGCATTCACAGGGAAGCCAGTATATAAAATCCCGTTTGCGGAATCGTACCAGCCATCCATATACGCATCTTTTAAACCAGAGCCAAAATGATCCGGCTTCACATCCGGCAACTTGGGCGTAGTTTGCCCGGCACTATCCGATAACATAATGTTATTACCGGACTGTTTTTTTCCGACTATTTTGTTAAAAAAATTCTTGATCATGATCGTCGTATAAATTCCACTATAACTAATTGATTTGAATCTTGCATCATGTACTGTGACATGAATCTGGTAATATTGAAAGTTTTGTATTCAACATTATTCATCACACACACAGTGCTGCTGATTGAGATAATTTTGAGCACCTCCAAACCAACTGGAAATGAGCATGCCGAGTAAAACCGCCGTCTTCACCATCGCCTCGCTGAACTATGGCGCCTACGTCCACACCCTCATGGAATCGGTGCTGAAGGTGCATCCCGAATGGGACCGGCATGTGCTGCTGGTTGACCGCTGCGCTGATCCGGCTGCGGTGGGTGGTGCGCTGTTTACCTCAACGCTGGTGGAAGATTTGCCGCTGCCGGACAAACAGGCTTTTTTATTCCGGTACGATATTCTGGAACTCAATACCGCCGTCAAACCCTATATGTGCGCCCAATTGCGGCAACAGGGTTATGAACGCATTATTTACATCGATCCGGATATCCTGCTGCTGGACCGGCTGGTGGATGTGGAACAGTTGCTTGATCAGGGTCACACCGCCGTGGTCACGCCGCATCTGACGGCACCGATCACCGATAACCTGCAGCCAACCGAACTCGACATCATGCGCGCCGGTTCTTTCAATCTGGGTTTTATTGCCATCGGCGCCGGTGCGGCAGCGGATGCGTTTATCGCCTGGTGGCAGCAAAAACTGGAATTTGGTGCCCTCTCCGATATGGAACGCGGTTTGTTTACTGACCAGAAATGGGTCGATATGGCCCCGGGCATGTTTGGCGGTTTTGCCATACTGCGCGACCCGGGCTATAACGTGGCCTACTGGAACATCACTCAGCGTCCGGTGACCAAAGAAAATGACGTCTGGATGGCTGGTGGCAGCCGCTTGCGGTTTTTTCATTTCAGTGGCTTTGATCCGGCCAATCCGGCACCGTTTTCCAAACATCAGAATCGTGTCAGCTTAAGTTCCATCGGCGTGGTCAGCGAACTGGCGCTCAGTTATGCGGCGATGATTTTATCCCATGGTCATGAGACCCTGAAAAAAATCCCCTACGCCTTTGGTGCGTTTGCCGATGGCACGCCGATTCCCGGTGCGATCCGCGCACTGTACCGCGAGGACGTGCAGATCCGTGCTTTTGCTGGTGCTCATCCGGATAGCCAGCCAGAAGTATTTACCCAAAGCGAAAGTCAGGGCTTGCCTACCATTTTGCGCGCCCTGTGGTTGCAGCAACAGCATTTACAACGCGCCTTCCCCGATCCGCTCGGTGCCAGCCGCCTGGCGTATCATCGCTGGTTTGTGGAAACCGGCGCTGGCGATTTGCGCATGCCGCCAGCGTTTATTGCGCCGGTCAAACGGGCTTACAATCATTTAACTGGCATGGCCAAATTGCAGGCTGCACAAAAAACGCCGCGCGGCACACCACTGCTAGGACGCGCCCTGATCGGCCTGCACAAACGTGCCACCGGCGGCCGGCTTGGCCCGGCGCGTATGCTGCAATACCAGCAAATCCGTAATCCGGCCCAGTTTGTTAAATTGGGATTGCAGCAATTCCGTCAGTCGCGCTGGGCTGGCAGGTTTGGCCTGACCAGTGCCGTGCGGCCTCCTTTGAACAGCATGCAGTCCGTGGTTGCCATGCATACCCACGGTCAAATCACCCGTCCCTTGCCGGCATGGAAAGGCACTTCCTATTCCGGGCTTTATGCCGAACATGGCAAAGAAGTCTGGTGGGTCGGCATTCAGGCTCAATTCAATATTGATCATCTCGACGCAAACGTCACCTCAGTGCGTCTGCGCGGCATTCATCATGGCGATGTTTATCCCAGCACGGCCACTCAGCAGGCCCTGAAAATCGGCGTGTATTTTAACGATGCCACACCGGTGGTGATCAGCGTACCCAACGGACCGTTTGATGTCAGCGTTGAACTCGGCAACCTGCCGGGTGTGTGGCCAGCAATTTTGCATATAGTGCCGCAAAGCAGTCATGTGCCCAGCGAGGCAGGCTATAGCAGCGATGACCGGCGGCTGTCGTTTCAGCTGGCATCGGTAACCATCGGTGATGAAGAAATTTTCCGCGCACTGCCAAGCACCACGTCGACTGCGCTCAAAATCCGTCGGGTTTTGCCCGACAGTCAGCTGCAGGGTGTGAATGTGATCGGCTATGCGCGTTCTGAACATGGCGTCGGCCAGTCGCTGCGTCAGTTTGTCAGCGCTCTGGATGCGGAGAAAATTGCCTGCTCGGTGGTTGACTTCAACCACAACAATCCGAGTCGGGTCAACGATGGCAGTCTGGGGCAACGCATCACCAGCGATCCCAAATTTATCGTCAATGTACTGCATATCAATGCTGATCAGATTCCGGAAGTTGAGCATCATTTACCCAAATTGCTGGCGGCGCATTACAACATCGGTTTCTGGCACTGGGAATTGCCGGAAATGAATGAAGAACATCTGTGTGGTTTTAACCCGTTGCATGAAGTCTGGGTACCGACCGCATTTGTGCAGGAAGCTGTCGCCAAAAAATCACCGCTGCCGGTGGTGCGTATGCCGCATGCGATTCATTTCAGCGTCTCGCCCGATGCCAGCCGTGCGCAATTCAAACTGCCGGAAAACAAGTTTCTGTTTTTGCTGATGTATGACTTTTCATCCTATCAGGCGCGCAAAAATCCCGAAGCTGCATTAGCGGCGTTTGAGCGCGCCTTTGAACAGAATAACAGCAACGCCGTACTGGTGATCAAAACCCAGAATGCCCAACTGCATGATCGCGATGTGCAGCAATTAAGCCAGCGTATTGCTGGTCGCACGGATGTGATCTGGATTAATGAAACCCTCACGCGTCAACAAGTCTATGATTTGCAATCGGTCTGCGATGCGCTGGTGTCGCTGCACCGTTCCGAAGGTTATGGACTGGGACCGGCGGAAGCCATGTTCCTGGGAAAACCAGTGATTGCCACCAACTGGTCAGGCAATACCGAATTCATGCGCCCGGATAATTCGCTGCCGGTCAATTACCGGCTGGTGAAGATAGCTCAGGACATCGGCGTATATCGTGCCGGTCAGGTGTGGGCCGAGCCAGATGTGGAGCATGCCGCCACCCTGATGCGTCAGATTGTTTCCGATGCGGGTTTGCGGACGCGGATTTCTGTGGCCGCCAAACGCACCATGCAGGAAGAATTCAGTCCTGCGGTGATCGGCAAACGGATTCAGGCGCGACTGGAATTCATCCGCCATAATTTGCTGTAATTCACCATCAGGAATCAGTGATGACAACATCTTTGCGGGCGCCGGGTAAGGATATCGCCTTTATACATTTGCTGCGGCTAGTGGCGGTGAGTATGGTGTTGTACGATCATCTGATCGCGATTTATGCCGAACGCTGGAAAGACATCCTGTGGATGCCGCCAATCTGGCTGAACACGTATCTGTTCACGCCCTTCGGGATTATTCAATCCATGGGGTTTATTGGTGTCAGTCTGTTTTTTCTGGTCAGCGGTTATATCATCACTCATGCTGCGAGCAGCGAAACCCGGCGCGAATTTCTTATCAAACGGGTGTTACGGATTTATCCCCCGCTGATTGGTTCGGTGCTGGTCTGCGTCATCTGCCAGCCAGGCACTTCACGCGACATCGGGGATATTCTGCTCAACTTCACCCTGCTCAATTATGTCAGCGTACCGCAGGTGATTATTCAGGGAGTGGCCTGGTCGTTGGTCATTGAAATGAGTTTTTATCTGATGACCCTGCTGCTGCTCACGCTCATGCAGCGTAAAGCCTGGCTGCATGTGCTGGCACAAAGCTTACTGGTGGCTTTTTGCCTGCGTAAAAGCCATTCCTTCGGTGCCAGTTTTTTTCTGTTCACGGTCAGCTTTGCCTATGTGCCTTATCTGATCATTGGTCAGTTGCTGTACTTCCTGCAAACCGGCCGCATGACATTACGGGTATTCTTGCCGCTGCTGGTGGTACAGTTTGGCTTACTTGAATGGGGACTGCTCAGCATCCATACCCAGTTTCTGCCACTCGATAATTCGTATCTGATTAATTTCACCTATGCGTTGGCGTTGTTTATCATCGTATCGCAAAGTAACATCCACAGTTTTACCGGCATCCCGCGCCAGCTTGCCAATATGAGTTACAGTATTTATCTGCTGCATGGGAATATTGGCATCGCGGTATTGAATTTTCTGCTGCCAAAAACCGGCTTTGGCCTGGCATTCTGCGCCGCCTGCGCCACCACCCTGGGTGCCTCTGCGCTCAGTTTCCGCTACATCGAAAAACCTTCGCAGCAATGGGCCAGGAAGCTGATTAAAAGTAGGGTGTATTAGCGCAGCGTAATACACCAAACGTTGGAAATACGATTAGCGGTTAAAATACGATTAGGTGTATTACGCTGCGCTAATACACACTACATCCCGCACATCCCAACGTTCAATCCTGATAATTTGGTAGCACTGAATTTTCTCCGGCCCAATCGGGTGGATATATTCCCATTTTCACAAGATGGTGAAAGGTGGAATAAGGCCAGTCAGATACGCGTGTTACCAAACCATGTTTGAGTGGATTGATATGAACATAATCCATGTGAGCACAAAAATCTTCTTCATTCCTGATAGCATGCTCCCAATACCGCCGTTGCCAAATGCCACGTTCATTACGACGTTTCTGAACTTCAGTACGCCATTCGAATGCAGGTAGTTGTTTAGAGAACTGTCCTTTGATTAACCGCCAACGCTTTTCGAAATCTGCATCCCCTTCTGGAAACGACAACACACAATGCATGTGCTCCGGAAGTATCACCCAGGCATGAATTAAAAATGGATGGTGATGTCGCACTGATTTTATAACCGCTCGCAATAAATCAATTTGACGTATCAATAAATCATTTTCCTTACGGCGCAACAAATTTACCGTAAAGAAATACGTTCCTCCGGGAATCCACAAGCGGCGATAATTTGACATGTCGATACGGAGTCAAATGAACGGAAATAGTTCAATTGATAACTTACTTATGTCGCTCGCGACGACATATCAACAGAACGTGTCGCAAAATTTGAATAATTGCGACATGTTGGATCAAACAATGTATTGATACGTAAGGTGTGAAGGGTGGTAGGGTGTATTAGCGCAGCGTAATACACCACAATTATTAAAACACCACAATTATTAAAACACCACAATCGTCGATATACCACTTCACAAAATAAATTAGACATAAAATATTTTGACCATTTGGTGTATTACGCTGCGCTAATACACCCTACACACCCTACACACCCTACCCATCTACCAATTAGCATCCCTTACCCCAACCGCGCCACCCCCGACCCAGCCGTCAATTTAAAAAACCCCATCATGCTTTGCAGCTGTTCGGTTTGCCCGGACATTTCTTCGGAAGTTGCGGCCAGTTGTTCGGAGGCGGCGGCGTTTTGCTGGGTGGCCTGACTGAGCTGGTTCATGGCGGTGCTGATTTCACTTAAGCCTGTGGCCTGCTCACCGGAAGCGCTGGCGATTTCCTGTACCAGCCCGGAGGTTTTGCGGATCGAAGGAATCATTTCCAGCAAGAGTTGATTGGCCTGCTCTGAAACAATGACACTGCTGGCGGCGAGTTCGCTGATCTCTTTCGAGGCTACCTGACTGCGTTCAGCCAGCTTGCGTACTTCGGCTGCCACCACCGCAAAACCCTTGCCCTGCAAACCGGCTCGGGCGGCTTCAATGGCGGCATTCAGTGCCAGTAAGTTGGTTTGATCGGCGATATCGTCGACGATGCTGATGCGGCGTGAAATCTGCTTCATGGTTTCCGCAGTTTTGCTCACCGCCTCACCGCCCTGAACTGCATCAATACTGGATTGGGTCGCCATGTTGTCAGTGACGTGGGCATTTTCACTGTTTTTGACTACCGAAGCCGACATTTCCTCCACCGAAGCGGAAGTGCGCTCAATGCTTGATGCCTGCTCAGAAGCTGAATGCGACAGGCTTTGCGCGGTCTGACTGATTTGCTGGGACGCATTGGTGAGTGCCTCACAGGCACTGTTGACATCGGTGATCACCTGGGCGAGTTTCGTCACGGTATTGTTGGTGTAATTTTTTAATTCGCCAAATGAACCCTGATAAGAACGGGTAATCGTTTTGGTCAAATCCCCTTCCGACAAGGCGCTCAGTACCCGTACCACTTCACCAATACCTTCGCCGGTAGTGGAGACAAGTTGATTGAGTCCACTGCCCATCTCTTGCTGAAAACCATGCAGACCACTCAAATCAATACGCACGCTGAAATCACCGTGATTGGCACCTTCGACTACACGCTGCTGGCCTTGAATAACCTGAGTCAGTTTGGCAATAGTGTTATTGGTATATTGCTTGAGGTCGGCAAATGCACCGGCATAATTTTTTTCAATCTGCTGACTCAAATCACCCTGCGACAGCGCTCCCATGACGCGCACCACATCACTCACACTGTCTCCAGTGGTGGTGACGAGCTGATTTAAACCGCTGCCCATGTCATGCTGAAAACCCTTTAACCCAGTGAGATCGATACGCGATTGAAAGTTCCCCTGATTGGCGGCTTCCACCACCCGGTGCTGGCCGGCAATCACCTGCGACAGGGTTGCCACGGTATGGTTGGTATATTGTTTGAGTTCACCAAACGCACCCTGATACGTCTTGTCTATGGTTTTACTCAGATCCCCTTCGGACAGCGCCCCCATCACCCGCACCACATCATCGATACCGTCACCGGTAGTGGTGACGAGCTGATTCAGACCCGCTCCCATTTCTTTTTGATAGCCGTTAAGACCCTCCAAATCTATCCGCACTGTAAAATCACCCTGGTTGGCCGCCGCCACCACGCGCTGCTGACCTGCGATCACCTGAGATAATTTGAACACAGTATTGTTGGTGTAGGTTTTAAGCTCACCAAATGAGCCCTGATAATCCCGGGTCATGGTTTTGCTCAGGTCGCCGTCCGACAGGGCACCCATCACCCGGACCACATCGGCGATTCCTTCCCCAGTTGTCACCAGCAGTTGATTGAGGCCATGGCCCATATCCTGCTGAAATCCTTTCAACCCGGTCAAGTCAATACGCACCGAAAAATTACCTTGATTAGCTGCCGCAACTACCTGCTGCTGACCATCAATGACCTGTGACAGTTTGCTGATGGTGTTATTGGTATACGTTTTGAGTTCACCAAACGCCCCCTGATAGGGCTTGGTAATGGTTTTACTCAAGTCCCCTTCCGACAGCGCACCCATGACACGCACTACATCGGCAATGCCTTCACCGGTGGTGGTGACGAGTTGATTGACACCCTGTGCCAGATCAAGCTGAAAACCTTTCAAGCCGTCCAGTTCAATGCGTGAATTGAAATTGCCACGATTGGCATCGGCCAGCATGCGATGCTGACCATCAATGACTTTTTTCAGATTGGCCACCATCAGACCGACTTCGGCCATCATGCTGGTGTGATCGTTGGAGTTAAGACTGACATTGAGATCGCCGGCGGAGATTTTTTTCACCTGCGCGGTGACATAATTCGGATCACCACCAAGCTGTTTAAGTATACCGCGGGTAATCAGAAATGCAGACAAAATCCCACAGATAAAAGCCGCCGCACCGAGTTCTATCATCAACGTTCTGGCGCTGTCGATACTTTGTTTGGCTTCGGCACTGCTGGCCAGCACAATACGTTTTTGCAACGCCGCCAGTTCGTTAATTGGATCCTGCAGGGCATCAAGCGCGGGCAGGGTTTCGCTGTTCATCAATTCCTGCGCCTGGGCTTTTTGCCCCTGGCCGACAAGTTTAATAATCCGGGTAAATGAAGCTACGTAATTTGTGCGCGCAGCCACAATTTTGGCCAGCAAGTCTTTGCCTTCTTTCAGATAAATCAGTTTATTGAGTATCTCAAACGATTCACTGATTTTTTTCTTGGTGACACCGATACGCTCGATGATTTTATCTTCCTGGGCCTTATCTTTGGCTATCAGCAATTCCATGGTGTTGCGCGCATTGGCGCGCGTTAAGGTATTGATGGTGCTGGCCGCTTCTGCCTTGACCCAGTCTTTTTCAATGATTTTGTTGTTGATTTCGCTGATCAAGGCAAAGCGCGACAGCGCAATCAGAATAATGCAGGTCATCATCACCAACACCAACCCAAAACCTATGCCCAGACGTGCGCTTACTGTTAGTTTACCCATGCTGAATCCCTGATGGTGAAATTATCACAACTAAAATCGATGCTTTAGCCACCCATAAAGGGTAGAACAATTTAGCGTGGATGCAGGGAATTTCTACGGCGATTTGCGCTGGAACAGGAAATGCACCAATAAGGGGATAATCGAGGACATAGGTGAATCACGGTTATGGTGTATTACGCTTTGAGCTAATACATCCTACCTGTTCTCGCGGCCACACCAGCAAGCTCAATGACAGCGTGAACATCACATGAAATTGCTGCTCGCCTGAGAGTGGCGTCAGGGTTAAATTAAGTACGCTCAAGCTGAAACACCCCATGAGCAACAGCGCGCCAGAAATCGCCTGCTTGCCACCCGACTGCAGGGCACTTACTAACAGCACCACTGCTGCCACAGCAGGTGCCAGCTGAGCCCAGAGCGTGAACTGGCAAGTTACCACAAGCAACACTCCCATTGCTACGGCAAACAACATAAAACGGCTCGCGGCCTGCGCACGGCTGGCCACCTCACCTGTCGGCCAGCGCAGTGCTACCGCCAGCAATGGCATACCCGCTGTGGCTGCCAGCAGACTGGCAAAATGATGCGGGCCAGTCACAGCCACCACACCGGCATACTCCAATGCACCCAACAGCGCCGCCAGAGCAATCAAATCCATACTCAGAGCCACGCCGGGACGACGGGCGTATGCTCTCCAACCCAGTACACCAGTTGTCAGCGCCAGCAACAATTCCGCCATCACTTCGCCGTTCATGCGCGCACTTTCACTGCATCACGCTGCAGCATTAACCAGGCCGTACTGCCCAACATCAACGCCAGCAACAGCCAGCGCCAAAACGGCGCTGCGACCCAGCCAAACCAATCGGGAAGAATAAAAAAGGCCAGCCCAACAATCAGCGTCCGGCACTGCTCCATCTGCCGGGCAAAGCGCACACCATTCAGCACCGCACCCAACACCTGCATCTGTATCACAATAAACACGGCATACGCAATCATTGCACTCGCCGACAACTGCGCTTCCATCGCGATGAAGTGCATCAGCAATGGCACGGTGAGCAAATAGTGCAGCACCACATACCAGTTGCCCGGCGTGCTGTAACGCTGATAAGTAGTGGCATCAAAATACGGCAGCGGCTGATCCCAGCCGCCGGGTGGTGCTATCCACACACCCAAGCGGGCGCGCCAGCCTTGGGCCGCCATACTGGCATGCCACAGATCAGTGTAATAATGGGTCACGCCTTTAAGCGGGCTGTAACTGTGCAAGGGCGTGCGGATACCAAACACCACCGCTTCACTGGCGCGTTCAGGTTCAAAGGTGTTAAACAGTCGATCCCAGATGATCAGGATACCGCCATAATTTTTATCGATGCAGTAATCATTTTGGCCGTGATGCACGCGATGGTTGGACGGACTGACAAAAATCCGGTCAAACCAGCCCAGACTGCCGATCAGTTCAGTATGCACCCAGTATTGATACAGCAAATCGATCAATCCGACACCAATAAACACTTCCGGCGGCACACCCACGACTGCCAGCGGTAAAAAAAACAGCCAGCCAAACAGCCATTCGGTCGAAGGCTGACGCAGTGCGGTCGACAGGTTGTAAAACTCTGACGAATGATGCACCACGTGTGAAGCCCACAATACCGCCACTTCGTGATACAGACGATGCGACCAGTAGTAACAAAAATCCAGAGCCAGCAAAGCGCCCAGCCACACCCATGGGTTGGTGGCGTCTAACGACGTCAGCCGATCGTGCTCATAGACGGCAATATAAATTCCCAGCAGGGTAAATTTAAACAGCAAGCCACTCAACTGGCTCAGTACACCATGCTGCAGACTGGTAATCGCGTCCGGAATATCATATACCGGTCGGCCACGGCGGTGACCCAGCCACGCCTCCACAACAATGGTGAGTAAAAAAACCGGCATGGCATATAAAATTGGATCCATTGCATCGTCACTCAGGTTAAGTAGTAGATTATAATAATTCTTCTAAGAAACTTTATAACGTCTACGCCTCCATTCGTCAATACATCTGCGTCAGGTTGGATGTATTTCATCCACACACGGATTTTGACTATCATGAAAAAAATTCTCTTCCTCTCCATCTTCATTTTACTGTTCATCGGCAGCAGCAGCGCCCTGTGGAGCGGTTATGATCGCGTCGGCCAGGATTTGCAGCCCATCAACACGCAGACAGCAGCAACGGAAAACCTCGGTAGCGACAGCGGTAAAGGCAATTTGCTCGGCATTCAACCATGGATGACGGCGCAAGATTATGCCAATGCTGCCACGCTGAACGCCAAGTTGTCAGGCTACCTGCAAAGTGCCCGCGAGCATGGCTGGCTGTCCGCCAAAACCGTGGTGGTGTTTCCCGAATATATCGGTACCTGGCTGATTGCCGCGAATGAAAAAAAATCGGTGTATAGCGCGCCGCAGGCTGATGCCGCCATGCAAACGGTGGCCCTGACCCACTGGCCGGAATTTATCTACCGGCTGGCCACGGCACCGGCGGTGGCAGACAAAGCCAAATGGGCGCTGTTTACCCTCAAGAGTCAGGCCGCAGCGCAAGCCTATGAACAGGTGTTTGGCGGACTGGCACAACACTACGGCATCACCATCGTGGCAGGCTCGATCGTATTGCCGCAACCAGAACTCATTAACGGCCACCTGACGGTGCATCCCGGTGGTGCGCTGAACAATATCTCGGCCGTGTTTGGTCCTGATGGCCACATCCTGGCACCGCTGGTGATCAAGGTATTTCCGATTGAAGAAGAGTTACAGTTTATTGCACCGGGCAAGTCGGGCGATCTGCCGGTATTTACGACCGCTGCCGGCAAACTAGGCGTACTGATTTGTGCCGACGCCTGGTTTCCGCAAAATTACGCTGTGCTGCAAAAAACTGGTGCCACGCTGCTCGCGGTTCCGTCCTTCAGCGCCGGTAACGGCATGTGGTCAACCCGCTGGGGTGGTTACAACGGCGGCAAAGCCCCTGCGGATATCGACACCCATGATATTGGCCTCATCAGCGAAGGTGACGCGTGGATGAAATACGCCATGCCGGTGCGTGCACAATCCGCCGCCATCGAGGCCAGTCTGAATGTATTTTTACGCGGCCAGCTGTGGGATCTGGGCTCCGATGGAGCAACCATCCACCAGTCTGCACAGGAGAGCGGCAAAGCTGCCATCCTCCAAGGTGCAGTGCTGACCAATTTGTGGCTGCATTAACAAATCGTTGCATGCAGCAGGTAGGGTGTATTAGCGGTCAATCCCGTCTGAATTTTCATTACGAGGTTGTTTTCTGCATATTTCCGGGCAATTCTTCCCAGTTCCACCCGGCCCCGAATAACACGCCCCGCCCGGATCCGCGTTGGCGGGGCCACCTGGACCCGCATAACACGGCCCACCCGGACCGGCATACAGAGGCCCGCCAGGGCCTTCGTAGGCTTTTCCACCCGGGCCCGCATATTGGGGCCCGCCCGGAGCTTCGTTGGCCTTTCCGCCAGGTCCGGCATATTGAGCCCCGCCCGGACCTGAGTAAAGGGGACCTCCGGGCCCGGAATAACATGCGCCACCAAGACCGGTGTAGGCAGGTCCGCCAGGCCCTGCGTACGCAGGACCACCCGGTCCCGCATAACATGGGCCACCCGGGCCGGCATACCCCTGACAATTGCAGGGATCCTCAGCAAATGCCATGTTAAAGAAACATACTATTACCGCGAAGAAAAGAGTTTTTCTCATATTTAATCTCCCGCCAGTTTAATGAAACAAGCAACTTTCGATGATTTTTAATTGTCTAATACTACATTTATTTCAGTCAATTGTGAATACTGCGTATAAAAAAAGGCCAACCCGTTAAGGTTGGCCTTGTTTGCAACTTCTACGCCAGATTAATTACATACTGGCAGTAAATTCCACACCGATGAAACGTGGTGGTGTGATAGTGGCATACGGCATACCGATGGAAGTCAGCTGACCGCCCATGTACTGCACATAACGCTTGTCAAACAGATTGTTAATCAACAGTGCAGCGCCATAACGACGGTCTTCACTCTGCCAGCCCAGACGGGTATCAAACTTGGTGGTAGGAACACCAGTCTGAATGTTGGGAGCAGAAATGCAGGACAGCATGGAAGAATCACTGCAACGACGCACCGCCGTAGTATGTGTTCCCTGAATATTCCACGAGGCATGACCGTCGAGCGCATTCCAGGTCACATTCATACCCGCCATACCGGTAAAGAACGGCGTGCCGACCGGCTGACCGGCCAGACTGACTGAAGCACCAGTAGAACCGACCTGATCATATTTGGTGTAAGTCGCATTGATGTATTCAAAAGCACCAAACAGCGTCACATTGCTGGCTGCTTTGATACGTCCATCAACATCCAGACCAAAAGCTTTATGGTCACTCGTGGTCACGTTATAAGTAGGAATCGTTCCCGGCGCGCCGGAGAGGGTAATGTCCTGCAGATTACTGAACCGATAGGCAAACAGCGAAGCATCCAGAGTAGCCTTGACAGCTGGCATGAGCAACTTGCTGCCCAATTCCAGATTGGTCATTTTTTCTGGTGAGAAGCTTGGATCTTTCAGAGATTGTACCGTCGACGCTGGATTCGGCGGTGTAAACACATTGAAGCCACCCGCCTGGTAACCCTGTGACAGCGAAGCAAACACCATCGTATCCTGATCCACCTTGTGATCGAGCACTACCCTTGGACTGAAATCAGTCCAGGATTTGGTTCTGCTCACCGGTGTGCCTGAGTAGGTCGCGGTGTTGGAGAACAGGATATTCTGAGGAACCAGGGAACTTAAACCAGGCACATAGGTAGCGATCAAAGTATCGATTTCAGGAGATATCCGACCAGGCGTATACCATGTCATGGTTTTTTTATCGTCCGACCAACGCAAACCGACTGTTAAATTGCTGCTCGGATTCAAATGCCAGATGGTGTCACCATATACGGATTCCGATTGCGTCACCGTTGAACTATAAGTAAATTCAGCCCAAGGGAAAACAGACGCCGCATTCACACCGGGAACACCCAATTGGCTACCCAAAAGATTGCAATCATTACTGAATACAGGCTGTCCTCCGCCTACCACAATCAGAGTATCAATGGTAGCGGTCGTGGTGTTGGCACCCGAAATCTGCGATTCAGAATTGTGATAAAAACTCACACCCGAAATCCAGTCCAGGGTATCGTTTTTGCCGGACAGTTTAAATTCCTGTTGCAGGCTGTGCGATTTTTTTGCATCCAATGTGTTGATAGCCACATCAGGCCGGTTATTGCCGGCATTATCGGTCGCATCCCAGGTGCGGAAAACGCGGTAACCGGTGGTGGAATTGAAGTTCACGCCACCCAAAGGCACATCAGCGCGCACAGTAATGCCATCAAAGGTACGGGTTTCCAGACCCTGAGTGTTGTCGATTAACGGTGTCTTGAGCGGATTGACAAAGTTGGCGATATACGCCGGTGTATACGTTCCGGTAAAACCGCTCAGGGGCTGCGTCGGATCGGTAACGACACCAAAGGCCGGGCGCGCATCCTGATTAAGGACTTCGTGTTCCCAGGAAACATTGATTTTGGCGGCATCGATTTTTTGCAGATACATCAGACGCGTAGCCCAGTCATTGGTGCCACCTGACGTCTTGCCGGTAGTTTCATTCGGCACCCAGCCAGCACTGGCATTGCGTGCCATCACCAGACGCACGGCCGACGTATCGGAAACCGGTACGTTGATCATGGCGTCGAGTTTGTCGGTACCAAATTTACCCAGCTTCAAATGCGCAAGCATATCCAGATCTTGCGAAGGCTCATTGGTGACGATCGAGATCGCACCGGCGGCACTGTTACGGCCGAATAAGGTACCCTGCGGCCCCTTGATCACTTCAATGCGCTGCACGTCGATAAAATTCATCAGCGCACCACCGGTTTTACCGGTGTAGACGCCATCTTCATAAATACCTACCGGTGAATCAGTACCAATACCGAAATCGCCACCGCCCTGCACACCGCGGATCGAAAAGACCGGTTCAGTCGGTTCACTGTCATCTGCTGTAAAACCGGGAATATAGCCATTCATGTCCGACAAATCGCGCGCACCGATGGCTTCAATATCCTTGGCCGACACAACTTGCAGCGTGATCGGGACATCCTGAATCACCTGTTTGCGCGACTGGGCCGTCACATTCACCACCGGAATGACATCCTCCTCGGCAAAAGCTGGCGTGGCGATCACGACCGTGCCGACAGCGAAAGCTGCGGCCAGACTGCGAACTAAAATGGTTTGTTGGTTTTTAATCATGTCTCTACCTTGTGGTTCAGTTTTTATTTTAGGTTGCCACGCTGTTTTGTGGTTTTGAGAGTATGTTGCTCTGGTCATTTTATTGCAAATGAGAAATAATACTTGATGCTCAATTACCACAGATTATTTACTCAATAGACATTATTCTTGTGCATAGAATAAGTTTATTTCACCACACCCTTGAATTTAACCGGGAAATCCATGCTGAAACTGCTCTTTGCCGGACTGCTTACTCTGTGCTGTCTCAGTCACGCTGAAATTCAGCCAGAAAAAGCCCGCGCCGAAGTTCTGCCCAACCATAGCGGCAAACAATGGTTTTGGGTGTGGGGCAACCGCGCACCGTCACAAATCGATGGGCGTGCGTTTTTATTCAACTCCGATGGCAAACAACTCGGACAACTCAACACCGGTTTCTGGCCCAACAGTCTGGTACCAGCGGAAAAGCGCAATGAACTGTTTTCGGTCGAAACTTATTTCACCCGTGGACTGCGTGGCCAGCGCACCGACGTCGTCACGGTCTACGATCCCGCCACCCTGAGCGCCAAACGGGAAATTCTGATTCCGCCCAAGCGCATCAATGCCCTTGGCAATACCGGTCTGGGAGTCATCTCGGACGATGAACGTTTTTTACTGATCTTGAATTACACCCCGGCGCAATCGATCAGCGTGGTCGATCTGGAGAGCAATCAGTTTGTCACCGAAATTGAAACTCCCGGTTGTGCCTCAATTTATCCGGCCGGCAATCGCGATTTTTATTCGATCTGTGGCGATGGCGGCTTCCTGCATCTGCGACTCAACAACAACGGCAAACCGCTCTTGCGTGAACGCATCAAGCCGTTATTCGATCCGGTACGTGACTTCCTTACCACCTCGGCCTCCCGTTCCGGCTCTACCTGGTATTTCGTTTCCAGTGAAAACAATGCCTATGCGATTGACATGAACGCTGACAGCGCCAAAGTCACGGCCAAATGGTCGCTGGTGAGTGACAAAGAGCGCGACAAAAACTGGCGCATCAGCGGAGTCCAGCACACTGCCCTGCATCAGCGCAGCGGCCATCTGTATGTGCTCATGCATCAGGGTGCGCCAGAAACACGTGAAGAACCAGGTACCGAAGCCTGGGTGTACGACATCAAAACGCATACACGGGTACAGCGTATCGAACTTAAAGAACTCAGCCTCGGTATTGGTGTAAGCCAGGGAGCCGTACCCTTGCTGTACAGCGTGGATTTTTTTGTACCCATGCCCTATCTGGCCATGCTGTGGGTGTTTTTAACTCAGGGCCAGGATGGCATCATGAAAGTGCTGCAAAACTGCATCACCATTTACGATAGCAACAGCGGCAAATTGCTGCACCGGATTGACGGTTTGCCGACTGGCTATCTCAACATGGTCCTACCCTGGTAAGGCGGCATGACTTATCTTCACGATCCCTACATCGCCCTACCCAGCCTTCTGGGATTAAGCCTGCTGCTGTTATCCGCCGCATGGCACAAACTGCGTGCTCCACAGGCGTTTATTCAGGTCCTGCGCAGCTACGGTATCAACACGGGCGAGCGCTGGTTAGCGCGCCTGATTCCCATGGCCGAAACCACACTGGCCATCGCCCTGCTGTGCCCACCGAGTCGCGCTGTAGCCGCCATCGCTTGTGCCACACTGCTGATGCTGTATGCGGCTCTTATGTCCTACACCCTGTGGCAGGGGAAACAGATTGCCGATTGCGGCTGCAGTCTGGGCAACAGCCGCAGCGCGGTCAGTGCGGCACTGGTGTGGCGCAATCTGCTGCTGACTCTGATGGCAGGCAATCTGGCACTCGCTACTACGCCACGCCAGCTCGGCACTTTTGATCTGGCCGCCATGCTAGTCATCACCTTGCTGGGCATCACCTTTTATGTACTGGCCAACACCCTCATCGGCACCCACCATTCAACCCGGGAATTATTCCATGACTGACGCTTTACTGATTTCCAATTTCATCAGCTGGATCGCCGTGCTGGCACTGGCACTGACGGTACTGGCACTGGCGCGGCAAATCGGCATTTTGCATGAACGCATCAAACCGGTTGGAGCCTTGTCCTTTGCCAAAGTCATCCAGACTGGCAGCAGTGCGCCCACCTTTACCTTGCCCAGTCTTACGGGAGGTGCTATCAGTCTGGGTGGGCAGCAAAAAAAATCCACGCTGTTATTTTTTCTCTCGCCCTCATGCCCGGTATGCAAAGTCTTGCTGCCCGTGCTTCACTCGGTACAGAAACAGGAACGCCACTGGCTGCAGGTGGTTCTGGCCAGTGACGGCATCGATTCTGCTCATCAGGAATTCATCCGACAACACCAGCTGGAAAATTTTCCCTATCTGCTGTCGATGGAAGTCGGCATGGCTTACCAGATCGGCAAACTGCCTTACGGCGTGCTGATCTCAGCGGCCGGTGCTGTCACGGCGCATGGCCTGATCAATAATCGCGAGCATCTGGAAAGTTTATTTGAAGTCAGCAAACTGGAGGCTGCATGAACAAATTCTGGTTCACTTCGTTCGATACGCTGACCGAAAAATTACTGCGACAGTCAGCGCGCACGCATACACGGCGTGCCTTTTTAAGTACCTTTGGCAAATCCCTCATCGGCATCGGTGCCATCACCCTGCTGCCAGTATATCGTGGTGGAGCCAGCGAACCATCCAAAGACGAAACTGGTGAGCAAAACAGCTGTGATTACTGGCGTAACTGCGCTATCGACGGTTTTTTATGTGGCTGTTGTGGCGGCACCATGACCTCCTGCCCGCCAGGCACGACCCCATCGGATATCACCTGGATAGGCACCTGTTTAAATCCGACCGACAAAAAAAATTACATCATTTCGTATAACGACTGTTGCGGTAAAAGTACCTGCGGCAGTTGCGCCTGCCAGCGCGATCAAAACAATACCCCGATCTACCGACCTCAAACTTCTAACCACCTGAACTGGTGTACCGGCAGCCAGGCTGGCGTGCCCTACCATTGTTCGTTGTCGGTGGTTCTTGGTGTGCGTGCGGATGAAATGAAATGAATACACCAAATCAAGTAGGGTGTATTAGCCAGAGGCGTAATACACCATATGATGGATCCACCTTCAAGGATGTATTACGCCTGCGGCTAATACACCCTGCCTGTCTGGCAGCATTGGTTTTCATTTTGGGTGTTTACTGCCAACCGGCCAAAGCGACCGAAAAGGTGGTGGCCGACTACATGCTCAACTGTCAGGGCTGTCACCTCGATGATGGTCGTGGATATCCGCAGCGGGGTGTACCCAAGCTCAACGGTTATCTGGGCAATTTTTTAAAAGTTCCCGGCGGACGGGAATTTTTAGTCCAGGTTCCCGGCTCAGCGCAATCGGAGTTATCCGATCAGCGTCTCGCGACGTTACTCAACTGGATGCTGCAGCAATTCAGCCGTGCCCAACTGCCCGCCGACTTCAAACCCTACAGCACGACTGAAGTGGCGCGACTGCGGCTACATCCGCTGGTGAATGTAGCCGGACTACGTGCTGATCTGGTACGGAAAATAGAAAAAATCAATCCGTCCACCGATATCTGCGCCAGCTGTCATGGCGCTAAAGGCGAAGGCAATCAGGCTCTGAGTGCACCCCGCCTTGCCGGACAAAGTGCAAGTTATCTGACGCGTCAGCTGACTAATTTTAAAAACGGTCTGCGCGGCTATCAGCCGGAAGATAAAGCCGGCATCAGCATGCGCGCCCTTGCCCTTACTCTGAACGAAGAAGATATACCGTTTTATGCACGCCATTACAGCACTCTGAAACTAGCCAAGGAAAACAAACCGCTCGCGGCCAGCGGAAAACATTTATACAATGGCACCTGCATGCAATGCCACGGCCCCAACGCACAGGGATATGAGCAGCTGCAAAGCCCGAACCTCAATCTGCTGCCTGACTGGTATATCGCTCAACAGCTCAGCCATTATCAATCTGGCTGGCGCGGCAACAGCAGCAGCGACCTGCCTGGTTTATGGATGCGCTCCATTGCCACCCACATCGGCTCACCCGAAGAATTAACACAGGTGATCCAGTACATCGTCACCTTACCGGAACAAAAATGACACCCAAAACCATACTGATCACCGGTGCTTCTTCCGGCCTGGGCCAGGCAATCGCCCTGCATCTGGCCGCGCAAGGCCATACTGTATTTGGCACCAGCCGCAATCCGGGCGCATCACCGACGCAGCTCTGCATGCTGCCACTCGATGTCACCAGCGACGCCTCGGTAGCAGCCTGCGTGTCGGCCGTGATCGAGCGTGCCGGCCATCTGGATGTGTTAATCAACAATGCCGGATCTGGCTTGTGTGGTGCGGTTGAAGATACCACTCTGGAAGAAGCCCACTGGCAGATGGAAACCAATTTCTTTGGTCCGGTGCGCATGATCCACAGCGTACTGCCGCATATGCGCGCCCGTCAGAGTGGACGCATTATCACCATCAGTTCACTGGCTGGCATGGCCGCGCTTCCGTACCAGCCGTTTTACAGCGCCAGCAAATTTGCTCTCGAAGCCCTCAATGAATCACTGCGTCTGGAATTGGCTGGCAGCGGCATCGATGCCACCACCATCAATCCGGGCGACTTTAAAACCGGCTTTACCGCCGCCAGAGTTTTCACCCGGGCAGCCAAAACCGGACCTCAGGCTGCTCAACTGAACAAAACCGTCGGCATTTACGAACGCGATGAAATCAATGGTGCCGACCCGATGCAGGTAGCCCGTCTCGCGGCCCGACTCGTCAATGCCCGCCACATCGGTGTACGCCACACAGTGGGGCGACTGGATCAGCGGTTTGGCATGATACTGAAAAAAATCCTGCCGGCTGGCGTGTTTGAAAAACTGATGAAGATGACTTATGCTTTGCCATAAAATCATTTATCACCGTAAATTGTAATTTAAAATAAACGACCAACATGCACAAACACTTTCTGCAACGCTGCCTCATCCTCGCCCTGACATGCTCTTCCAGCTTCGCAGCAGTCACTCAGGATCGCTTTCTATGGCTGGAAAATATCGACAGTGCCCGCTCACTCTCCTGGGTGAAACAGCAAAACGACAGCACTGCCAAACGACTCGCGGCTCAGCCAGGTTATGCATCCCTGTACAGCGATGCGCTGCACATTCTGACCTCGGCATCGCGCATCCCGCAAGTCGAACAACACGGTGACTATCTGTACAACCTCTGGCAGGATCAGGAACATCCGCGCGGGCTGTACCGGCGCACCACCCTGTCCGAATTTCAGAAAGCTGACACCCACTGGGAAATCCTGCTCGATATCGACGCCCTTTCAAAAACAGAAGGCCAGCCCTGGGCGTTCAGCGGTGCCAATTTTCTCACGCCCGGCAATACCCGCTGTCTGATTTCACTCGCTCCCGGTGGTGGTGATGCCGCGGCCGTGCGCGAATTCGATGTCGATACCAAACAATTTGTCACTGACGGCTTCGCCCTGCCCAGCGCCAAATCGCAACTCAGCTGGCGCAATGCCGACAGTCTGTATGTGGCTACCGATTTCGGCACCGATTCTCTGACCAGCTCCGGTTATCCGCGTCAGGTAAAAATCTGGCAGCGCGGCACTCCCATTGCCGATGCCAAATTACTGTATCAGGGTGAAAGCGCCTCGATGTCTTCGGGAGTGGAAACCATATCGGCAGCCACTGGTCCGCAGATCGATTTGCTGAGCGAAAAACTCACTTTCTGGGAAACTAAAACCAGCCAGATTATCGACGGCGCATTACACCCGCTGACCATACCTGCCACCGCCATCATCAGCGGCAGCTATCACGGTCAACTGGTCCTGTGGCTCAAAAATGACTGGAACGTCAATGGTCAGACCTATCCGGCTGGAGCCGTGTTACTGGCCTGGCCTGCCGACCTGGGCAGCAGCACCGGTGCGCTGGAACTGGTCGCCGCACCCAGCGCCCATTCCATCATCGATGGCGTCAACACCACGGCCGACAGCCTGCTCATCAGCACGCTTGACGATGTCCGCGGCCAGCTGCAACGCTACACCCGCACTGACCATGGCTGGGAACAGGCAACTATCCCTTTTCCGGATAATGGCGCACTGCATGTCGAATCCGTCAGCGAAGCAAGTGGCGAAGCGATAGTTCAGTTCCAGACATTTTTGACCCCACCGGCGCTGTATCTGGTCAGCGGCAACAACATCAGTTTGCTCAAGCAGCAGGAACCCAGTTTTGATGGCAGCCGCTTCTCAGTACAGCAGCACTGGACCACTTCGCGCGACGGCACCCGGATTCCGTATTTTGTGGTGGCAGCCAAAGACGTCAAATTCGATGGCAGCAATCCGGTGTGGATGTTTTCTTACGGTGGCTTTGAAAACTCGCTCACCCCTTCCTATTCCGGCTCGTATGAAGATATGCACGGCGCCTATGGAAAACTGTGGCTTGAACGCGGTGGGGTCTTTGTACTGGCCAACATCCGTGGCGGGGGCGAATTTGGTCCGGCCTGGCATACGTCAGCACTCAAGCAGAACCACGTCAAAGCGTTCGAAGATTTTGAAGCCGTGGCCGCTGATCTGAGCAACAGCAAATTATCCTCACCCGCCCACATCGGCATTGAAGGTCGCAGCAATGGCGGCCTGCTGGTTTCAGCCACCATGCTGCGCCATCCGGAATTATATGGAGCCGTGGTGTGCGGCAATCCGCTCATCGACATGCAGCGTTACAGCAAACTGCTCGCCGGTGCCAGCTGGATCGCGGAATACGGCGACCCGGATGTTCCCGAACAATGGAGCTACCTGAGCAGCTATTCGCCGTATCAGAAAATCCGTCCCGGCATGCATTTGCCACCAGTAATGTTTTACTCCACCACCCGCGATGACCGGGTGCACCCGGGACATGCACGCAAAATGGCCGCCAAAATGGAAGCCATGCACTATCCGGTCGAGTATTTTGAAAACGTCGAAGGCGGACACCACGGCCCGGTCGTCACTGAACAGCTCGCCACCCGCATCGCCCGCACTTATGCGTTTTTGTGGCAGCATTTGCGTTAAGGTCGCGCATCCCTCGGTCAAAAACAACCATGAGATTACTTTACTTTCGGAAATTTCAAACTACGATGAATTTATCCACACTAACTAGCGACCAAATCCAAGCCCTCAGCCATGTACTCCCTGCCTGCCATCAAATTAATGCCATCATTACTGCTTGCCGGGATAGTGCTGATCTCGTCTGAGCCACAGGCACAGGAAATTAACGTCGGCATAGCTAATTTCGGGCCCTATTTCGAAGGCAATGGCACGCCAGGACTTTTTGTTGAATTGATACAGGAAACCTTTGCATTATTACCACAATATAAGTTGAATTTCGTCAGCACCCCGTTACCAAATTACCGGCTGGCGTATGAATTGAATAATGGTGAAATTGATGCCGCTGCCAATATTTTTTCCAAAACCCAGATCAAGGGCTGCCTCTCGCAACCATTCTTTATGCTGCCACCCTTAAACGGCGCCACCTGAGTATCAACAGCATTGCCGATTTAAAAGGCAAATCGATTATTGCATTTCAAAATGCCAAGTTATTACCTACGACCGAATTCACCCAACTCATCCATACCAACACGGTGCGCTACCGCGAAGCCGGTAACTCGAGCGATCAGGTGAAACTGCTGGCCACGGGCGCGGCCGATGTCAGCATCGGTGACCGCTATATTTTTTTGTATAATCTGAAACAGTGGCGTGGCTCCGGCTTCACGTCGGATGATTTCGAATTTCATCATATCCTGCCGATCACGGTAACGTATATGGCCTTCAACAACCAGCAAATGTGTGAAGACTTTAACACTGCCGCAAAAAAAATCCGCCTCAATGGCACCTACGATGCCATCTACAAACGTTACCTGATGGAATTACAATAATTTCAGCACACACAGACTATTAACCTAAAATCAACACCGAATGCTGAAAATTTTCGGCGATATCTTTACCCAAAACAACATTTCCTGGCAGGCTTTCGAACACTTCGGAGACGCCAAAGACTGGATACTTTCCCTGTCGCTGCAAACCAGCGAATAAAATTAAATTTAAGTATCGCAGCTAGGATTAAACAACTCTTTGATTGAACATTAGCTTAGCCGCAACTAGACTGATTTTGTCTACGACCCCCGCATGGAACCATCGATGTCGTAAAACATACTCAAAACACAAGACGGGTAGCGCAATCAATACAACTGCAGACAACATCACCGGACTATTGGCCCGGCAGCTATTTAAAGTCATTTTTCTGTCAGCACCAAGCAGTGTCATCGCTGGCGGGATTGTGATTTACGCCCAATGGAGCAACACCAACTGGCAACCGCTGTTGCACTGGGCTCTGGCCATTTTAAGCGTTTCATTTTTCGCATCGTTTTCGCGCGCCATGGACTGATCGCACTGCGGCAAGGCATCGCTGTCGATCACTACATCAATATTCAGGCAGTATTGAGCGGACTGGTTGGCTTGATCTGGGTCAGTGCCCTGTATTTGTTCGATACCGGCACCATCGATCAAAATCTGAGTATTCGCCTGATGATGTTACTCGGAGCACTCGGCTTCACCATTTCTTCCATGGCCATCTTCAAACGGGTGTTTATCGCCTACCTGTCTTGCCTGGTCATACCCATGCTGTCCTATTTGATGACGCATGACTATCTGCATCAATGGCATGCACTGCTGCCGAGTTTTATCATCTACAGCACCCTGATCGCCCTGGTTTCCTATCGTACCAACCAGCAGATTTATGCAGCCGCCCTTGATCAGGTTCAGGTTGCCACACTCACTGAAAAACTGCAGCAGGCCCTCACCGCAGAACGACAGGTGCGAGACGAACTCGCCATCCGGGCTGACACCGATGAAATCACCGGCATTTATAACCGCCGCGGGCTGATCAAACATCTCAACCTCGAACTGGCACGTTGCAAACGTTTTCCCCGCAGCGCCGCCGCTCTGATGATCGACATTGATCACTTTAAAAAAATTAACGATACCCATGGCCATACTGTCGGAGATCTGGTGCTGATCAAGGTCGTTGACCTGATCAGGCAGCAGTTAAGGGATACCGATGTCTTTGGCCGTTTTGGCGGAGAAGAATTTTTGCTGATTCTGCCCATGATGGAAAAACCGGGAGCACTGATCGCGGCAGAAAGAATCCGAAAATTTATTGAAGCCAACCCGATTCAACTGCAACAGCAGTCGATACAGATCACTATTTCCACCGGAGTGGCAATTTACCACAGCCCGGACAGTATGGATGAACTGATCACCCGCGCCGATCATGCCTTATATACCGCCAAAAACAATGGCCGCAACCGGGTGGCACTGGAACGGCATGAATTAATGCAAAACACCTGATGAAAACCATCAGGTGTTTTGTACTTAGCCTGCAAAAATAATCAGAACTGATTCATGGTGTTATCTTTACCCGATGCTTTCAGAGCTGCTTCGCCACTGAAATAATCTTTGTGATCATCGCCCATGTCGGAACCTGCCATGTTTTGATGTTTAACGCAGGCGATACCCTGACGGATTTCTTTGCGCTGCACACCAGCCACATAACCCAACATACCCTGGTCACCAAAATACTCTTTGGCCAGATTGTCGGTTGACAGAGCCGCAGTATGGTAAGTCGGCAAGGTAATGAGGTGATGGAAAATACCGGCTTCACGAGCAGAATCGGCCTGGAAAGTACGGATTTTTTCGTCAGCAACAATCGCCAGCTCGGAACCATCATATTCCACACTCATCAAAGCAGCACGGTCATACGCTGACACATCTTTGCCTTCATTTTTCATCAGATCAAAAATTTGCTGACGGAAGTTCAGGGTCCAGTTGAACGATGGGCTGTTGTTATACACCAGCTTGGCATTTGGAATCACTTTACGAATTTCACTGACCATGCCGCCGATTTGGGCGATATGCGGTTTTTCAGTTTCAATCCACAACAGATCGGCACCATTTTGCAGCGAAGTGATGCAATCCAGCACGCAACGCTGTTCACCGGTACCGGCACGGAATTGGAACAGATTGCTAGGCAAACGCTTAGGACGCAATAACTTGCCGTCACGTTTAATGACCACATCACCATTGCTCATCGATTCGGTCGACACTTCTTCCACATCGAGGAACGAATTGTATTGGTCGCCCAGATCACCAGGAGTGGCGGTTACCGCGATTTGCTTGGTCAGACCGGCACCGAGCGAATCGGTACGGGCAACGATAACGCCGTCATCCACACCGAGTTCCAGAAACGCGTAACGAATTGCGCGGATTTTGGCGAGGAAATCTTCATGCGGAACCGTGACCTTGCCGTCTTGATGACCGCACTGTTTTTCATCCGACACTTGATTTTCAATCTGGATACAGCAGGCACCGGCTTCAATAAACTGCTTGGCCAGCAAATAAGTCGCTTCTGCATTACCGAAACCGGCATCGATGTCAGCAATGATAGGAACAACGTGGGTAATATGATTATCGATTTTGCTCTGAATGGCCTGCTTGGCAGCACCTTCGGCGCCATCGAGCTGACGGAACAAACCGCCCAATTCACGTGCATCCGCCTGACGCAGGAAGGTGTACAGTTCTTTGATCAATGCAGTCACGGCCGTCTTTTCATGCATCGATTGATCCGGCAATGGACCAAACTCGGAACGCAGTGCAGCGACCATCCAGCCCGACAGATACAGATAACGACGCTCTGTGCTGTTGAAATGTTTTTTAATGGAAATCATTTTTTGCTGACCGATAAAACCGTGCCAGCAACCCAGCGACTGGGTGTACTTGGACGAATCGGCGTCATAGGCAGCCATGTCATCGCGCATGATTTTGGCTGTGTAACGGGCAATATCGAGACCAGTTTTGAATTTATTCTGAGCGCGCATACGGGCAGCGGATTCAGGATTGATCGCATTCCAGGCACTACCTTCTTTGGCTTTCAGGCCAGTAATCGCCTTGATATCATTTTGATAGTTTGACATGATGTTTCCTTTAAAAAAATAACGCAAATTGGTGAAAAATGTAGTGAGTACGACAGCTTCATTTACTCAACTACACAAGACAGGGTGATGAAATCGGAGCTAGAAAAGTACTGAATAATTTAACGGCGCTTTCCTGTAGTGCATGAAAGAATAATATACGGTTTTTTAGCGACAGACTAGTCTTATATAAGACATATAACTTAAATTTAATCGTTTAAATTCAAATGATTATGTTGTTATTATCGCGATGCGGAATACAGTATCATTAAATGAAATGAATTTTTCATATTTCCTACCGCCCAAATATCACGATGTGAAATCTGTTTCTCGTATCATGGAAAGTGAATAGTCCATCAACAACGGATGGCACTCAAAATATACCCATGTGAAATTTTGATACTGCGTAGAATGGCGTCTTTGAATCACTATAAGCAGATATCATGAAAAAAACCGCCATGGCGAAAAGTTCCGCCAAGAAATTAATGGGCAAAATGACCGCACCTGGTGTGGGTGGGTTTGGCAATACCGAAGCTACTGCAGTCAACCGCCGCGAACAGCGCAAACTTGATCAGGCACAGGGACTGGTACCATTTGCCGTCAAACTCAATGGCGCATTAGTTGTACAAATCGAAACCAATGCCAAGGAACGCGGGATTGAACTCAACGCCCTGGTGGCTGAACTGCTGACTAAGGCATTGGCGGTCTGAGATTTTAATTAAGCATGCGTGCCTTTCGTATCCTACACTTGATCATCCGCACTTCGGTGAATACGCCGAAGCCGCTGTTCGATGTTTTATGAAAGGTAAACCTATGTTGCGAAGAGACTTTCTCCAATCTGCGCTGATTTCCGGCTTCATGCTGTCCTCCGGCTTGGCATCAGCACAAACCACCGCACTCACCTACACCCTCGAAGGCACCGATGTATATGGCAAAAAACTCAGTCTGAGCGATTATGCCGGCATGACCGTGCTGGTGAGTTTTTTTACCTATGACTGTGATTTATGCAGTGAAGATTTAAAACTGATGCGCGAATTTTATGTACGCAACAGCAAAAACAAATTCATGATGCTGGGCGTGAACTTGGATAAAAACAAAAAGGATCTGGACGAATACAACGATCTGACTACCCACGCGTATCCCAAAGACCAGCGTTTTCCTACCGTCTGGCGTTATGCCCCCGGACATAAAGATAATTTTGGCCCCATACCAACACAACCCACCCACTTCGTACTGGACCATAAAACCCAGTTGAAATTTAAGCGCGAAGGTAAATTTCAGCCCGATGACTGGGATAAATTGTGGCTGTCGCTGTGACTTGAAAACTAATCATTTGCCAAGTTTTGATTGACTTGGCCTATGATTACGTTGTTAAATCCATCAACACCCCCCGTCTTACACTTACCAGCATCCGCTCCACATTGTTAACCAATCGAAATTCAACCAGAATTGGATCAGGCACATGGAAGATAGCAGGCAGTCTGAAGTCCGCCAC
The DNA here is from genome assembly GCA_903862415.1 of uncultured Oxalobacteraceae bacterium. Lineage (GTDB taxonomy): Bacteria > Pseudomonadota > Gammaproteobacteria > Burkholderiales > Burkholderiaceae_D > Solimicrobium. The sequence continues at coordinate 41,525 of CAIOYD010000057.1, read as the reverse complement.
TATGGCAAAAAGCAGTCCCACATTCCAGCCGGACTAAAAGAACACCACCACTACCTGAAACCATCTGCCACAAAGACAGGCCCACCCGAATTTTTCGATAATTACAGCAAAATCAACGACTGGTTCCTCGACGGTAACGACATCTATGGCGACTGCACTATGGCCGCGGCTGCTCACGCCATCCGCGCCTGGAATGCCGCCACCGGCAGTTCTGATCCGGTTCCCCATAAAGCCGCTTTGCTGGAAGAATACTTCAAACTCACCGGCGGCCCCGATACCGGACTGGTCGAATCACTGGTGCTCAAAACCTGGCACGACAGCGGCTTGTGCGGCAACAAAATTCTCGGCTACGCCCCCATAGACATACACAATCTGGACCATATCAGACATGCAGCCCATCTGTATGGCATCGTCTATATCGGCGTGCAGATGACCAAAGGTGCGGAGCATCAATTCAAACTAAAAAAGCCCTGGACAGTGAAAAAAGGACAGCAGGCCAACACTGTCGTCGGTGGGCATGCAATTCCGATTGTCGGCTATGACAAAAACAGCTTCTACGTCGTCACCTGGGGCCGCATTCAGGAAATGACCTATGACTGGTGGCATGCTCATGGCGATGAAGCATGGGCGGTGCTTCCCCATCAACTCAAAGAGGCTGGGACTTACCATCATCTGGATCTGGAACAACTGACTGCAGATCTGAAAAACATCTAAACACTAGCGGGGAACAGACATGGCTGAAGGAATCGTTGGCGGAATTCTGGGGGATGAAGAAGAACGGCCTGAGCTCGAAAACATGGAGTCTTCCGCCTCCGAAACTCTCGCTGGCGCCGATCCCTTCGCCGCCACCATCGTCCACCAACAAGCACTGTACAGCCCCGAGGTGGCGCACGAGGCTTCAAAATTTTTACAGATCCAGACCCAGCATGTCGAAATCCAGTCGCGCCACGTTCATGTACAAACCAAACTACTTAAAGACGAACATGATCTGCGCCTGGCCCACCTGCGCAATCAGCTCAGCGAAGAAACGGTACGCCGGCTAGGTTTGAGACTGCGCGTGAGTTTCCAGATTTTTCTCGCCGCCGTCGCCACGGCGATCGGCATTACCGGCGCCTTCATGGTGCATGATGCCGTGCTTTCGCGCAGTGTCATCATCGATGCATTTGAACTTTCTCCCAACCTGGTCATGCATGTACCAAGTGGAAAAATCATTGCCACCGGCCTGTTTGATGTACTCGCGCGCATACAGGCCGCCACCCGTACCAGTGCCGAACGACGCTCGCTCTCCAATGCCTGGACTAACGACATTGGTATCGAAGTACCGGAAACCGGCATCTCTGTCGGCCAGATCGAACGCACCCTCAAAGCGCGTTTTGGCCACGATCAGCACATTAATGGTGATGTAGTACAAACTGAAACAGGCGCGCTGGCGCTCACCGTGCGCGGCACCGGCATACTGGCTAAAACTTTCACCGACGCAGACCACAATCTGGACAAACTATTGAACGATGCCGGCGAATATATTTACGGTCAGTCGCAACCTGGATTGTGGGTCAATTACCTCACCAATGCCGGTCGCAATGACGAAGCCATCCGCTTTGCCCAGACCGCCTACCCGACCGTCGATGCGCCCGAAAAACCGTATGTACTCAATTACTGGGCCAACGCCATCATCGGCAAAGGTGATCGCGGTGCCATGCAGGAAGCGCTGCCGCTGTATCAGGAAACGCTGCGCCTCAAACCCGATTACTGGGGCGGCTACAACAACATTATTTATGCACTCTGGAATATGGGCTCCGAAGAAGCCTCGATACGGGAAGGCGAACATCTCACTCAGATGGCAGGTGGTCGCCCGGGGCGCGCACCGGAAACCATGTATCAAAACTACGACCAGCAATTATGGGATCTGACGGCCGTGCGGGCTGAAAGCATAGCCGATATGGAGTCACACGACGGAGTAGGAATTTTCGCCAGTTTTTCCGGCTCGGCCAACCTGCAGGTAGCCCAAACCGAGTCGCTGCTGCATGATATTGACTCCGCCACACTGCGCGTCAAGACCACCAGCATCGATGAACAAAGCGCGCCCGACGTTGCCATCGCCACACTCACCAAAGCCTTGCTGGCCGAAGAAGTCGGTGACATCAAACAGGCTGCCAAAGAATGGGATGCCTTTGCCGTGGCCTATAACAACCCGACCGTCTCCACCAGCAACGCGCCCTATCTCTGTTATGCCGCGCCGGCGTATGAAAAAACCGCCCAATCTGCCAAAGCCGATGCCGCCCTGAACGGCCCACTGAAAGCCAACGGCACCGGCAGCTTCGTCGATTGTTACCGCTTCAAAGCCGATGTTCTTGATCTGCGCGGTGACTGGGCCGGTGCACAGAGCTGGTATACCAAGGCACAACAACTCGCGCCCAGCATACCCTCGGGTTATTATTCCTACGGCATGGCATTAGTCAGACATGGCGACCTGAAAAAAGCAGCAGAACAATTCAGACAGGCCAATTTAACCGGCCCGCACTGGGCCGATCCGCTCAAAGCCTGGGGCGATGTGTTGATGCAACAGCACCTTGTTGCCGACGCGCTGGAAAAATACGACGAAGCCGTCAAATATGCCCCCAAGTGGAAACAACTCACACAGGCACGCCTGCTTGCGGTTAAGGCGCGGGGCTAAACGGCAGCACCGCTCCCGCATTCAGCCGCAATTGCAAGGCATGAGTATGGAACAGTAAATCCGGGCTGGCATTACTCAGGCCCAGAGCATGCAGACGCTGCGCCATGGGATGAACACTGTCGGCCACCTGCAGGCGTATCGACCCCGGCAGACAGAACTGTGCCCCACCGCGGGTATTGACCAGAGTGCGCAACAGCTTACCGTGATTTCTGGAATACAGCACCAAATCCAATAGCGGGCCTGGCACACCTATGCCGGCCTTGCCAGACAGACGCAGCAAATCCTTGCCGGTACCCGGGTCGGTGACCGCACCATCAAATTGCTTACCCTGCAGCGAAAAACTGATCGGCGTCACGAACTTGGGCAAACCCCATAATTCAAATCCGGCCGCACAGGCGGCGGGAGTGGTGACCGGCAGATCGACCACATGAAAACCAACCGCAGCTTTATCCAGACTGTTTAACATCGACACCAAAGGAAAGGCCGGTACCTGTGTGCCGTTGGGCACAGCCGCAATCGCCACACCGGTTTCGTTGTAGTCGGCAATCGAGGTTTCGCGATACTGATAACAGGCCAATGCTACCAGCGCTTTACCGCCAAACACCCGCACCGCCTGCAAGCCCTGGCTGGCCACCATGGCCTGGGCCTTATCGTAATCCACCCGGAACAAGGCCATCAGAGCAGAATTGTCGTAGTACAAAATCGGTAACTCGACTTGCCCTTCGGACGTCGTGACCGCGGTTAACGGATACTGGAAAAAAAATTCATGTTCACACGCGCTTTTGTTCATGCTCATACTCCTATAGGGTGATTCAGATCGAGCAAATGGGTTTGCCAATCTTCGATCATGGACAGACGATTGATTTGGTTGGTGCCTTCAAAAATCCGGCTCAGGCGGACATCGCGAAAAATTTTCTCGATCTTGTTTTCATGCCGTCCACCGTGATCGGCCAGCAAGTCCATGGCCATTTCACAAACATGTTGAGCTCGGTCGGTGGCGTGAAATTTGCACAGCGCCGTATTGAGTTGGCGCGGCTGCCAGCCAGCCCGGGCTTCCTGCCAGACCAGACTGCGCATGGCACGGGTTTCAGCCACCATCGTGGCCAGATGTAACTGCACATCCTGATAATGAATCAAGGCCTTGCCTCCAAGCTTATAGTGGCGGGCAAACTCCACCGCCGTTTCGGTCGCGGCTCTGGCAAAACCAACCGCCATGGCACCCACCGGAATACGCGAGGCGTTAAGTGTGGCGCGATTGAGCGCCCAGCCATTCCGCAATCCGCCGATGACCCGGCTCTCCGGTACAAACACATTGGTGAATTCAATTTCCGCCGCACCCGAAGCACGCATTCCCATTTTGAGTTCCGTGCGTGTCACCCTGTAACCCGGCGCGCTGCAGTCAACATAGAAGCAAGTCCAGGATTCCATGCCTTCACCTTTAAGCGCCGCAAACACCGTCGCGGTTTTGGCCAGATCACCACCACTGATATAACACTTGCGACCATTGAGCAAATAGCCACCCTCTGTGGGAGTGGCCACCACGCCGGGCCGACTGGTTTCGGCACCGTGACCTTCTTCCACATCTGATCCTGCACCCGGCTCGGTAATCGCAAACGCAATCAGATGCGGATCGCCGCGCTCACAACTGCGATACACCGGCAGCAGATGCCGGAAGATCGTGCTGATGTTGCCAGACAAAACCAGTGGCATGGCGCCCAGATGATGGGCTGAGACCAACAGCATCAAACCACCGCAGGCACGACTGAATTCTTCCACCACCACGCAACACTGATAAATCGGCGCATACGGCGCCGCACCCCAGGGCATGCTGCCCAAAGGTTTCGGCATAAAGTAGCTAAGCCAACCCTGCCTGCCTGCTTCGCGCAGAATGCGTTCGGCAGCAGGATGGCAAAGTCCCACCGGTGGATGCGGAGCCAGATCAACCTCGGCCGCCACCGGCATCATAAACTGCTCGGCAAACTGACGCGCCCGACGGCGCTGTTTCCCGATCGCCGCAGGAAGTCTGGCAAAATCCATTTCCCACAAATCGTTGACCGGATAATCGGTCAGAGAGCGACTGATCAAAGGCAGATTGGCGAACTGCCAGTGAGGCGACAGTGGATGATCTGCCGGTAAATGGCCGTCAAGATGGTCGTGCTTATTCATGGGCATACTCCAGTCCAGCCAGCCAGAAATGCATGCAGGTCTCTGGTGCCACCTGACATCAGTTTGAGCATATTTTGATCACGTAACAGTTTTTCCGGACCGACATCGCGCATATAACCGGTGCCGCCATGTACCTGCATCACCTGATTGGCGGCCAGGCACAGGGCATTGCTCATGCTCACCCGCGCGGCAGCCAGAGCGCCGATATCAAGCGCATCCAGCGGCCGGTCAAAAGCCGCCAGTGCCATATCAAGTTGGTGACGGGTGATTTCAATGTCACTGAGCATGTGCTGAACCGCAGCATGTCCGGCAATGATCTTGCCGCCCTGTCGTCGCAGCGCGGCGAAATTGCGTGCCAGTTCCTGACCACGGTCAAGCGCGCCGCCACCGATGGCCAGCAAGCCCAACATATCCATTTTCAACATCCGCATATACAACAGTCGCGACGCCTGTGGGTCGAGTTGAATGAGGCGTTCTGGCGGCACAGACTGACTGACGGCAAAACCAGTCAACTCATCAAAGCCATGCATGCCACCCAGTGCTCTGACATTCAACGTTGCACGATCGGTGTACTGCCAGGCGATGCAGCCATCAGACCAAAGCGGCCACAGCATGCCTGACCATTCTTGCGGTGCGCACACTGAAGTGCTGTTGGAGGTCCGGTCCAGCCAATCGGATAACAGCGCACTATCGTCGCTGTGCAATTCGTCACCCCTGAGCCAGCGTGCCAGACTCGTGCGCGCCAGCCCATAATGACCAGTGGGTACCAGCGCCGTCCCCTGCAATGCAGCACTGTCGAGTGTCAGGCCAAGTTGCTGCGCCACAAACCGCGCTAACGCCAGCCGGTGCCAGGCAAAAGCAACTCCGGGACTGGCATACGCTATGTGACGTAAGGCACCGGTATTGAAGGACATCGTATCGGTATGGTGTTCCCAGATGCCGAAGCCTTCATCGGAGGTTGTCAGCGGCAGTATGCCAAGCTCAGTGGCTTCCTGCGTGAGACTGCTCATCTGTGGCGGTGCTATCGGCAACTCGGGACGCGCGGCCAGCACGGCGATACGCTCGCGTGCAAAGCGTCCGACTTCGGCCAGCAACTGCACGGCATCATCAACGTCCATGTCCATCGTAACATGCCTTTCAGTATGAACTAATTGCACAGAGAATATAACAATTCAGAAAGCAACATCAATTAAATTTGTGTGAATTATCCGCAGCTTAAATTCGCAATGTTATTTATTTTCACATTCAGAAAAAACCATTTCAAACTTGGGTACCGCCAGGGCCAGCTGCATCGATCCCCGGGTGATGTCGGGGAAAAATTCCTGGTTGAAGTGCATATGCTGAATCTGCGCCCGACTGACACTCCCTCTGGCAGCAGGAGTGTAAAAATAATCCTGTTGTTCCCAGCGCTGTCCCAGCGTGAGCAGTGATTTGGGGCACAACGCTGAGGTGACTGGCAGACTGAGTTTACCGCTGCTGTAAGCAAATTCACCGATACGTTGATTATCCAGACTGATGTCCACAGAAATCACGCCACTGTCAGGATTTTCCTGCACCTTAAACTGGCACAGATCTTTCGGAATACCCCAGTTGCGACGTCCGTTGACCACACTTTCCATGGTGGAGACAAAAATCCGGCTGATGGTGCGGCAGCGGCGCTGTCCAAACAACACCGTGCCGGGAACAAACAGCAATTCCTGATACGGCCCAACAGGCGAACTCGCATAATCAACAAACATCATCGCACCGAGCTGACCACGGCGCGAACCTTTGAGCGTATCAGGTAAGAAGTTGTGCTGATCCAGTAACGCCGCCGGCATGCGTGCGAGCACGATCAAGCCACGTCCCTGCAACGTCCAAGGAGCGGGAACAGCAGGAAATTCTGATTCAGAAGTGTGCATATGCATTATTCCTTGTGTGGTATATGACTCATCGCGTGTTCGGCCAGGGCAGTAATCGTCAGACTGGGATTGACGCCCAGATTGGCACCCAGAACAGAACCATCACAAATATACATGTTACGGTAACCAAACACCCGGCTCTGACTGTCACACACACCCTCGCTGCGGCTGCGTCCCATCGGTGCGCCACCCATGCAATGTGCTGTCATGGGAATATTCAGAAATATTTCGGTTAAGGCATTCAGTGCCACACCTCCCGTTGCCTTGGCAGCCTTAAGTGCAAAGCTATTTCCGGCAGGGATAAAAGTAGGAATGCGTTCACCCGAAGTGACCAGCTGCTTGGAAAAGGGCCAGAACCAGCGGCGTTTGAAACGCATGGTGAGATGTCCATCCAAGGTCTGCATACACAGAAAAATCATGGTTTCGCGTGCCCAGTGGCGCGGGTTCATGACCCGTAACGTTGTCAGTGGTTGAGTCAACAGCATTTTACCCAGCGTGGCCAGCCAGGTAAACGGCCGGCTCCATCCAGGTCGTCCGAGCGTCATCACCGTGGTCAGCAAGCCCATGGTGTCCGATCCGGCCGGATAGCGGGTCGCTTCGATATGGGTATATTCGTCGATATAAATACCCGAGCCGATGGCCACACCTGTAGACAGATCTTCAGTCGCGCCGGGAAAACGGATACCGATCAGCGATTCCGCATTGGTACGCACAAAGGTGCCGAGCGCATCCGAAATATGCGGCAGCGATTGTTTTTCTTTGAGCCGGAATAACAATTCCTGCGTGCCCAGCGAAGAAGCAGCAAACACCACACCGCGGCAAGTCATGCGACGCTGACCAGCACCCTTACGCGACGTCATCACCACTTCATAACCCGCCGAACCATCCGATTGCTGATTTAACGGACGCACATCTACCACTTTAGTTTCTGCGATCAACTCCACACCCAGTTGTTCGGCCAGATAGAGATAATTTTTGTCCAGCGTATTTTTAGCGTTGTATCGACAACCCACCATGCAGCCGCCGCAGCCAGTGCAAGAGGCACGCTCCGGTCCTTGACCGCCGAAGTAGGGATCGGGATAACTCGTGCCAGGCGTATCGGCATCATTGCCAAAGAACACCCCGACTTCGGTGGGATAGAAGCTTTGCTCTACTCCAATAATTTTGGCCATGTCTCTGAGCCGATAATCAGCTGCGCCAAGTCGCCGGTTGGTAGTTACTCCCAGCATACGTGAGGCAGTAGCGTAATGCCCTGGCATGATATTGTTCCAGTCTTCCAGACCGGCCCAGCTACCCTGTTGCCAGATGTGCGGCGGCGGCACCAGCAGAGTATTGGCGTAAGTAATGGAGCCACCACCGACGGCATTGCCATGCACTACCACCACGTGTTTAAAGAACTGCATACTGAAAAACCCATGCAGTCCCAAGGAAGGACGCCACAGCCAGCTGGCTAAATTCCAGGTACTTTTGGGCAGATTGTCCGGCGTCCAGCGCCGCCCCTGCTCAACCACCGCGACCCGATAGCCTTTTTCTGCCAGCCGCAATGCACTGACACTGCCACCAAAGCCAGAACCAATGACAATAAAATCAACATCGTAATGAGCCGACATGTGCGCTTTCCCCAAAAATAGTATTCCACCGGTGGCGTAAAATAACACACCTTATGAAACACCAGAAAAGAAAACGAACCGTGCGTCAGGAGTTGACGTGCGTCTAAATCAGCAGAATCTTCTACCGAGAAATGTAGTTGAATATAAACAGGACGCCGTATATAATCAAAAAAATATTTCTTTTAAGCATTATTTAATGAGTAATTCATGGCTACGATATATTCAAGCAGTGACTACAATGATGGGAAAATTAGCGCACAAGGCAACTATGAAGCGCGCATAGAAAACAACATTTTCATTTCCACTGTTACCGGCCCTCTCAATACCGAAGGTATCATCGCGCTAGGCAAAGTGCGTCACGCCTGCCTGTCCGAACTGAATGGTCGCGATACCATTGCTGCCATTGTTACCTACCGCAACAGCATGATGATGTCGCCGCAAGCGTTGGCAATCTATACAAAAAGTTTACAGCAGGATCTCACAGAAACTAAAGCTGATTATGTGATTGCTTATGTCGTACCCGATCACATTGAAGGCCGGGCGATTATGCTGCCGATTTTGGAAGCTATTTTTTTAAAAGCCAATCTGACCTGGCAGTCGTTTGAAAAAATAGCAGATGCCGAAACCTGGATTAACGCTGCAATCAAGGCGACTTAAGTTTCCAGCAAACTATTTTTGGGAACATGCATGCAAGCAGAACAAGGAGAGCTTGCATCCATTTTCATGAAATCGCAGGTGCCTGCTGTTTTTTTAAATTCTTCAGCATACTTCTCTCAAGGCGCAACCTCATCACGCACTTTCACACAGGGACTGACATGCTTGATTACCGGAGTAAAAAAAGTGAAGTAGTTCATTTTTGCATGTTCAAATTTTGATTCTGACAGGCATTCCATGGGAAGCTAGCTGCATCAACACAGCATAGGACAACCCAAAGTCCCGGCTCAGGCCAACGGCATAGAAAACCAAAAGGTGGAACCTTTACCGATGACGGTATCGAAGCCGATCTGGCCGTTCATTTTCTCCATCAGCTTTTGGCAAATGTGTAATCCAAGACCAGTTCCACCGCGATTCCGGGTACTGCTGTTACTTGCCTGAGCAAATTTACCGAAAATTTTAGGTTGAAATTCCAACGGAATTCCCTCGCCATGATCCTGGACTTCCACCCGCAATGCCGTTCCGGTGCTCACCAGCCGGATATCGATTTGCGTTCCCGTGGTGGAAAATTTGGCGGCATTCGACAGCAGATTGGCCATCACCTGCATCAATCGATCTTCATCCCCTATGACTTCCGGTCTGTCTGCACGATCCAAAAATGCATACTGTACCTGATAGGTTTCGGCATAACCTTTATTGGCTTCGATCGACTGTTCAATCAAACTGACGAGATTAAGTTTGTCCGTATGAATCGTCATTTTCCCGGACATTAACTTATCCATATCCAGAATATCGTTGACCAGCGTAATCAAACGCTGACTGTTTCTGTTCGCGATGGTGATGACTTCGAGCGCCTTGGCAGGAATCAAACCAAGTACGCCAGCCTCCAGCAAGCCCAGCGAAGCCCGGATCGAAGTCAGTGGCGTACGTAACTCGTGACTCACCACGGAGATAAATTCAGCCTTGGTATTTTCAAGCAGCTTTCTCTCAGAAATGTCGGCAACAATCGCCAACAATCCGCTGTTGATATTGTCCGCATCAGCAATGACTGACATCGTCAACTCCACCGGAACAGTGGCTTGGTCTTTGCGCAGAAATATTCCCTCATGGGTTTCCGAAGGTTCATTCCCACAATCAACGGGCTCACCTTGAACAAAATCGCCGAACTTCATTTTCCCAAGCACTTCCCCGGGAGAATAACCCGAGAGTCGTTCGGCACCAAAATTAAAACTGGTAATGAGGCCGCTGCGATCCGCAGCTATCATTGCCATGCCGGCAGAATTGAGCAGCGATTTGCGGAAGTTGGCCTGCGCAGCTAATTCCACATTTAACTCTTGTTCTCTGCGTAAAGAAACACGCATTTCCAGCTGCAACACCAACAGGCGACCAAGGACTTTGAGTGCATCACGCTGACTGGCATTAAGCTGATGCGGGATGCGGTCGATCACACACAGGGTACCAATACCAAATCCATCTGAGGTGATTAACGGTTCGCCCGCATAAAAGCGTATATCTGGCGCGCCGGTGACTAAGGGATTATCTTTGAAGCGCTCATCTTCAAGCGCGTTGGGAATTTCGAACAAGTCGGTACCGTGTATAGCGTGACCGCAAAAAGAAATATCGCGCGGCGTTTGCGCCGCATCCAAACCGACTTTGCTTTTAAACCACTGACGATCTTCATCCAATAAAGAGATTAACGCAATCGGCGTGCCGCAAATTTCCGAAGCCAGACGGGTAAAATCGTCGAATTCGGCTGAAGCAGGCGTATCGAGAATCTCATAGGTGATCGAGAATGAAGTTTTCCAAATTTGAGGCAAATGCCGCACTCAAGGCATTGCCACGAAATTGGAGTGGAACGGACTGTTCGGTTGGCAAATGGTGCGTTACCACGATAGTTTTACCGTCAAATGGCTTGTCCAAAGTTTGAGTCAGGTAGTTCACAGATTGATGAAAGCGATTCTGGGTTCTTGCCGGTTTAAGCCGCTGCGGCTTTGATTCTGATTGTGCTTCCAGAATGACGGTGAAATCCTCCATCTGATTTCCAGCATGCAGCATGGCGAGCTGGTCGTTGCGATAAAGATTAAAGTCTGTCCACAATGTCGAACCAATGAAGCGCACGCCATCGAGAATGATTTGATCGTTCTCTAAAAAATGAACATGACTGCCAACGGCGGCTTTACGCAATGCTGGGATTAACTGATCAAAATCATGTCCATAGAATTCGTGATTGCCTGCCACATAAATGACCGGGACAGTAAAAGTGCGTTTGGCCCACTCAATGCCATTGATGCCGGTGGCAATATCTCCAGCCAAAACAACCACGTCTTCGCCGCCCTGGGAAATAGGCAGTGATTTATGCTCCAAGTGCAGATCGGATAAAAGTCGAATTTTCATTACTTATTTCCCCAATTATCCCGCTCTGCGCGTTGAATAACAAACGCAAATCGATTTGCCATCGCATCATGTAGCGCGTGATGGCGCGCTAATTTACTTTCCATCCAAAATAGCTCTTCTTTTAAGTCGTTGATATAGCTGTAAATGTTCACTCCCTTGATCCAAGCTGGTACGTCGTTGTTCAGCGCGTGGAAAAACAGCGTCCAGTCCCCCCCATAGTCGTAACAGATAACAACAGGTTCGTCACCATTGTTGAATTGTTCCAGCCACGTCCTCAACCGCACATTCAATTCGTCCAACGTGCATTGTGCGCCCTTGATTTTACCGAGCAATGGCAATACCTCTTCCTTTACAAAGTCGCTGCAATCGCGTCTTTCTATCGGCAGTTCCGCATAGAATTTTTTGTCGTCCTGACTCACTAATCCAATTGAAATCAACTCGGTGCTAATGAAATCCGAAAATTCGGTGTCGATGAAAATTAGCATGGCGGTGCTTCCCTGATTTCATACACAGATAAAATTTCTCTCGGCGACAGGTGACGCAAACCGGACTCATTGGATAAGACGGTTTTTTCATGGTCAACCTGAGCGGTCAATATATCAAGATACGTGCCGATATCCAGCAGGTTTTTTACTGCATTCGGCCAGCCCAGCAGCCAGCGATTCGCTATGTCAGTTCCAATGCTGCCTAATTTTTCGATATCAATGGCAAGGTGTGGGCCATAAATTTCGCGGTTTTGTAAATTTTCCATAATCAAAGTATCCTAATTAAATAAGTGGATGTAGTCATATATATTTAGTCGGCAATCCCCCGACCTTTATTTTGCGAGAGATCGCGGTCAGACTCTATTAATGTCCTGCCGACGTGCACGGACTGTCCTGGTAGCAGAGGATAAGTGACATTGATTTTTATTCTGTTACGTTGAGCATCGTTGGTAGTCACCGAAAAAATAACCATTCCCTCAGAAAAGGCGACGACCAAAGCATGCTTTGCTTCCTCTTTTGTAGCCTCACGCACAGGTTTAAATCGAGCGATCAATTCATCGACGGCGTTTGACTGTGGTTTAACTTCAATGCGCTCCTCACCAGCAGGAATTTGCGCTGAAACTGCTTCAGGCATTCCTGGTGCTTGTGCCGGTTGCACAGGTTGTTTGAGCCATACCTGGCGCTCTTCGGCCTGTAATTTAAGACGCAATGCTTCGAGAGCAGGATCAGCAAAACGACAGGTCAGCTTATTGCTCACGGCAACCCGGACACAATCACGCTGAAATGCATCACTCCCACTCAAAGTGAGCACCATCCCAAATTTTTGCTGTGCAATTACTAATGCGACAGCGATGCCATCGTCAGAACGCAAATCCAAAATCTTAATGATTCTCCCCTCGTCACGAAACAGCTTATTTCCATTGGCATCCGAATAGGTAATGTGACGCCCTTCTTCTTTTCGTGAAAGTGATCTCATCATTGCGGCCAGGGCCGGAATTTGTACTTTGGGCTGATCTATTTCAGCCATGATGAGAGGCAGGTTTAGCCAATTTTTATATGATGATATAGGTCTATATTTCGCTCTCAGTGCTTCACGTTCTGCTCGGTGCTGCTCCTGTAAAACCAACTTTTCGACTGCTTGTTCTACGGCGATAGCACTCTGGCGGTGATTCCGCTGGTCGCCCTTCCCTGTCCAGTTTCCCTTCAATAATTCAGCTCGCTGATTTTTATGTTTGCTTTTGAGTTCATTTTTTTCTGCATCGTGCCGCTTCCGCATTTCGATTTTTTCGGACTCTTTAGCCTTACTATGTTCATCGCGAAAAGTTTTGTAAACAGTCCAGCCCTTTTGATTTGCTTTCAGCGGCTGGTTTAAGAATTTTCCACTTCCACTACCAGCCTTGCCTGTTCCGGTGCGTCGCACATCCTGATTTTTCCCGGCTTGCTGGTTTCCCAGACCACCCGGTAAAGTGTCCGGCAATACGCCTCCAATGGCTGATCGACTTGCATCCAAACTGCCATTGGACAGTTCATGCACGCGACTGTCTCGGTTGGCCGCAGCCCTTCTGCGATGTTGTTCAGCACGAATGATGTGGTCGGGTGGGATTCCTTTGTCGAAGCTTTGTCTGAGGACATGATCAACTCCTTTATCGATTTGTGTTTGTGTCAAATGACTGAAATCCGGCACAAGTACTTTAATTTGCGTGCTTGGCCGGAATGGACCTAATTTTTTTTGCAGGTTAGAAAAGTTGCCATTGCGCCGATTGTAAAAAACCTTGCTCGAACCAATGGCAATATCACCAACCAAGATAACCGCGCCACTGCCATTTTTTTGGTATTCGAGTCCAACCTCGTTAAGTCCTTTGTGCAATTCTTCCCATGAATTTGCCCTGAGAACAATCGGAATAGCTAACTCCTGGGCGATTCGCAACGCGGATTTGTCACCCGTTTGAACTTCTACATCTCGTTCCCCTGATGTTGGTTGAATGGGTTCGGTTGAGGTGCCTTCAATTCGCTCTTTTTTGATTTGCCGTGCTTTTTGATTCATAACCGGCTGTCCATCGGTGACGGTATATCTAGCGCCCTTCTCGGATTGCCAACCTTGAGCATGCTCGATCAAAGCGATGATCTGCTGCCCTGCCTCTTTGTTAAACCCGTTGTTGATCTTTGCAACTTTTTGGGTATATGGATGCACACGATTGATCGCAAGGTGGATATGACGGTTGTTGGTATCGTCATGCACACCCCAAATACATTGGTGCGCTTCTAATCCCGCATGTCGCATGAAAATAGCAACGGCTTCCTTGGCTTGTTCTTCTGAAAATTTTTCATCGTCATGAAGTGAAATCATCCAATGATCTACCGGGTCTTTGCTGTGGACGGATTCCTGGGCGAGCGAAATCATTTCCGCGATCTGTCCCGCTTTACTATTACTAATAAAATTCACGGCTCCCGAATAAATACATTTTTCATCACCATTGCTTAATTCTGGCGTTGTTATGTAATTAACCAAGTTCACAGTACGGGCAGTTTTATCGCCGCCTGTTGTAGTCGGAATCCTTTTGCAAATGCCCACGTCATTTTCCTTTTGCCAGTTGGTCGATTACTTGACCAAGCTGCACCAGAGCATCTGCAGTTTGTTTTGAATATGCACCGGCGCTTTCGACATGCACCGCTTTCAACAAACCACCAACCCTGCGCAATTCTCTGATCATTTCCTGATCAACTTTGGCCGTTATCTTTTTACCAAAATAACGGCTTCGCACTATTTCACTAAGGCAGATCCCGGCGGAATGGGCATCGCTTTTTAGTTGTTCATGCTCGTCTGGGAGGAGCCGCAAGTTCACCCTGGCTGTTAAAGGTGACGTCCCTTTTGTTTTAAAAACCATACGTGCTCCAGTTAATTAATTGAATGCTTTGACGCAACTTTGCTTTGCCTGGTCGAGGGCGGCAGCACCCTCGCAAGTTGAGGGGATATTGAGAGAAGGCGCAGCCGCCGAGCAATTCCCCGTCTGCTGTCAGGCACATTGCGCAGCTATGTGTATGACAACAGCCAACTTGTAACTTCTTTCTTATCCAGTCATTTCATGCTAACACGGTCTTTAAATAGATAAAAATGTCGAAAAATTCAAAAAGGTTCTCAGTGATTCATAAAGAATCAGATTGAATTGAAATGATTTAAGGGAAATTGAAAAGAATTGAAGAGCACTCAAAAAGAATCGGAAGGAATCTAAAGAAATCTGTAAATATTTTTTATCTGATTGTCTCTAATTCGCCATTTTTTGTGCGGCACATACGCCGACTGACGCATCTGTTAAATTTTGACTACATGAAAGACTGGGGAATTTTCTGTCTTCAAGACTATTTAATGAAGATCAACATTATTATTAATTTATTAAAGCGTTGGATGGGTTGGATTGACAATTTTGACCGAGCTAATGTGTGGGGTTCAATGAAATCTGCATCGACTCTCCGCAGCCGTCAAGATAGATTAATGGAGCGATAAATAACATGGCCAAGATATATATCATGGCCATGATTGACATCTTGGCCGTGGTAGATATAATGGCCATGGTATAAACCAGCGCGCCTTTTGCACCCAACGCAACCATGGCGGGCGCGATCTTATCGAGATCGAAGCCTAGTGACCGCAGCCAGGATATGAATGCCATTGCGCATCCGGTGCTAAGACCGTTCTGATCGGTATTATCCGTTTTTGTCACAAAGTCCGGCATGCCATTCTTAAACCAATAAGGCGCGGTTGCGAAATCGGCCAGTGCATTGCCACTCACCACGGTGGCGCACCACCGTGAAAGCGCTTCACCGGTACTCACTCCGCACAGATTTCCATTCATGCAGCATTCGCTATATTCCGCCTCAAATAATGCACTCACACGAGCCGGATTACCAAAAGATGCGCATACCTCGATGTTGCCACCAGTCAGGAAATCACAGGCAGCGTGATCCGCACCACCTGTCCCATCCGTTTTTCCGCCTATGGCATAAATTAAAACGTTCACCGATTGAGACGGAACAGCAAATATCTTTTGATTGATACCAAGAACTCGATCCGAATCAGCGATAAGATTCTTTGCATTCTGTGTTCCATCTACCCCAAGTGTGGAGTCCACATAAACATGTACAAGTTGACTAGGTGAAGATCCAATGAAAGTTGCCTGACCAGTGAACGACGGCCAAGCCGGATTTGTGTTTAAAAGTTTGAGTGGATGACTCATGGTTGACTCCTTAAAATCTAAAGGTTCAGATGCAATAGTCGAGGAAGGCGCCAATCCCTGATTCGGCCAACCGAATTACGCCGATTTCGGAATTAAGTCTGACTAGATACTAAGCACTAGCGCCGATCCATCGTTATGCATTGACAGTTGTACTACTACATTCCTTGTTCTGGGCATGTCGCTTGACCTGACCCACTAACCATCCCAAAACATCGTGCTGAAATTTAGAAGTTCCCGATCAAGGTTAAACGAATAGTTCAGAATTGAATATAGGCTGGGCAGAGTATGTTGAAATAAATTATTTACCCGAGGCAATTTTTTGCAATTTAATTTCCTAATTAGTTACTATCCTCAGAAACTATCACTCCCGCGCGCACCCATGACAGAATTCCACGACCCGCTACGAATCGTTTCTGTCGACTTTCAAACTTAGCAAAAGCGGTTTTGTGTACGTTTCAGGCTGTCTTACATTGAAATTTTGATGGATAGGTGAATTTGAACCACATCACTTCCGACAATATGAAGCGCATCATCACCCAACTCCTGGCTGAGGGCAAACACTGCTTAATCAGCGTCTTTCTATCGTGATGTGTTCTTCAGAGACCTCCGTCACCACACCCGATATGCTGGCGTGCAAGGGAACACCCAGCGCACCCGAAGGGATAGTGGCAATCAGCTGTCTGGCGACTACTGCTTCCCCAATACTGACAATAGGAGATGCAGCAACCCCGATATGTTGACGCAACGGCAAATTGACACTATCCGGTTGCCAGTCGGTTTCAATCAGCGGTGCGTCAAGAATGTAGTGGCCAATGGCATTGCGTTCGATGATACGCATCGATGGAATCAGGCGACTGTCGGCCAGAGCATCCAGAGGCCGCAGCGTGCCTTCGTAGCGCAGGCCCTGCTTTCGTAGTTCGGCCTTATAGGCAACATTTAACTGCATAGGCGAAATATCCACCGGACAGGCATAGGCCTCGCAGACGGCGCATTCAGAACAGGTTAATGCTGAAAGACGCACTGCCGGTAGACCGATATTGTTAAAATTACTGGAACGAACCAGCAGGTGCGGAGGTAATTCGTGGCCGATAATATGTCTGGGGCACAGGTCTGTACACAGATTACATTGCACGCAGTTGGTTTCGGCCACGCGCATGATTTGTTCGATACTGGTCGTGCGCCGTCTGATTAAAATATGATCTCCCGGCAAAACCAGCAAACCGCCCGTGGTTTTGGTGACCGGAGTTTTGGACAGCGTATCGGTAATCAGTTTGCCCATCATCGGTCCGCCGTTCAGATAGGCCGGATCAGCAATAGTAGCGCCACCGGCCATCACCAGCACGGCAGCCATCGATGTTCCGATCGGCACAGTAACCGTGATCGGTTTATGCACTGCTCCACTGACCGTCAGAGTGCGCGTAATAACCGGCATAGCATCATCCACGGCACGTGCCACGTTTATTAAAGTCAGTGGATTATTGACCACTACGCCTATGCTGATCGGAATATCGCCCGGAGGCACACGCCGCCCGGTAGCCATCCAGATCGTGATTACTTCATCCCCGGCAGGATACACGTCCTTCAAAATATGGATGCGGATACGTGCATTCAACAAGGGCTGCAAAGCCGCAATAGCAGCCTTGTACTTGGCCTTCAGGCAGATAATACCTTTGGTGGCGCCTGTCGCTTCCATTCCCAGTTCTATGCCGCGAATCAGCTGCTCCGGATAGTTGGCCATGAGTTGCTGATCCACCTTTAACATTGGCTCGCACTCCGCGCCATTCACCAAAAAAATCTCCGCTTTACTGGCAAATTTCACATAGGTAGGAAATCCGGCTCCGCCCGATCCGACTACGCCTGCCTGTCTGATTTTATCGGCGATGATATTCAACATTATATGTTCCGCTTATGTTCTATTTATGTTCTGCTTATGTTCCACTTTAGCGATCAGCCCTATCACAGCAAGTGTTTAATCATTTCAGCATGCGGTCTTGGAATCACCACGTACTGCACCAACATTCCCTTGCTACCAGCCAAATCCGCACCGACTTTAATGGCTGCCTCGACTGACGCCACGTCGCCGGTAAATAATCCGTAACACTTGCCGCCGATTCCAAAGGCCAAATGCAGTCGCAGGCAGGTCACGTTAGCGGCCTTTAATGCCGCGTCAGCTGAATCAACCATGGTGGCAACCGTGTATGTTTCCAATACACCCAAAGCCCCCGAATAGTCAGCCGAAGTCGCACCACTGATTGCCGGCAAAATGGAGGCGTGAATATTTGGAATCAGAAACTTATCAACGACAGTCGATCCGCCGACAATTTCACCCTGATTCACCGCCGCCTCTACGGCAGCCACATCACCGCCTACCATGACGATATATTTACCGGGGCAAATCGTTTTAGTCACAAGAATCGTGATGTCGGCGGTTTTGGCCATAATGTCGCCAACTTCAATGCCCTTGGCGATGCTGCTGGTTTCGATCAAACCGATGGAATGCATAAAATTAATCCTTGATTATGTTGAAATTGAAATGGCATGGGCAGTCACTGCTGTCACGTGACCATTGATACTTGCGTGTAATGGAACACCCAGATCATCCGGTGAGACGGTCGCGATCAACTGGCCTGAACGCACCCGATCACCTACGCTCACTATTGGTTTGGCAGGCGTACCGATATGTTGAGATAAAGGCAGGGTAACGCTGTCCGGCTCCCAGCCATCTTCAATCAATGGCGCATCCAAAACATAGGGACGGACTGCTATTCGGCCAACCAGCTGCGTGGACGGAATTAACCGATGCTCTGCCATAGGATCTGCCGGATAAAGCTCACCCTCATAACGCGCGCTCTCGGCACGCAGCTTTTCCTTGATGGCCACGTTCAGTCGCATTGGTGAAATATCAACGGGACAGGCGTAGGCCTCGCAAATGGCGCATTCCGAACAGGTCAATGCGGACAATAGCGTGGACGGCTTGTTGGTATCGTCATAGATAACGGAACGCACGATCAGATGTGGCGGCAACTCATGACCGATGAAATGGCGCGGACACAGGTCGGTGCATAAACTACATTGATCACAGGTCGCTTTAGCGACCTTGATGACATGTTCCAGGCTGATCGTGCGGCGTTTGATCAAGATGTGATCTGCCGGAAAAACCAGCAATCCTCCGGTTGTTTTGGTGACGGGAGCATTGATATCGTCAAACAGCTTGCCCATCATCGGACCGCCATTCAGATAGGCCGGATTGGCGATCGTCGGCCCGCCCGCCATGGCCAACACCTGTGCCATCGACGTTCCTATAGGCACCGTTACTGTCAACGGTTTATGTACCGCCCCACTGATCGTCAGGGTGCGCGTGATAACGGGCATCCCCTCATCCACCGCACGGGCCACGTTGATCAGGGTCAACGGGTTATTGACGACCACGCCAATGCTGATCGGTATTGCACCGGGCGGCACCCGTCTGCCAGTTGCCATCCAGATCGTGATCACTTCGTCACCGGCCGGATAGACATCCTTCAAAATATGAATCCGAATGTGATCGTTCAACAGCGGCGTTAACGCCGCAATAGCTTCCTTGTATTTTTCCTTGAGACAAATCACACCTTCGGTTGCACCGGTCGCCGTCATACCCAATTCAATGCCGCGTATGAGCAGCTCCGGATATTTAGCCATCAACTGCTGGTCAACTTTCAACATCGGTTCGCATTCGGCACCGTTGACCAGAAAAATGTCGGCCTTGCTGGAAAATTTGACGTAAGTGGGAAAGCCGGCTCCACCTGATCCAACCACTCCGGCATTCCTGATTTTTTCCGCGATTTCATGCGCTTGCATAACGTGATCCGTGTTCGTAATGAGAGTAAGTTAGTGTGATTGAATCAAGAGTCGGTAGCGGCGCTTGTCGCGTTCTACCTTACAGTCATGCTCCAACATTTTTAAGATCGCATAAACGTCGCTAGTGCTAGCTTTGAATTGCTTTTTAATCTCAGCCACCGATTTACCATTCGGCTCAGCGGCCAAAAAGTTCAAACATGATTGCATTGTTAAATCGTTTTCCGTAACCAACACAGGCGCAACTGGCACGACGGGCACAGTAGACCTGACTGATTTTACGTGCGCGACAGCGCTCACCGGCAGCATCTTGCGCAACAGAGATTCAATCGCAGCATCAGGTTTGCCCTTAACTAAAACACTGACCAATGTGCCTCGATTAGTGGCTACTCTGGCACCCGCATCAACAGCCGACTCACAAGCACCAAGGTCGCCCTCAACAACGATGGTAATGAGACCGGGGTTCAACTTGAGGTAGGTATAAATTCTGACCTCACTGCTTTTAATCATGGCATCGGCCACTTCGACCGCGCTGATAAACCCCTTGACCTCAACGAGGCCTATCGACGTGATGTGGGTATTCATAACTGTATCGGCCGATTGGCCACTTCAATCACTGCTCTGGAAAAAGCATCGCAGGCAGCGCCGCAGGAAGCCTCATCGCCGGTCAGAAACGCGCCGGAAAAATTCGTATGCGACGGTGGATGAATAAATCGGGCCAATTCAACGTTGGCGGATTTGAGCGCCATATCCAGACCGTAAATTGCTTCCAGCGGCGGCGCAATCAGATAGGCAAACGATTCGCCCACGTTGATGCCGGCTTGCGCCGACAAATAGCTGCCGGCACTAGCGATGACACAGGATAAAAACGTCGATGTGCCGGCCGCATTAGCCTTATGAAAAGCAGGTCCGTGTTCGATGGTGTGAATAGCCCGGTCAAGTCCGGCCTGCACTTCCGAGGGAGACGGACCTCCCAGAACAACGATCACTTCGCCCGATGTCATTGAAGCACTTTGCGCGGCACCGCCATACAACGAGTTCCCCAGAAACACCTCCACCGAGGCGTGTTTGGTTGCCTCATCGGCAGCGATGTAAGCCACATCGTCCGAGTCGGCTGTGAACAGACCGAGACTGTGAATATGACGAGGCAAATTCAGCTGCAATCGCAAAGCGGCATGTACGGCAGGGATGATGCGTACTGCTCGCACTGTTGACCTGACAATTTCTACCATAACCAGATTCTTCTTTCTATTTCTGTGTGCTGAGATTTTTACCGTCGCGTAAAAATTTCTTCGCCAAATTCACAATCACCGCAGCGGCTTCCACCGGCGGCGTGCCTGCCGAATGGATATTCGATATGCAAATACGATCGGATTCGACCGTCTGACTCACCGTCGGGCTATGCACCATATAACAGCTCAAGCTTTCAGATTGCCCCAGGCCGGGACGTTCGCCGATTAACAGAATCACGACCTGCGCAGACAGAATTTCGCCAATATGATCTTCAACCTTGACCCGTCCATGTCGGACAAAAATCGGTGTGCCCACATCCAGCCCGTTACTGTTTAAGCCGTTCAGCAGTGCCGGAATAATTTCATCAAAATTGGCCACCACAGCGTCGGTAGAAAGTCCGTCAGAGACAATCACCTGAACCTGCGGATTCTTTTTACATTGGTTCTGTGCGATCACAACACTCTCTGCCGACAACTTGCGTCCTAGGTCGGGTCTGGTCAAAAACTGGTCTTTTTCGACGATCTCGGTGCGTAATTCCAGCAGAGCGGATTTTTCTACCCATCCATCTGGAAAATCTTTTAAAACAGTGTCTTTAGAACGCGAATGATCAATAAGAAAATTCAATAATTCCCGGGTCTTAGGCCGCAACCCGGCACGGCCCACCGCAACTCTGGCGGCAGTACTCCCGACGAAGTCGCGCAGCACTTCCACCCGCTTAGGATTGATCACACCGATCTGGTCATCAATGTGAATGGCGTTACTGTCTTCAGCGTCGAGCCTGACCGACGCTGAAGACAGTAACGCAGTTGGCTGTACAGCACTCGCAGGCACAGTCGTTGCAGGCTCAGCGGCTGCAGATCGCACCACAGCCGCAGTTTGTTCATGGCCAATTTTAGCCAGCACAGACTGAACGATTTTATCGATATTGTTTTGATTCATATCCAGTCCTTTCAGAAGAACATGGATGCATCACCAGCTTGACTGGTCAGACATCCATTTTCCATGACGCCATGGCGCTCCAGCCAGCGTTCAAATTCGGCAGCAGGCCGCAAATTAAGTACCTTGCGTATCGTTGCCAGATCATGAAACGACAGCGTCTGATAATTCAGCATGGTGTCTTCGCCCATGGCCATGTTGATCATAAAATTACAGCCAGCACTAGCCAGCAGTATCGCTAGATTTTCATTGGAATCCTGATCGGCATCGGCATGATTGGTGTAACAGCAGTCACACCCCATCGACAATCCGGACAACTTCCCCATGAAGTGATCTTCGAGTCCAGCACGAGTAATCTGCCGGTCATTAAACAAATACTCAGGACCGATAAATCCAACCACCGTGTTGACCATGAAAGGATCCCATCTAGCGGCCAACCCATAATTGCGTGCTTCCATCGTCATCTGATCGGCACCGTGATTGGCATTGGCCGACAAGGCAGATCCCTGACCGGTTTCGAAATACATCACGTTCGGGCCGGCGATGCGGCTGTAATGTTTGGCCACCTCATAGGCTTCATCAATTAACTCAATGGAAATACCGTATTCCCTGAGTCCTTTTTCGCTGCCACACAGGCTTTGAAAAATCAGCCCGGCAGGCGCACCCTGACGGATCGCTTCCATTTGCGTCGTCACGTGCGCCAACACGCAGCCCTGAGTAGGAATGGCGTAAGCATCAATGACTTCATAGATTTGTCCCAGCATGCGCTTGCAGCTTTCTACGTTATCCGTCACCGGATTAATGCCGATCAACGCATCACCCGCGCCATACGACAGACCTTCAAAAATCTGCGCCTTGATACTCGATAGGTCATCACGTGCATCGTTCGGTTGCAGGCGGCTGCTGAACGTACCCGGCGCACCCAGAACCGAGTTGGCGGTTTTAACGACCGGGATTTTTTTTGCGCCGTAAATCAGATCCGCGTTCGAGCAGATCTTGGCTACTGCGGCGATCATCTCCGATGTCATTCCCTTGCGCAAAAATTCAATTTCACTCAAAGCAGTTCTATCGTTTAATATCCACTCTCTTAATTCACCCACAGTCCAGTTCTGGATTCGCGCATACGCGGTGGAATTGACCGCATCCTGGATAACCCGGGTGACGCAATCTTCTTCATAGGAAATCACAGGATTATTACGGATATCGGACAGCAGTAAATTGCTCAGCACGTATTTAGCGGCCACCCGTTCTTTTGCGTTCACTGCGGCGATGCCGCACATGATGTCGCCCGAGCGCGGATTACTCGCCTTCGCCATGACTTCCTTGATATCGGCAAATCGATAAAACTCTTTTTTCAATTGCGTCGTTAACTTCATGTAATTTAATCCTAACTGATGTTACGCAGTGTATAAAAATGGTGATTGGTAAAACACTGTTGCTGTTGACTTACTTCCCATTTTTTGCTCTGCTCAAGCGGGGTTTCAGCGGCGGCTGTTCGTTAAAGCAGTGCTTTAACTTTTTTTGCTTACTTTTTTTGGCGAAGCAAAAAAGTGAGTAGTTGCCGGTCTACCACCGGCCTACTGAAATCAAAAAAACTCAACCAGTTTTTTTCTTCTCGCCTTCAAAATCACCTTTCAAATTTATCTGCGATTGCAGGTCGGGTGTGGCCCCTGTGTCCCTATAGGGAAGGAATATTCGCTGGTAAGCGAATACCGTTCCACAGGCGTGATGCATGCATCACGAAACCCTTGCTACACCTCAAACACACTCATTTCCGATCCATTTTCTGCCTCGCACAAACGGCTGTGCCACAGTGGGGTACATCAAGAGCAACTTCAAAAACAACGTCAAAAACAAAACAACCCAGCCAAATTTGACCATCTCAGCGCCCAACATCAGATCCTAAGATGAAAAGGCCAGTGACTTGATCGTCAGCGGCACCACCGTATCGCCGAACAGACCCTTGCCGATATCGATGTAGTCCCATTCCCGCGTTTCCACTTCATCAATGACCACTAATTCGCGATGTTGCATAAATGGTTGTAATTCCATGCCGAGAGCCATGCCGAAATTCTGTTTTGCAGTAATGATCAGCGGGAAGAAGCTGTTTGGAAATTGTTCCATAAACAAACGCAGTGCCGTTGAACAAAATTGCACGGATTTATAACTCACCGGAAACAAGGCCGGAATGCTGAGCGCGTAGCAATCCATGTCTGGCACGATGTCATGGGCGGTAGCACTTGCCTTCCAGGCTGCAATCAGTTGTTGCGGTGTATCCAGCTCATTACCCAACGGGTGCAATACAGGGACATTCCGGATCGGCAGTGTTCCAAAATTCAACCAGATGGTGCTACCCGATAATGACAGTGTGTGAACCCCGGCACCAATGACAGTGGCACGCAAAGTATGTCTGGGTTCCATCACCGGCATCTGCTGGAGTTGGTCGTTCTGGTGCAGGCTGGCAGCTAGCTGCGGGCCGATATCGCCGAAATTGCTCAAACCGGTTCGGTAATAACATTCACCTACACCGCCTGAAATGAAAATAGCGTTGAAGCTATACTT
Organism: uncultured Oxalobacteraceae bacterium; assembly: GCA_903862415.1. GTDB lineage: Bacteria > Pseudomonadota > Gammaproteobacteria > Burkholderiales > Burkholderiaceae_D > Solimicrobium. The sequence continues at coordinate 16,844 of CAIOYD010000057.1, read as the reverse complement.
CTTTTTCAGCTCTGGCGTCATCAACAATGAACGCGCCAGACTGCTAATATTTCCTTCTATCACTTCCACAATCAACTGTGCCATACGTTGGGCGATGGCATCGATATGGACAGCATTCAAACGTGTTACTGGCTCCGGAAAGCAGTCTTCAAAAATTAATTTCGCCGGCTTGTGCAGATGACTAACTTGCCCGTCAGCACCCAGCTCCACCAGATGTCCACCTACATTCAGGCAGGCTGTGTCAACCAGTTTTCCGGCCTCAAAAACAGCATAGTTCGACGTGCCTCCACCGATATCGATATTCAAAACACAGTCTGAATGCTGCTTCGAATAATCCGCAGCGCCAGAACCATGACCGGAAATAACCGATTCCAAATGTGGTCCGGCGGTAGCAACAACAAAATCACCGAGTTCTTCGGACAGGCCCATTACGGTGGTGCGCGCATTTTTTGCCTTGAGCGTTTCCCCTGTAATGATGATTGCCCCGCTCTCCACGTCGGAGATGGAAAAACCGGCCTGCGCATATTGCATATCGATGAATTGTTTTAATTCTTGAACACGGATATTTCCCTCGAAATCCACTGGCGTGAAAATAACCGGACTGAAATACATCACGTCTTTGCGGATGAATTCATAGTTAGGCACCTGCGAAATCGCCGCAATGTTGACCAATTCCAATTGCGAAAAAATAATTTGCGTTGTCGTAGTACCGACATCGATGCCAACGCTGTTAATTATTTTAGATGACATGTACGTCAAACGATGCGGAAATTACCCGCCAAAACACAGCGGCGCTGGCGCACAAAGGTGGCAGCAGAAGTGACACCTTCACCAGTCGGCGTAGAAATTGTCATCGTGGTCCATCCCTCGCCGCCAAATCCCAATCCGGCCAGACATGGCCCGTTTTTGACAAAAATACTGGTGTTAATTTCACTGGCCATACGGTCAAGATTGTCAAGATTTTTCGAATGCATCGCGGCCGTATGACGGCAGCCGCCTTCAAGAATAAGTGCTATATCGATAGCCTCATCAGCATTGGCAGCCCGCACCACGGAAATGACTGGCATCATCAATTCAGTCACGGCAAAGGGGTGATCGCGTTCCGTTTCCACAAACAACAAACGCGTGTCTTCCGGCACCGTCAAGCCAATCGCTGCGGCAATTTTGCACGCATCGCGCCCGACCCATTTTCTATTGACCGTGCCCTTGCCGTCCGGACCTATATTGGACAGCAATACATCTTGCAACTGACGTGCCTGATTTGAGGTCAGTTCAATCGCCTTGTGTTTGGTCATTTCGGTTTTGAGTTGATCACACACTTTGCTGACCACAACAATTTCTTTCTCATCGACGCAAATAATATTGTTGTCAAACGAGGCGCCCCATACAATGTCACGCGCGGCCTTGGCGATGTCTGCCGTTTCGTCCACCACCACAGGAGGATTACCGGCACCAGCAGCGATCAATCGTTTATCGGAATGTTTGCGCGCTTCATGGATAACCGCTTCGCCGCCCGTAACGGTCAGCAGGTGGATACCGGGATATTTGAACAGGCGTTGCGCCGTTTCGATATTCGGATCCTGCACCGTGGTGAGCAAATTGTCAGGGCCGCCAGCCGCCACGATAGCCTGATTTAACAACAGGATCGTGCGTTGCGATACTTTCTTGGCAGCCGGGTGCGGCGCAAATACCACCGAATTGCCAGCCGCAATCATGCTGATCGCATTATTAATGACGGTGGCCGCAGGATTGGTCGAAGGGGTCACCGAAGCAATCACGCCCCAGGGTGCATTTTCGATCAGGGTTAAGCCGTTATCGCCCGACAAGACCCGCGCACTCAAACATTCCACACCCGGCGTGTGCAAAGCCTGAGCACTATTCTTTACCGTCTTATCGTCAACCCGCCCCATGCCGGTTTCTTCCACCGCAAGTTCGGCCAGTTCTTTGGCATGCTGATGTCCAGCCTGACGCATGGCGTCGATAATCTTGATGCGCTCAGAAATTTTACGCACCTGACGTCGCGCCTTGTCTGCCTCAGCGACTGCATCGTCTAAACTGGCAAACAGGCCATGCGACAATTTACCCGATGTTTTTTCAGAACTGTGCGCGCTTTCTTTCAACACAGAACGCACAATCCGCTCAATTTCTTTTGCGTCAATATTCACAATCATTCCTTTTATTCTGACAATCGGCACCGCTATTTATGAAACAGCGAGCTGCCCTTGACCGTTACTTCATCGACTATGCCGACGATACTGAGATCGGTAGCACCGGCAGTTTTACTGGCCAGGCGAGCTGAACTTCCTTCCACGACCAATACCCACTCGCCATTTCCGGCACCGATCGGATCGGTAGCAACGTTCAATGCGTCACATGGCACACCATTACCATCCAAAAACTGTATCAACAATAAAGGGTCACCCACCAGACTGTGACACTTAACTGTTGCAACAACCTGCCCCACAACGATTGCAAGCTTCATCTTGTGTCCTTACGTAATTATCCTGTTCTGCATGCGACAGCACCGCGTTCTGCGAGCGGCAATCAGAACATCAGATAACTTCTAACCGAATTAACATCGTCCCGAAAGTTGGGGGAATTACGTCGATTCAGACGAATCCCCACCCGAAAAACAATGGCGCCGAAACCGGCATCGTGTTAACTTAATCGACGATTCCGCCTTCGGTCATCTTGATTGGAAATACTGCTTCAAGATCACCATGCGGGCGTGGAATGACGTGTACAGCGATCAGTTCGCCATAACGTTTTGCCGCCTCTGCACCCGCGTCGGTTGCTGCCTTACAGGCGGCCACATCACCACGCACCATGGTAGTGACCAGTCCACCACCAATTTGCTGATAACCCACCAACTTGACACGCGCCGCCTTCACCATGGCATCTGACGCTTCAATCAACGCCACCAGACCTCTGGTTTCAATCATTCCTAATGCTTCCATAACAAACTCCTTAGATAATTAATATCCGTCTACAAGGCCAGTGCCTTTTCAACGCTGTTTCAATGACATAGCAGAATTTGCATTCTTCACGTCGCTCAAAGGCATCACACCATGCCCACCACCAAAAGCCATCTTCATAGCCAAAAGAGATACTTCAACCATATCTTTCGCGCTGCAGCCGCGCGATAAATCATGCATAGGCATGCCCAACCCCTGAATCATCGGACCTAGCGCAGTACAACCACCCAACCGTTCGGCAATTTTGTAACCGATATTGCCCGCGCTTAATGACGGAAATATAAATACGTTGGCGTCACCGGACAGAATCCCGTTGGGCGCTTTTTGCGCTGCGATCGAGGGTACAAATGCGGCATCAAACTGCAATTCCCCGCCCACTTTGATGTCTGGTCGGCGTTGATTAATCAGTGCTACTGCCTGCTGGGTTGGCGTGACCGCCGAATGATTCACACTACCCATCGTCGAAAACGACAACATCGCCACCCGAGGCTCAATCCCGGTGACATTGAAATAGTTATCCGCTGAGCTGATGGCAATGTCGGCCAATTGCTCAACAGTGGGTTCAGGCACCACGCTGCAATCGGAAAACCCCAATACCCGACCATCGTCCGGAGCGATCATAAAGAACAGACTGGAGACTGTTTTCATGCCCTTGACCGCGCCGATGACACGCAGTGCTGCTTTGAGTACGGATGCCGTGGACGATAAATTGCCAGCGACGCAGCAATCGATATCGCCCATTTTCAACATCATGGCCCCAAACCACAGCGGGTTCAGCAGATGGTTTTTGGCGTCTTCCAGCGACACGCCCTTACTGGCTAAGCGCGCATACAACTCATCGCTGTAGGCATCAAGCCGGTTCGAGGTAGCCGGATCAATGATGCGTACCGAACCCATTGCTATGCCCTTGGACACAGCCAATGAATGGATTTCCATCGGGTTACCCAGCAACACCGGAATCATGTAGCCATTCTCGGCCAGCGTATTGGCGGCACGCAGTGCTCGTTCATCCAGACCGTCAGGAAACACCACGCTGCCTGGATTTTGCTGGCACCATTTAGCGCAATCGGCAATCATATCCATCAGACGGCTCCCTTTTGTTCCTGCCAGTTTGCCGGATAGGTGACGTAAAAAAATCGTGTAGAAGTAGGTGTGCCAAATTCAATGCTGGAACCTTTGGGGATAAACACCGCGTCGCCTGGCTGGCAAATCACCTCTTGCCCATCGCAACGGATATGCAATGCACCTTCCAGCACTACGTCGATTTCATCGTAATTTAAGGTCCAGGGAAAAAACGAATTACTCCATTCCATATAACCGGCAGCCATGGAGCTGCCATCGGCTGCAGTCACTACATCCGCAACGCCGATACTTTCCAGAGCTGAGTTCGCTTTCAGTTTTCCAAAATTTACCGACTCGCCTTTGACGCGCTTGATTTTTCCGGCAATTTGTTGAAACGTGTAATTCGGTGTGCGCTCCTCAACCGGCGTTTTCATGCGCGCTGCTGTGCGATCTTCTTTGATCACTTTTTCAATCAGCTGCCTGACAACTTCCTCACTGACCGAGCCCGTTGGAAGTTGCTGCAATACTTTAGCGCGCACCGCTTCGTACAGGCCGCTGCTATGCTGCGATTGACTGATCGGTGCAGGTATAAGTACAGGCACAGCAATGGGCTGATCGACGAACTTCACGCCCAGCTTGGTCGCTACCACCCGGGCTTCTGGCGTAATAATGGCCGTTGCCGGCGTTGCCGCGATAGTCAAACGACCCGCTGCATGTTCCAGCCTGACGACGTTTGCTGAAATTAAAATTTTCATACTTCCCTAATCCATAAATGTTTTAGTCGGTCTGCCCGGAAAACAGGTAATTTCTCAACTCCACTACCGATTCTTGCTGCATGTTGGAGATCTTAAAGATCCGGTCATCAAACCCATTTTCACGCAATAATTTTTCAATAAATTCCAGATCGCATTCAGGCTTGTCGATTTTGGTAATCACGCCGACCAATCGCTTGCCGCTATAAATCTTTAACAGTCCCGGTGGCAAACGGCACAATCTATCGGTGCCATCGTGTACGTACACTATCGTTCCAACATCGACCAGAGTCTGGATCAATGCGTGGTATAAACGCGGGTGACTGAAAAATTCGCCGGGGGTATCCAGACCACGGTTAGATTCAAAAACTACCGCCTGGGTTTTTCGGACTGCTTCACTTTTATTGAACAGCAATCTGAACAAACTACTTTTACCCACACCCACACCACCCAGCAATACGAACGCGTTCGACCGATCCATATTTATGTTTTTGTACTCTGACAGATTGAATAGCCCAGCTGTTGACCCAACACATACAGCACCTGAGCCAACGCCTCTTCAACAGCACCAACCGAGCCGTAAATAACCAGCGCGCCACTAAAACGATCCAAAAATCCGATCTGCACTTCGGCTGCTTTGGTTGCAATGTCACCGGCGATAATCGACGTTTCACCTGGCGTCAGGGTCATAATCCCGACCGCATCTGTGCAAGGCACGCCAATCTTGGTACTGAGATCGCTGGTTGGATGCGCAATCAAATGAGCGAGCGTGACTTGTTTGCCAGGAACGAATTCCTGAATCACGCGTTCCTTAATCACACTGTTATCGTTCGGTTTCAAGTTCAGACCTTTTAAATGGCAGCGTCAGTGAGGGCGTCCGGTGCGGCCATGGCGCGCTGGTGTCTGGTGGTATGAAAATACCCATAACCGAGCAACAAAAATCCGCAGAAAATGGCTGCCATCAACACATTAAAATAAATCATCGTAGCCAGACAAACCAGTGCGCCGAACAAGGCAAACGCCGGGAAGTATGGATAAAAAGGGGTTTTATAGGCGCGCTCCATATCCGGTTCCGTGCGCCGTAATTTGAACAGCGACAGCATGCTGATGATGTACATTACGATGGCGCCAAATACCGACATGGTGACGATATTGGCTGTCAGAGTCTGACCACCAAGTGTGATTAATTCATCACTGTAAATAGCCGCGATCCCGACCACACCGCCAGCCAAAATGGCCCGGTGCGGCGTGTTGAAGCGCGGATGAACTTTAGCGAAATAGTGCGGCAGATAACCTGCTCGGGCCAAGGAAAAAATCTGACGTGAATAACCCAGAATAATGCCGTGGAACGATGCGATCAGGCCGAACAGACCTATCCACACCAGCATATGTAACCAGCTGCTATTTTCACCGACGATATATTTCATCGCCTGAGGTAATGGATCATTGATGTTGGCCAGTTTGGTCCAGTCACCGGCTGCACCGGCAAACACCATGACGCCTATGGCCAGCAGCAACAAGGTCAGAATGCCGGTCACATAGGCAATCGGAATCGAACGCTTCGGTTCTTTAGCTTCTTCAGCCGCCATCGCCACACCTTCAATGGCCAGAAAGAACCAGATCGCAAACGGGATCGCGGCAAAAATTCCCGGTATCGACGACAGACTGAAATGATCTTGACCAGCCCAGCCACCTTTAACAAAATTGGCTAATGAAAACCCGGGCGAAACAACACCCATAAACACTAGTAATTCAAATATTGCAAGCAGCGTCACCACCAACTCAAACGTCGCGGCAAGTGCCACGCCGACGATATTGAGACCCATGAAAACGATGTACGCACCCAGTGCCGCATTTTTAGGATCAAGTCCCGGAAATTGAATATGCAGATAAGCGCCGATGGCTAGTGCAATGGCTGGCGGTGCGAAGACGAATTCAACCAGAGTCGATGCGCCGGCAATATAACCACCTACCGGGCCAAAGGCGCGTTTGGCATACGCAAACGGACCACCGGCATGTGGAATGGAAGTAGTCAACTCGGTAAAACTGAAAATAAATGTGGAGTACATCGCCGCAACAAAAACTGAGGTCACCACAAACCCGAGCGTACCTGCTGCAGCCCAACCGTAACTCCAGCCAAAATATTCACCCGAGATCACCAGGCCGACTGCGATACCCCAAAGCTGAAGCGTCGTTAGCGTACGTTTCAATTCACCGTGATTTGCTGTTCCTGCCTGCTGACTACTCATCGTTTGTCTCCACTCTTTTCTGTATCCCGGGCACCTGCTCCCGGGTTTCCTATTTTTTAAAACTCAATTCCGGCGCAGATGGTTAATTCGTCGAATGAGTATTGTCGAATCAGATAGCCGTCGCTATCTGAAAATGGCAAACACTCTATTAATTGATTAATTTCTTCAAGAATGGGTTGAATTGACACAACGCGCATAACAAAATACGCGTTATTTCAATAACACTTTTTAGCGTGATTCAAGGTTTCGGACGGCAGCATGTCAAACAGTTTTCGGTAATGAGCCGCGAACTGACTCAGATGCCAAAAACCCCAAGACATGGCCACATCGGTGATGTGTGTGTCGCGGTCACCAAAGAACAACTCGCGCCGGACACTGTTGAGCCGCAAACAACGGATGAATGCAGCCGGCGACATGCCCACCACATCTTCAGTGCAATATTGAAGAGTGCGTCGGCTGACTTTAAGATAACGACAAAAATCAGGAATGCTGATTTCTTCGTCGATATGCTGTAGATAATATTCGCGCATTTTTTCAACAATGCGCATACGGTTCAACTGCTTGCAGGATGACCGGTCTTCCGGCACGGTTGCCGACACCAACAACGGTACAATCGCCATCAGAATCTGATCCTGCAATGAGGCCGACAGATGCAACGCATCTTCCGTCGGCAATACATTGTTTTCAAATAAAATGCGGTTGAGTTCGCTTACCACTTCCCGTTTTCTCTCCATATCCACCTGCAATACTTCGCTTTTATCCAATACATTAAAGCGATCAATGTGCTCGATTTCCTGCAGATAGCGGGTGAAGATATGTTCGTCTATCGAGATGCCTAAAATTTGAAAATTGGCCGGTGTGACCAACTTGAAATCAGCACCACCGCGCTTCATAGCCAGGGCGGCATCGGGGATCTGCTGATTGCCAATGTAGGCGTTTTCACCTTTCAGAACCGGAATTCCAAACCACAGGGAATTGACCCAGGAAGAGCATGACTGATGTAAAACCTGACTGGTAGTTTCCAGATACAGCTGAGTATCGGGCAACCATAATTCAGCAATCTGGCCAACGAATGTTCCTGGGGAAAACTGGTCGTATCTCTGGTTCCAGCTACTAAGATTTCTGGCATGGTCGTCCGCATCACTAGATGTGACGACGCGTCTGGTTTGATCTACTGAAGGCAAAGCCTTGGTAGTCGGCCTGCCTCGACTGGAAGCGGCGCTGTGATGGGGCAAGTCCATATAATGCTCACTCGTTTAGTATATTTTTTAAAAAGAGTAATTTATTAAAACAGGATGCAATGTTTTAGCCTGAAATCCATATCCCCCACAAAACAGTTGTGCTGGATTTACATGCGAACATTTAAACCAAAAGCTAGTTGGAAAATTTAAGGTCTGAAGTCCTCCTTGAAATGCCTACTAAAAAATAATCAACCACGAATTCCATCACCGTCATTCCCACCTACATCCACAGGAATGACGGTGCGCAAAATAAAAAACTTACTCTGCGCAGTTCGTACCACACAATAATTAACGTTCGCTTCTGCTGCGCAGCGATGACGATGAATAGTAATCTTCAGTAAAAATCACGTTATCGCCCGCTTCGGCAAACCATTTAATATCTTTTCCCTGACCAGTAATGCCACCATCATGCACATAACGACCATTGGACAAGTTGTAGTTCACCATCGCAGGAGAATCGCAGGCACTGCCCAATTCCCACACTGGCAACATAAAACCTTCACGCGATTTCCACAACTTGCCTTGACCATCGTAATCTTCACCACTTAAGGCATTCCAGCTGTCTTCATCGAGATACAGTACGCGTTTTTCAGAAATATTCCGCGCGCCGGCTTTAACGGTTCCCTCTACCTGTAAAACGGTATGCAACTCATAGCGCCGGTTTTCTGCACTGATAAAGTTGTTTTTCATAACGCTGTGGTACGGCGTGTCAAAACGGTACATGCCGAATTCGTTGTAAGGCACGTAATAATCTTTGTGGCCGACAATTTTCCAGTCGTAGCGGTCGATCGCACCGGTAAACATGTAAATATCGTCTTGTGTGTAATTATTCTCAAAACCGATTTGCGGCGTATCGTAGTTGTAGGCGGGCAAACGTCTTACCCTGCGCTGACCGGGGAAGTAGTAGGATGTCTCGACGACTTTTTCTGAAAAATGGTAGGCCTGATTGGCTCCTTGACCGGCAAATGCTGTCGGCTGCGTGTAGCCATAGTAAATAAAGTACAGAATGTCATTGGCCGATTGGGGAGTCGACACTCCCTTTTTACCCCAGGGATAATATTGCGTCCACGGCTCTTCAACCGGTTCAATCCAAGTGGTCTGTCCCGGCGCTGGTGACGCGGCAGTGACTACTTTCGGATAGATATAACCCACGCCGCGATAATGCGTCAGATAATTCCACATGGCTTCGGCACCGCTCTTCGGTACCGGGAAAGGAGTGCCTGGTAACTTGGCACTCACCAGATAATTTCCTGTCGGGTCTAACTTGCCTTCGGTAGCATTGGCTTTGGTGTTGGCAGCAACCCAATCCGGCACCACGCAATTGCGGTGCGTGGGATACACATTCATCGTATATCCGGGTCTGGCCTTGATCATGGCAATCGCACCTGGCGAAAGATGATCGAGATGATCCTTCATATTGTCAGCAGTAATGGTCAGCAGCGGTTTTTCATTTTTATATTTATAAAAATCCTGCCGGACTTTGCCGTAACTGTATCCAGGCAGCGGTGTGCTTGCGCCTTCATTAGGTGGAATCGGTGCGTCCGCTGCAAATGCACATCCGACAACAGCGGATGCGACAAGAAAAACGGCTGTCTCTTTTAGCCTTTTTGTATAACTCATTTTTTACCTCTCCTGTTAAATTCCAAATTCATTTTCAGAATAAATACTTGCTACTTCAAAACAATACCTTCCTTGGACACGATAACAAATTGTCCATTATTGTTTGCAACCAACCCTGTGTAGGATGAGCGAGTAGCGCTTTGAGTCGAGACAAACGCCGATGCCTCAATATTGCCACTAAAGGAATAACCATCAAGAGCTACGCCCGCCAACTTTTTGTCGTTTTCAGTCAAGCCGGTTATCGACGCTTTGGAACCTGATTCCAGCGACTTCCAACTTGATCCGCCGTCCTCGCTGCGGTACAGGCTGCCGCGTAAACCGGCGACGTAAATAGCTCCGTTATCGGCCACCAGTCCGGTCCAGAAAGAACCTACGTAACCGGTATTGAGATAAACCCAGTTCACGCCGTTGTCGGTGGAACGCAAAACAATGCCTGACTCACCTGCTATATAAATAATTCCATTACGATCCATAAAAATCTTATTGAGATTTTTGTCGGCCGTTGTGCTGCCGACCGGTGCCTGAAGATGCTCGACCACCCAGTTCTTGCCACCGTCTTTGGTATGCAGCAACATTGACCACAGCCCCACAGCCCAGCCTTCATTGGCGTCTTTGAATGCCACTGAAAACAGCGGCTGATCCACCGACGAATCAACATGTTGCAACTGCCATGTTTCGCCGCCATTGTCCGTCATGACGATCACACCCCAATGCCCTACCGCCCAGCCGTTTTTGGCGTCGGTAAATGTGACTGCCGTTAAGGTACTGTCGACCGGCATAGTTTTGGCTTGCCGGAACGTCTTGCCGCCATCGTCCGAAAGTATGACCACGCCATGCTCGCCTACGGCAACCAGGCGGTTCCCGGCTCGAGTAATATCCACTAGCATCATGCCTGCTGGTTTGTTCCAGACTTTAGCCGCTTTCGGAACAATATTTTTCGACTCATTTTGCGCACATGCAGTATTGGCCAACAGAATCAAAAGTAATGCCGATAAATACATTTTAAACATCGCTAACCACTCCAATTAATGACTCATTACAGAAGATACGGTCACCGGTTTTTTTCTCGGAAACGCTCTTTCCAATATCACCACCAATGCCGGCAGAACAGTCATGGCCATCACCAGATTCACGATGAACATAAACGCCAGCAGTATCCCCATATCGGCCTGGAACTTTAGGCTGGAAAAACTCCAGGTTGCCACACCCAGTGACAGTGTAATTGCCGTAAATATCGTGGCCACTCCGACGTCTTCGATGGATTGCTCTACTGCCTTGACTACCGCAATACCAGTCGACATGTAATATTGCAGTCGGTTGTAAATATAAAACGCATAATCCACACCGATACCAACGGCCAGCACCATGACCGGTAAGGTCGCCACAGTTAATCCGATGTGCAGCTCTTTCATAAACCAGTATCCGATAAAGGTGGCAATGGTGAGCGGCGCGCAGCAGCTGATGACGGCTCTAAAATCACGGTAAGCTAAAAACACAAAGCAGATAATCGACGCATAGACATAAAACATCATCGGCAATTCTGACTTTTCAACTTCATCATTAATGGCCGCCAACACACCTGCATTGCCAGCAGCCAGCCGGATTTTTATATCTTTTTCAGGATTGGCATCACGGAATGCTTTGACGGCATCAATGACACGATTAATGGTGGTTGCCTTATGATCGGTCAGATAAAGATGGGTGGCAGTCATGGTGCATTTTTTATTGACATAGCCATGCACGCGCCCGATTTCAGCACTCAACCCGCCGTAGTTCGCCGGATCAATCGGCACCACGAACATTTTGGGATTGCCCTCGTTATACCCTTCGTTGTAACTGCGCAGCATCCCTGGGTACGATGCCACTGAAACCACGCCCCCCACTCCACGCATGGAAGTAGCGAAATCATCTTCAAACAATCCAACCCTGGCATCAGTACAGGCATCAGCAGGTGTTTCAAACACAATAGACAGCCAGTCCAGACCGACATCGTAGCTACCGGCAATTTCAACGGCATCCAGATTAAATCGCGAACTTTCACGCAATTCAGGCACGCCTGGCTGCAGGGTACCAATCACGCGATCCCGGCTCTGCCATGCAGCAAAGACAAACACAACACCCGCAATCAACAGAGTCAGCATTGCATTGCGCGGCTCTGCAACGTGTGACAGTGTGCGCAACCATTTTGAACGTGAGGCGCCACCCTTTTTCTGGGTATCGGCAGTTTTTTTGTAATTTCTGCCAAAACTGAACATCGATGCGGCCAACGGCAACATAATAAGATTCGTTATTATTTTAAAACCCACACCGAGGGAAGCCGTAATCGAGAGTTCGCGCACCATGGGAATGGGGATCAGCAGCAAAGTAATGAACGATACAAATGCGGTACTGAGCGCTAATGTTCCAGGTATTAGCAGGCCGGAAAAGCTTCCGCGGGCGGCTTCCATATATGTTTTCCCGGCAGATAATTCACGGGTGATGAAATTAATCTGCTGAACGCCGTGAGATACACCAATGGAAAAAATTAAGAATGGCACCAGCACGCCCAGCGGATCCAGACTAAAACCAAGAATGCGTAATGCACCGAACTGCCAAATTAAAGAGGTCAGAGAGCACACGATCGGGAGTATCGTGAACGGCAAAGAACGGCAATACCAATACACGGCCAGTGCAGTCAGCAACAGGGCAACGCAACAAAAACGCAGGACGCTGGAAGCACCATCGGCAATGTCGCCAATCTGCTTGGCAAAACCAACGATTTCGATTTGCACATCCGCATCCTCAAATGGTTTGCGGATTTTTTCTTCCAGAGTATGGTTAAACTGAACGTAATCCAGTTTTTGTCCGTTAGCATCCTGCTCATCCAGGTCGGCAGTAATCATCGCACTCGATTCGTCTCGTGCCACCAGCGTTCCAAGATAGCCGCCGCGAATAGTCGATTGACGTATGGTCGCAATTAACTCGGGAGTCAGTGCTTTAGGCGTCACCGTTCCTGAAATAATCGGATCTGCCCGAAACCCTTCTTCAGTAATTTCATTGACATATGAATTCGGTGTCCATAATGATTGAACACCCAGACGATCAACATTGGACAGATATTGCACTGCCTTGGTGACCTGATACAACCGATCCAGACGAGCCGGTGTCCAGATGGTTCCTTTACGCGCTTTAACGACGACAGTAAGGCGATTTGCGCCAAACAGATCCTGTTTATACTGTGAATACGTTTTTGTATATTCATGACCGACTGGAATCTGTTTTTCAAATCCAGCGTCCATGCGCAGCTGCATCGCAAAATATGCCATGACGGCAGTAACGGCAATAAAAACTGCCATGACTTTATATCGGTGACTAAAGAGAATATTCTCAATCCAGCTAACACCCGTTGACAGTTTGCTTAAATTTGACACGATTTACTTTACTCCATTTGAACTGGTGCAAGAAGCACAGCCAACCGTAGTCGGCTGCACCTTCTCTAAGAAGTTGAATCAGAAATTTCTGGTCACGAATACACCGATATTGCTGCGATCGCTGTAGGGCTGGGAGACCGCATTGCCACCAAAGAAGTAGGTGAAGTTAACCCCGGCCTGCCATACACTGGGGTTTTGATTGAAATAGGTATAGAAATTCAGAGATTTGGCTCCCTGCAAATACTGACCTAGCGGATTTGGTGTATCCCCGTGCACAGCGGCAAAGAACGTCACACCGGGATTAACCTGCCAACCGGGAACCAAAGTGCCATCGTAAGTCCAGTTAAAATCGACAGTCATGCCTTCCGAATTACTCGAACCTTTTGAGGCGACGATCTGGTTGGCGGCATTTGTACCTGAGAGCCATGCGCCGTATCCAGCGGCATAACCCTGCACGACACTTGTTCCACCTTGCGTGCTATTGACTAACCCATTTGTGGTCACACCTGGATAAGTAACCATGGTGCCTTCAATGGTGAACACGGCAAAGTCAGCACCCAATTTTTTCAATATCGGGTAGTCGCTGGGTTGCATATTGAGCTGACCAACTACGTCAGTCTGGATCTTGTCCATATCCTTCCATTGCTGACATGATCCGGCATAGGTACTGGCATTGGCGTTGAGAACATTACCGGTCCCTGCAAAACATCCCGTCAGGGCGACGGCATCCCGTGGGCGGTAAGATATCTCGGCACCTACTGCAAAATCTCCAACCGGCAAATTGGCGCTTAAACCGTAGACTTTACGGTCTTCCAGATATTGTTGGTAATTCTTACCCGAGACAGCGTCATATCCGGAAACAGGCATTTTGTCATGGTAATTTTCCATATACAGGCCCAGATCCAGCGCGGAAGATTGTGGCTTGTAATGCAGATTGAATCCGTACTCGCCGCTATTACGCGCATTTTTAGTCGGGGCGTAGGTGGTGACCAGAGCGGTCGGATCACCTGGGTAAGAACTGATATTGTAATTACTTGAATTGGTATAGGCCGGAATTGCCCCCGCACCCAGCTGATTCGATGTCGACCAATAGGTACCGACGGCCGGAAATCTGTCATGATTCCAGTACAACTGGTAGTAAGTTTCAAGATTGAATCCGTTGCCAAGCCCTTGAGCAATACTGAGCATCGGCGATGGCAGGACAGCCTCTTTTACCTGAACACCTGGCGTGTTGAGTTTTTGAATATCGAGTGAATTAGTGGCGTTCAGACCACCCACAGCAAAATAACTTTCACCCCAGTTCAATACCTGATTACCGAATCGTACATGCCCGGACTGGCCATCAATTGAATAGCTCTTACTAATCCATAAATCCAATAACTGATTGTTAGGAGCGACAGTAGATTTAGCGCTGTGATCAAGGGGAACTATCGAATTTGCGGCTCCTTGGTCATAAATAAAGGTATCCCGAAGCATGAACTTATACCCGTCCTGATCTGAAATAAGCAGCTCCGTGGTGCCCTTCAGATACGCGCTGTAAGGTTGCCATTTTTTGTAGTTCAGATCACCCAAAGATCCATTTCCCCATTGCGCGGCATTGCCGACTCCACTGCAACCAGCGGTTCCGGGCGGGCCGCCGACCAAAGAACAAGATGGTGCGTCAGTACGAATTCCGCTCCCGGCGATCACCTGACTATCCCACGAAATATTCAAATCACCCACGGTGTAATCAACGGCGCTGGCCTGCAAGGCATGGCAACCAAATTGCGCAAAAATACAACAGCAAATTATTTTTTTAGTAAAATTCATGTCTACCTCTCCTATGGCACTGCTTGATAGATTTCTTAATCGTTCTGGTTAAAATCAGGAACTTCCGCCCACTTCGGCGCTCGTTGTCTATGTAGTAGAACTTACACATTGGTCAGCAATGGATATCACCCGCCAAACGAATTTTTACTACTGCGCATGAAATTGGACTGGTGCGCCAACCCACTCAGCCGGAACCAAGAGTCTCAAGAAAGTATTTTCTCTACTATCTGATTTTGGCAAATGTGTCTGAAATATGACAAAATTATTTGTCGCCAAAATGGGTTTAATGTAAATTATATATGTTTTTCATTAACCGATCCAGCTTCCCGCTTTACGTCGGCGGCAGGTGGCAAAGCGTTTTATTCGTACTCGACTAACTATTTAATTGATCTGCGCGCAGGCATCATAATGGACGTCGAAGCCACGCCATCTACTCTTTCACAAGAAGTTGGCTCTACCAAAACGATGATTGATCGAGTCGAAGAACGTTTTAATATCAAACCTAAGAAGATAGTGGGCGACACGGCTTACGGTGCCGCAGCATTACTGGGCTGGTTGGTGGATAAAAAAAATATCGCGCCACATATCCCCGTTATAGATAAGACCAATCGCACCGACGACACATTATCCAGCAACGATTTTAAATGGAATGAATCTGCAGATGAATATCGTTGTCCTGAAGGGAAAGCACTTCGCAAGAACTGGCGCCCTTTTAAAAATGAGCGCAGTCATATTACCAAAGCGGACACAATCATTTATCGATCGAGTCAACGTGATTGCGCCGAATGCCCCAACAAAAATAAATGCTGTCCTCACACACCGATACGAAAAATCGTACGCAGTGTTCATGAGGCGGCTCGCGACGTAGCACGGCAAATACGAACTACCGCAGAATATGCAATATCTCGATGTGAACGTAAAAAGGTAGAAATGCTTTTTGCGCACCTTAAGAAAATAATGAAGCTAGATCGCCTGAGACTGAGGGGGATTTCTGGTGCACAGGATGAATTCCTATTGGCGGCAACCACGCAAAATTTACGAAAAATGGCCAAATGGACGATGAAAAATGCGAAAAAGGAGCAAATAGCGATGGCATAAAGCCCGAATACGAGTAAGAATTACTATTAAGTAATTTTATCCGGAAAATTTAAAAAATCTTCCACGCCTGGAAGGGAGAAGAATTTTTTAAGATCGAGTTTTTCAACACAATCCGCGGTTACTGGCCAGACACTCGCCGATCAATAACAATCTTTTTGATGGAAATTAGTCCCATTTAGAAAAAACGATTGTTCAAGGTGGTGGTTGGTGTCCGATGCCGGTTGGTGGGTCGTTTGAAATGTGAATATGCACAACCGGCATAAATGCTACCGACTTATCAAGAGTTCATTTAAAAGGCTAATTTAGCCCACATCTGGCAGTCCATCAATAAATTCACCGATTAACTCACGAACAGTTTTATTGTTTTTTGTTGCATGAATCTTAATTTTTTGATGCTGCTTCTCGGTTATTTGCGCGTTGATTCTGACCAGAACGACTTCCGGATCTTTCATTGTTTTCAGCTGATTCACGCTCGGCATGCTGGTCGCCACTCCAGATTCGCTGGTCTTCGTACTCATTGCAAGCCCTCAATTATCAATAATATCCAAATGAAAAAGTATAAACGTTTTTGAGTAAATGAGTTATTGAATTTGCCGCTTGCTTTCTAACAATTTAATTATTACTTTGT
>CAIOYD010000056.1 GCA_903862415.1 uncultured Oxalobacteraceae bacterium | reverse complement strand
TGAATTTTTGGTTATTGTAATAATTTGAGATTAATCCGCTAAATTCAGGAAAGCCTGTTACATCCATCAGAATGTGGTGAACAACAAAAATTATTCTGAAGGTTTTTTTTGATGTTTCAAAAATTCCCAACCTGATCAATGGTCCGGAATTCAAATCAAATTGTTTGCAAACATAGAATTCTAAATTTTTCCTTTCATAATTTGAATGTGTAAAGAATTCCACTTTGCATTTTGAATCGTCCTCAACCCAATATGGCACTTCATTAAATTCAACAACATGACTATGAAATAACACATGCTCAGAAACAAATCGATTCATTGCGCCTTTTAATCTGTGTATATCCAGTGTTGATGAGATGGTCTGGTCGATGACGATATGGTATTTATCGCTCTCGGGGTCGAGCTTCCATTCGTTGTAAAAAGTTTTGTGGTACGGGGAAAGTCTGATTTTATAAGCCTTGTTTTTGTCAGTTGATTTTTTTTTGTAATGATTTATCAGTTGATTCAGCAGGCTTTTTTTGGGCTGATGATTTTCAGCGTAAGCAATATACGATTCATGAAACTCTGACTCTGTTGGTACTTGATGGTGGTAGTTTTTCATAAGCTTTGCAAATAGAAAGTTAAAATAATAAAACTGTTTTTAAAACAGTTTTGATGATGTGGGTATACTCGTTTGCCTATTGAGAGTGGAATAGGTGTAGTGGATACATTGCTAAAAAGACACCTTAAAATTCTAATAGTTCATGCAATGATTATTTAAATGGATTTTTTTTGAGGGACTGAGGATTCTTCAACATGCGCTATGCGCAGTAGTGTTTCCGGTACCGACTCGGGGAAATGGCTAGTATGTTGATTTGCCGGTATTTTTTCGCCGCAACAGTAAATTTTATGCGCCATCCTCCGGCCAAGACCGGACTTTTTCAATTTTATATTTGGAATATCGGCATAAAAACAAAGAATAGTCGGTATTTTTTGCCTGTTTCTGGTGCGATTCGGGTGTGCAGTGCACAACTATGGCATAATTGCTGGTTCATATAAACAGGTTACTCAGGTTGTTCATATCATGTTGAAAACGCTTTACGATAAGTTATGGGAATCCCATGCGATTCAGTCGGAGCCGGATGGCACCACGATACTTTATATAGATCGACATCTGTTGCACGAAGTCACCAGTCCTCAGGCGTTTGATGGTTTGCGGCTGGCTAACCGGACTCCGTGGCGCAATTCCGCCAATCTGGTGGTGGCTGATCATAATGTTCCCACCACCAACCGTGCCAATGGTATCGATGATCCCACTTCGCGCCTGCAGGTGGAAACGCTGGATGCCAATACCAAACAATATGGTCTGACTTATTTTGGCATGAATGACAAACGCCAGGGTATCGTTCACGTCATAGGACCGGAGCAGGGTGCGACTCTGCCGGGCATGACCGTGGTGTGTGGTGATTCGCATACGTCCACCCATGGCGCTTTCGGTTGCCTGGCGCACGGTATCGGCACTTCGGAAGTCGAACATGTGCTGGCCACCCAGACGCTGATCACACAAAAATCCAAAGCTATGCTGGTTCAGGTGGATGGTGTATTGCCAGCCGGAGTGACAGCTAAAGATATCGTACTGGCGATTATCGGAAAAATCGGCACTGCCGGTGGCACTGGTTACGCGATTGAATTCGCCGGGGCGGCAATTCGTCAGCTGTCCATGGAAGGTCGTATGACGGTGTGTAATATGGCGATTGAAGCAGGTGCCCGCGCCGGTATGATTGCCGTTGACGACACCACCATTAATTATGTCAAAGGTCGTCCGTATTCACCGGCAGGTCCGCACTGGGATCAGGCGGTGACTTACTGGCGCACTCTGCATTCTGATCAGGGTTCGGCCTTTGATCTGGTGATTCAGTTGAATGCCGCCGATATTAAACCGCAGGTGACCTGGGGTACTTCGCCCGAGATGGTGTTGCCTGTCGATGGTCGCATTCCCGATCCGGATCAGGAAAAAGATGCCACCAAACGGGATGCGATCGAAAAAGCACTTGAGTATATGGGATTGCAACCGAATACCGCCATGACCGATATCCGGATCGATAAAGTGTTTATCGGTTCCTGTACCAATTCGCGGATTGAAGATTTGCGTGCCGCTGCGGCTGTGGTGCGCGGAAAATATCGCGCTTCCAATGTCAAACTGGCGATGGTGGTGCCGGGTTCGGGACTGGTGAAAGAGCAGGCTGAACGTGAAGGCCTGGATCGTATTTTCCGGGATGCCGGTTTTGAATGGCGTGAGCCTGGCTGTTCCATGTGTCTGGCCATGAATGCCGACCGGCTGGAACCGGGCGAGCGTTGCGCTTCGACCTCTAACCGTAATTTTGAAGGACGTCAGGGGCAGGGTGGTCGAACTCATCTGGTTTCGCCCGCCATGGCGGCGGCGGCAGGCATTGCCGGGCACTTTGTTGATGTGCGCCAGTTGCGGTAAACTGAAATCCTATTTTATTAAATTTAGACAAGGAGTTGCACATGAAAAACATTACCCTGATTCTGCTGGCCGTGATCGCCCTGATTGGCATGAGTGCCTGCAATACCGTGCAAGGTTTTGGCAAAGATGTAAGTAAAGTCGGGCAGTCGATGGAAAATGCTGCTGCCAAAAAATAACGGCAATTAATGCTTCAAGCCGCAATTAATTTAAGAGAATTTTCGCGTGGATAAATTTACAGTACACAAAGGCATCGTGGTGCCGCTGGACCGGGCCAATGTGGATACCGATGCCATCATTCCAAAACAGTTTTTGAAATCGATACATCGTACCGGTTTTGGTCCTAACTTATTTGATGAATGGCGTTACCTCAATCACGGTGAGCCAGGTGTCGATAACAGCAAGCGCCCGCTGAATCCGGACTTTGTTCTTAATCAGCCGCGCTATCAGGGTGCGTCGATTTTATTAACCCGCAAAAATTTTGGTTGCGGTTCTTCGCGTGAACATGCGCCCTGGGCTTTGCAGCAATATGGCTTTCGCGCCATCATTGCGCCGAGCTTTGCCGATATTTTTTATAACAACTGTTTTAAAAATGGTTTGTTGCCTATCGTTTTGCCGGAAGCGGTGATTGATGAACTCATGAATCAAACCCAGGCTTTTGTCGGTTATCAGTTGCAAATCAATCTGGAACAGCAAGTGGTTGCTAGTGCCAACGGCGAGCGGCAGTTTGCTTTTGAGCTCGATGCGTTCCGCAAGCATTGCCTCCTTAATGGACTCGATGATATTGCGCTGACGTTGCAATCGGCCGCCAAAATCCGCGACTTCGAAGCACGCCATCTGGCCCGCCAGCCATGGCTGGCGAACGCCATTTAATTTTTAAGCTAATCACATCATGAAAATAGCAATTTTACCGGGTGACGGTATCGGCCCCGAAATCGTGGCCCAGGCAGTCAAAGTACTTAATGTACTGGGCGAAGCGTTTGAAATGGAAACCGCGCCTGTCGGTGGAGCCGGTTATGCCGCCCACGGCCATCCCTTGCCGGAAGCCACACTGACGCTGGCCAAACAGGCGGATGCCATTTTGTTTGGTGCGGTAGGTGACTGGAAATACGATACCCTGGAACGCTCACTGCGTCCTGAGCAGGCGATTTTGGGTCTGCGTAAAAATCTTAATTTATTTGCCAATCTGCGTCCGGCGATTTTATATCCGGAACTCGCAGGCGCATCGACCTTAAAACCGGAAGTGGTTTCTGGACTGGATATCTTGATTATCCGCGAACTCACCGGTGATATTTATTTTGGCAAACCGCGTGGTGTACGCATTGCTGTTGACGGAGACTTTATCGGTGAGCGCGAAGGTTTTGACACCATGCGTTATGCCGAAACTGAAATCCGTCGTATTGCACACGTAGCTTTCCAGGCAGCGCAAAAACGCGACAAACGTCTCACCAGTGTTGACAAGGCCAATGTGCTGGAAACCTTCCAGTTCTGGAAAGATATTGTGACCGAGGTACACCGTGACTATCCCGATGTGGCGCTCGATCATATGTATGTCGATAACGCGGCCATGCAACTTATCCGCGCACCGAAAAAATTCGACGTCATCGTCACTGGCAATATGTTTGGTGATATTTTGTCCGATGCAGCCGCCATGCTCACCGGCTCGATCGGCATGCTGCCGTCGGCTTCGTTGGATGCGAATAATAAAGGATTGTATGAGCCATCGCACGGTTCTGCTCCGGATATCGCTGGCAAAGGGATAGCTAATCCACTGGCCACGATTCTGTCTGCGGCCATGATGCTGCGGTATACCTTGCAGCGCCCGGCGCAGGCTGACCGGATCGAAAGTGCGGTTAAAAAAGTATTGTCGCAAGGTTTGCGTACTCCGGATATCTATGAAGCGGGTACCACCAAGGTCGGCACCGAAGAAATGGGTGACGCCGTCGTACGCGCCTTAAATTAATTCAGTTCACATCGTTTTGCATAACACTTAGTCCGGGAAGATAAAATGAAATTAGTTGGTTTAGTCGGTTGGCGTGGCATGGTAGGTTCGGTTCTGTTGCAGCGTATGCAGGAAGAAAATGATTTCGCGCATATTGAACCGGTATTTTTCTCCACGTCGAATGCCGGTGGTCAGGCTCCGTCCATGGCGCGCAATGAAACCCGCCTGCAAGATGCCAATGATATTGCTGCATTAAAAAAATGCGACATTATTATTACCTGTCAGGGTGGCGACTACACGACTGACATTTTTCCACAATTACGCGCTGCCGGCTGGAACGGCTACTGGATCGATGCGGCGTCTACGCTGCGCATGAATGACGACGCGATCATCATTCTCGATCCGGTCAATTCGGATGTCATTAAATCCGGCCTGACCCGTGGCATAAAAAATTATATCGGTGGCAATTGCACCGTATCCTGCATGCTCATGGGGCTGGGCGGTTTGTTTCAGCATGATATGGTCGAATGGGTCAGCAGCATGACTTATCAGGCCGCATCAGGTGGTGGTGCCCAGCATATGCGTGAATTGCTGACCCAGTTTGGTCAGATCAATGCTTCTGTCAAAGCGTTGCTGGACAATCCGGCTTCCGCCATTCTGGAAATCGATCGTCAGGTTCTGGCGCAGCAAAAAGCTTTCAGTGCCGAAGAAACCAAACAGTTTGGTGTGCCGTTAGCCGGTAATCTGATCCCCTGGATAGATAAAGATCTGGGTGACGGCAGCTCGAAAGAAGAGTGGAAAGCTGGAGCGGAAACCAATAAAATTCTCGGTCGCGGTGTCGGTTTTGACAAAACGGCCATTCCTGTCGACGGTTTATGCGTCCGTATCGGTGCCATGCGCTGTCATTCTCAGGCCTTAACTATCAAGCTGCGCCAAGATGTGCCGTTAAATGAAATTAACGATATCATTAAGGGGAGTAATCCCTGGGTGAAAGTGGTGGAAAATACCCGCGAAGCCTCTATGCGTGAATTAACTCCGGCCGCTGTTACCGGTGGGATGATTATTCCAGTGGGACGTCTGCGTAAATTGCAAATGGGAGGCGAGTATCTGTCGGCATTTACCGTAGGCGATCAGTTACTTTGGGGTGCAGCAGAACCATTGAGACGGATGTTGCGGATTTTAGTGGACTAAATGCCAATTTTATTAAAAAAAAGGGACGTTTTAGTCCCTTTTTGTCAATATTGCTGTTCGTAATTTAAAGTGCATCATATAATCACATTTCATTGTAACTGTTGTCTTATGGTAATTTAAGTTCATAAGGTGTTGCTTTAGCACTATTATTATTGCTCGCAAACAAGATAAACTTGCAAGGCTAAGTTCCTGATGTTAATGTGAAAAGCAGAATTATTATTTGAAGACAGACAATTAGTTTAATTATGCTATTTATTCTAGCTAATTACGAAAGGCTGTTGATGACTTTGCTCGTATGTCAGGCTAAAACCTCAATCAATTTTACGTCATAGAATATGCAACCGAAAAAATCCGCAATATTTGCTTCATTAGGTGTTAAAACGATTAGCCTGGCGCTGGCTTCATCCTGTCTGATTTATTCGGCAGCCGATGCGGCGGGTTTAGGTAAATTGACGGTGCTGTCCGCGCTTGGACAACCTTTGCGCGCTGAAATCGAATTAACCTCAGTGAATAACGATGATGCGGGCAATTTGGTTCCCAAGTTAGCCAGTGCAGAAGCGTTCCGTCAGGCAAATATTGAATTCAGTTCCAATCTGCAAAGCTTACGTTTTTCGGTTGAGGAGCGCGGCACACGCCATTTTGTGCTGGTGACATCAACCCAGTCAGTTAATGAGCCGTATGTGGAACTGTTATTGGAACTTAATTCCAGCAACGGAAAATTAATGCGTGAATACACGATGTTAATTGATCCGATTGAAATGCAGACCAATAATGCGGCCAGCAGTAGCGCTATCCCTGCACCGAAAGCTGTGGTAGCAGCTCCGGCTCCTACTGTCTCGGTTGCTCCGGTAATTGCGCCGACGGTTACTCCGGCACCCACGGTGGCGCAAGAAAAAGCATCTGAAAAAATTGTTGAGCGACCTGTCACCCCTGCACCAACGAAAATTGAACCGGCTGCAAAAAATACCGGCGCGGCGGATTACCAGATTAAAACCGGTGATACATTAGGCAAAATTGCTGATCAACTCAAACCTGCCGGTGTGTCATTGGATCAAATGCTGGTTGCTTTGCATAAAAGTAATCCGAATGCCTTTATCAATAACAACATGAACTTATTGCGTGCGGGGAAAATTTTATCCATTCCTGGTGCAAGTGAAATTGAACAGACTACCAATAGCGAAGCCAGAAAAATCGTCATGGCTCAGTCGGTCGATTTTAATGCTTATCGCAACAAATTAGCCAACCAGGTTTCCGATGCAGCTCCGACGCCGGAATCTAAAAAAACCGATAGCGGTAAAATCACATCCAAAGTGACTGAAACACCGACATCAGCCAACGAAGCTAAAGATAAATTAAAACTTTCCAAAGCCTTGCAGCAAGAACAGGCTGATAAAAAAGCGCTTGAAGAAGATAAGATCGCCAAACAGAAGGCCCTCGATGCAGCCAATGCACGCGTTAAGGAACTCGAACAGAATACGGCCAAGTTACAAAATATTCTGGACCTGAAAAACAAAGCAGCTCCGGTTGTGACCAAGGCCGAACCAGTTGCTGCGGCAGTGCCTGCTTCTGTGACGGCCGTAGAGGCCAGCGTACCGGCACCGGTGCCAAAAGTGGTTAAGCCAAAAGTCGTGGTGGCGCCAGCGCCGATCTCGGCTCCGGCACCAAGTCTCATGGATAACCTGATGCATTATCTGCCATATGCTGCCGGTTTGCTGGCCTTGCTTGGTCTGGCTGGTGTGTATTCCAGCAAGCGCAAGAAGAAACCAGAGCATTTTGATGATGAAAGCATTCTGACCGGCTCAAGCATGAAGGCCAACTCACTGTTTGGTTCCACTGGTGGTCAAAGTGTGGATACCAATAACAGTGTGTTCAACTCCAATTTTGCGCCGTCTGCCAGTCAGCTTGATGCCAATGAAGTTGATCCTGTGGCTGAGGCGGATGTTTATATTGCTTATGGTCGTGACGAACAGGCGGAAGAAATTCTCAAAGAAGCCTTGCGTACTCAGCCTGAACGTCAGGCAGTACGTCTGAAGTTACTCGAAATCTATGCCCATCGTAAAGATACCCATACCTTTGAAACCATCGCCTCTGAACTGTATGGCATGACAGGTGGCGCCGGAACTGACTGGGCTCAGGCCGCTTCACTGGGTCT
Source organism: uncultured Oxalobacteraceae bacterium (assembly GCA_903862415.1). GTDB lineage: Bacteria > Pseudomonadota > Gammaproteobacteria > Burkholderiales > Burkholderiaceae_D > Solimicrobium. The sequence continues at coordinate 15,656 of CAIOYD010000056.1, read as the reverse complement.
GATGATTGATCCACAAAATCCGTTGTACGCTGGTGGCCAGACAGGTGATCATGCTGCAGTACTGGGTTCATCAACCTTACCTATCGAGAGCCTTGATCCGGAAGCCTTGTTGGGCAATTCTTTGTCACAGCAGATGCTTGATTCGATTGCAGCCAAACATGATACCAGCCCTTCAATGATGTTGGGCGACGTCAATGACAGCACTCACAGAACTGCTGATGTCAATGACGGTCTGGATTTTGATCTGGGACTGGCCAGTCCTGCTGAGCCAGAGCAAAAAGCATTCACCTCCAATTTCAATAGCGCTGAAGAAAATGATGCGGCACTGGCTTCGAGCATTGATGCCAACGATCTGCAATTTGAAACTTCATCCTCTGGATTAGACTTTACTCCACAGGTCAAGCCAGCCGCTCCGGTATTGCCCGAGGCGGAACCAGAACCAGCAGAAGCAGGTGACGGCGGTATGGATTTCGCTGCTCTGGATTTTGATTTTGAAATTCCTTCGACCAAAGCGGCCGAAACTAAACCGGTAGTGACCCCAGCAGCCAAACCTGCTGAAGAAGCTATGCCAGCACTGGAGATGCCTGCCATGGCGGCTCCTGAGCCAGCAGCGTTTGATTTTGATTTATCCGGCATCGATTTGGAATTGCCGCAAGTGGCCGCCGATGCCAGCGAACCTAACTTTGGTTCCAGCCAAAGTGACGCAGCACAAATTGAGGCCTTTAATTCTGCGAACGCAGCCACGGAAACGGTGTCTGAAGAAGAATTCAGCGCGGAAATGGCGACCAAACTTGATCTGGCGATTGCCTATCAGGAAATTGGTGACAAAGATGGTGCCCGTGAGTTGCTCGATGAAGTGTTAAAAGCAGGTAGTAAAGAACAAATCGCCCGTGCTAAAACAATGCTGCAAGATTTATCGTAATTAGTTTGATTAAATCAACGGGAGCGGCATTTTGCCAGCGCCCGTTTTTTATGTAAGTACTCTTGGTAGATATGGAATTGAAACGGATAGCCCTGGGTATTCAATACGATGGCAAACCATGGCAGGGTTGGCAGTCGCAACCGCATGGACATACCGTGCAGGATCAGCTTGAACTGGCACTGCAGCATATTGCTACTCATCCAGTAAAACTTGCCTGTGCCGGCAGAACCGATGCCGGTGTTCATGCCCTTGAGCAAATCGCCCACTTTGATACCGATGCCCAACGCCCATTATCTTCCTGGGTGCGTGGTGTGAATGCCCATTTGCCGGATTCCATCGCCGTACGCTGGTCTGCCGAGTTACCTGAAATACTGTCCGGTGAGCAGGAATTTCATTCGCGCTTTAGTGCCACAGCGCGCAGTTATCATTACGTTTTGTATAATCATCCTGTAAATTCCCCGCTTCTGGCCGGTCGGGTTGGGTGGGTATTCCGGCCTCTCGATGAACACAAAATGCGCGCCGCAGCCCAATATCTGTTAGGTGAGCACGATTTTTCTGCCTTTCGCGCTGCCAGTTGCCAGGCTAAAACACCGGTAAAATTGATGCATTCGATCAGCATACGACGTCAGGGTAATCTGATTTATTGCAGTTTACGTGCCAGTGCATTTTTACACCATATGGTACGCAACATTATCGGCAGCCTGATAGTCGTGGGCATGGGGCAGGAGCAGCCGGAATGGCTGCAGCAGGTACTGCAGTCGTGTGATCGCAGTATTGCGGCACCGACCTTTATGCCGGACGGGTTGTACCTGGCCAGGGTGGATTACGATCCGAAATGGTGTTTGCCACAGCAGGTTAGTGCTGAAAACTGGTTTGCTTAAGGAATTTGAGTATATGGTCACCCGCATCAAACTCTGCGGTTTTACCCGTGCCGAAGACATCGCTGCTGCCGTACATGAAGGTGTGCATGCCATCGGGTTGGTGTTTTATGCCTTCAGTCCGCGCTATGTCACTCCCGAATTGGCACAGACATTAATGGCAGCCATTCCACCGTTTGTGACCACCGTAGGCTTGTTCGTCAACGCAACCCCAGAAGAGGTGCAAAGCACGCTGAAATACGCACCGGTGCAGCTGTTGCAATTTCATGGTGATGAAACTGTGCAACAGTGCCATGCGATTGCTGAAGCGGTGCAGCGACCATTTATACGTGCCCTGCGTGTGAGTGCAGACATGAAGGCGGAAGATTTGCTACAATACGAAGCTGACTATCGGAACAGCAGTTCCTGGTTCAGGGGTTTGTTGCTCGATACGTTTGCAGACAGTTATGGTGGAAGTGGAAAGGTTTTTGATTGGTCAATTATCCCAAAAGAACTCGCGCCTCGGGTCGTTTTAAGTGGTGGATTAACTGTGCACAATGTCGGTGGCGCGGTGGAACAGTTGCGCCCTTATGCCGTTGATACCAGCAGTGGTATTGAACTGAGCAAGGGCATCAAAGACCACGCCAAAATGCGCGCCCTGATACAGGCTGTGCAATTGGCCGATGCCAACTTACCCGAGAATTTACATGAATCACAATCACACTGAATCATCCAGCGTTAAATCGCCTGATCACTATAACTTGCCTGATGCCCACGGCCATTTTGGCATCTACGGCGGCAGTTTTGTCTCTGAAACCCTCAGCCACGCTCTGGCTCAATTAACCGAAGCGTATGGCCATTATTCCCAGGATGAAGCTTTCCTGGCCGAATATCATCATGAATTAAAACATTTTGTTGGTCGTCCTTCGCCTATCTATCATGCTAAGCGTTGGTCAGAAGAACTTGGTGGCGCGCAGATTTTTTTCAAGCGCGAAGATCTCAACCACACCGGTGCACATAAAATCAATAATGTGATTGGCCAGGCGTTGCTGGCTAAGCGTATGGGCAAACCGCGTGTGATTGCCGAAACCGGGGCAGGGCAGCATGGTGTGGCCACAGCCACCATCTGCGCGCGGTTTGGCCTGGAATGTGTGGTTTATATGGGTTCGGAAGACATTGCCCGTCAGGCGCAAAATGTTTACCGCATGAAGCTGTTGGGTGCCACCGTGGTACCGGTGGAATCCGGTTCTAAAACCCTCAAAGATGCACTTAATGAAGCCATGCGCGACTGGGTCGCCAACGTGGACAATACGTTTTATATTATTGGCACCGTCGCAGGCCCGCATCCGTATCCGATGATGGTGCGCGATTTTCAGGTGGTTATCGGCAATGAATGTATTACCCAAATGCCGGACCTCGCTGGTCGGCAACCGGATGCCGTGATTGCCTGTGTTGGTGGTGGCTCCAATGCCATGGGAATCTTTCATCCCTATATCGACTACCCGCATGTGCAGCTCATCGGTGTTGAAGCTGCCGGCGACGGTATGGATAGTGGCCGTCATGCGGCTTCTCTGACGGCCGGATCTCCCGGTGTTTTACATGGCAACCGGACTTATTTGTTGCAGGATGAGAACGGCCAGGTAATCGAAACCCATTCCGTTTCCGCCGGACTCGATTATCCCGGAGTCGGACCGGAACATGCCTGGTTAAAAGATGCCGGTCGGGCTCAGTATGTCACCATTACTGACCAGGAAGCGCTGAGCGCGTTTCATGACTGCTGCCGGATAGAAGGCATCATTCCTGCCCTCGAATCGAGTCACGCCATTGCTTACGCTACCAAGCTGGCCAAGACTTTGCCAAAAGATCAATTATTGTTGGTTAACTTATCAGGCCGTGGTGATAAAGACATGCATACCGTTGCGTTGCAGGCCGGTATTCAACTTTAAGCTAACCAGAGAAATCCTATGTCAAGAATAGCAACTACTTTTGGTCAATTGGCCACACAGGGCCGACAGGCATTGATTCCATTCATTACCGCTGGCGACCCCAGTACCGCCGTCACCGTGGAGCTGATGCATGCGCTGGTTCGTGGCGGGGCGGATATTATCGAGCTTGGGGTGCCGTTTTCTGACCCCATGGCGGATGGTCCGGTCATTCAACGTGCTTCCGAACGTGCTTTAAAGCATGGTGTTGGACTGGCTGATGTATTACAATGCGTTCGTGAATTCCGTGCCAGCAATAGTTTGACTCCAGTGGTATTGATGGGCTATGCCAATCCGATTGAGCATATGGGGACGGAAAAGTTTGTCGCGGCATCTGCTTTGGCCGGTGTGGATGGTGTTCTGGTCGTGGATTATCCGCCGGAAGAATGTGTGGATTATGCTGCCTGCATGAAGCAGCATGGACTCGATGTCATATTTTTACTGGCGCCAACCTCGACCGAAGCACGTATTCGTCAGGTCGGGCAAATCGCCAGCGGTTATGTTTACTATGTGTCATTAAAAGGCGTAACCGGAAATAACGTGATTGATTTAACCGATGTCCGTCGCATGATGGGCATCATTAAGCAACACGTGCAGGTTCCGGTGGCAGTCGGTTTCGGAATTCGGGATGCCGCAACTGCCAAATTAATCGCCGGGGTCGCTGATGGTGTGGTAATTGGCAGCCGGATTATTCAGGAAGTTGAAGCCCACGATCCGCAAGATCCAAAGCTGATTACTTCAGTAGAACAATTTTTGAGCACGATACGTCTGTCTATCGACAGTTGATCGCTGCGGCAACGTTGACTTGAACCACAATCACAAGTTGTGGTTAGTAAAAGGAGAAAAAAATGAGTTGGTTAGAAAAATTACTGCCACCCAGAATTCAGCGTAATGATGCATCTACACGCAAATCCATCCCTGAAGGCTTATGGGTCAAATGCCCATCCTGTGAAGCCGTGCTGTATCGCTCAGATCTGGAAGTTAATTTGCATGTCTGTCCCAAATGCAGTCACCACATGCGCATCAGTGCCCGCGAGCGTTTAGACAGCTTGCTCGATGCCGGTGGGCATTATGAAATCGGCCAGGAAACCCTGCCGGTGGATACACTGAAATTCAAGGACAGCAAAAAATACCCTGACCGACTCAAAGCGGCGATGGAATCCACCGGTGAAACCGATGCTCTGATCGTGCTCGGTGGTTCGATACTGAGTATTCCGGTGGTCGTGGCCTGTTTTGAATTTGATTTTATGGCTGGCTCTATGGGGTCAGTAGTAGGTGAACGTTTTGTCCGTGGCGTGCAGGTTGCGCTGGAACAGAAAGTGCCTTTCATCTGCATTACCGCTACAGGTGGCGCTCGCATGCAGGAAGGCCTGTTATCGCTCATGCAAATGGCCAAAACGACTGCCATGCTGACCAAGCTGTCGGAGAAAAAGCTGCCATTTATTTCGGTGCTGACTGATCCGACAACAGGTGGTGTATCGGCCTCGTTTGCGTTCATGGGTGACGTGGTTATGGCGGAGCCAAAAGCGTTGATCGGTTTTGCCGGAGCACGCGTGATTGAAAATACCGTGCGTGAAAAGCTGCCAGAAGGATTTCAGCGTTCCGAGTTCCTGATTCAAAAAGGCGCGATTGACATGATTGTTGATCGTCGTAAAATGCGTGAAGAAATCGCCAAATTGCTGGCCTTGCTGCAAAATCAACCGGCCGAAGCGGTCGCGTAATTTTGTGTAGTGCCACATAAAACCACGGTGCGCCGTGGTTTTTTTATTCTTTGATGGAGCATGACTTTTATGCCGCATTCTTCCACCAGTTCACTGCATACACTCACTGACTGGCTTACTCATCTTGAACACGCGCACCCGACTGTGATCGAAATGGGTTTGCAGCGGGTCAACACAGTCAGGCAACGGCTTGGTATCGATTTGAAATGCCCGGTGATTATCGTTGGCGGCACCAATGGCAAAGGTTCTACTTGCGCCATGCTGGAATCGATGTTGCTGCAGGGCGGTTACCGGGTCGGCTTATATACGTCGCCGCATTTGATACACTTTAATGAGCGCGCAAGAATCAATGGTGTCTCAGTCACTGATGAGGTTTTTGTCCCCGCCTTTGAACAGGTAGAACAAGCCAGAGCAGATATTTCGCTGAGTTATTTTGAATTTACCATGCTCGCCTGTGTGAGCATTTTTGCTCAGGCTAAACTGGATGTGGTCATTCTTGAAGTCGGTCTGGGTGGACGACTCGATGCAGTGAATATTTTTGATGCCGATGTCGCCATTGTCACCAGCGTGGATATCGATCACGTCGCTTATCTGGGTTCGACGCGTGAAGCCATCGGTTTTGAAAAGGCCGGTATTTTCCGCGCCGCCAAGGCCGCCGTCTGCTCTGATCCATCACCACCGAAGTCGCTCATCGATCATGCTGCTGCAATCGGTGCTGATTTGTGGCTGTTTGGCCGCGACTTTAATTATTCTGGTGACAAGCAGCAATGGAATTATGCTGGTCGCGGTCAGCGGCGTCATTCGCTGGCGTATCCCAGTCTGCGCGGTGCCAATCAGTTACTGAATGCTTCGGCGGCACTGGCTGCGCTGGAAATTCTGCGTGACCGATTACCGCTGGGTGCTCAGGAGGTTCGTACCGGTCTGGTGATGATCGACCTGCCTGGTCGTTTTCAAGTCTTGCCTGGTCGACCTGCTGTGGTGCTGGATGTGGCCCACAATCCGCATGCCGCCGCTGCCTTGCAACAAAATCTGGATAACATGGGCTTTCATGCCTATACCTACGCCGTGTTTGGTGCCATGGCTGATAAAGATATTGCCGGTGTCGTAGCGCAATTGAAAAATCAGGTGGATCACTGGTGTTTAACGGACCTGCCTGCAGAGCGTGCTGCCACGGCGAAGCAGATTGAAGCGATACTTTCCGACTCGGGAATTGTCAGCGACAAGGATCACAGCATCCAATGTTTTGAAAATCCGGCTGCTGCTTACACTTATGCCGCGAGTAAAGCAGGGGAAAATGATAGAATAGCGGTTTTTGGATCATTCCTGACTGTTGCGGGTGTTATAGCGCAACGCAGTTCGTCATAGTTTCCAACTTTTCCATGAGCCGATATAACGCATGAATTTGTTTTCCATTTTCCAAAAGCAAGCTCCTGAAATCACTTCTGTCGCCCAGGCATTGGCTGGCGACGCACCGGTACAAAAAAGTAAAAGCCGTAAATCGGAACAGCGTCAGGCGCAGGAGCAGCAATTGGTGCCAGAAAAAAAACGTGCCCGCCGACGTTTGATCGGCGCTGTTGCCATGGTGCTGGCCGTCGTCATTGGTTTGCCGATGGTGCTCGATTCTGAGCCAAAACCGGTCAGTAAAAATATCGTTATTCAAATCCCTGCCAAAGAATCCGCATTAGCCTCACTCGATCCCAAGGAAGAGGTTGTTCAGGATGATTTGCCTGCAGTTGCCGTTAAACCAGCGGAAGTGTCTGCCAACGCTGTCAGCAAGTTAAAGCCGGAAGAAGCTGTGGCAACGGTGACAGAAAGTAAAGCAAGCAAAGCAGAAACCAAGGCAGAAACAAAGTCTGAAACACGACATGTAGCTGAAGTGCTCGCAAAAAAAGAAACTCCAGCTAAAACTGAAGGCAAACCTTCAATCCATCATGCTGATGACTCAGCCCGCGCCCTGGCAATTCTGGAAGGAAATGATAAAGCCAGCAAATCAGCCCCCCATTTTGTAGTGCAGGCTGGTGCTTTTGCCACTCAGGACAAGGTCAATGAATTGCAGGCCAGATTGACTGCTGCCGGAATTAAATCCTTTACACAAAAAGTGGCGACCAGCAGGGGCGATAAAATCCGTGTCCGTGTTGGCCCGTTTGTTGAAAAAGAGGCAGCAGAAAAAGCCAAACTGCAGTTAGAAAAGCTGGGCATTAACGGTACTCTGATTCCTCCGCAATAACGACTATGACTTTATTCGACTATCTGGTGTTGTTTATCCTGATTGCCTCGGTCGCTGTTGGTGCCATGCGCGGATTGATGAAAGAGATGTTGTCGCTGGCAGGCTGGATAATTGCTTTTTACGCTGCCAGTGCCTATGGTGTAAAACTGGCTGAGTTGATTCCGTTGTCCGAACCATCGGTGAGATTGATTGTTGCTTTTGTTGGCTTGTTCATTGGCGTACGTTTGCTAATGTGGTTACTGACCATGACGCTCGATAGTGTGATTGTCGCCAGTGGTCTCAAACCAGTCGATCGAAGCCTTGGCAGTTTGTTTGGTTTGGCGCGCGGCGCCGTCATTATTCTTGCAGTTATGCTGGTGGCCGGGATGACAGAATTGCCAAAGCAGACATTTTGGCAACAGGCTGTACTCAGGCCGCCGCTGGAAACGGCGGCATTGTCGATCAAACCATGTTTGCCGGACGCTTATGCCCGGTATGTAAAATTTTAATTCTCGTTTTAGGAGTCCACCATGTGTGGGATAGTCGGCGTAGTTTCAAATAGTATGGTCAATCAGGTGCTTTATGATGCGCTGTTGTTATTGCAACATCGCGGTCAGGATGCCGCCGGAATTGCCACTAACAACAGCTCTTCTTTTGCCATGCACAAAGCTAATGGACTGGTGCGAGATGTATTTCGTACCCGTAATATGCGCTCATTGCCCGGCAATGTCGGCATCGGTCATGTACGTTATCCGACCGCGGGTTCTACCAGTGAAGAAGAAGCACAACCGTTTTATGTGAATGCACCCTTCGGGATTGTGCTCGCACATAACGGCAATCTGACCAATGCTGAACAGTTAAAAATTGAACTCTTCAAAAATGACCGTCGCCACATTAATACCGACTCGGATTCGGAAGTGCTGCTCAATGTGCTGGCACATGAAATCCAGCAGTCCACCAGTTCGTATTCACTTGAACCGGCCACGCTGTTTTCCGCCGTAGCCCGTCTGCATACACGGGTACGTGGTGCTTATGCGGTGGTGGCGCAGATTTCCGGCTATGGCTTACTGGCTTTCCGTGATCCCTACGGTATTCGTCCGTTGTGTCTGGGTGTGCTGGAAACTGATAAAGGCGATGAATACATGATCGCCAGCGAATCAGTGGCCCTCGAAGGTCTGGGATTCCGTTTTGTGCGTGATGTGGAACCAGGCGAAGCCATATTCATCGATGAAGATCATCAGATGTACAGCCAGCAGTGCGCTGAAAATCCGACGCTCAATCCCTGTGCGTTTGAATACGTTTATCTGGCCCGTCCTGATTCCGTGCTCGATGGCGCGTCCGTCTATGCTACTCGTCTCAAAATGGGTGAGTATCTGGCTGAACAGGTACGTCAGCATATGTCCTCCGGTGCCATCGACGTGGTCATGCCGATTCCTGATTCATCCCGGCCTTCGGCCATGCAGCTGGCGTTGACGTTGAACCTGGAATATCGCGAAGGCTTTATTAAAAATCGCTATATAGGCCGTACCTTTATCATGCCGGGCAATGTCTCGCGCCGTAAATCGGTACGCCAAAAACTCAATGCCATCGGCGCTGAATTTAAAGGCAAATCCGTCCTGCTGGTCGATGATTCTATCGTACGCGGCACCACCAGTCGTGAAATCGTGCAGATGGCACGTGAATCGGGCGCTACCCGGGTAATTTTTGCTTCGGCGGCACCGCCGGTTAAATTTCCGAATGTGTACGGTATCGATATGCCAACCCGTCAGGAACTCATTGCCTATGGTCGTAGCACCGAAGAAATTTGCCGTGAAATTACCGCTGATGCACTGGTATACCAAACGGTTGCTTCTATGCGTCAGGCCATTGCTGATGTCAATCCACGTATCACCAGTCTGGAAGCGTCCTGTTTTGATGGCGACTATATTACCGGCGACATTACCCGTGAATATCTCGACCGTCTTGAAGCTGCGCGCAATAATCCCAAGGCCACTATCGAAGATGGCGTGACTTCACAATTGAATCTGAATTTAGCCAAAGGCGATTAGTTTATGACGGGTTTTACCACTACCATTTTGCATAATGATCGCCTGAGTGACATCGAACATGGATCGATACACAAACCGATCCATACCGCAGTCACCTATGGGTATGCTGATGCGCGTGAACTGGCCGCCGTTTTTCAGAATAAACAATCCGGCTACCGTTATGGTCGTCAGGGCAATCCGACAGTCACGGCTCTGGAAGATAAAATCACCAAGATGGAACAGGGTGTTGCCAGCCTGTGTTTTGCCAGCGGTATGGCGGCGATTGCGGCAATTCCGCTGGGATTGCTCAAAGCCGGTGATCACCTGATTTCCTCGGTTTTCTTGTTTGGCAATACCAGCAATTTGTGGCAAACCAGCGAAGGGTTGGGCATCAGCATCAGCCTGGTTGATGCGACTCAGGCAGAAAACATCGCCGCCGCCATCACCGCCGCTACCCGTATCGTGTTTGTGGAAACCATTGCCAATCCACGCACCCAGGTGGCTGATCTGCAGCGTATCGGCGAACTGTGCCGTGAACGCGGTATTTTGTTTGTGGTTGATAACACCATGACCTCGCCGTATCTATTTCATCCCAAAGACGTTGGTGCCGGACTGGTGATCAATTCGCTCACCAAAGCCATTTCCGGTCATGCTGATGTGCTCGGCGGCTGCATCACCGATACCGGTGCCTATGACTGGAATTTGTATCCCAACATCACGTCAAATGCAAAAAAACAGCCTTCGCCACTGTGGGGAATTACTCAGTTGCGCGCCAAAGCCTTGCGTGATTTTGGTGCCTGCCTGTCGCCCGACAGCGCTCACCAGATTGCCATTGGTGCCGAAACCATGGCTTTGCGAATTGAGCGCCAGTGCAGCAATACCGTTCAACTGACCGCTATGCTGGCAGCGCATAGAAATGTCGCCGCCGTATATTACCCGGGCTTGAGCGGACATCCGCAACATCAGTTGGCCAGCGATTTGTTTGTTGCTGCCGGTTCGATATTCAGTTTTGAACTTGCCGCCCATATTGATTGCTTTGATTTTTTAAATCAACTCAAAATTGCGATTTCTGCCACCCATCTTGGTGATAACAGAACCTTGATTATTCCGGTAGCCCACACCATCTTCTTTGAAATGGGCATCGAGCGGCGCAAAACCATGGGGATTGCAGAATCGCTCATCCGCGTTTCGGTCGGTATTGAAGAAGCCGCCGATTTACTGGCCGATTTCAGACAGGCTCTGGACTTTTTCAACTAGCCGGAGTTCATCTGCACTAAAAGGAACGCATGTTACTACAAGCCCTGCGCATGACCTGGCGCGACTGGCGCGCCGGTGAGTTGCACTTCTTACTACTGGCCCTGATGCTCGCCGTTGGTGCATTGAGTTCGGTAGGTTTTTTTGTTGATCGTGTCAGTCAGGGTTTGCAGCGCGATGCCAATCAATTGCTTGGTGGCGATCTGGTTATCAGTGCGGATGCCCCCATTCCAGCACAAGTCACTACGCTGATTAAAGCATTCACGCAGGCCAGAACGACTTCATTTGTCAGCATGGCGCTCAGCCAGGATGAAACCCAGAGCAAGCTCGTCGCCGTCAAGGCAGTCACGTCTGACTATCCATTGCGCGGTCATCTGACCCTGGAAAATGGCATAGCCATGCATCAGATTCCAGCGTCAGGTACCGTCTGGGTCGATGCTGCGGTGTTAAACGCACTGCAACTTCAGATCGGTCAACAACTCCGACTGGGTGAAAAGCAATTTACCATCCGCCACGTGATCCAAAATGAACCTGACCGGGGTTCCTCCTTTCTTAATTTTGCTCCCCGGGTATTGCTTCCGGCTGATGATTTGCCTGGCACTGGCTTGATTCAACCCGGATCACGTATTAACTACCGCTATCAACTCATCGGCAGTACAACTCAATTGCAACCCATCCGTGAGACACTGGAAAAATGGCTGGCAGCAGGGACGCTCAAAGGCATCACGGTCGAATCTCTGGCCAACGGACGCCCGGAAATGCGTTCAGCCCTGGATCGTTCCCAGCAATTCCTGTCGCTGGTGAGTCTGCTTTCTGCCATGCTGGCCGCACTGGCTATCGCCCTGTCTGCCCGACGGTTTATGTTGCGTCACATCGATGCCTGCGCCATGCTGCGCTGCCTGGGAATGACGCAAAATCAGCTCACCCAACTGTACCTGCTGGAATTTACTTTGCTAGGTGTTTTTGCCAGCCTCTGTGGTGCCTTGCTCGGATATGCCGGTCATCTTGGTTTGCTGCTCTGGCTAGGTAATTTCATCAGCACCACTTTACCTGATGCCAGCTACTTGCCTGCCATACAGGCCGTGGCCATCGGCATGCTGTTACTGATCGGATTTGCCATTGCACCCATACTGCAATTACGCCATGTACCGCACAATTTGATGGTGCGACGCGATACCGGTGCACCCCAGGCGCATACTTTACTCAGCTATGGCCTGGGCATCGTCATGTTTGCTGGCTTACTCATCTGGCAGACTGGCAACGTCAAACTGGCTGCGTATACGCTGGCTGGTTTTTTATTGGGTTTTATGCTGTTTGCTGTTTGCGCCTGGCTGTTTTTACGCGCCATGAAGTTCATGCGCAACTGGTTTTCTGCTCCAGGCTGGCGCTTTGCCATTAATTCCTTACAACGTCGTCCCATGGCCAGTGTGATTCAAGTGGTGGCTCTGGCTCTGGGGCTGATGGCGCTGTTATTGCTGACGGTAATACGTGGCGATTTGCTGAGGGCCTGGCAGCAGGCCACGCCAGCGGATGCTCCCAACGAGTTCATTATCAATATTCTGCCGGAACAGAAGACTGCCATCAGCTCTTTGCTGCAACAACATCAGGTGGCACAACCACGGTTGTATCCGATGATACGCGGCCGACTCATCGCCGTTAATCAAAAGGCTGTCAGTGCCGCCAATTATCCGGCTGAAAACGCTAAACGCATGGTCGAACGCGAGTTCAATCTCTCCACCATGGAGCAAATGCAGACGCATAACAAAATAGTCGCCGGCCAGTGGTATACGCCAGCGGCCAAAGCGGAAGCTTCGGTGGAGGAGGGGATAGCCAAAACCCTGAACCTAACACTAGGCGACAGTTTGCGCTTTGATGTCGCAGGACAGCAAATCGATGTTGCCATCACCAGTTTGCGCAAAGTCGATTGGGGTTCGATGCAGGTCAACTTCTTTGTCATTATTAATCCAGCTGTTGCTACCGATTTACCATCGACCTGGATTACCGCTTTTCATCTGAATCCGGATCAGTTGCCATTGGTGACCACATTGTCACGCACTTACCCCAACTTATCTATTATTGACACCGGTGCCATCGTGCAGCAATTGCAACAGGTATTGAATCAGGTGGCCGCGGCGGTGCAGTTTTTGTTTCTGTTTACCCTGGTTTGCGGCTTGATGGTGCTATACGCGGCGCTGCAAAGCTCCCAGCAACTGCGTCTGCAGGAAACCAGTCTGCTACGCGCCCTGGGTGCGTCTAAGTCGCAACTGTCGCAGGCACAGTGGATCGAATATGGTTTGCTGGGCAGCCTTGCCGGTTTGCTGGCGGCGACCGGTGCTGCATTAGCTGGCTGGGCACTGGCGCATTATGTGTTTGAATTTGCCTTTCAACCCAGTCCGTGGTTATGGCTGGCCGGACTCCTGGCTGGAGCAGTTGCCGCGTTGATTGGCGGCTGGCTGGGATTGCGAAAGATTTTGCAGCAACCGCCACTGTTAAGTTTGCGTGGCGCTTAAATTGACTTCACCACTATGAATACCATGACTCAAGATACTTCCATCACGGAGCTCACCCTGTATGAACAATTGGGCGGCGCCGAAAAATTACGTACGCTGGTGGACCGGTTTTATGATTTAATGGCGCTCGACGCCAATTTTCAGGGTATACGGCAGATGCACCCCACGCCGATGGACAGTTCACGCGACAAATTATTCTGGTTTTTGAGTGGCTGGATGGGTGGTCCCGACCTGTTCACTGAAAAATTTGGTCATCCACGATTACGTGCGCGCCATTTGCCGTATTCCATCGGAATTTCTGAACGCAACCAATGGCTCATTTGCATGGGTACAGCCATGGAAGAGTTGGCTATAGAAGAACCATTACGCGATCATCTGTGGCAGTCGTTTTCACAAACGGCCGACTGGATGCGCAACCGGGCCGAGTAAGGTCGCTGTTTAATTTCACGTTTTTTGATTGCAACTAAATGAAACTCAACCAGGAAGTTTTCCAATGGTCAGGCGCCGCGCATACGCAACACGTCTTGTGGCGCGCTGAAAATGGCAATCCAGCACCGAAACGTTTCATCCTGGCCGATGATACCCTGACCGCCGATACCGCCTACAAATTAGCCTGCGAAGGCTGCGGCTTGTTGTGGACCGGTGACTTTCAAAATGCCCGTCAGTTGCTGCAGGCTTTAGCCCGACGCTGTGACCGGCCAGTCAAAAAATCCCGTAAAGCGGCAGCCATCCTGCCAGAGCCGGCGCAGCTGTTTAATTTGCATCGACAGGCCCAGTCGCAACGCGCACGTGTGCTGGCGATGGTATTAATTCCGTTAAGCGCTGATTACACAGTGGCTTTAAAGCGTGCTCCTGATGTGGCCAGCGCCTGTCGCGAAGCCTATGGACCTGCCGGAACTGTCGATTCGATTGTTTCCCTGCGCGAGTTGCAAGCCCTGGTGGGTGCGCATGAATGGCGCAAAAAAGGCGTGCCGATTGCGGAACTTGGTGCCGCTATTCACCCGCATTACGGTGTATTTTCTCCACTGCGCGGCGAATATATCCAGCTCGTTGACAGCACGCCCTTACCACCAGAGACGAATCTGGCCTTTGATATCGGCACCGGTACCGGCGTACTGGCAGCGATTCTGGCCAAACGCGGCATCCGCCAAATTATCGCCACCGATCAGGATGCACGCGCGATTCGCTGCGCCGAAGAAAATCTGACCCATCTCGGCTTGCAGGAGCAGGTGACTCTGGTGATGGCAGATCTGTTCCCGGATGGTAAGGCTCCTTTAATCGTCTGCAATCCGCCATGGGTGCCGGCACGACCGAGCTCACCGGTAGAATATGCCGTGTTTGACCCGGAAAGTAGAATGTTGAAGGGGTTTTTAGCCGGTTTGGCGGCACATTTGACGACAAATGGGGAAGGGTGGTTAATACTTTCCGATCTGGCCGAGCATCTGCAATTGCGTACCCGCGCCGAATTGCTGGGCTGGATAGAGCAGGCTGGTTTGAAGGTGGCTGAACGTATCGACATCAAACCGACCCATAGCAAAGTCGCGGATGAAACCGATTTGCTGCATGCGGCCAGAGCGGCAGAAATGACTTCCTTGTGGCGCCTGAAAGCGATTTAATCTTTTTTACAGACTCATCATCATGACAAAACCAGCACGAATCCTGACCTTCAAATGCAAGAAATGCAGCAAATCCGTCCAGGTGTTTCTACAAAAAGTTTCCGCCTGCTCACACATTCAACCGTATCAGGGAATCTGTGCCTGCGGAAAATTACACCGTTACGCCACCGGACAGGCGGATGCTGTGGAGTCGTTTATGTTATCGGAAGATAGCAACTGGTCACATCATCATTAATGTGATTGTTTATATTTTTATTGTAAGTCACTGATTTTAATAATAATTAATTTACGAGATAAAAATCCTAGCAAATTAATTACGCATCAAAACTCAAACAGGAATTTGCGCCAACACTTCTGCCAATCCAAGGCGTAGATTTTCGGTTGTTTCAATATTAGTTTTGCTTTCAAGCATTTTATCTGTAAAAGAAAAATCTTGCGCAAGGACATCACAAATTTGATATTTTTCACCATCTTCTTTTGTTATTTTTGTAATTTTTATAGTGGAATTAACTTCTAAGCTGTATTGGTATTGAATTCCATCTCGTCGCACTCGAACTGGTT
>CAIOYD010000055.1 GCA_903862415.1 uncultured Oxalobacteraceae bacterium | reverse complement strand
TGAAAAAAATCTATGCGGCACTGCCCATCGGCAATCCTTTAAAAAAAACCACGCTGGTCGGCCCGCTCATTGATGGCCAGGCATTGGAAGCCATGCAGCAAACCTTGGATACTGCCCGCGCAGAACAGGGCAAGATCTTTGGTGGTGCACGGGTCAATATTGACGATGGCGGATTTTATGTCCAACCGGCACTGGTAGAAATGCCGACCCAAACCCGCATCATGCATCATGAAACATTTGCGCCGCTTCTGTATATCGTACGCTACAGCGACCTGGCCCAGGCCATTGCCTGGAACAATGCGGTGCCGCAGGGTCTGTCATCATCAATTTTTACCACGGATCTCCGCGAAGCTGAAACATTTTTATGTAATCGTGGCAGCGACTGTGGCATTGCCAATGTTAATATCGGCCCCTCTGGCGCTGAAATTGGCGGCGCCTTCGGTGGTGAGAAAGAAACCGGTGGTGGTCGCGAATCGGGTTCCGATGCCTGGAAGGCGTATATGCGCCGTGCTACCAATACAATTAACTACAGTCATTCATTGCCGCTAGCGCAGGGTATTAGTTTTGATATTTAAGAAAAACCTAAAGGCGCACGCAGCTCTATGCGCCAGATTGCCCTCATGTCACTGAACCAAAATCCGCTCCAGGGCGTCACGCTCGACACTATACTAAACCGACTGGTCGATGACCTGGGCTGGGAGGCGCTGGCGCAACAGATTGATATTCGCTGTTTCTCCAGCGATCCCAGCATTGCGTCGAGTCTTAAATTTCTGCGTCGTACACCGTGGGCGCGCAGCAAAGTTGAGGCGCTTTATGTCAGTCGATGCAGCGCAACATAACGTTCTTCACCAATACAGTGGCTGAATTATAGGGGGTTTAATTTGTTAGACTCGTGAACAGCGAGTTATATTGTTTGCTGGTGAATTTAGAAAAACAGGGGCGCCGGACAACGTTTTAAAAAATCGATGCCAGTTTTTTTCAATTCTGGAAAATTTCATTAGTATTATAGGAAATGGGTTGCGACTACGCGGCCGGCGCTGGGCTCCTGGAACTACAGGGGCCCTTCTGCTTTATTGGATTGATCATTACGGAAAGACAATTAAGCCACTCGCATTCTACAAAATCAGCCCTCTGAAGTCCCTCAGAATTCAACAAAGGCCACTCTCAGGTGGCCTTTATTTTTGTCCTGTCAGTACATCATGGTAGTTACTCTGGATGCTGCCCCAATTCCTTCTTCATGACATCCATATCCAGCTCATTTTCCCATTTTGACACAACAATCGTGGCAACACCGTTACCGACAAAGTTGGTCAGCGCACGACATTCGCTCATAAACCGATCCACACCCAATCCCAGCGCCATCCCGGCCACCGGAATGGTTGGCACCACCGCCAGCGTCGCAGCCAGGGTAATAAAGCCGGCACCGGTAATGCCAGAAGCACCTTTAGAAGTGAGCATCGCCACACCGAGAATAGTCAGTTGCTGCGTCAGTGTCAGATCAGTGTTGGTTGCCTGCGCCACAAACAGCG
>CAIOYD010000054.1 GCA_903862415.1 uncultured Oxalobacteraceae bacterium | reverse complement strand
TTGCTTTGCAGCGCCTGCCGAGTTTAATATATAGTTTCACCGCCTTAAGGCGTTCTTCGTATGAATACATGGACCACTCCAAAAGTAGTCCAAGATTTTATCCGCACCCCCTGTGGCTCAAATTTGGACGATTCTCAACACGCTATACGGATTCGCGTGGTAAAACGCAGCGACATCATATTATTGACACATGTCAGCTGCTCGATAAAGACCGATTGTTTAAGTATAAGGATGCGTCGATTGCGACATTAAAAGCGGTGATTTCCCGCTGCCGCAATCGCGTGCTGGCGACATCACGGCTCTATCAGTGGTTGGTGTTTAACGTTTTGATTGGTAACGGTGATAATCATTTAAAAAACCTTTCGTTCACGGTCAGCCAGCAAGGCATTGATCTGTCTCCGTTCTACGATATGTTAAGTACCGCGGCCTATCACACCAGAACGATCGCGAATGAACGGGCTACCTGGGATAAGGTCGATATGGTCATTGCGCTGGGTGATGTTAAGTCTTTTTCTGATGTCACCAGGGCGGTCATTTTACAGGCAGGTGCCGACTTGGGGTTGGGCCCGGCCGCTTGTGTGCGCGAGCTGGATCGCCAAATTGCGAAGTTGCCCATGGCAGTGGCGCAGACGGAGGCGGAAATTATTAAAGAAAATGCCGCCTTACATCCTGGGGTGGCAAAATTTCTCGCTTCAGAAATTCGCCTCATCGGGATAATTAAAAATATTATTGTTCCAGAGATGATACATAAGGTGATCAGTGGTGATTAATAAGCGCACTTAAAATTTGTTCAGCCCGGACAGACAAAACAATTTCCACCGCCATTTGGCCGCGCGTCAGACCTACAAAAAGTTTGCGTCGTTCCTTGTCGTTTAATTCGGCAAAGTCGACTTCGGAAAGGACGACGGCGGGTGCGCTTTGGCCTTTGTAACGAAAAACGGAATCCACTAGCAGGTCACCCTGGCTCCAAACCTGTTCGGCTTGGGCGTCGTAGGCACCGGTGAAGTGGCTGGTGGTGTAGGGGCCAATTTTATCGCCCGCCAGCAGCGCCGACTTGTTTCTACCCCGGTCGGTCAACACGACAATGTCGCTCAGTGCAAAGCCTTGCGCCACCAGACCTTTTACAGCCTGAGCCGTTTTATCCAGCAGCTCGTTTTCTGACTGGTAGATATGAAAACCGGGCAGGGCACCCTGATAGGGATTTTTACTGTTGATCGGCACCGAAGTCAGACCCAGCGCATTGATGACAGCGCAGATCAGGCCAGGGCTACGGTAGTTGTCATGACAGCGTATCTGCACCGCGTCTTCCAGGTCCAATTTGTCTTTGTCGTACAGGCGCTGGTCGTCATCTTCCATCAGATACAGCTGACCTTCTGGCTTGAGGTGCATGCACAGACTTTCCAGCCAGGCTTTTTCAAAATCCTGACCTTCATCAATGATCAGCACATCGTAGTGGCCTGCGCTATGTTCGCTGTCCTGTATATACGCGGTGGTGACCAGATCAAAAATGCCAGCCTGATTGAAATCGGGTTCGGCATGGTGACGGCGGTAATGTTCCACACACAGTTCATGAAAATTCGTCACCGTGGCGTGAGCCGGTGCAACGGTGCGCAAATGATCGGCCAGCGGTCGGTTGTAACAGACGTAGGCAATCGAGCGATGTTGAATCACTGCGTCTTCCAGCAGTTTGAGAGCCAGTTGCGTTTTTCCGGAACCGGCAGTGGCCTGAATCCGGATATTCCCGGAAGCTGAGGAGATTCTCGGTACCCAGGTTGCCAGCCCGTCGGACAGTTGCCGACTCGTGCTTTGAATTTGATCGCGCATCACAGTCAGATTGGTGGTGACACGGAATTCATTGCGGAGCAGTGCGCGCAGAGCTGGCACAGCATTGCAGCCCGTTCCTGAAGCTAAAATTTCCCTGACACAGGTGCCCAGCTGATTGAAGCGCTCTGCATCAATAATACGTTCGCGTGGCATGGAAATGACATGCCCATCTTGAAGAGCATAATCGGGGATCACCA
This sequence comes from uncultured Oxalobacteraceae bacterium, assembly GCA_903862415.1. Lineage (GTDB taxonomy): Bacteria > Pseudomonadota > Gammaproteobacteria > Burkholderiales > Burkholderiaceae_D > Solimicrobium. Next base: position 21,522 of record CAIOYD010000054.1, on the reverse strand, counting down.
GACAGACTGTGACACTGGTGTGCAGGTTGGCTTGTTTTAAGCGCGCGCTCATGGCGCCATGCTGGATGCGGCATTGTCGGCCTATGTCATGCTCTTTGTCGGAATACATCTTGAAGATGTTGCCATCACGCAGAGTGACCGTGCCGGCCTTGACTTCCATGAGCAGAATTTTGCCGTCCGGGTCCATGACCAGGATATCGATTTCACCAAAACGGTCAGCATTGGTTTCTATGGTGAGCAGTGCAACGCTGTGGTAGATGTCGTAATTGTCCGGCAGTGACAGTCGCAGCTGCTCAAGCACATCCAGTTCACGATAGAGGCCGCCATGTTGTTTCAGAGTGGGGAGCGCACTGGGAAAGAGTTGAGCCATAATTGTTGGAATGTATAGATGGCATGATATTACCTCGAAACCGATTGCCAGCGTCAGCAATTTCTATGGACACGGATCAGATGAACTTTTTGGGATGCAAGCCTAGCTGTGCGGGCCTGAAGCTGGGATAACTATGGCAGTGCAGGTTTTCTGATGTGCATAACCGCAATTGTGTTGTTTGTAGAAAAGACCATGAAAGGACTAACCATAGCCCGGACAATTACCCTGAGCATAAAGTAGGTATTGTATTTTTGGATTCCCGAAGTATACTGCAAAAATCAAATCAATAAAAAACATATCGAAAGCGCAACCCTAATGGGTAGAAATGCCGTCACGGTTTAAGAATTCCACATACCACTACATAGCCTTCTTTGGAGATCGTTGAAATGCGTATCAAAAAACTTGCCTTGCCATTCATGATTGCAGCACTGTTTACTGTCTTGCCGGCGCATGCCGAAACCGTGGAGGCAAAGGGGACGTCAGACGAAGTCAGCATTCAGGAAAGCGGCAGTCTGCTTAAGGCGCGTAAGCTGGCCAAGAAGGCAGCCGATCGCGATGCCGTGATGGCAGCGCTGAAGAATCGCATGAATATCAGCAAGTCCAATCCGGCGGTGCAGGAAGCTGTTGATGACTTGGTCAAACAATTGTCGGACAATTTGCAAACCAGTTACACTACCGATGGCGATCTGGTGACTGCCAAGTCGGTACTTTCTGCTGATGCCAGCAATGTGTATGAACTCGCGCGCTCCATTGACGGTTTGATTTCGAGTAAATCATTGGCCAAGATTGTGTTTATCATCGATGAGTATTTCGGCGTTGGTACGGTGGCCGATCCTAGTCAGCCGACCAGCACCGAAATCAAGTTTCATCAGGATAAGAGCAGTACCTCTGCGTCCAGTCGTTCGGCGGCAGATGCCTCGTCTTCAAAAGATGCGATAGCGGTTGCGGCCAGCTCCAAGAGTTCGGTAGCGGCAACGGATAGCGCGTCCGTGTCAGCACGTGACAGTGGTTCTTTCAATGGCAGTCAGCAGCGCGGTGTCGCCGTCTCGGACAGTTACGGCAATTCCGGTGCCGCTGCCAGTGATACCCGCGTTGCCGGTTCTCACGATGCGAGTCTGGATGCATCACGCAAATCGACTTATGCCGGTGCGCAGCAATCGAGCTTTGCTGGTGCGGCAAGCTCCGAGCGTGCAGCGGCCAGTTCGTCGGCCTCGGCTTCGGCATCGAGCAAGAAAGACATCACCGATTTCAGTTTCAAGCAAACCTTTCCTGGCCTCGACAATGCCAAACCTTCCGATACGTCGGTGGCGCTGATCAGTAAGGGACTGGAAGAAGTGGCGAAAAAATTCGGCCTCGAATATGTGCCGGAAAAAGATATCCGCACTGAAAAAGGTGCTCGCCTGCTGATTTCTGATATGGAAAGACTGGGCAAGTTCAACGCCATTACGGAAAAGGCCAGCAAGCAGCCTTACATGGCCAATTACATCGTCTACGGCACTGCCGTGATGAGCTCGGGTCCAAAAACTGCCAGCGGCGATGTGACTTGTAGTGGTGCGCTGGGTATTACCTCGTATAACGTAGGCACCAATACCGGTCTGGTATCGAAAAAAGTGAACCGTGAAGCACAGGGCCGTTTTGATCAGGAATGCCGTCAGCATCTGGCAGCGGCGCTGTCGGAGGACGCTGCCCAGGCCATCAGTCTGGAAGCGACAAAAGAATTGCAGTTGAAATCAGTGCAGGGTGAATCGTTTTACGTGTTCCTCTACAGCAGCAAGAAAATCAAGTCGTCGATTATGCTCGCTTTCCCTGACTTGCTGAAATCGATCAGCAAGGATATGCAGGAGGATACGAGCAAAAATCTGAGTTGGTCGGTCAAGGCCAAAGAAGGTTTTATCAATAAACTGCGTGCACTGGTCAGCCAGATGTCGGAAGAAAATCCGGACGCTAAGAATGCCAATGTCATCGTCAAAGGTGGCCAGATTGCCGTTACGATTGATGGCACAGTACCGAAGGGTTTCTGACATGCTGACGCTACCAAAATGGACGGTGCTGTTATTGGCTCTGGGAGCGAGCCTGAGAGCGCAGGCATTCGATTACTACGTCTATCCGATCGGTGAAATAGAAGGCTTGAATGTCGCTGGCAAAACCAGTATGGCACGGCCACTGATCGATGTGCGTATGCTGGAACTTTTTTCTTCTGATGTGCAGAAAAAGTTGTTGGGTGAATTCGATAACACGTTGGCTTCAGCTTATCCGACTGTTATCGTGCATCCCAGCCAGGTTCGCGATGTGAAGACGGGGCATTACGTTTATCTGAGAGAAGGTGTCGTTTGCGGACAGGGTAGCTTCAGCGTGCCTGTCAGCGCCTCCTATGCAATGGTGTTGGGCATAACGCGGGTGTCAAAGTACACAGTGGACAAAGGTGCGAATGTCGAAGTTTTAATTCCCATTACACTCAATGTGCAGGTCATCAAGGCCGATCAGTCCAAAGTGGCCTATGTGGCCAGTAGCACGCAATATACTACCCTTGTAGTGAGCAAGGCGGAACTGTCTCTGAAGGCAACAGACGATATGCTGACCAAGGCCGTGCTCGGCAATACCGTGCAGCAGATACGCAATCTGGTTAGTGAGGTCAAAGAGCATTTCAATCCGCAGCAAACGCCGGTCAGGTTGACGCACAAGGTGCAGGATTACTGGGTTACGGATAAAGGTTACAGTGTCGGCTTTAATGTCGGTGACGAGTTGGAGGCCAGTGACGCCACCAAGCCGGATCAGGATGCATTGGTGTTCAAAGTCATCAGCACTAATCAGAGCTACACAGTTCTGAAAGCGCAAAGCGGCAAACCTCAGGTCGGCAGTAGTTACGAGTTCGTCTTTTCCAGTCTCGGCAGTGATGGCAATAAGCCGCGTGTCATGCCGGTATATGCAACAACCAAAGAAGCATTGCCCGGCTATATTGCCGCCGATCTGTTCTCTAAAAATATAGGCTTCAATGCGCCATTTACGCTGGCACCGGTAGACGTCAATTTTGCCGATACCATGTCCTCTATCCGTGCGCAGACATGTGCACCCTGGGACAAAATTCCGGCATCGAAGCAGGTGTTCGAGAGTCGCACCGATGCGCCGGCCTTCTTTGTTCGCTTCGGAGTGTGGAATACACCTTTGTTTGTGCAGGCCGGAGCGGCAGGTGTGAATACAGAAGAAAAATTCGGCACACTGGTCGCCGGGACGCTGGTCGATAAATCAGGGAATGTGATTTTCTCGGAAATGGGCAGCGATCTGTATCTGATCAAGCGAACCAGTGGCGTCGGACTGGCCTTGACCAATGCCATGGAAATCTCCAACAAGAATGCGGTGGTTGATCTGACGAAGCGTTTCCTGAAGAATGTCAAGTTCGATTACAGAGATTACGTCATCAGCCAGGCGCAGCCTGGGAAGTTCATCGTGCAGGGGCTGGCGGTCAATGATGGACAGGACATTACGTTTGAAGTATTGCATCCGCTGGGCATCAAGATTGGTACGGAGCAGGTCATGGTCAAATTGGCGGCCGAAGCGGCCGATGCCGCTCCACAGACAAAAAACGGCGACACTCTGTTCTCGTACCGTAATGTTGATCCGGCCAATTATCCGTCGGTTGGCAATGGTGATATTTTCCGTATTGTGGCTGCCTCCCGTGCCGGTGTGCCAGATATTGCCTCCTGTGGTCCGGCAGCTGCCGGCAGCGGCAGTCTTGCCGGAGATTTTCTGGTGCCAGTGATCGAAAACGCCGTCAATCATGCCAATAATTTCAATGTGCAGATCAGTGACAAAGAGTTCTATGCGAACACGAACGATTTGCTGCACAACGGTTTCTATAAGTTGCATTTAGCAACCCCAGCCCAGCCACAAAGCTGTTTCAGAGCGGGTTATGTATTCAGAGTCAGTGATCGTAGCTGTGGTTCCGAAGGATGCACGGCCAAGGTTGTGTTGGGCCTGCGCGCCACGATACAGGGTAAGGATGGCGTCCTGAAAGACGCTATCGCCGGCGAAACGCTACAGATTGCAGGCGCACAGGAGAATCAAGTTGAGAACCTCGCCGGTTATCAGGCGTTGCAGAGTAGTACAAACGTAGCATCCGAGTTGTTAAAGCGGCTTAACGCCAAATAATCTAAAAAGGAAAAATCAGCATGAAACTCAAAACAATATTCGTCGCATTGTTCGTTGCCGGTGCATTGGCTTCGGTCGGACCCGCATCAGCGCAATTCGGCGGATTGGGCGCTGCGGTTGGTGGAGGAAAGTCGGATTCGAAGGTTGATATTGATGGCCAGGTTAAGTCGTTTACGACACAAAGCAGTGCGACTTACGCTCAGGTATTTAACGCACTGAAGGCAGTCGAAGCGGCTTATGCCAGCGACGAGCAAATGGCCAAGATTAAGGAACAAGTTACAAACTTTAATAAGTCGACCGATCCGGGAGAGCGGCAGTCCATGGTGGCGAGCACGGTGAAGAGTTCCGGAGCTTCGCTGGCCGAACTGACCCAGGGTGCTGATGCTCAGGAAAAAACCAAGAAGCTGTCGAAAGACAAGCAAAAATTGCTCTTGGCTGGTGTCAGCAATTTTGGTATTGCCGCACTGGGTGCCGGTAATCTGGGCAAAACGGGTGCGGATATTATTAAGAGTGCGTCGAGCAATCCTATGAGCATCGGCAAGGTCTTGCCGGTGAAAGATGCACTGCCAATTCTTGCTGACACCGTTAGTGTTTCGGCCAAGGTTTTACCGGCGCTGCTGAAAGTGATGAAGGGCGCGAATATGTCCGTGCCGGAAACGAAAGTCGATTCCAAACCGGCCGAACTTGACGCAGGTATGTTCAAGTAAGAGCAATCAGCTAACAGGCAGGCCACACACCCATGCAACGCAGCATCGGGTGTGTGGCCTGTTATCAATCCCCGCGTCATCAGAAATGCACACCTACATCAATAGACACTACCGTGGTGCGATTGGCGGCATTGGAATCGGCAATATTGTAGTTATCAATGGAAATGCGTCCGAAAACCTTGTTTGAAAAATCGTACTGTGCACCAACGCCATAAGTGGCGTCCGTTTTTGATTGGCTCTGTGATTCTGAAATACCTCCGCCAGAAACGGTAGCGCTGTTTTTGATGGTAGCCACACCGACTTTGCCGATCAGACTGAATTCAGAGCTGATGGGAGCCATGGCAATTAACATGGTGTCCCAGCCAGTTGTCGTTCCATTGGCCGTAATCGGGTAATTTAAATTGCCACCCTGTGCGGTATAGTTGCGGTTGGATGCGCCAAATGGACCAAATTCCAACGCCAGATATTTATTTAACTGCATACCGGCCTGGACTTTCCATACGGTGGGTTTGGTGTAGCTCGAATTGAATCCAACGCCACCAGCATTAACAAGCACATTATCCACGTTGGCCTGGGTATTGTCGTTTGTGTCCTGGCCGATACCGCCGGTTAAATAAAATCCATCGTCACTGGCAAATGACACTGTTGCGACTGTCAGTAAACTCATTGCCATTATGGCTGCTGCGATTTTTTTGTTTTTCATAATGTCCCTGTAAGTGCCTGCGCACGTTGTTACTAAAAGTCTGAGAAATTCAAACTAATAAGTAAGTAGGGATGATGATTGAATTCAGGCTCACCGGATGAGCTTGATGATGAGCATAATAAAAATTCGCACTCAATGCTGTTGTGTTGTTTTAACACAGAATAATCTGTCAGCAGGGATTGTAATTTTTTCAATTGAAAGATAGTCTGTTCATTCAAATTTTATGGAAAGGGTTCATCATGTTTAGTTTTATGAAAATGGCGGCAGCGTTAATTTTAACGAGCTTCATTACCACCGGTTGCGTGAATGTGGCGACATCAAAAGTTAATCCCCAGGCTAATTTGGCAGCGATTAAAACCATGTATGTGCAACACTATGAGTCGGATAATAGTGGCGTCAATGAAGAAATTGCCACACAGTTGCAGGCTAAAGGCGTCTTTGTTACTACAGGGGCAGGTGCGCCACCTAAGGATGTGGATGCGGTGGTTTTTTATGTGGATAAATGGAGATGGGATATCACCATGTATATGCTGGAACTGACGGTCACGATTAAAGATGCTAAAACCAACCAATTTATCGCCACAGGAGATTCTGTGCACACTTCACTGACGCGCAAATCGCAAAAAGATATGGTGACTGAAGTGATTAATAATATATATGCGAATCAGCCATTGGTAACGCACTAGGAACGGCGTTCATCGGTCATTATACGGTTAATACGCTTAATACGCATAAAAGCAATTTAAGCTTAATAGGCATAATTCAGGCGGAGCAGTGCAAAGTCTCGATAGGGATTTAATTCGGTACAGGCTCACCGGATGCGCTTGTCCTATGTCATGATATTAGCGTGAGAATTACCCTATTGGACATGCAATGTCAGTAAATATAACCCCAGGCCTGATTATTTTGCACAGTAATCAACTCGAACAACTGCGCGCGGTGGTGTTTCAGTGGCTGCGCGAGCATCCGCTTAATCCGCTCGAACCGGAATTTTTTCTGGTGCAGTCGAATGGCGTGGCCGAATGGCTCAAAATTGCGATTGCAGAAGAAACCGGTGTGTGTGCGGCCACCCGTATTGAGTTGCCCGGGCGGTTTTTGTGGGGTATTTACCGCCATATGCTGGGACGTGAACAAATTCCGACCAGTTCTTCACTCGATCAGACACCGTTGACCTGGCGTTTGATGAGGCTGATTCCGGAATTGCTGGATCAACCCGATTTTGCACCGCTGCGCCATTTTTTGGCGGATGGGGCGCCGGAGCGTCGGCTGCAACTGGCGCAAAAACTGGCGGGTTTGATCGATTTGTATCAACTCTACCGCGCCGACTGGCTCGATGATTGGGCCAAAGGATTGAATCAGCTCAGGGGCGCGCAGGGAGAGGTTACGCCCTTACTGGCGGATCAGCGCTGGCAGGCGCAGTTGTGGCGCGCCATACTGGCTGATATTCCCGAAGACAGCCGGGCCTTGGGACGGATACACATTCACCACCGTTTCGTGAGCGCCATTGAGGATGCAGCGGAGCCGGTCACGCCCTTGCCGCGTCGGGTGGTGGTGTTTGGTATTTCTGCCATGCCGCGTCAGACACTCGAAGCGCTCGCGGCTCTGGCTTCGCATACGCAGGTGATTCTGGCGGTCCCCAATCCCTGTCAGTTTTATTGGGGTGACATTATCGAAGGCAGTCAGTACTTTAAAGCCCAGTACCGGCGTCAACAAGCCAGGGGCGGGATCGATTTAGCCCAGTTTGCGCCGGAAGAATTGCATGCTCACTGCCATCCGCTGCTGGCCAACTGGGGGCGGCAGGGGCGTGATTTTGTGCGCATGTTAGATGATTTTGATGATGCCCAACAAACCCGCGAACGGTTTGCCAATCTGCGCATCGATTTGTTTACCGAAGGACCGGGCAGCCATTTGCTCAGTCACGTGCAGGCAGCGGTGCGCGATTTGTTGCCGCTGGCCGATCATCCGCCTGTCGCATTTGATGCGGCTGACCGCTCGATTGAATTCCACGTTGCCCATAGCGCGCAGCGTGAAGTGGAAGTGTTGCACGACCGTTTGCTGGCGATGCTGGCAGAGCCGGTCGCAGATGACGCCCCTGCTGCGCTGCGGCCGCGGGATATTATTGTCATGGTGCCCGATATTGATCGCTTTTCTCCGGCGATTCGTTCGGTATTTGGTCAGTACAACAAACTCGAACCGCGTTATATCCCGTTTGAAATTGGTGACGTCAATGACAGACGCACCAATCCGGTATTGATAGCCATGGAATGGTTGTTGCGACTGCCACAGCAACGTTGCGAGCAGAGCGAATTGCGAGATGTGTTGGAAGTGCCGTCCGTGGCAGCCCGCTTTGGTCTCGACGAAGACGATCTGCCACAACTCGCCCTTTGGATAGAAGGTGCCGGGGTGCGCTGGGGCCTGGATCAGGAACATCGGTCTGCCCTGGGGCTGGAGGCGGCGGGTGAGCAGAACACCTGGATTTTTGGTGTGCGTCGTATGTTGCTCGGTTATGCCAGTGGTGGCCGTTCGACCTGGGACGGCATAGAGTCGTATGCCGAAATCGGTGGCTTGAATGCGGCACTGGCCGGTTCGCTGGCGCAGTTTGTGGAGACCATGATCCATTGGCGCGCCATAATGGCGGGCTCACTGACACCGGCACAATGGGGTGTGCAGATGCGTTTGTTGATGCAGGCATTTTTTACTGAGCAGGATGAAACCGATCAGTGCATGTTGGGACGGATAGATGAAGCGCTGCACAACTGGTTGCGCGCCTGCGCGGATGCCGGGTTTTGTGATCCGGTGGCGCTTGATGTGGTGCGTGAAGCCATCATGGGTTCGATTGACGAGCCTACGTTGCACAGTCGGTTTGTGTCCGGCGGCGTTACATTTTGTACGCTCATGCCGATGCGCGCGGTGCCGTTCCGGGTGGTGTGTCTGCTGGGGATGAACGATGGCGATTTTCCGCGCCGCAGTCAGCATGTGGATTTTGATTTGCTGGCGTTACCCAAGATGCAGCGTCCGGGTGACCGTTCGCGTCGCGATGATGATCGCTATTTGATGCTCGAAGCGTTACTGTCCGCGCGCGATAAATTGCTCATCAGTTGGGTGGGTCACAATGTTAAAGACAATAGTGAGCAGCCCTGCTCGGTGCTGGTTGCGCAGTTGCGCGATTATCTGGTTGCTGGCTGGCAGTGCGATCTGCAGGCCATGACGCATCACCATCCGCTGCAACCCTTTAGTCGCCGCTATTTTGAACAGGGTGGTTTGCTCACCTATGCCAGAGAATGGCGTCAGGCACATGTGGTGGCTGACTCTGCTGATGCTGCTGAAGATAAGCTGCCGCCGTACCAGCTGGAAGCGGATTTTAAATTACGCCTGGCCGAACTGGCGCGCTTTGTGAAGCAACCGGTGAAGTATTTTTTCCGCGAAAGGTTAGGGGTGATGTTTACCGATGACCAGGCCGCAGGTGAAGATGAAGAACCGTTCAGTTTGAATGGTCTGGAAGAATACACGCTGGTGGATAGTTTGCTCGATGATGCGGGCGTGACTGAAGCGTTGACCGAGGTGATGGCGCATCTGCAACACAAGGCGGCGAAGCTGGCACGTGAAGGAGTGTTACCCATAGGCTTGCTGGGGCAGCATGTGCAATCCCGGCTGGTAGAGGAATTGGTGCCGATACGCAGCGCCTGGTTGCAGCTGCGCGCGCGCTATCCACTGGCAGCAGAAAAACTGCCGGTGCTGTTGGTGCATGATGACATCCGGCTCGAAGATTGGCTCGATGGCATGCAAAGCAATGGCGTTGAGACCGTCTGGCTGACGCAAATTGCCAGCAAGATCACGAATGCAAAAGGTGAGCCGCGCGGTGACAAACTCATCGAGGCCTGGATACGGCAGTTAGTGTCGGCGGCGCTGGGCTACCGGGTTTCCGGCTATCTGCTCGGACGCGACGCCATCGTCACGATGCCACCGCTGGATGCTGATGAGTCAAAAGCCATTCTGATCAATTTGCTCAATTACTGGCGTGAAGGACGCAACCGTCCCTTGCCGGTCGCCTGTAAAACCGCACTGGCTCTGGTGCGTCAGGAAAAACCTCAGGTCGTCTATAACGGCGGCTACAACAATATGCCGCCACCCGAAGTGGCGGATTTATGTCTGGCGCGTTTATGGCCTGATTACGCCACCCTGAGCGCAAATGCGGAATTCGAAACCTGTGCGCACGCTATCTATGGCCCGCTCACTACATGGTTGACTGAAAACCTCACTGTGCAATTGATCAGTCAACAGCCCGCCAGCGAGGACGCACCATGAGCCAGCCCTTAATTCCTCTGAGTTTCCCCTTGCATGGTTCACGCCTGATTGAAGCCAGCGCCGGTACCGGTAAAACCTGGACGATTGCCGCTCTGTATCTGCGTCTGGTGTTGGGGCATGGAGATGAGCATGGTTTTACGCGTCCTTTGCTGCCATCAGAAATTCTGGTGATGACGTTTACCCGTGCGGCAACCAAAGAGCTGTCGAACCGTATCCGTGAACGGCTGGTGGAAGCGGCCAATTGTTTTCAGGGTGCGGCCCCCAATGACAATGATAGCTATCTGGAGGATCTGATGGCGGCTTACCCGCCAGGTGCAGACCGGCAGAAGGCGGCTTATCGTCTGATGCTGGCGGCGGAAAGCATGGATGATGCCTCCGTGTTTACCATCGACTCATGGTGCCAGCGCATGCTGCGCGAACATGCGTTTGACAGCGGCTCGTTGTTTGATGAAGAGCTCGTCAGTGATGAGACTGCACTGTTTGAACATGCGGTACGCGATTACTGGCGCCAGCAGATTTACCGGCTCGATAGCACCGCACTGGAAGTGTTTATGCTCTTCTGGCCAGAAGTGTTGTCGCTGCAAAAGGCAGTCAAAGATTTGCTTAACCATGTCGGCCTGCTGGGTTACGTCGCGGATGAATCCCTGCAGCAGTTGATTGTGCGCATCAACGACGAACAGCTGGAACAAATACGCGTGATCAAACAGGGTTGGCCTGAACGCATCGACAGGCTTGAAGCCTGGGTGGATCAAGAGCGACAGGCTGAACCAAAACGATTTAATGGCACCAAATTTAAACAGGCTTCGGTGGCTGGCTGGTTTGCCGCTTTGCGGGTATGGGCCAGCTCAGGAAAAGTGGATGTGCCGGAGCTGAATGACACTGCCTGGAAGCGTTTGAGCAAAGCAGGTGTCGAGGATGCCTGCAGCAAAAATTTTACTGGTGTTGTGCCGGATGAATTCGATGCCATCGCCGCCTTGCCTGCATTATTGAACGCGATCACCCCGATCAGCCATGCCATCCTGCGACATGCAGTGATTTCGATTGTGGCGCGTATGGACAGTCTTAAACTGAAGTCGCGCCAGTTTGGCTTTAACGACATGTTACTGCGGCTTAAAAATGCACTCGAAGGTGCCAACGGCCCCGCTTTGCGTGCACGGATTGCAGCCCAGTATCCGGTGGCCCTGATCGATGAATTTCAGGACACCTCGCCGGATCAGTTTGCGATTTTTAATGCCCTGTATCGGGTGGCAGACAATAATCCTGAGCAAGGTATTTTTTTAATCGGCGACCCCAAGCAGTCGATTTATGGTTTCCGTGGTGCCGATATCCACAGCTATCTGGCCGCGCGGCGGGCTACTGAAGGTCGGCATTATCTGCTGGGTACCAATTTCCGTTCCTCGCGCGAATTGATCGCTGCCGTCAATACCGTGTTTGATTATGCCGAACGGGTGGCCGACAACACCGGCTTTGCCAGCGGCGCGTTTAAATTCCGTAACGCCGGTGGCAATGAAGTGCCGTTTGAAACGGTACAGGCCAAGGGCCGGGCCGAAACACTGGTCGGTGCTGAGGGCCAGTTCAAGGCCATGACCTTATGGTGTGTTGAAACGGCACTCAAAAACAAAGACGAGTATTACGATTTATTTGCTCACCGCTGTGCCGAAACGATAGCGCAATTGCTCAATGATCCCCGGGTTGGGTTTCAGTCTGACGATGGGTTTACGCGATTGCAACCGGCCGACATCGCCATTCTGGTGCGCGATCGCAATGAAGCCGCTGCCATTCGCCATGCACTGCAGCGTCGTAAGGTCGCCAGTGTTTACCTCTCCGACAGCGATTCCGTGATCGACAGCGAAGAAGCTGCTGATATGTTGCGCTGGTTAAAAGCGGTTTCCAATCCGCTCGACAGCTTGGTGGGTCGCGCTGCCTATGCCACTAAAATGGCCGGACTGCCGCTGGCGCAGCTGGCCAGACTGGCCTCGGATGATCGCGCATGGGAAGACTGTGTCGAACAACTGAAAGCGCTGCATCTGGTCTGGCAGCGCCAGGGCGTGTTGGCCATGTTGCGCAAACTCAATCATGAGCTCGGTTTGCCGGCCCGTCTGCTTAATCAGGCCGGTGGTGAGCGTACCTTAACCAATTTGCTGCATCTGGCCGAAATAGTCCAATCCGCCAGCGAAAATCTGGATGGCGAACAGTCACTGATCCGTTGGCTGAGTGAACAAATTCAGGATGAAGACGGCGTCGCCGAAGAACGCGTGCTGCGTCTGGAAAGCGATGCCGATCTGGTTAAAATCTGCACCGTGCATAAATCCAAGGGGCTGGAATATCCGCTGGTATTTATTCCCTTTGCTGTCTCGGCCAAGCCTGCGTCCAAACGTAATCGCAGTTTTTACGAATATGCCGATGAGCAGGGAATCAAACAGATTGATCTGGCCTTATCTGAAGCAGCCAAGCAGGCGGTGGAGAAGGCGCGTATGGAAGAAGATTTGCGCTTATTATATGTAGCCTTAACACGCGCACAACATGCGGTCTGGCTGGGTGTCGCTGCACTCAAAGACAAGATGGAAGAATCGGCTCTCGGTTATCTGCTCAACGACACTGCTGCGTTACCTGCGGCGAACATAGTTGATGTGCTCCAGCGTGCCCGCGGTGTCTGCACTGATATACAAATCACCGTGGTGGGGAACGAGGCTACAGTCACGCCGTTGTCCATAGCCGATATACTGCCGCCACTGATCGCGGCACCAGCGTATACCCATCAGTTTGAAAAAGACTGGAGTGTCGGCAGTTTTTCTTCGCTGACCCGATCTATGGTGGCGAGCGCCGTTCCTGTGCGGCTGCTGGATAATAACGAACTGGCCAGCGACAAGACCGATCTGGTTCCAGTCACCACCACAGCCTCTGCCTGGCACCGCTTTCCGCGCGGCTCACGTCCCGGACAGTTTTTGCACGAACAGTTGGAATGGATGGGCAACGAAGGATTTTCTGTCATCGATGACGATAAGTTTGTGCAGCGCTTCAATGCCCGCTGCGAACGTGCCGGGTGGGATAATCATCAGGATGATGCCTTCGCCTGGTTAAGTAAAGTCGCCACTACGCCACTGCTGCCGATTAAACGCAGCCTGCAGCAAATCGACACCTCGTTACCTGAAATGGAATTCTGGTTTTCCAGCGAACACATGGTCACGCGTGCACTGGACAAATTTTGTCAAACCCATTTGTTGGAAGGAGTGGCGCGCAATCCGATTCCCGAGCGCGTGCTGCAGGGCTTGCTGATGGGTTTTGCCGATCTGGTGTTCGAACAAGACGGCAAGTATTGGGTGCTGGATTACAAATCCAATTTCATCGGCAACGATGACGCCAGCTATCATCAACAGGCACTGACAGCCGCCATGGCGACGCATCGTTATGATATTCAGGGCGCGGTCTATTTGCTGGCGCTGCACCGTTTGCTAAAAAACCGGCTGGGAGCAACCTACAGTCCTGAAACCCATCTGGGTGGTGCGATCTTTTTCTTCCTGCGTGGTATTGACAACCCCCAGACCCACGGTTGCTATCATCTGGCCGCAACTGATGCGTTAATGGATGGGTTGGAACAGTTATTTTCTCAAGTGGCGGTACAGTGATGGTCAACATTCTCGAATTACAGCCCATGAGCACAGAACAACAATTGCTGGCCGAACTGGACCGGATTGCCGGACAAGGTCAGCTGCGCAGAATCAGCGCCGCATTTGCGCGCTTTATGGTGTCGTTGGGTGTCACTTCACCGGCGCTCATCATCGGCTGTGCGGTGTTGTCGGAACTGGAAGGACGCGGTCACAGTTGTTTGTTATTGCCAGATCTGGCGCAGGATATCGGCACGCTGGTCGGCCTGCAACCCGAGCAGTGGCAAAACCTGAAAACGATCGCACCAACCTTGCCGACCGACCTGGCCAGCTGGCGCGCCGAATGGCAGCACTGTGCACAGGTGTGGAATGCAGGCGCACCGGACCGGCAACAGCCGCTGGTGTTTGAAGCAGACAGAGTCTATCTGCGCCGTTACTGGAAAGATGAAACTTCGGTCGCCAACGCCGTCACCCATCTGGCGTCTAGCGTGCGGGTCGTGAATCAACCTCAGGCCAGACTGTGGCTGGATAAACTGTTTTCAGCGCCAAAAGAAAATCCCCTCAACCCCAACCCCGATTGGCAAAAAATCGCCTGTGCCATCGCACTGCGCAGCCAGCTGGCGATCATCACCGGCGGGCCCGGTACTGGTAAAACCTATACCGTGGCACGTCTGCTGGCCTTGCTGTTTGCCCTGTCCGACAAACCAGACCGTTTGCGCATCGCGCTGGCAGCACCGACCGGCAAGGCCGCGGCACGACTCAAACAATCGATCGACAGCGCCCTGGTTGAACTGTCCGACAAACTCGCGGGCGATTTACCTCTGGCCGAGCTGACCGCACGCATGGGTGCCGCACGCACGCTGCACAGTTTGCTGGGCGCACGACCCGATACCCGCGCCTTCAAACATCATGCCGGCAATCCGCTGGAGCTCGATGTACTCATTGTCGATGAAGCCTCGATGGTGCATCTGGAAATGATGGCATGCCTGCTGCAGGCACTGCCACCCCATGCACTGATCATCTTTTTGGGCGACAAGGACCAGCTTGCCTCGGTTGAAGCCGGTGCGGTGCTGGGTGATATGTGTCTGCATGCCCGGCAGGGTGGATATTCACCCGACACCCTGGCCTATGTCAGCGCCACTACCGGCATCAACATTCCCGCATCGTTTGCCGGTGCTGCCAGCACATTGGCCCAGCAAACCGTGATGCTGCGCGAAAGTCGGCGCTTTACCGGCCCGATTGCCGAACTGGCCGAAGCGATCAATCTGGGGAATGTAGTCGCCGCCAGCAACTGTCTGCGTGCTGCCAGCCATCAGATTGTGCGTTGGCAGGAACATGCCCATCCCGATCACGTGCTGCAGCTGGCGCTCAACGGCCGTGAAGGCTGCACAGGTGGTTATCGCCCCTATCTGCAGCACTTGGCACACAGCCCGGCAACCACTGATACGGCAGTTTATGAAAACTGGGTCGCCGACGTCATCAAAAAATTTGAATCCTTCCGCCTGCTGTGCGCGGTCCGTGAAGGTGACTGGGGCGTGGCCGGAGTCAACGCCGCCATAGAAAAACGCGTCGAAGCCGAAGGCCTGATCAAACGTAACGGCGAATGGTATGTAGGACGTCCGGTAATGGTCACACGTAACGATTACGGCATGGGGGTATTCAATGGTGACATCGGCATCTGCCTGCCCGATCCATTGCAGCCGAAATCATTGCGCGTGTACTTCATGGAAGGTCAGGTAATCCGCAGCGTACTGGCCACCCGCCTGCAGCACACCGAAACCGCGTATGCGATGACGGTACACAAATCTCAGGGTTCAGAATTCCATCACGTGGTGGTCGTTTTGCCGAAAGAAGCTTCCTCCGTAGTGTCGCGCGAACTGATTTACACCGGCATTACCCGTTCGCGGGAGTTTTTTACTTTGCTTACCCCGGTTGCCGCAGTTTTTGAGGCGGCTATTGCTACTCAGGTGCAGCGTGCCAGTGGGTTGGGGGGGATGTTGCATGCAACGGAGTAGATTATTCCCGAACTTCTCTGATCTCAGCTTTGGAATACTCTTCATAACTGACCTGCACCCAGGGAAGCGGTGCATTTTCACACCAGTCATCAGCAGCCTTGTAGGGCAGTGATGCCAGCATCTCCGGGCGAACTGGTAATGTCCCATGTCCCAGCAGTCGGGATATAACAATTTCACGCAGGTATTGCGATAAGTTGATATCTACATGTTCAGCAAGAATTTTTAAATCATCGCGCAGGCGTTTTGAAATATAAACTTTAATTGGCGAGATATTCTTCCCCAGTTCGCAAACCCAATAAGTTGTTTCCCGTTTTTTTGGTGGCACGACGATCACCGGATCAGACTGCTTGCGGCTGAAATACACTCCAGAATCTTCTTCACTGTCAGTATGGCGTTTCGGAGAAAATAACACGCGCGTGTTTTCCAGTACCTGCACATCCTTAAAAAGATTGGGATGCGTTTTTTTCATTACCGAAAAGGCATATACGCCATAGCAGTGAATCACCAAAAATTGTTTGAGCGCCTCGTTCATCGAATTTCCATCGATGGCACACAGTTGTTTCAACGACTTGACCGCCGGTTCCGGCAGCCAGAATTGAACGGGGGCATCCCGGTCGGCAAGATCACTGTAATCACCCATGGAGGCAACAATTTCTTCAAAACTCATGGGTTTGGGTTTGCGTTGCGGATCAGAGCTCATTAACGCTAGTGTTTTTTTATCTTGAATGAATGGCCACATAATATTTTTTAAAAAGAGTAGAGTAATTTTGGTTAGCCTGATCCCGTAAAAGCTATGGTAGCAGTACTTACCCATCATCGAGGAGAAATTTCATGTCAGAGCTAACTTATCAAACCACAGCTGACCAAATAGATACAATCCGCAGCGCAGACCATGCTGTATATGTCGTCAGGCAAAAAGACGATGATACCCTGCGCTATAAGGTCAGTGTTTCAAAAGCCGTGGCACAGGACACGGTGCGGGTGATCAGTCAGGTTAATGTTCTGGTGCAGCCGGAAGAAAAATCAGAAAAAATTATGACGTTGCGCGTGTTACCTGCCTTAAATGCCTTTATTCAGGGGGACTGGGTAATCAGCGCACTTGACCGCCGTTCTGATGCCTCCGGCTATGAACGACTGACTATGCAGGCTTCCATCCGTGTGGCCTTTGTCGAAAACTTTAACCTCGCCGACCGCGCACGCAAAGCCAGTCGCGAAGGCATTTCAATTTCCGATTCCGAAGTCAACCGCACCGCTTCACCTGAAAAAGTGAAATTGGTCGTCAAAGAGTTGTGGTATAAAATCATTGAAACCATCAATCAGCAAATTCCTCATTTTAACGAACTCACAGGACGGCACTGGCGTATTGGTGATGTGGATTATGGTGTGGCCGAAAGAGGAAATGATCAGCGCAATACCAAAGGTTCTTCACGCAGTGAAGTGGATCAGTATTTTTCAGGGACGGATGATCCATCCATCAAACAGGGCGGAGAACGCATCACGTTCGATGCCAGCGTTACGTTGCGGGCACATGCCTGAGGAAAAATGTTGAACGCATCATTAATCGATAATGCCTGCTTTGAAGCGGCGCTGCTGATCACACAAGCCGATGGATTGCTGATCACAGCAGGAGCAGGCATGGGGATTGATTCGGGCTTGCCTGCTTTCAGAGGGGTAAACGGATTTTGGAATGCTTATCCTGCATTGGGCAAGCTGGGAATGTCGTTTACCGATATTGCCAGCCCGAGGACATTCATGTCCAAACCAGAATTGGCCTGGGGGTTTTATGGGCATCGGCTGCAGCTATATCGCCATACAGAGCCGCATGAAGGTTTTGGTTTGCTGAGAATGCTGGCTCAACAACTCAAGTATCAGGCCGCTATTTTTACCAGCAATGTAGACGGGCAGTTTCAGAAATCCGGGTTTTTGGCGGACAGAGTGGTTGAATGTCATGGTTCTATCCATCACCTGCAATGTACGGCCCAATGCGGTCAAATGGTATGGCGAGCTGATGACTTTAATCCCGAGGTAGACAATCACTATTGCGAATTGCTTTCTGCACTACCACTGTGCCCCAACTGTAAGGCCTTGGCACGCCCCAATATTTTGATGTTTGGCGATTACCATTGGGATCCTGCGCGTACTGACTGGCAGTATGCCAACCTTCAGGTTTGGTTGGGAAAATTAAAAAAACCGGTCATTATTGAACTGGGCGCTGGGCTTGCTATTCCTTCCGTGCGCAATTTTGGTGAACATCTCGGCCATCCCTTAATCCGGATCAATCCAGCTGAAAGCAAGGTTGATTCTAAAAATCAGATCAGCATTCCAGTTGGAGCGTTAAATGGAATTAAGCGCATCGTGGAATTTGTTGAAACTATTCATCAGGCAAGATAGGTGTGTCAGTATCCCGTCAAACAATCTTACCAATCAAAAAAACAATAAACAACACCACGACAATCAAAATAATCGCAGACTGAAGTGAGCCTGTTTCCGGCGCGGCATTAACATCAGGGGCCGTGTCGGAATCAGGAATTTGTTTTTGAAATCGCAAACTCATATAAATGCTCACTTACTTTCAAGATAAAGTCAGATCAGGAATTTCTTGCCACAAATTTTTCCTCAACGCACCCCAAACAATCCAATCCCCAAAGCAGGAGCAGTATTCGCCGCCATCGCCACCATTTCGGTCTGCCCATTGGACAATAAATAGGTGAGAGCAACACCGGCAACCTGTCGACCAGCCAGGATACAGGGCGCAGCACCAAACGTGATGGCCAGGTTAAAGACATTCACGCCATTGGCTCTGGGTGTAAAGGTTCCCGAGTAAGTGCAGCCAGAAGTATCCATGCCAGTGAACGTACCATTAGCATTGACTGTCCATGCATTGGACGAACCATCGGTGGCGCTGCCCGACCAGGAACCGACTATCGAAGAAACCACTGCAGGGGTTTTATAAAGGTAAATATTGGCAGCGGGCACACTCAGAGTAAAACTGGATGATTGTCCTGCTTCCGAGTTGGAACCACTCAGGGAAGTAGAAGTATAGGTACCCGACCCGGTACCTGCGGCTAACAGCGCGCCACCCTGATAATCGTTATAGCTGACACTCCAGCTACTGTTGGCCGAAGTTGCCTTGCCAATGCCAACGCCATTCACATACAGGGCATTGCCAGACATAGTGCCGTAGTAGCTGTAAAACGAACCGTCATCCAGAATCAACGCGTTATACACCGTACCTGCGGAATTGACGCCAGAATATGCGCCCTGTGCAGCAGGGGTGGTAGCCGCCGGAGCTGAGGCCGCAGAGCTGCCGCCACCACCGCCGCAAGCCAGCAAGGTTGAACATAGCGCCACAGCAACAGCAAGGTAAGATATTTTTTTCATTTATTTTCCAAAGTTAAGTTTGTACAAAAATGGATTACTTCTGCACAGTTCTGTTGCCAGTATTCCCACCACTACATAATCGCCGCCAAAAAAGATCCCAGCACAAAAATCGCCCAGATCCACCAGGGCGTGCCCGCTTTAAACAACACATACAAAATGCCAAACCAGATTAAAAAGTGAATCATGCCCCTTGCTCCGGTGATGAACTGCAGATATAAAAAACAAACTTCAGCAGAAAAACCCATAACTGTTGTTATCCAAGCCGCCAGCCATTGAGCATTGACGACCAGTGTGCCAGACTGCAAGCTCACAGGATGAGCCTTGGGAGCGACCTACGCATGAGCATGAACGAACGCATATTTTTGATTGATCAAATGCTGGCTGATCGTAAAATCGTCACCATCGAGCAGATGAAAACCCGGCTGGAAGTCTCGCTGGCCACCCTCAAGCGCGACCTGGCCTTCATGCGCGACCGCCTGAGCGCGCCGATCGTGTTCGACCGCGATCTGGGTGGCTACCGCTTCGACCATGATATGAAAATCGCCGGGGTCGAATACAAACTCTCCGGTCTGTGGTTTTCATCCGAAGAGATTTATGCTCTGCTGACCATGCATTACCTGATCTCCAATCTGGACAGCAGTGGCTTGCTGGGAGCCCACGTGCAGGCGCTGCAGGCACGACTGACCGGTTTGATGGGCGCGGCCAACGATTCTGTCGACGAAGTCAAACGGCGCATCAAAATCGAAATGATGCGGGTACGGCATATGCAGCCTACGCATTTTGAAGCTATCGGTTCAGCACTGCTAAAGCGCAAGCGCATCGCCATCGAACACTATTCGCGCGGCAAAGACAGTAGCAGTGAGCGCGAAGTCTCCCCGCAGCGCATGATTTTTTACCACGGCAACTGGTACCTGGACGCCTGGTGTCACTTGCGCAATGACTTGCGCAGCTTTTCCGTCGACACCATCAGTCGGGTGGAAATCCTGGAAAAGAAAGCCAAAGACGTCTCCGAAAAAGCCCTCGATGAAGTCCTGACAGCCGGTTACGGCATCTTTGCCGGCAAAAAGATCCAGTGGGCCACGCTGCTGTTTTCACCTGAGATATCCCGCTGGGTATCGAGTGAGCGCTGGCACAAGGACCAGAAAGGCAAAATGCTGAAAGACGGCAGCTTCGAACTCAAAGTGCCGTATAGCGATGATACCGAGCTGTTGATGGATATTTTGCGCTATGGGGCGAAGGTGAAGGTGGTGGGGCCGGAGAGTTTGGTTGAGGGGGTCAGGGGGGAGGTTTTGCGGATGGGGGAGGTTTATGGGTGTTGATATCTAGGTTGACATAATAACTTGGTAAAAGTAATCACTTTAATTTTTGAACTATAGACCAATTCTATGCATTGCTGTAGAATTTTCTTTATAGCAATTAATTGCATCACCCCAATTCAGAATCTAAACGAAAAAAATAAGATCAGATCTGCTCACGAGGGAACGCAACAGAAAAATGCCATTAACCATTAGCATTTTTTGCAACGAATATCGATCGCCAGGTAAATCGACTACTTGGAATGGCAGTCGTGCAGCTTGTTGAGAGCGCCTTAAAAATTCAAATCGAAAATGACGACGATATCGATGCTGCGCTGGGAATACTGAAAAAAATTTAAATTACCTACCCTTAGCTGCAACTATGCGTCGGCGGCGGAACAACGGAGTGCAACTTTGAAGAAGAGAATAAGTGTTGTAGGTGCGGTTCTCACCCGAGGCCATTTGATTCTTGCAGCACAACGCAGCTCGTCAATGTCGTTACCCGGAATGTGGGAATTTCCCGGAGGAAAAATTGAGCTCAATGAGTCACCGGAACAGGCGTTACAGCGCGAACTTGACGAAGAGTTACGCTGTTCGGCTGAGATCGGCGCGCATATCAACACTACGGAGTACGAGTACGATTTCGGCATCGTTATCCTGACCACTTATTACTGCTCGCTGAAGGGCGATGAACCTCAACTGACTGAACACTCGGAGATTCGGTGGGTCCAGGTCGCAGAGTTGGATCAACTCGATTGGGCTCCTGCTGACATACCCGCCGTTGAGCAAGTCATGCGAGATTTTCAGGTTTGAATTCGATTAGTCGGCAACTGACGCAAGACAATACCTTTGGTTTTCTCGATTCTCGGGTCCGGAGTTTTTCAAGCTAGTTGTCGCCTAAAAGTAAATTTTTATGCCGCCAGTTTCAGTTCTTGATATACCTCCTCATGATTTAATGTTTCCTTGTTAGTTTTGTCTGGATTTAAGTCAACAAC
>CAIOYD010000053.1 GCA_903862415.1 uncultured Oxalobacteraceae bacterium | reverse complement strand
GCTATTCAGTGCGCGATATTGCACGCTCAATTTGAAACAATTCATCCGTTCTTAGATGGTAAGGGCCGGGTTGGTCGTTTGCTTGTTTCCCTTTTACTGCACGAACGAAACGTTTTGAAGCAGCCTCTACTCTATATCAGCCTCTATTTAAAGCAAAACCGCTTGGATTACTATGATCGTCTAACCGCCGTACGACAAAATGGTGACTGGGAGGGTTGGGTAAAGTTTTTCCTTCGTGGCGTTGTCCAAGTGAGTAACGAGGCCTCTTTAACTGCGCAACGTATTGTTGAATTTCGTGAGAAAGTTCTTTTTAACGCCAGATCTATGGGGAAAAACGAGTTAGCCCTTGTTGACCACCTATTTTCGCAACCAATAATGGATATTCGTACTGCAGAAAGGCTTGTAGGTTGTTCCTATGTAACGGCCTCGAATGCTCTTCAAACTTTTGTAAAAAGCGGTTACGTTACTGAAGTAACCGGACAAAAAAGAAATAAACTTTACAAATTTTCGGGATACTTACGCTTATTTGAAGATACTCAGCCGTCCCATGAAAATAACAGTTTGGGTAATTACGCTGGCAGTTCAGACAGTGGGAATGCGGAAAGGTGAAGCAGAAAAATCAGTTCAATTAACTTTGGGGCTGTAGTGGTTACCGGCTTCGTTGATTTGCTTGCGCAAAGCCTGTTTTTCTTCCCGGCTTAAGGGCTTTTTCTGGCGCTGACCAGCTTGGGAAACAGCTTGCTCTTCAGCACTTCCGCTGCCGCCAGTCTGGACATTCTCAGCGCGGGCCGCCATACGAGGAAATTTGTGTTGCGGATGGGATGCCGGCTGTTCCATTTGGCGTTGACTACGACGTCCACCTTCAGCCTGTGCAGCACAGGCCAACATCGTTAAACAACAGAGTAATGCTGAATGGAAACTTTTCATCGCATATATAGTAGCAAGTTAATGGCTGATTGTATGTCGATGTACCTGCATGGTGATGAATTTTGCCGTAAAGTATGTAACAATTTGTGATTCAGACATGTTGAATTAAACCAAGTTACTCAAAATCCACTACCATGTTGCTATGAATACAGAAAATAATATCACTCCCACGACAGGCCATACCGGGCATCAAGCTAAAATTTTGGTGGTTGATGATGATATTCGCCTGCGCGAACTGTTGCGCCGTTACCTCAGCGAACAGAATTTTAATGTGGTCACGGCTGAAAATGCCACCAGCATGAATAAATTATGGCAGCGTGAACGCTATGATTTGCTGGTGCTCGATTTGATGTTGCCAGGTGAAGATGGTCTGTCGATTTGCCGCCGTTTGCGCGGCATTGGTGATACCACACCAATTATCATGCTCACAGCCAAGGGCGAAGATATCGACCGCATCATCGGTCTGGAAATGGGTGCCGATGATTACATGCCTAAACCGTTTAATCCACGTGAGTTGGTTGCCCGCATCAATGCGGTACTGCGTCGCAAAGGTAACGATGAAGCGCCTGGTGGCCCGTCAGAAACACCACAGTCGTTTGATTTTGGCGGTTTCACCCTCGATCTGGGTACCCGCACGCTGAAAAAAGGCGAAGAAAATATTCCTATCACCACCGGTGAATTCTCGGTCCTGAAAGTGTTTGCCCGTCACGCGCGCCAACCGCTGTCGCGCGAAAAATTAATGGAACTCGCACGTGGACGAGAATATGAAGTCTATGACCGCAGTCTGGACGTACAGATTTCCCGGCTGCGCAAACTGATCGAGCCCGATCCGTCCAACCCGCTATATATCCAGACGGTCTGGGGATTGGGTTACGTGTTCATTCCTGAAGGACAGCCGCGTTAATGCTGTTTTTCAAAGATCAGTTCAACTGGCTCAAAAGTGGCCTGTTCTGGCGGACTTTTTTCTTTCTCACGTTTGCTATTTTTATCTCTCTGGTCACCTGGTTTTCTTCGTTTCGTTTAAGCGAAGAAAAACCACGGGCCCAGCAAATTTCCTCCCAGTTACTCTCCGTCATTGCCATTACCCGTGCCGCCTTAATCCATTCGGCTCCGGAAAGCCGCCAGGAGTTATTATTTGAACTGGCCAGCGATGACGGCATACGTATTTATTCGATGGAAAGTTCTGACACCATCGAGCCTGCTCCAGAGGCCGATTTCATGGAACAACTGCAGCAGCAGGTACGTGCCAAACTGGGTGCCGGCACGGTTTTTTCCAGTCGGGTAAACGGTATAGACGGGTTCTGGGTCAGCTTTCAAATTGACGACGATGATTATTGGCTGGTGCTCGACAGCGAACGTTTCAATGAACCCTCCAGCGCCCGCTGGATCAGCTGGTCAGCGCTGATTTTATTGATGTCGATTTTAGCTGCGATGATTATTACCCGCTTAATCAATCAACCGTTATCGCGTCTGAGTGAAGCCGCGCATGCGATTACCGAAGGACAGTTTTTAAAACCGCTGCCTGAAACCGGGATTGCCGAAATTCGCAATACCAATAAAAGTTTTAATCAAATGGCACAGGAACTCGAACGTATCGATTCTGACCGGACTCTGATTCTGGCCGGGATTTCACACGATCTGCGCACGCCGCTGGCACGTCTGCAACTGGAAATGGAACTGGCTCACCTGCCCGAAGAAGCGCGCAACGGCATGCAGGCAGATATCAACCAGATGGATGCCATCATTGGCCAATTTCTGGATTTTGCCAAACCACTCGATGCCACGCGTTTTTCTTCCATCGATCTCTCTGCCTTATTGCTGGAAAGTGTGCAGTCAGTGCAGCGCCTGCCGGACATAAAAATCCGCTACCACATTGATTCAAATATGGTCATCGGTGGCAACGCGATTGAAATTTCCCGTCTGATCAATAATTTGATTGAAAATGCCCGCCGTTACGGCAAAACTCCTGGCAAAAGTTATGCCGACGTTATGCTGGTATGCAAACATCAGGAGCGCAACAAGGTTGCCAAAATCGTGCTGCAATTTTCGGATAGTGGCTGCGGGGTTCCGGAAGAAGATACCGAGCGGCTGTTGCGCCCATTTACCCGGGTGGACAGCGCCCGGGGTCAGGCCAACGGTGCCGGACTGGGGCTGGCGATCGTACAGCGCATCGTCCAACAGCACCGAGCGACCATGCGGTTGATGAACCGCAAGGGTCTGGTGATTGAAATCGTGTTTTAATCTTCTTCGACGATAGGACCGGCTTTGAACAGGGCTGAGCGCAGTGCATGGTCGAAGCGCGGATCATGCCGACGCATCCACTCCAGCAGCATGGCAACCGCGGTTTTTTCAGTGTCCCGCGCCGCGTGCAGAATCGATAGCAGCGATGAATCGGTACAGGCATCGGCGCGCTGGTTGATGCGATCAAGTTCGGCCAGTTTTTCTGACAGCGACACAATGGCACGGTGCATATCCATGGTAGGGGCAGTGAGTTTTTGACTTGCTTCTACATAATCATCCGAATTCATTTTTTCTCCGAGCTTAGTTTGCTGCACGTGTTGGTTTGCGTCCCACAGGGGCTGCGCCCTGACCGCTTTCGAGGGTGAATTTGGCCGCACTGTCATTACCCAGGGTTTTCACCAGATAGGGCATGACGTCTTTGAGCAGTGCTTCCAGCGTCCACGGTGGATTGATGATGAACATACCGCTGCTGTGCAGACCAAAGCCGTCAGGCATGGGCTCGCTGATGCAAAGAGTGACGTGCAGCCAGCTCTCTACCGGCAACTGCGAAAGTTTGCGGGCAAATTCACGCGACTCTTGCCGTTGCAGTACCGGATACCAGACCGCATAAGTACCGCCAGGAAAACGTTGCAGCGCATCGGTGAGCATATCGCGCACTTTTTTATAATCGCGTTTATCTTCGTAAGGTGGATCAATGAGTACCAGTGCGCGCCGCTGTTGCGGTGGCAATTGCGCTTTCAGGCCTTCAAAGCCGTCACCGGCCATCACCATAACGCGCTTGCCGCGTGCTTTGACGCCCTGCTCGGCCTGATGCTGTTCGCGCTTGCGGATATTTTCCTGCAAAATTTTGACATCGCTGGGATGAATTTCAAACAGCCGTAAACGGTCTTCAAGCCGCATGACCTGTTCGGCGCAATACGGTGACCCAGGGTAGTAACGTAATTTACCACTCGGATTTAAGGCTTTGATCAGTTTCACATAATCGTTCAGCGCGGGCGGCAAATCCTTTTTTTCCCATAACTTGGCGATGCCGTTTTCATACTCGGCATTTTTGGCCGCGTAGCCGGTATCGAGCGAATACAGACCGGCACCGGCATGGGTATCGATATACATGAACGGCGCTTCTTTTTGCCCCATGTAATTGAGCAGCTGGATGGTGATGAAATGTTTTAAGACATCAGCATGATTGCCGGCGTGAAAAGCATGGCGGTAACTTAACATAGGGGTCTTTTCAGTAAATATCACGCATTATAGCGGATCGGGGCAGTTGATCAGAGTCCAATCGTGTCACCGAGGTCAAATTTGCTGTTCAGGCGACTCTTTTCCCCAGAATAATCAAATCCCGCTCAACCCCATCCAGAGTGGCTACCCGGGGTAATTCGGCCCATTTCTGGTAGGCCATTTTGTTGAATAAATGCAGGCTGGGCAGGTTGTGGCCGAAAATAAAGCCCAGCAGGGTATGCACGCCAACTTGCGGCGCATGGGCTTCAGCCAGCTTCAGGCAATAGGTGCCCAGTCCTTTGCCGCGCGCCTGTTGATGCAGATAAATCGACACTTCGGCGGTGCCGTCATAGGCAGGACGGCCATAAAAACTGGATAAGGACAGCCAGCCGACGATTTGCTTACCGCTGCCCTGATCGATTTCCAACACCCACAGCGGTCGCTTTTCTGCGGTATGGGCATGAAACCAGTCTAACCGGGAAGCAACACTGACTTCGACCGTGTCGGCGGTAACTTCGCGTGAAGCGACGGTGGAGTTATAAATAGCGACAATTTCTGCCAGGTCGCTTAATTCTGCCAGACGGTGTATCGACATGCTTACAGCGTATGAGTAATGCGGGTAGAACGCAAGGAAGCACCGAGCAATTCTTCGACCCGCTGTTTGATGCGCAAACCGCTTTCATCATCCGGAAAATGCACCCCGATACCCTGGGACTTGTTATTTCCCGCAGTAGAGGGCGTGACCCAGGCAACCTTGCCGGCTATCGGGTATTTATTCGGATCATCGAGCAGGGTCAGAATCAGGTAAATTTCATCGCCCAGGTTATAGCTTTTATTGGTCGGCACAAAAATGCCGCCAAATTTCAGGAACGGCATATAGGCGGAATACAGCGCCGCTTTTTCGCGGATCACCAGCGAAAGGACGGACGGTCGCGAAGCAGCAGGGATTGCAGGCGCATCAACAGGTAAATCTGCCATGAAATTCTTTCTCGGTCGTCGATCTGAATCGACTGTTCTAATTAACTAACTGCCTATTTTTTTAACATAGTCCAGCAGCATATCTTCAATCACCAGCTTAGGCGCTAATGGATGCTCTGCCACCATGCGCCGTTTGGTATTACTGTCCATCAGGGCTAACAACTGCGGAATGCCCACGCCAGAGGCGATTATGCCTATTTCTTTCGTGTAACGTGGATAATACCTCAGCTGCCCTGCCAATTTATAAGAAAAAATATCATATAACCAGCGTTGCATCCAAGAAATTAACAAAGGAATGGCCACTTTTTGTAGTTTGTCGGCCATTTTCAGGGCACCAGCCACATCGGGGCGCTGTAAGTGGCCTAAAAATTCCGCCAAAAAAGCATGATCTTCGGACAGCGATGCCGCTAATGCCGCCATGGGTGCCCCACCCTGTTCGGCCAACAACTGTTCGGCCTGAGCAACCTGCTGTTGCGCCAGCCATGCCAGTGCCTGTTCTTGCGTTGGCATGGTCAGGGCAAACTGATGGCAGCGTGAAATCATGGTTGGCAACAGCGCATCGATAGAATTGGTTACCACGACAAAGACCGTATTCGGCCCCGGTTCTTCGAGTGATTTCAGCAGCGCATTGGCCGCAGCAATGTTCATGGC
This sequence comes from uncultured Oxalobacteraceae bacterium, assembly GCA_903862415.1. Taxonomy (GTDB): domain Bacteria; phylum Pseudomonadota; class Gammaproteobacteria; order Burkholderiales; family Burkholderiaceae_D; genus Solimicrobium. The sequence goes on along the minus strand of CAIOYD010000053.1, from coordinate 47,645 downwards.
TTCGGCCGGATAAATCAGAATCACCCGCGATCCCTGACGGTGGGTCGAGAGGGTCATGAAATCGGCCAGTGCACGCACCTGATTAATGACGATTTCTTTCGATGGCGCTTTTTTTGCCGCTGATTTGGCGGGCGCGTCTTCGGCTTCGCTGTCTGAGGAGTCGGTTTCCAGAATTTCCGGGCGCAGTCGACGATAATCCGGATGATTGTATTGGACAAACCAGCCACAGGAAATGCACTCACCACACGCCTGCCCGTCCGCCTGTGGGCTTTCACACAGCAGCGACTGTGCCAGACTGGTAGCAAATTCAGTTTTACCGATACCCTGCGGACCGTGCAATAAAATCGCATGCGGCCAACGACCGCGTAACTGCTGCAATTGTGTCCAGGCAGTTTGCTGCCAGGGATAAAGAATGGATGACATCAACAAACCCTTTTCATCAATCAACTCGGCGCCGGAACACCCAGTGCACAGCATCGGACTGATCCGCTACAAAATGATACCCATCAACGGTAAATTTTTTCAGCTTTTCCGGATTGGTCACGCTATGTTGAGCACAATACCGTGCCATTAAACCACGGGCGCGCTTGGCATAAAAGGAAATCACTTTATAACGGTCGGTTTTCCAGTCTTCAAACACCGGCGTGATCACCGTCGCGCTCTGCAAACCGGATTTCACTGCTTTAAAATATTCTTCTGAAGCCAGATTAACGACCACCCCGGAGGAATGCGCTTCCAGCTCAGTGCGCAGACTCGCCGCGATGGTGTCGCCCCAGAAAGCATATAAATTGGATCCTTGCAGATTGGCCAGCCGGGTGCCCATTTCCAGCCGGTAAGCCTGCAAGAGATCAAAAGGACGCAGAACACCGTATAAGCCGGATAAAATACGCAGGTGTTGTTGCAGATAGTCGAATTGCCCGGATTTGAGAGTACAAGCATCGAGGCCTTCGTAGACATCGCCGTTAAAGGCAAAAATTGCCGCCCTGCCCTGAGCCGGATCCGGTTGCCGGAGCCAGTCGCGGTAACGCTGTTTATTTAATTGTGCCAGGGGTTCCGAAATCGCCATCATTTCCATGAGCTCGGGCGCTGATTTTTTTTTCAGCAACCCGATCAACTTGGCCGCCTGGGGCATAAATGCAGGCACATCGACCGGAATCGAAGCCACATCAGGAATGGGGCTACTGTAATCGAGCGATTTTGCCGGCGACAACACAATTAACATGGTTTTCCATCTGTAATTTGTAAAGAAAGTACCGAATGATACCTAAACCCTCTGAAAAACGCTTAGTTTTAGTGTTGGATACCAATGTTTGTCTGGATTTATTTGTCTTTCAAGACCGGCGCTGGGATAAATTGCTTGCCGCTCTCACCGACGGCCGCTGCAGCGCAATCACCAAAACCAGTTGCCGGGAAGAATGGCTGGCAGTATTACATTACCCACAATTACCCATCAATGATGACAGCCGTCCCGGCATGATCGCCGCCTTTGACCGTCTGATTCAATGGCAACAGCCGGAATCCACCTCGGGCATCAAACTTCCGCTATGTTCGGACCCGGACGATCAACAATTTCTTGAATTAGCACGGGATGGACAGGCCAGCCACCTTATTACCAAGGATAAAGCCTTGTTAAAGTGCGCCCGCAAGGTGGCCAATATGGGGCTGTTTCAGATCATGACGCCGGAAGTTTTTCTTGCTTCAGTCGATTTTTAATGCAAATTTATATTTCTCAGATGAATTTATGGTTGTTTTTATTAAATCATGACATATGCTAATAAGTGTCAATAATCGCGGCACGAATATTTCTTAAAATCAATATTTATCCTGATTTGAAACAAAAATAGAAAATTTAGTTGTCACTTTACATTCAGAGGCGGTTTGCGCCACACAATGGAGATTAAGGAACTATGAGCGACTCTGATGAAGATTTAGAAGCCTTGTTTGAAGAAATGGCAAACCAGCCAGCGGGCAAACCTGCGGCGGCAGCCAGTGCCACAGCGGAACCGGTTGAACTTCACGAGATTCCGGAAGAAGTGACGAGTGGCGCCCTGAAAATCAGCAAGCCCATGTTTGACCGTCTTGGCGGCGTGGTGCGAGTGTTGCATGATTCCATGCGTGAACTCGGCTACGATCGTTCCCTGACGGATCTGACGTCGCAGATTACCGATGCCCATGAACGACTCGATTACATTGCCACACTGACCGAACAGGCAGCCAATAAAGTTTTGAATGCCACTGATGAAGGCATGCCGGAGCAAGATGCACTGGCCAAAAAAGCCAAGGATATCGATGAGCGCTGGACCAGTGTGTTTGCCGGTCAGGTGAGTGTCGATGCTTTCAAGGTGCTGGCCAGCGATTCTCAGACCTTCGCCAAAGACACCATCATTGCCACCGAAGCAGAAAAAGCCCGGCTGTTGGGCATTATGATGTCACAAGATTTTCAGGATCTGACCGGTCAGTTGATCAAAAAAGTGTTAAAAATTACGGGTGCAATTGAATGTGAACTGGCGCAGATTCTGCTTGATAATGCTCCGGCAGAAATCCGCGAAAAAGCCGCTGAGTTATTGGAGGGGCCGTCAGTTGCTGCTTCAGCACTTGAACAGGATGACGTAGATAATCTACTTGATAGTCTGGGCTTCTAATGGATGATGACATGCTTAAAGAATTCGTTGTCGAGGCCTTAGACCTCGCAACGAATGTCGAAGAACACTTGCTGTCGCTCGAGCGCAATCCGGACGACATGCAAACGCTCAATGCCGTGTTCCGCTCCTTCCACACCATCAAGGGTGGAGCTGGCTTCATGAATCTGACTGCCATGGTAGAAGCCTGCCATCTGACAGAAAACCTGTTTGACGCTCTCAGAACCGGTAAAGCACCGGTGACACTGATTGCGATCGAAGCAGCTCTGGAAGCCAGCGGTTTTGTCGCTGATCAGTTAAAGGCGCTGCACAATGGGGTGGCACCGGATCAGCTCTCGCTCATGCCGCATGCACTCGAAGTCATTCTGACCAATGCCATTGAAGGAAAAGCTGCGCCTGTGGTTGCTGCTCCTGCTGCACCTGTGGCTGCTGCTCCTGCGGCCGCTGCGGCACCGGTGGCTGCTGCTCCGGTGGCGGGTGAAATTGACTGGGTGGCATACTATAACGCCATCGTACCGGCAAGTGCTGCCGTCGCCAAAGCCGCGCCTGTGCCTGTAGCAGCTGTTGCAGTCGCACCTGCACCAGTGAGCGCGCCTGTCAGCGCAGCACCGATCGCCAAAGTCAGTTCGGCTGAAATCAAACAGAATGTGGCGCAGCCGAAAGAAGAAAGTATCCGTATCGATGCCGTCAAACTCGATGTCTTGCTCGAAGTTGCCGGCGAATCGGTTCAGGCGGCCAATCAGGCTGGCGTATTGCTGGAAAAACTCGCGCAATTCAAGTTTGATGACAATGCCACCGTGTTGATGACGGCACTCACCGAAACTCTTTCACGCGCATCCCGTTATTCCACTGAACTGCAGCGTGCCTCGTTAGCCACCCGGATGCAGCCGGTAGGTCGATTATTTCAAAAGTTTCCTCGTCTGGTGCGTGAATTGGCCAAGGATCTGGAAAAAGATGTTGATCTCAATATCAGTGGTGCGGAAACCGAAGTCGACCGGGTAGTGGTTGACAGTCTGTACGATCCGCTGGTGCACATGCTGCGCAATTCACTCGATCATGGGATTGAAACCCGCGAAGAACGCGCACTGACCAAAAAGCCGGCCAAATCGGTGATTTCGCTCAAGGCCTGGCAGGAAGCCAGCAGCGTCATGATTGAAGTCACTGACGATGGCAAAGGTATGGATGCCAATCGTCTGCGCAATATCGCTATTGCTAAAGGCTTGATCACAGAAAGCGATGCGCGTTCACACGAAGAAGCCTATCAGCTGGTATTTTTACCCGGCTTTTCCACCAAGGAAGTGGCCTCCAGTGTTTCCGGTCGTGGGGTTGGTATGGATGTGGTCAAAACTGCGGTGGAAAAACACCGTGGGGATATTCGCATCACCTCCAATCTTGGCACCGGCACCAGCTTTTTGATCCGTTTGCCGATTGAACTGTCGATTGTTCCGACCATGCTGGTACGCACCTCGAGTGCTTCGCTGGCCCTGCCGATGGCTGTGGTTCAGCGGGTGGTAGAATTACCCGAAGTCTATGAAACCGTCGGTGGTTCAGCCGTGCTGCGCGATCAGGGTATTCCGTTGCCGGTACGTTCCCTGGCCAGCATCCTCGGCTATGAACCGTGCACCGAACGGGTCGGCATCGTCATTGCGGCTGACAATCCCTACATTTTGGCACTGGAATCGGTGGATGGCACCTCAGACCTGGTGATCAAACCACTGACCTGCATCAGTACGCCAGGCATTACCGGTACCGCACGTTCAGCTGAGGGGGAACTGGTCCTGGTGATTGGTCTGGGTTTCCTGTTGCAGGGATGCGAATCGCTGGGGGCAGTGACGGTCTGAATTTTTTTATTAAATCCAAGTAGTTGTAGGGTGTTTTAACTGAAAGCGTAATACACCATGATCTGCGACTCATGGACAGGCATAGGAGGATTCAGAACTTTGGCGAATTGGTGTATTACGCCTCTCGGCTAATACACCCTACCTACCTGAAAGTCCGTACTTCACAGCAGTGACTGTGAAGTACGGATTTTTCATTCATAATAGGCTTCTTTTCATCACCGCCTGTCAGCACATACCGCATGCCCACTTCTCCAGATCAGTTTATCTTCAGCGATCAATTTGCTCAGCTGGGCCACAAATTTTCTGTTCCGCAAACGCCCACGCCTCTGCCTGATCCGTATCTGGTGGCGGTCAGCCCGACTGCTCTGCAACTGTGTGGACTTGCGCAAGAAACTGTCAGCGACGACTTGTTTCTGCAGGTATTTAGCGGCAATCAGGTCGCGCCTGATTCCACACCCCGCGCCACGGTGTATTCCGGACACCAGTTCGGTGTCTGGGCCGGTCAACTGGGTGACGGGCGCGCAATCTTGCTCGGTGAACTGGACGGACAGGAAATACAGTTAAAAGGGGCCGGAGCCACACCGTATTCACGCATGGGTGATGGTCGCGCGGTATTGCGCTCTTCAATCCGGGAATTTCTCTGCTCCGAAGCCATGGCCGGACTGGGCATTCCGACTACCCGTGCCCTATGCATTACCGGCTCCGATTTCCGCATCATGCGCGAACAGCCTGAAAGCACTGCGGTAGTCACCCGGCTGGCACCGAGTTTTATCCGCTTTGGTTCGTTTGAACACTGGTATTACCGCGAAGATCATCAGGCACTGCAAACGCTGGCCGACCACGTGATCGCACGCTATTATCCCGAACTGGCTGAAACCGCGCAACCGTATCTGGCGCTGCTCACCGAAGTATGTCAGCGCACCGCGCGACTCATGGCGCAGTGGCAAATGGTGGGCTTTATGCATGGCGTCATGAATACCGATAATATGTCGATTCTGGGTCTGACACTCGACTATGGCCCGTTCGGTTTTATGGAAGCCTTTGATCCTCAGCATATCTGCAATCACAGCGACACGCAGGGGCGCTATGCCTATGCCATGCAGCCGCAAATCGGCCACTGGAATTGTCTGGCCCTCGGACAGGCGCTGTTGCCCCTGACCGGCGCGGTCGAGGACACCATGGCGGCACTGGCTACGTATCAGGAAGCCTATGCAGCGCAATTATCTTGGCATGACAAGCTCGGGCTGAGGCAAGTGCATGAAGAGGATAAGCAACTCATCAGCGATATGTTTGCGATGATGAACATCAACGGGCTTGATTTCAGTTATTTTTTCCGTCAACTCAGTTATCTGTCTCAGGAGGCCAGCAGTCGGGATGAGCGCCTGCGTGATCTGTGTGTGCAGCGCGAGCTGTTTGATCACTGGCTGCAGCGTTACCGTTTGCGTCTGAAACAGGAAGCCAGTCAGGATGGCCCACGTCAGAACGCCATGCAGGCCGTGAATCCGAAATATATTCTGCGCAATTATCTGGCCCAGCAGGCAATTGAAAAAGCCCAGAACAAGGATTTTTCGGAAGTCGATAAACTGCGTCAGATATTGGCACATCCCTTTGATGAACAGCCAGAACACGACCATTACGCTGCGCTCCCTCCGGACTGGGGCAAACATCTGTCGGTCAGTTGTTCTTCTTAATCCACTTAATCTGGTCAGGTACCTCAACATGAAAAAACTCATTAAAACCGACGCCGAATGGCGCAGCCAGTTATCCGAAATGGAATTTCAGGTGACACGCCATGCTGCTACCGAACGTGCCTTTACTGGCCAATACTGGGATCATCATGTCCCCGGCATTTATACTTGCGTATGCTGCCAGACGGCGTTATTTTCTTCCGACGCCAAATTTGATTCCGGTTGCGGCTGGCCCAGTTATTTCACCGCTATCAATGAACAACATGTACGCGAAATCGTCGATACCTCACATGGCATGACACGCACTGAAATAGTGTGTAATATCTGCGACGCGCATCTGGGTCACGTGTTCCCGGATGGTCCGGCACCGACAGGCTTGCGTTATTGCATCAATTCAGCCTCGTTACGGTTTGACCCCCTACCCTAAGTTTGATATCTGATTGCACATGAAAATTTTATTTGATTTGTTTCCCGTGATTCTGTTTTTCGCCATGTTTAAGTGGAGCGAAGGCCATGCCGAGAGCGCACAGGCTTTTTTCCAGTCGCATTTCAGCAGTTTTATCGCCGACGGCGCCCTGACGCTGCAACAGGCGCCGATCATGCTGGCCACTCTGGTGACGATCAGCGCGACCGTGGCACAAATCGGCTATCTGTTATTACGACGCAAAAAAATCGATGGCATGTTGTGGATTTCCTTTTTCATCGTCACTGTCTTCGGTGGTTTAACCATTTATTTTCATAATGAAACCTTCATCAAATGGAAACCAACCATGCTGTACTGGTGTTATGCCGCAGCTCTAATACTGAGCCAGTTTGTGTTTCAAAAAAACCTGACCCGCTCTTTCATGATCAAACTGGAAGAAGATTTTGCTATTCCCGAATCAGCCTGGACCAGGCTCAACTGGATCTGGATGAGTTTTTTCACTGGCATGGGAATACTCAACCTGGTGGTTGCCTATAACTTTTCCACCGCCACCTGGGTTAATTTCAAACTGTTTGGCGGCATGGGGTTGATGTTTGTATTTATGTTTGGTCAAATCATTTTCTTATCGAAATACAGTAAAAACTCTCAGGAAACACCATGAATACGACCGCCAATGTCATCAACTTGCAGCGGATCGAACAAATGCAGCAGCGTCTGGCCGTGCTCAATCCGCTTGTATGTCAGATCAGCGACGATTCTGCCCAGCATGCCGGTCACGCGGGTGCGGCTACCGGTGCCGGACATTTCCGGCTAACTATTGCCTCAGAAAAATTTAATGGCATAAAACGCATTGAACGCCACCGACTGGTGTATGATGCCATTGGCGATTTGATGCAAACAGAGATACACGCTTTGGCAATCGTTGCGTTAGCGCCTTCTGAAATGCATTAAAATGCGTTAACATGAGTTACTATTTTTAGCTTATTATTTTTGCTTTATTTTTAAAACATATTTTAGGATTACATAATGACTTTTAAACCTGCTCATTTATTGCTTGTATTACTGGCCTTAGCAACGGCACCTGCCATGGCACAAAATGTGGCTGTAGTAAATGGCAAGGCCATTCCGACATCACGTGTTGATGAAATGGTTAAACAGATTACTGCACAACAAAATGCACCACAAGATTCACCTGATTTGCGTCAAAAAATCAAAGAAGAACTCATTACCCGCGAAATCCTGATCCAGGAAGCCGAAAAACTCGGTCTGGTTAAAAATGCTGACGTTAAAGCACAACTGGAAATCGCCCGTCAATCTATCCTGATCCGCGCTCTGGTGAACGATTTCGTCAAGAAAAACCCCGTCACCGATGCAGACATCGCGGCTGAATACGACCGAGTTAAAAAACAGGCTGGTGACAAGGAATACCATGTACGCCACATTCTGCTGGGTTCTGAAGATGAAGCCAAAGCCATCATCGCCAAATTAAAAGCGGGCGCCAGCTTTGAAGAATTGGCCAAACAATCCAAAGATACCGGTTCAGCCAATAACGGTGGCGATTTGGATTGGGCTACTCCGGTAGCGTTTGTTAAACCATTCTCCGATGCGATGGTTGGTTTGCAAAAAGGCCAGATGACAGAAACTCCGGTTCAATCCCAGTTCGGCTGGCACATCATCAAACTCGATGACGTACGTGCTGCAAAAATCCCATCGTTAGACGAAGTGAAAAAACAAATCGTCGAAGCGATAGAACAAAAGAAACTGCAAGCCTTCCAGGAAGAATTGCGCAAGAAAGCCGTTGTTAAGTAATTTCGGCCCATTGAGTTTAAAAAAGGCATCTTTTCAGATGCCTTTTTTTTATGTTAAATACCAATCATGCAATGGAATCACAAACAGAGTGCTATTTGCGGCGCTGTTCCCTGAATTGAACTGCTCTGCCCCGTCCTAGACTACCTCTGTCGGTTGAAAATTTATTTTTCACTGAGCACAAAATTACCCTCAACTTTTTTTAAAACCTGACGTTATCTATGGGATGGCGGGCATTGTGTCGTTGCCAGCACTAACATTTCATACCGCTAGTTTGTTGCTTATGTTGTAATGGGAGAATCGTATGTCAATTCCATCTGTCGGATCCAATTCAGCAGTCACCTATACCCAATTCCCGTCCCAGTCCACGGTAAAACACCGCAGTTCCAGTGCACGTACCGACAATGACGGCGACGGTGGAGGACAGGCAAGCCAGATTGCCAGCGCCATCAGCAATGCTTTATCGCAACTGAGCGGCAATTCAGCCAGCTCGGGCTCTTCGTCCGGATCGGGGTCAGGATCAGGCTCAACGACCCAAGGTACAGGCAGCAGCAGCTCAACCTCCGGCACCAATACACAATCGCCGGAACAGGCGCTATCTTCATTCATTCAAAGTTTATTTGCGGCGATTCATTCGCAAATCAACGCGCAATCTACGGCATCAACTTCCGGTTCAAGTTCTGGCAGTTCGGGTGGCAATTCGGCTCAGTCGGAAACCATCAACATTACCATTAATGTCGGTGCAGCTACACAGGCCAACAGCACAGCGGCAACTCCGCCACCACCACCGGGGGGCCATCATCACCATCATGGCAGTGGAGTGAGCAAGCTGGAGAGTGGTATTGCTGGTTTATTGCAGCAACTCGGTGCCGGTAGCAGTAGCAGTGGCAGCACCAGTGGCAGCAGCACTGGTGACAGTAGCTCAAGCAATGGCACTGTGAGCACCGGAACCGGCACCACCAGCAGCAGCGGCATTACCACGCTATCGGCACTGGAAACCAGCTTTAAAAATCTACTCTCTACCGATGGCATCAACGGTAAAAATGCCACTCTGAGTAACTTCCTGCAAACGGTAGCGCAAAATTTACAGGGTTCCAGCACATCGGGAGTGGCGGTAAAAACGTCGGCTTAGCAATTGCTGGATACAAAAAAACTGGGGTCCTTCACTATATGAATGGCCCCAGTTTTTTGAGTGCAACGTATGTCAGCCAACCCACTTGCGCGCATTGCGGAACATGCGCATCCAGGGTGAATCATCACCCCAGTCAGCAGGATGCCAGGAATGAATTGCGGTGCGGAATACCCGCTCAGGGTGCGGCATCATGGCCGTGAAACGACCATCTGCAGTAGTGACGGCAGCGATTCCCTGCGGCGACCCATTCGGATTGAACGGATAGGTCTCGGTTGCCTGACCATGATGATCGACGAAACGCAAACCGGTGAGCACCTCGGACAGATTTCCCGTAGTAGAGAAATCGGCATAACCTTCGCCATGCGAAACCACGATCGGTGTCTGCGTACCGGCCATATCCTGCAGGAAGATAGAAGGATTGCTGGTGACTTCGGCCATCACAAAGCGGCCTTCAAACTGCTCCGATTTGTTACGGGTAAATTTTGGCCAGGCGTGTGCGCCTGGAATAATCGACTTCAGATTCGACAGCATCTGACAGCCATTGCAAATACCCAGACCGAAGGTATCTTTGCGGGCAAAAAATTCCGAGAATTGATCGGCCAGCTGCGCATGGAATAAGATCGTTTTCGCCCAACCTTCGCCGGCACCCAACACGTCACCATACGAGAAACCACCAACGGCAATCACACCGGCAAAATCGGCCAGACGTGCGCGTCCGACAATCAAATCACTCATGTGTACATCGACGGCGGTGAAGCCCGATTTATGCATCACCCAGGCAGTTTCAACATGCGAATTGACGCCCTGCTCACGCAGAATCGCGACTCGTGGGCGCACGCCCGTGGCAATGTAAGGCGCGGCGATATCGAGTTGCGCATCAAAGCTCAGTTTAGGCTGCATGCCGGGATCAGAGGCATCGGCAAGGCGTGCGTATTCTGCATCGGCGCACACCGGATTGTCGCGCATGCGCGCCATCTGCCAGCTGGTTTTACTCCAGAGTTGATGCAATTCAGAGCGCGACTGGCGGAAAATTTCTTTGGCATCGCGGGTAATGAGAATATCGGCACTGTGATTCACTTTACCGATGATATGGCTGCAGGCACCCAGATGATAGCTGCGCAAGACATCCATCACCGCTGATTTCTGCTCCGAGCGCACCTGGATCACGGCGCCCAGTTCTTCATTGAATAAGGCACGGATGGTTTGCTCATTACGGCGCTGGGCAATTTGTGCAGTCCAGTTTTTAGCTTCGCCACTGTCGGCCGCATCACCCTGATCCATAGCCAGAATATCGACATTGATATCGAGACCAAGATGGCTGGCAAACGCCATTTCACACAGAGTGGCAAACAAGCCGCCATCAGAGCGGTCATGGTAAGCCAGAATCTGTTGTTCGCGATGAAGTTGCTGGATCGCGTTAAACAATCCCTTCAGATCGTCGGCACTGTCAACATCCGGTACATCATCACCGAGCTGTTGCAAGACTTGTGCACAGGCAGAAGCGGCCAGACGATTTTTCCCACGCCCCAGATCAATCAGAATCAAGACCGTATTGCCAGCATCAGCTTTGAGCTGCGGCGTTAAATTGGCACGAATATCGGTCACCGGTGCAAAACCAGACACGATCAGCGACACCGGCGACATGACCGATTTTGCCTCACCGGCATCACTCCAGGTAGTGCGCATCGAGAGCGAATCTTTACCTACCGGAATCGACAGGCCAAGAGCCGGACAGAGTTCCATACCGACGGCCTTAACGGTAGCAAACAGCGCAGCATCCTGACCCGGCTGACCACAGGCCGCCATCCAGTTGGCCGATAATTTAATGTCGGCGAGCTCGGCAATGGCCGCTGCGGCCATATTGGTGATGGTTTCACCGACAGCCATACGACCGGAAGCTGCTGCATTCACCACTGCCAGCGGAGTGCGCTCGCCCATGGCCATGGCTTCGCCCAGATAGCCTTCAAAACTCATCGCCGTCACGGCACAATCTGCTACCGGCACCTGCCACGGGCCCACCATCTGATCACGCACCGACATGGCGCCAACACTGCGATCACCAATGGTAATCAAAAACGATTTATCTCCTACCGTCGGCAGACTTAATACCTTATGTGCCACATCCACGAGCGACACATCAGTTAAATCGAGCGGCACAAACTGGCGCGCCACGGTTTTCACATCACGCAGCATTTTCGGTGGTTTGCCCAACAACACATCCATTGGCATATCGACCGGAGCATTGTCGTGCAAGGGATCAATTACTTTTAACTGCCGCTCTTCCGTAGCCGTACCGACGACGGCAAAACGGCAGCGTTCACGTTCACAATAATATTGGAACAGCGCTAAATCTTGCGGCGCAATCGCCAGCACATAACGTTCCTGAGATTCGTTGCTCCAGATTTCTTTCGGCGCCATGCCGGATTCTTCCAGTGGTATCTGGCGCAAATCAAACAGGGCGCCACGCTTGGCATCGTTGGTGATTTCCGGGAAGGCATTCGACAAGCCGCCGGCACCAACATCGTGAATCGACAGAATGATATTCTCTGCACCCATAGCCCAGCAGGCATTGATGACTTCCTGCGCCCGACGTTCCATTTCCGGATTGCCACGCTGCACAGAATCAAAATCCAGATCGGCCGTGTTGGCACCGGTGGCCATGGATGAAGCCGCACTGCCACCCATGCCGATACGCATGCCTGGCCCACCCAACTGTATCAGCAGACTGCCGACTGGCAGAGCATTTTTAAACGTATGCAGATCAGAAATGCTACCCATACCACCGGCAATCATGATGGGCTTATGGTAACCGTACACCTGTCCGGCGACGTTCTGTTCATAGGTGCGGAAATAACCACCCAAAATCGGTCGGCCAAATTCATTGTTGAAGGAAGCGCCGCCTATCGGGCCTTCGAGCATGATTTGCAACGGGCTGGCAATCCGATCCGGCTTACCGTAATAGCTATCAGCAGGACGGGATATTTTATCGAGCACATCGGCACAATTTTCCCAAGGTTGCACAGCACCCGGCAAACGCAGATTGGAAACCGTAAAGCCAGTTAAACCTGCTTTCGGCTTGGAGCCGCGACCAGTTGCTCCTTCATCACGAATTTCACCACCAGCACCGGTCGAGGCACCCGGGAAGGGGGAAATCGCGGTTGGATGATTATGGGTTTCTACCTTCATCAGAGTATGCGTGAGTTCATCACTGGACTGATACTCATTGCCCTGCTTTACACCACGCGCATAAAAACGTGCCACATTGGCACCGGCAATAATCGAGGAATTATCGCTGTACGCCACGATGGTGCCGCGCGGTGCCAGCTGATGGGTATTTTTAATCATGGCAAATAGCGAACGCTCTTGTGCTATGCCGTCAACTATCCAGTCAGCATTAAAAATCTTGTGGCGGCAATGCTCGCTATTAGCCTGAGCAAACATCATCAATTCGACGTCGGTAGGATTGCGCTGTGCCGCAGTAAATGCCTTAAACAGATAATCGACTTCATCGTCCGACAGAGCCAGTCCGAGTTCGGCATTAGCGTTCGTGAGTGCAGCCGCACCTCCGGACAGAATATCAATAAAGGCCAGCGGCTGAGCAGTTAACTCCTGAAACAGACCGGAGGCATCGGCCTGGTCACGCAAAACAATTTCCGTCATGCGATCATGCAACATGCCCTGAATTTGCAGTAACAGGCTGGCATCCTCCGGTTTGGCGCTACCGGTTAAGCTGGCCACGAGTCCGGATATCATGCTCGCAATCGCACCAGCGTTGAATTGCACGTGATAGCTGATACCGCGTTCAATCCGTTTAATCTGGCTCATGCCGCAGTTATGAGCAATTTCGGTCGCTTTGCTGGCCCAGGGAGAAATGGTGCCAAAACGCGGAATCACCACAAATAATTCACCCGACTGATCACATTCAGCCTCACCAACATACGCCTCACCATACGTCAGCAAGGCGGAAAGACGTGCTTTCTGCTCCTCATCGAGTGGAACCGTGCTGTCAATAAAATGGGTAAACCGACCAGTAACGGCCACGATGGAGCGATCAAGTTCTTGCAGACGGGAGAGTAAACCCTGGGTACGGAACGAAGACAGGGCATTGGAGCCAGGCAGAATCAACATAGCGAGAGAGGAGTAGCGCAGACGGATCTGCTGGTTGCATGAAGTGCAGGATTATACCGTGATGCAGCAAGGACATAAACCACTTCTGCATAACTCTTGCAGTATTTCACCGTTGCTCCGCAAGCGATGCTTAATTTAATGGCAAAGCCATGTCTGACTAGTCACATTTGAGCTTGCCAGCTTGGAAAAAGAACCTATAGTGAAAAGAGCGTTGTCATGTAATACCAATATGGGAGCAGACTAACCAATTTACTATGAAACAAGAAAAATTAACAATCCCTGACAACCGCATTACCCTGCGCAACCTGACTATATTTGCTTTATACGTTGGCGCTTTACTGTATCTGGCTGAGTTCATCCCCAGCTTAGTGAACTTACTGAGCAACAATCCACTGCAAAACCGCCAGACAGCGGCGGCGCTGGGCATATTGGCCATATTACTGCTGGCAGTAGCCAACCTGTACCGTCACGGCTACGACTACAGCATCAATCTGGCGTTGATTGCCATGGCAATGGCCACACCTTTTTTATATACATCACAGGCGTTTGACAACTCTTCGATACCCGCCGGCATCTGGCTGCCGTTTATTCTGGCGCTACTGATCAGCCAATTCAGCATCGCGCTGAGCACCCTGGCACTTACTCTGATTACTGCCCTGCTGAGTTACCCAGAGGCCTTTCACACTCCCAAAGCCATTATCGAGTCGATTCTGATTGTGCTCACAATCCTGGCTGGACGACTGATATTGCGTCATTTTTTGAAAGATGCCAACGTCGCCGGACACCCCGGAAGTGCAACGGAGTTAATAATCCAGAAGAATCATGCCAGCACACAGACCCTGCTGGACAACATGCAGGAAGGCTATGAATATTGCCAGCTGCTGTATGAAAATGGCAAGGCGATTGACTTTGTGTATCTGGAAGTGAACCGCGCCTTTGAAAGCCTGACTGGCATGCACAATGTGGTGGGAAAAAAACTCAGCGATTTCATGCAAAACAAATCCGATCTGGATCGGATTGAACTGTATGCCCGAGTCGTAGCGAGCGGCATTCCGGAAAAGCTGGATTTGTATGTGGAAGAATTGCAGTGCTGGTTTCATCTTACGGTTTACCGTCCCAGGACAGATCATTTTATTGCCATTTTCAGTGCCATCAGCGAAGGAAAAATTACCGGACAAAACCACGCTGCCACCAGCAATCTGGAACAGATTTTTATTCGCCAGGCACCTATCAGTGTAGCCATGTTTGACAAAGACATGAATTATCTGGTTCACAGTCAAAAGTGGCAACTGGAAAACGGCCGTGGTTACCGCCACCTGATCACGCGCAACTATTATCACGACAATCCGGATTTACCGGAAGAATTACACACACTGTATCAGAATGCCTTAGCCGGCAACACAGTGAGCAATAATGAATTTTTCTGGCAACAGCGTGATGGCCTGCAACGCTGGCTGCGCTGTTCGGCCAGACCGTGGATAGCAGCCGATGACAGCATAGGTGGCATTATTATCTTCCGTGAAGATATCACCGACTTCAAACTGGCCGAATCGGATCTGTATTCCGTGCTGGAAGAATCGGGCGATGCCATCTGGATAGCCAATGAAAACGGCGCCTTCATTTTCGCCAATCAAACCGCCATAGACCTGACCGGACAAAGCCTGTTTGAACTCAAACATCTGCACTTTACCGACATCATTCATGAAGAGCGTGAAGGTGAATTACTGGAATATCTGGCACTGATTCAATATTCCAAATTCTCGCGCCGCGAATGGCTGCTCAACCGCAAGGATGGCAGCACCGTCTGTGTCGAACTCACTACGGGTCATCTGCCCGGCGGACGCATGATTGCGCTCGGGCGTGACCTGACGGAAAAAATGAAAACCGAAACCGAAAGGTTCAAACTATTTCAGGCAGTGGAGCAAAGCCCCAGCAGTATTGTAATTACCAGTCTGGATGCCGAGATCGAATATGTCAACGCCGCTTTTTTGAAAAAAACCGGTTATCTGCGTAATGAAATTATCGGCCAAAATCCACGCATCTTAAAATCCGGAAAAACCCCGGCACATGTATTTACCGATTTATGGAACACCATTACCCATGGGGGTACCTGGCAGGGTGAAATTGTTGACATGACCAAATCGGGACAGGAATATGTCCAGTTCACCACCATCACGCCGATACGTCAAACCAATGGCACCATCTGCAATTATATTGCCATCGGTGAAGATATTACCGGACGTAAAAAAGGCGAGGAACGGATTTTTGAACTTGCCTATTTCGATCAGCTCACTGGCCTGCCGAACCGGACTTTATTGCTCGATCGTCTCAATCAGGTGATTGCGATTTCATCACGTAGCGGTGGCTATAATGCGCTGTTATTTATCGACCTGGATCATTTTAAAAACATTAACGACACTTTAGGTCATCAAAAAGGCGATCTGATGTTAAAACAGGTGGCCGAAAACCTGATGTTGTGTCTGCGCGAAGGCGATACCGTAGCGCGCTTTGGTGGCGATGAATTTGTCATCATTCTGGCCGGACTGGGAATAGATCCGGAAGCAGCTGCCAACAAAGCTAAAATCGCCTCACTGAAATTATTAAGCAAACTTAACCAAACCTATCAGCTCGGTGATGTCGTGCATCACAGTTCTGCCAGTATCGGCCTGACCCTGTTCAATGGCAAAAACATCACCACCGATGAATTGCTCAAGCAGGCTGACATGGCAATGTACAAATCCAAAAAAGCCGGTCGTAATGCCGTGCGCTTTTTTGATCCGAGTCTGGAATCGGCCATGAAACAACAGGCCACCATGGAAGACGATTTGCGGATTGCGCTGGCAGAAAATCAATTCATCCTGCACTACCAGGCACAATTCACCAACAAAGCAAAAATGACCGGGGCTGAGGTACTGTTGCGCTGGAAACATCCGCTTCAGGGCATGATGTCCCCGGCCCTGTTTATTCCGTTTGCGGAAGAAACCGGACTGATTTTACCAGTCGGTAACTGGGTACTGGAAACCACCTGTAACCTGTTAGCTTCATGGGAAAAAATTGACAAGATGAATAAATTGGTGCTGGCTGTTAATGTTAGCGCACTGCAATTCCGTCAGGCCGATTTTATTGAAACCGTACTGAACATACTGGCACGCACCGGTGCCAATCCAAGACGCCTGAAACTGGAACTGACCGAAAGTATGCTGATCGAAAACCTCGATGACATTATTGAAAAAATGCTGGCGCTCAAAGAACACGGCGTCGGCTTTTCGTTAGATGATTTTGGTACCGGGTTTTCTTCCCTGTCATTTCTCAAACGCCTGCCACTGGATCAGTTGAAAATTGATCAAAGCTTTATCCGTGACGTCCACAGCGACCCAAATGGAGCAGCGATTGCCAAAACCATCGTCTCTCTTGGCAAAAGTCTGGGCCTGAATGTCATTGCCGAAGGGGTCGAAACCGAAGAACAGCGCGAATTCCTGGCCAACGCTGGCTGCCATGCCTATCAGGGATATTTGTTCAGCCGCCCCCTGCCTCTGGCCGACTTTGAAGAGTTGGTCAGATCTCGCTAAATACATATTGCCTAAAATATATGATAATAAAACAACAAAACACCCCTAAATTGTCAACATTGTTGTATTTTTTGGTGAATTTCTTGAAACCAGTGGGATTATTGCCTAAAGTTAAAAAGCCAGAAAACAAGAAAATCATACTCAACTTAAGACAAAGAGATCAAAGGAAATTCAACTATGTGTAAACAGTTATCCATATGCGGAGCTACGCTATTGGCAATGTGTTTTACTGCCAGTGCTTCTGCAGACGAAACAGCCAGCCAGTCTCAATCGGTAGCATCGATTTTTTCGATATCAGGCTTTGGTACCATTGGCGCCGTGCAAACCAATAACAGCCTGGCTGAATATACTTCCGGCTATCAGGCTGCTGGCGCCACTAAAACCGCCAATTTTGGCCCGGACACCAAATTTGGTGCCCAGATCGACGCTCACTTCAATCCCAATTTCTCAGCCACCGTGCAAGCCTTCAGTCGCCTCAATGCCATGGGCACGTATTCACCCGATGTCGAATGGGCGTTTGCCAAAGCCAAACTCGGTGACGGCTTTGATATCCGTCTGGGTCGTATGGGTGCGCCGTTTTACATGACCAGCGATTTCCGTAATGTCGGCTATACCAACGTCTCGGTGCGTCAGCCACTGGATGTCTACATTTCGGCCCCTAACCGTTCCTTTGATGGCGGCGATATTTTGTACCAGCGCGATTTTGGCGGTACCGTACTTAACAGCCAGTTGTGGATGGGACGCTCTGCTACCACTACCCAACCAGGCATTACTTTCTTACTGCACAACATTGTTGGTTTGAATATGTCAGTTGAAAATGGCCCATTGACGGTGCGTTTCGGAAAAATGAAAGCCCGCCTGGAAGCCGATGGCGTAGGACTTGCCAATTTCAATTTTCTGACTTCCAACCTGATTCTCGGCAGCGGCATTCCCGGCCTCGAATCATTAGGACAGGTTGCCAAGGATATTTCTGTCAACAATAAATATGGGAGCTTTACCGGACTCGGTGCTGTGCTCGATATGGGAAAAATTATCATCAATACCGAAATCACCAAACGTAAAACTGAATCCGCCTATGTACAGGATCAGACTGCCTTTTACGCCACTCTCGGTTATCGGGTCGATAAATTCACTCCGTATATCAGCTATTCACAACGGACTACCAACAGTATCAAACAAGTTACCCCTTACCCAACGAGCTCAATCGTCGCTTTTCAACCGCTGGTAGTTAAATTGGTCGATGCCGTCAATAATGGTGTACTCGGTGATCAATCTGATAAAGGCACGGCCCTCGGTGTGCGCTGGGATGCCGGCAAAAACTACGACATTAAAGCTGAATACCAGCAGATTCGTATTCCTGCAGGTTCGTCGGCTGGATTTCAACATTTCACCAACGTAACAGGTAAATTTGATAGCGCCACCAGCGTGAACCTCATCAGTCTATGTGTTGATTTTGTATTTTAATAGGGGCCACTACAATGAAAAATTTCATCAAAACAGTAATTCTTTGCGTCACGATTTTATGCACGCAATCAGCCTTGGCCCAAATCGCGGTGGTTGTTGGTGCTAAAAGTGAAGTAGCGGCCATGAATGCCGATCAGGTTTCCTCGGTGTTTCTGGGAAAATCAGACAAATTCCCGTCGGGTTCCACTGCCCTGCCGCTGGATCAGGCATCTGGCAGCGGCATACGCGGCAATTTTTATGATAAGGTCACCGGCAAGAGTGAAGCCCAGGTGAAATCCGCCTGGTCCCGTCTGGTGTTTTCCGGTAAAGGTACACCTCCAAAAGAGGTTGCCAATTCGGGTGAAGTCAAAAAACTGGTGTCAACCAATCTGAATGCCATCGGCTATATAGAAAAAAGTGCCGTTGACTCTTCTGTCAAAGTGGTGTTTTCGGCAGATTAAAGCAATTCGCTCTTCGACACGGGCGCGATGGTATATCGCGCCCGTTTTTTATGCGGCGTCATTATTTGCTTGAGTGGTTTGCCCAGTTACGGCACAATCGTGCAAACTTTCAAAAGGGCCGGCACCATGCGTTTGACGAAAAAATTCCGACAGCACAAATCCCCCCAGGTCACAGCAGAGCATGCACCGGTTTCCTGTGCTAACTGCGGCGCCAGCATTAGCGGCAATTATTGTTCCGCCTGTGGCCAGTCTGCCCACATTCCAGATTCACTGCTGCATCTGATCGAAGAAGTGGCCCACGGCTTATGGCATTTCGATGCCAAGGGTTGGCGCACTATCCCAATGTTGATTGCCTTTCCGGGGGAATTAACCCGCCGCTTTATTGACGGTCAACGCGTGCGCTTCATCTCGCCGCTGGCATTGTTTTTGTTTACCGTGTTTTTTATGTTTTTTGTGTTTTCATTTTCAGCGCCGCCAGTAAGCGTGAATCAGGATGGTCATCCATCGAAGACTGATTTCAAACTGAGCATTGATCAAACTGCCCAGGAAATTATCGAGGAAGGGAAACAAGAAATCAGCGAACTGCAGGCAGACATCAAGGTAGCCAGTGGTGATGAAAAAAATCGGTTGCAGGCGAATCTGGCAGAAAAAATTTTGCAACAAAATAAAATGGAGCAAACCTTGAAAACCAACCCGGCAGAACTGCTGGAGAACGCCACAAGCAACAATAATCAAAGCATCATCAGCACTGCATGGATTAGCCGCGCAGTAAAACATGCCACAGAAAATCCCGAACTATTTAAATACAAACTGAAAAATTACGCCTATAAATTTGCCCTGATTCTGGTGCCGCTGTCGATGCCGTTTCTGTGGCTGATGTTTTTCTGGCGCCACGACATCAGCATGTTTGACCATGCGGTATTTTCCCTGTATTCGCTGTCCTTCATGGCGCTGTTGATTTCGCTCGTGGCGATCCTGTTTCATTTTAATCTGGAAACCACAGCCATCGTGCTACTGGTCCTGACGCCGCCCATCCATATGTTCCGGCAACTTCAGGGCACCTATCAACTCGGCACATTTTCCACCCTGTGGCGCACCAGCTTGCTGGTGCTCATGGCAAGTATTTTGGTGGTGATCTTTATGCTGTTTATTACCGGTTTGAGTGCCAGTTAATTTTGAAATGACATTAAATAAAACAATAAAAAAAGGAGCAGCCAGGCTGCTCCCAAGAACCAACCACAAAACTGTCACCACTACATCTTCAACGCCGGCAAAATTTTCCCGCGACACACACCAAAACCAACGCGATAATCAGCAGCCTGCGCCCAGCCAGTAATAGTTAACTCATCACCATCCAAAATAAAACTGCGCATACTGCCATCAGCGAGCGTCAGTGGATTGGCACCATTCCAGGTGAGTTCGAGCAGACTGCCGCAGGAGTCCGGCGTCAAACCGCTGATCGTGCCAGAACCCATCAAATCACCCACACGGGTATTGCAGCCTGAAGAAGTATGATGCGTGAGCTGCTGGGCCATGCTCCAGTACATATGCCTGAAATTACTGCGGCAAATCGTGCTGCTCTGCTGACTCAGCTCCGGTGTGAGCGTCACTTCCAGTTGCAGATCAATGCCATAATTCACCCCGGGCTGATGCTGCAGATACGGCAGCGGCGCAGGCTCCTGACAGGGTGTGGGCACACGGAATGGCGCCAGTGCTTCCATCGTCACCACCCAGGGTGAAATCGTGGTGGCAAAGGTTTTTGAATTAAACGGTCCCAGCGGTACGTATTCCCAGGTTTGAATATCGCGGGCACTCCAGTCATTGAGCAACACCATACCAAAAATATGCTGCTCCGCATCCTGACAAGCAATCGGCTCACCCAGCGCATTGCCGCGACCGATGATAAAACCGGTTTCGAGTTCAATATCGAGTTTTTTACAGGGACCAAATTCCGGCCGTTCCCGGGTCGGGCTTTTGGTTTGACCATTCGGGCGGCGTACCGGCGTATCGCTGACGATCACTGACGAAGCGCGTCCGTTATAACCTATGGGAATTTCCAGCCAGTTGGGCAACAGAGCATTTTTTGGGTCGCGGAACATGCACCCTACATTGGTGGCATGCTCTTTGGAGGAATAGAAATCGGTATACCCGCCGATGGTCACCGGCAGCAGCATGGTCGCGGCCTGCTGAGACACAAGCACACGCGCACGCAAGGCAGCATCATCGCGCAGCAGCGGATTATCTGCCGCCAGCAAAGCACTTAGTTGGCCACGTACACTATTCCAGACCGGGGCACCAAGTTCAATCAAGCCATTCAGACTCGACGCCACCAGCACAGCGGCACCTTCCACCGGCAACGACAGCAAACCGGCTTGCTGCAACTCGGCCAGATCCAGAATCATATCACCTATGGCCACGCCTACATGGGCTGCAAGCCCTGCCGTATGAAACACCCCAAAAGGCAAATTTTGTATCGGGAAATGCTGTTCCGGCAGATTGGCTGAACTCACCCAGCTCCTGAGTTGCGGGTTATGGGTCGCATTGAGGGATGACATATCAAGGTTCCTGAGTAAACTGTTTTTTCAAACCCTGCCAGCACTGGGCATAATCTGCCTGACGCAGAGACGATTCGAGTGCAAAACGGGTTGGACGCAATAAGGTGCGGGTTTCAAACATGAACGCCATGGTATCCGCCACCTTATGTGGAATACTGGTATCGATGGCCGACGCCTTGCTGAACGTCGCTTCATCTGGACCATGGCCAGTCATGCAGTTATGCAGACTGGAGCCGCCCGGCAAAAAACCCTCGGCCTTGGCATCGTAGGCACCGTGTATCAAACCCATGAATTCGGCCGCAATATTGCGATGAAACCAGGGAGGCCGGAAAGTGTTTTCAGCGGCTAACCAGCGCGGCGGGAAAATCACAAAATCGATGCTGTCCACACCCGGGGTATCGCTTTGCGACTGCAAAACCAAAAAAATCGACGGATCAGGATGATCATAACTGATCGAACCGATGGTATTAAAATGCCGCAAATCGTATTTACAGGGAACAAAGTTGCCGTGCCAAGCCACCACATCGAGTGGTGAATGACCAATGCTGGCTTGCCATAAGTGGCCACTAAATTTGGCAATCAGTTCAAATTCGCCTTCGCGCTCTTCATACTTCGCCACCGGTATCTGAAAGTCGCGCGGATTGGCCAGACCGTTGGAACCAATGACACCCAAGTCCGGCAAACGCAATGCGCCACCAAAGTTTTCACAGATATACCCGCGCGCCACACCATCCGGCAGGCGCACCTGAAAACGAATGCCCCGTGGCAGTACGGCAATTTCCTGCGGCGCAATCAACATCTCACCCAACTCGGTTTTCAGCAACAGGCTACCCTGTTGCGGCACTATCAGCAATTCACTGTCGGCACTGTAAAAAAACCTCTCGATCATGTCAGCATTGGCGGCATACAGATGAATTGCGCAACCGCTTTGCGCATCAGCCGAACCGGTGCCAGCCATGGTTACCCAGCCGGAAATAAAATCGGTCGGTGCTAAAGGAATAGGTAAAGGGTTCCAGCGCAAGGGGTTGGGAGTGGCCGCCACCTGTGTAAAATCACTGACGATCATGCCATTGGAAATCTGCACAAATTCACCATGCACGGCCGCCGGACGAATCCGGTAAGTCCAGGTACGACGATTATGACTGCGTGGCGCCGTAAAGGCGGTACCGGAAATCTGTTCCGCATACAAACCATAGGCAACCTGCTGTGGTGAGTTTTGTCCTGCAGGCAAAGCACCCGGCAACGCCTCAGTGGCAAACTCATTACCAAAGCCGGTCAGGTAATTCAGCGTCATGAATCTGGCTCCCAAATCATCAGAATGATCACACTGTAAAGTAATCTGGACAGTTTTACGATATCAATACTAAAATAGTCTCCATTGATAATATGAATAATGGTTATAATGGCATGATAAACCTGCACAGCCTCGATTTAAATTTACTGGTGGTGTTCAATGAAATCTATCAGCACAAGCAGATTTCCAAAGTGGCGCGCGTGCTCAACCTGTCGCAACCGGCCGTAAGCAATGCCCTCGCCCGTCTGCGGCGCAATTTTGATGATCCCTTATTTGTGCGCACCAAAGAGGGCATGCAGGCCACGCCATTTGCAGATTTGCTGGCTGATCCGATACGTTTGGCACTCAACGGCTTGAGCGAAGCACTCAACGTGCAGGAACAATTCAACCCGGCAACAAGCATGCGCCATTTTCAGATTGTGCTCACCGATGTGGCCGAACTGTATTTCATGCCGCGTTTAATTCAGCAATGCGCCCTGCTGGCACCTGCCGTACGCATCAGTACCCGACGCAGTGCCGGCATCGATTTAGTTGCCGAATTAGGGGAAGGAAAAACCGATCTTGCCATCGGCGCATTCAGTCAGGTACCGCAGGCGCTGTACCAGCGACGTTTATTCCGGCAAAAGTATGTGGTACTCATGCGCTCCGCACATCCGCTGGCGAGTCAGAAACTCACCCTTAAAAAAATGCAAGGTGCAGAACAATTGCTGGTCGCTTCGGCAGAAAACCCATATGACCAGATTAATCTCGCACTGGAAAAAGCCGACCTGCTGGGCAACGTCAAATTCAGCGTACCGTACTTTACCGCCGTACCCTACATCATCAGCCAGAGTGATTTACTGGTCACGGTACCGCAAAAACTGGCCGCAAGCGCTACCGGCCACTTTGGACTGCATTACCACAAACATCCACTGCCACTGCCTGAATTACAAACCAATATTTTCTGGCATGGGCGTTATCATCAGGATTTGGGCAATCAGTGGCTGCGTAATTTGATGGTAGAAATTTTCAGTGAATGACCTGATCGAGTAAATCATGTGCCACCACCGTGCCGAGAATTTTTTCACGGTCGGCATTGAGCTCCCAAAACATCGCGCCAAGCAAACCATTCTGCAGGATGAAAAAGTCCTTGGCATGAATGGATTGCTCATCTTCATAACTGATGAACTGCCTGGTGAGTGAATTATATAAATACGGCACGGCTCCGTCCTGATTCCAGTAACGGGTAAATCCACGCCCTGCACGGGTGTGCTCTCCATGCTCATCCAGAAGCAGATAACCCTGCGTCGTCAGGCGGGTAAAGCTCCAGTCTTCCGCAGCCGTCTTTTGCTGACATGACTGATATAAACCATCCTGCTGTGCGCCAGGCTGACAACCCGGCCAGCTGTAACCATAAAACGGCACCCCCAGCACCAGTTGCTGTGCCGGCACATACCGCAGCAGCAGCGTCACCATCGCCTGTGCATTCGTCGTCACGGCGGTTTCAGACAGATCCAGCGCATCGCTTTGCAAAGGAGAATTAAGGCCAGCGCGACTTTCCCATGGACCGTGATAATCGTAATTCATCAGATTAATCCAGTCCACTGAGTGAGCCAACTCTGCCAGCCAGGGGGCCTCAGACTGAGTTTTATGAATAAATTTCGGTGTTGAGCCCGCCGCGATTGTCAGTAAATAATGCTTGCCATCTTCGCGACCGGCGCGGTCAACAAAATGGCGCAAGGTTTGTAGCAGCAACACATAATTGGCTTTATCGTCAGGATCATCACACTGCTGCCGCGGTGTACAGGGCACACCGATGGCCGTAGGAAATTCCCAATCGATATCAATACCATCAAAACCGGAAGCACGTAAAAATTCGACTGCCGAAGCAGAAAAATTGTCGCGCGTCTGCGCCTGCCTTGCCGTCAGAGAAAAGCGGTTCGACCAATCCCAGCCGCCCACCGAAGCCACCAGTTTAAGTTGCGGATTAACCGCTTTGAGTGCCAGCAATTTTGCGAGATTATTCTTGCCGCGACCATGTACATCAGCATCCCACAGCGGATTGCCGAGCACGATCGAACCATTCGGCGGAGTGATTTTTTCACCCTGCTTATCCAGGCAATCATGCACATCATTTTTATTGGTCACGGCCGGATTGCCATGCAATCCATCCCAGCAGATATCCAGAAAGGCGTAATTAATTACCGTTAAATTGGCCGCACTAATTGTTTGTGCATTGATTTCGAACGGCACCGGATCAGCCACACTCCAGGAAGGAAAATATCCGACCACTTCCAAACTGGCTGCATGACTGAGCAGGCTACCGGTCAGCGATAACAGCAGTAGAATTTTTTTAGTCATCATGCCATCACTCGGCATCCGGCAACTTAAGCATACCTGTGTGGTAGTTGTATTCGTACATTTCACCATAACGACCCCATTCCACCGCCACTTCGAGCATTTGCTTGGCTTCTTCGGCTGAGAGAAATTCCTCCAGCAGATTGAGGAAAGGTTCCTTGCGCAGTTCGCCCGATTTTTCCAGTTTCAGGCTGTGATGAATACGCGCGGCCAGTGGTACATTTTGCAGCAGCTGCTGGCCAAATAAATGTTTGCGGAAGGCCTGATCGGCCTGACAATAACGCTGACCCAGACTGGTCAGATGAATATCACCATGTTCAATATTAACCAGACCGATCAGACGCAGAGCTTCATATACCGGGAACAGATCTTCATCGGACAAGCCGGCTTCTTCTGCCAGTTGCGGCAAATCGGCGCGTCCATTAAACGGTTCATCGGCCAGCATTTCCAGCAAGCCTTCCATCTGACTGATTTCAGCTTCCGGCAGACGATACGCCTGATATTGGGCTTCGGCTTTACCGTTGGCATCGGACTCAACCGGTCTGGCCGTCATCAGGGTATACACTTCATCAATCAACGCACGCACTTCCGGTGAATCTTCAGAACGTTCACGCGGCAGCGATACTTTGATCTCGGCTCTGACACGCCCCGGATCGCTGGAAAAAATTAAAATCCGGTCCGCCATCATGACCGCTTCTTCAATATTATGCGAAACAATCAGTATGCCTTTCATCGGAGTTTTTTTACTCTCCCACAATTCCAGCATATCGTTGCGCAGCGTTTCACCGGTCAACACATCGAGTGCAGAAAACGCTTCATCCATGAGCAGCACATCCGGATTCATCACCAGCGCACGGGCAATACCCACCCGCTGCTTCATCCCGCCTGACAACTCGCGCGGCAAAGCGCCTTCAAAACCGGCCAGACCAATCATTTCGATCGCAGCCTCAGCCTGTTCGGAACGCACTTCCTTAGCAATACCCTGGGCTTCTAGTCCGAGTTCCACATTTTGCTGAACCGTCAACCACGGAAACAGGGCAAACGACTGAAACACCATGGCAATGCCACGCGCCGGGCCAAACAACTGCTGGCCGCGATACGTCACCTGACCTTTATCGGCGGGCAGTAAGCCGGCCATAATCCGCAACAGCGTCGATTTGCCGGAACCAGACTTTCCCAGCAAGGCCACGATTTCACCTTCTTGCAGAGTAAAATCCACGCCCTCGAGCACGATCCGTTCCGACCCGTCAGCCGAACTGAAATTTTTACCTACGCCACTCAGATTAATTAATATCTGGCTCATTCTCATCAACCTTTTTAATTCAACTCAATCACAGATTAAAAACTCATTTTTTCTTCAGCGATGCGATACAGCTTGCGCCAGATGAAACGATTACAGGCAGTCACAAATACGCACATCACGGCAATGCCCAAGGCCACCCGTGGAAAATCGCCCGTCGCGGTCACCTGGGCAATGTAACTACCGAGTCCGGTGGCGGTCAGCGTATTCGGTCCCCAGGTCACATATTCGGACACAATACTGGCATTCCACGATCCACCCGAAGCCGTGATCGCGCCGGTAACAAAACTGGGAAAAATCGCCGGCAGCAAAAACCGCTTCCAGCGATTCCAACCTTTAAGGCCAAAATTATCGGCAGCATAAATAAGTTCGGTCGGAATAATACTGGCACCGGCAATCACATTAAATAAAATGTACCACTGGGTACCAAATACCATTAACGGGGTGAGCCAGATATCCGGATTAAGATGAAACTTCACCAGCACAATCACCACCAGCGGAAACATGAAATTGGCCGGAAAGGCCGCCATAAACTGAGCCACCGGCTGCATGCGTTCGGCATACTTCGGATTGAGTCCGATCCACACACCGATAGGCACCCACACCAGCGACGCCAGACTGATCATGATCGTCACCCGCATGAGGGTGATAAAGCCATACCAGAACACCCGCAACACTTCACCCCAGCCGACGGCACTGTGAATATAAGTCGTGATCTTCCAGATGGCCAGCATGACCAGCGCAGCTATGATGGCGTCACTGACGCGCTCAACCGTCGGGTTGATACGCTGCGGCCGCGCCATGATCGAAGTGCCATCGTAATTTTTCTTGAACAGGGCCAGACCGCGCTCAAAAAAATTCATCATCCCTTCAGTGAGTCCCTGCAATGCATTAGCGCGGCGCATGAGTGTTAAAAACCACGATTCCTGTCCACCCTGGTCACCCGTCTGCTCATACTTGAATTTATTCGCCCAGGCAATCAGGGGACGGAACAATAACTGGTCATACATTAAAATACCGATCAGCATGGCACCAATCGCCCAACCCATGGCGATGTAATTTTCCTGATTGATTGCATAGGCAATATACGAACCGATACCTGGCAACTGAATATTATGATTGTTGACGGTAATGGTTTCGCACGCCACCACAAAAAACCAGCCACCCGACATCGACATCATCATATTCCACAACAACGCCGGCATCGCATACGGCAGTTCAAGCCGCCAGAAGCGCTGCCAGGATGATAGATGAAATATGCGCGCTGCTTCGCGCAAATCTGATGGCACAGTGCGCATCGACTGATACATGCTGAAGGCCATATTCCAGGCCTGGGAAGTAAAAATGGCAAAAATGGCCGCACATTCCACGCCCAGCAGACTGCCGGGAAACAGGGCAATAAAACCGGTCACGGTAATGGTGAGAAAGCCCAGCACTGGAATCGACTGCAAAATATCGAGTGCCGGAACCATGATTTTTTCAGCCAGACGGTAGCGCGCTGCCAGCGCAGCAAACACAAAACTAAAAATCAGCGACAGCAGCAAAGCTGTCAGCATACGCAACGTGGTGCGCAGTAAATAATACGGTAAATACCAGGGGTCCAGAGTAATGTCGAGCGGCATCCCTACCTGATACGGCGTCGACATTTGTGCCGCACCAAAGGCGAGCATAAAGATCAGGCCGAGAATAATCGGCATCGCCATCCAGTCCCAGCGATTGGGCTGGTGAGAAGCGGAATTATTACGCTGCCATGCCTGGCCGCTGAATGGGGAATGTTCCATCGAATGGGTAACTTTACTGAAATCGGTCTGTCAAGGCGGTTTGCCGCTGAAAATTAGTGCTTAAAAGAAGCGCAATTATCCGCTTTTTTAATCCATTGCGGTTCACAATTTTTAAAAAAACAACTTGGCAAAATAACAGGAATCAGCTTAAGTCCTATCAGCATAGTTCGGCTCAGTGACTTCAGCATGACAATTTGCTGCCAGGCCAGCAACAATGATGAACAGCCGGGTTCCGAAAACGCCAATAATCGCCACCAACCACCGCTTTTCTTGGTAAATTTCTCGCCATATCCTATGCTCAAAATAACACCCCAGATTATAACGTTCAGAGCACACTTACACCGCCTTTTCATTCATGGCGGTCAATAAAATTTAATTAACGTTAATGACCATGAATGTAACCTTCCCAGTCAATAAAAATACCATTATCGTAATTTTATTACTGGGACTAATAACCGTTCTGGCCTATCAACTATTCGTAGCAGAACTCAATAACCAACTGTCCTTCAACCAACAACCGCATTCCAGCATCGAGATAGCCGGTGCTATATTTGGTGCCGTCTGCGCTTATTTGAGCGGAGTGTGGTGGTTACACTTTTTGCTCAAATCCCGTCTCTTGCACAAGGATGTTTCAGAAAATCAGAGCACCCAAAAACTCATGCGCGACAGCGAAGCGCTGCTGAACACACTCAACCAGCATGCCATTATTTCCGTAGCCAACCGTGCCGGCAACATCACCGAAGTCAATGATGCTTTTTGTAAAATCAGTGGCTATAGTCGTGAGGAACTGATCGGCAGCAATCACCGCATCGTCAATTCCGGCATTCAGGATAAAGACTTCTGGACTGCCATGTGGCAGGATATTTCCAGAGGTAAGTCGTGGCACGGCGAAGTCTGTAACCGCGCCAAAAATGGCTCGCTGTACTGGGTCGACACCGTCATTTCACCCTATGTAGACAACCATGGACAGGTTGAAAAATATATTTCCATCCGCACGGATATCTCCGCTACCAAGCAGGCAGCCATTAATTTTGAAAAAGTGCTGCGTGACAGTCAGGCCCTGCTGAGCACACTCAACCAGCATGCCATCGTGTCGATTGCTAACCGCGCTGGCAATATTATCGAAGTCAATGATGCCTTTTGCAACATCAGCGGTTACTCACGCAACGAACTGATGGGCAAAAATCACCGCATCGTCAATTCCGGCATGCATCCCACATCCTTTTGGGAAGACATGTGGCGATCTATTTCCATAGGCAAGCCGTGGCGCGGCCAGGTGTGCAACAGCGCAAAAAATGGCGCTCTGTACTGGGTCGACACCTTTGTTGCCCCTTTCATGAATGAATTTAACCAGATCGAAAAATACATCTCGATCCGCACTGACATTACTGCCAGCAAACGCTCTGAAGATGTCTTGCGCTGGAATGAATCGCTCATGCAAATGATGTCCAATTCATCCCCGCTGGCATTTTATGTAGTCGACAACCGCAATGATGAGATTCTGTATTTTAACCAGCGCTTTTGTCAAATCTGGGGCATAGAGCATCTGGCTGACGCCATGCGGCGCAAACAACTTAAAAATCACGCCATTGATGCCGATTGCACCAAAGTGCTGGCTGATCCGGAAGCATTCCTGCAGTCATGCATTCCTTTACAGGATAGCGGCAACCGCATCATCCTGGAAGATGAAATCCCATTTATCAACCAGCGTACAGTCCGGCGCTACACCACCCAGATCCGCGATGATTTTGATTTGTACTACGGCCGGTTTTATATTTTTGAAGAAGTCACTGAACGCAAGCAAGTAGAACAGGCTCTGTCATTAGCAACAGCTTCAGCTCAGAATGCATTGGAAGCACTTAAAATCAGTGAAGAACGGATTAATTTTGCCATCGAAAGCAGTGGCGATGGAGTCTGGGACTGGGATATACCCAACAACAAATTACAACTCTCCAAACGCTGGAAAGCCATGCTCGGCTTTGCCGAAAACGAAATCGGTGACAATTTGAACGAATGGACAAACCGCCTGCACCCGGATGAAATTGCCCAAGTGATGGCCGAAGTCCAAAGCAGCCTTGATGGACAAAGCAACACCTATTCCAGGCAGCACCGTATGCTGTGCAAAGATGGCAGCTATATCTGGATCCTGACACGGGGCATGATCGTTAAACGCGATCAGCAGGGATTACCTTTACGAATGGTAGGCACTCACACCGATATCAGCCTGCAAAAAATGGCCGAAGAAACTCTGAAAAATGCCAGCGCCAGCGCGATTGCCGCCTCTCTGGCTAAAAGTCAGTTTCTGGCCAACATGAGCCATGAACTGCGTACCCCCATGAATGCCATTCTGGGTATGCTGACCCTGATGCGCAAAACCGAGCTCAATTCGCGCCAGATGGACTATGCCGTCAAGACCGAAAATGCCGCCCGTACCTTGCTGGGTCTGCTGAATGAAATTCTGGATTTTTCCAAAATCGAAGCCGGTAAAATGGCGCTCGATCTGCACACCTTCAATCTGGAACTGATGATGAACAGCCTTGCAGTCATCATCTCAAACAATGTAGACAACAAGCCGTTGGAAATTCTGTTCGATATCGACCCCGCCATACCCACCGAGTTGAAAGGGGACAGTTTGCGGCTGCAGCAGGTTTTCATCAATCTGTGCAGCAATGCCATCAAATTCACCGAGGCCGGTGAAGTACTCGTGTCCATCCAGGCAACCGGGCACACTGCGGATAGCATTACCCTGCTATGCAGTGTCAAAGATAGCGGCATCGGCATTTCGCTGGCCAATCAGCAAACCATCTTTGACAGCTTCACTCAGGCAGAATCATCCACCACTCGCCGTTTCGGCGGCACAGGTCTGGGACTGGCCATCAGCCAGCACTTTGTCAAACTCATGGGCGGTAACATCCAACTCGAAAGTCAACTGGGTTATGGCAGCCGGTTTTATTTCAGCATTACACTGCCAGTCTTGAACACCACGAGCACCATCCTGCCAGCCGCAAAAGATCCACAAACTTTGCATGCCTTGATTGTGGACGACAATCCCACTGCCCGTCAGCTGTTAAGCCGTATGGCAGTCTCGATGGGTTGGGTAGTCGATGTCGCTGAAAGTGGTCAGCAAGCCCTGAGTCTGCTGACGCAACAGCAGCGCAGCACATCCCCGTATCAGGTAATTTTTATCGACTGGGAAATGCCCGGACTCAATGGCTGGGAAACCTGTGTACGCATGCAGGATCTGCACCTCTCAGGTCTGCCGCCGGTTGTCATTATGGTCAGTGCCAACGGACGGGAAATGTTCAACCAAAAAAACCCGCAGGAACAGTCCCTGCTCGATGGTTACCTGGTCAAACCTGTCACGGCATCTATGTTGTATAACGCCGTTATCGATGCCAAAGCCAGCTATGCATCCTCAGTCCAGAACAAACCCTCCGGTGACCAGCGCCTGTGCGGCATACGTATTTTGGTCGCGGAAGACAATCACATCAATCAGCAGGTCGCGCAGGAGTTGCTCGAGTGTGAAGGTGCTTATGTCCAGATCGCCAACAACGGACTTGAAGCAGTCAACTACCTCAGCAACACGACTCTGCCGTTCGATGTTGTATTAATGGATTTGCAGATGCCGGTCATGGATGGCTTTAGCGCCACCAAAAAAATTCGCTCCACCAACGGCATTGCCAACACTCCCATCGTTGCCATGACGGCCAATGCGATGGCTTCCGATCGGGATGAATGTCTGGCTGCCGGAATGAATCAGCATATTGGCAAACCGTTTGACTTGAACCATCTGGTCACTGTCCTGCAGCAGTATGTCAGACAGCCGGCGAAACAGATCAGCAACCAAAAACCGTCGGACAGCATTTCACCACAACTCCAAAATGCGGCAGACAATGCCGGCGTCAACCTGAGCGCTGCGCTAAACCGCATCGGCCAAAACAGGGAACTCTATGTACGCATGCTGGTCACCTTTGAGTCTGAACTACTCAACACACCCAAGCAGTTGCAACAACATCTGCAGGACGGTGAATATGTACAACTCAAACAGAAAATGCACAGTTTAAAGGGCTTATCCGGCACACTAGGTCTGCACACGCTCATGGAACAGGCCGGCTGGGCAGAACATCAATTTGCCGGCAATATCAGTCCGCTGGAGGCACAAACTGCCGCTGAGAAAATAACCCAACTGATTACAAAAAACTATCCTGAACTGCAGCAACTCATCAGCATACTGCAAGCAAGCCAGACTGTATCAGCCAGCACACAGCAGCCGAATGACGATTTCCATGCCAGACAATTGCAGTCGTCCATTGAATCGCTGTCGGTCATGCTCAACAACTCCGACATGACGGCCATAAAACTGATCCGCGAGTTACGCCAGCGGGCCAATGCCAGTGACCAGCCCGAACTGCTTAAACTCGAAGCTGCCATCGAGGCACTCGATTTTTCCAGCGCCCTCAAACAATGCCAGTTACTGTTGAAGGGGTTATGACATGAATCTGCCACTTCGAAAACTACCACTGCCACGTATTTTAGTCGTGGATGACCAGGCCATCAATATCCAGACCCTGTATCAGACTCTGTCAGATGACCATCAGGTCTTAATGGCCACCTCAGGCGAGCAGGCGCTGGCCATCTGTCGTGCCAGTCTGCCGGATCTGGTGCTGCTCGATCTGGTCATGCCAGTCATGGATGGCTATGAAATCTTACGCCAGCTGAAAACCGATCCGGCACTGCGTCACATCCCGGTGATTTTCATTACAGCCAATACCGACAATGCATCGGAAGTACGTGGTCTGGCACAGGGCGCGGTGGATTTTATTCTCAAACCGATCAATCCGGAAATTGTACGCGCCCGGGTAAAAACCCAACTGACCCTGTTGAAACAAAAAATCGTTATACAGGAAAGTGAGCAATACACCAAAGCCATCCTCGACAACGCTGCCGATGGCATCCTGACCTGCAACAATGAGGGCATCATTGAGTCCGCCAATCCGGCTGCCGCTACGCTTTTCGGACACAGCACTGAGGAATTGATCGCTACTGACCTTACCAGTCTGCTGGCAGTTACACAGCGCCAGAATATAAGCACATTTTTTAACAACCCCAACAATTCCAGCGTCAGCAAATTTGAAGCCGAAGCTCTGCACGCCAGCGGCCAGCTATTTCCGATAGAGATTACCCTATCCCATGGCGTACACGGTGGCCAGTCACTCATCATTGTTATCCTGCGCGACATCGCCGAGCGTCGTCGTATAGAGCAAATGAAAAACGATTTCATCTCTACCGTCAGCCATGAATTGCGCACCCCCCTCACTTCCATCAACGGCGCACTTGGCCTGGTCATCGGCGGTGTCGTCGGCTCAGTTCCGCCAGCCATGCATGCCATGCTGGATATGGCGCACAAAAATAGCCTGCGACTTTCGACCCTGATCAATGATTTACTCGACATGGAAAAAATGCTGGCCGGAAAACTGGATTTCACTTTCAGTGTGCAACCTATCATACCGGTGCTTGAAAACGCCATCGAATCACTGCGTGCGTATGGTGAACGCCTCAATGTAAGCTTCCAACTACAAGACCATCCGTCTAACGCACTGGTCAATATTGACAGCAACCGCCTGCATCAGGTGATGGCCAACCTGCTCTCGAATGCGGCCAAATATTCACCCCAAAACGCTCAGGTAGAAATTGCCGTGACCGAGCATGATGATCGTGTTCGCATTGCGGTAACCGATCATGGAACTGGTATTCCGCTGAAGTTTCGCGATCAGGTGTTTCAGAAATTTTCTCAGGCCGATGCCTCAAACAACCGAACCAAGGGCGGTACCGGTCTGGGTCTGGCCATCGCCCGCGAAATGATTACCCGCATGAACGGCTCTATCGGCTTCACAACCGAAACCGATGTGGGATCGTGTTTTTATGTTGAGCTTCCCTGCATCCCTGTCGCTGCAGAGACGCAAAAAAATGAAAGCACATAGATCATCATGCCCTATGTAATCACCAACAATCAAATAATCCAGCCTGTGCCACCGAAGCTGCTGATCGTCGATGATCAACCGCACAACATTCATATGTTGAACCAGTTATTTGCTGATGACCATCAGGTATTTATGGCAACCTGCGGCAAGCAGGCGATTCAACTCTGTCAGCAGCACTTACCAGATCTGGTGCTACTAGACATCGAAATGCCCGATATCGATGGCTATGAAGTCTGCCGCCAGTTAAAAGCCGATCCTCTTACTTGCCACATTCCGGTCATTTTTATCACCGGACATCACGGCGAACAGGATGAAACCCATGGACTCGATGTCGGCGCGGTTGATTTCATTTCCAAACCCATCAATGCACGCATCGTCCAGGCCAGAGTCAAAAATCATCTGATTCTCAAAGCGCAATCCGATATCCTGCGCAACTGGGCATATATCGACGGACTCACCGGCATTCATAACCGACGCCATTTTGATGAAATCAGTCAATCCGAATGGAATCGCGCGCAGCGTAACCACACTCCCCTAAGCCTGATCATGCTGGATGTGGATTTTTTTAAACGCTACAACGATTATTATGGCCACCTGAGCGGCGACGATTGTCTGAGGTTGGTCGCAGGAACACTAAAATCCGCTGTCAACCGGCCTGGCGATATGGTGGCGCGCTATGGTGGGGAAGAATTTATCTGCCTGCTTCCAGAAACCAATTTCGATGGCGCCATGCAGGTTGGAGAACAGTTGCGTCAAGACGTCGCCACGTTGCAAATTCCCCATGCCGCATCACCAGATACTCAGATCATCACTGTGAGCATGGGTGTCTGCAATAAGCCGCAAAAGGAAACCGGCAGTCTGGATCAGTTAATCGCTCAGGCTGATGAACAACTCTACCAGGCCAAACAACAGGGACGCAACCGCGTTTGTGGAGCCATCATGCTGACTGCCTTAAAAAATCACCTACCACAAACGTAAATGATACGATTTCACCCGGGTCAATTGGGCAAATCCCAGCGCACTTGATGAAACACCACGACCACTTTGCTTGACACCACTCCAGGCCAGCGCCGGATCATGATAATCACAACGGTTCATTAAAAAACTTCCTGTCTGAATCTGCGCACCGATCTTCATGGCGGCAGCCGCATCCTGGGTAAACACAGATGCACTCAGTCCGTAATCACTGTCATTCATTAACGCAATTGCCTCGGCATCAGTGTCCACCGGCATGACGCCAAACACCGGCCCAAAACAATCCTCTTTCATGATATTCATGCTGTGGTCAACATCGGCCAGTATCTGCGGTGCCATATAGGGAGTATCAATGCTGTCGAGCGGATACTTGCTGTTGGAAATTAAGGTTTTGGCCCCCATACTCATCGACTGCCCGACAATTTCGCGCGCCATCGTTGCCGCAGACAACCGTACCAGCGGCCCCAGGGTGGTACTCTTATCGAGTGGATTGCCCAGCACATACTTGTTGGCCACCACCACCGCCCGGTCTAAAAACTCCTGATAACGGGGACGCTGCACATACACCCGCTGCACACCGGAACAGGATTGACCAGAATTGAAAAACGCACCTTCAAGCACCGCATCGACGGTTTTCTCCATATCGGCATCCGCACGTACATACGCCGGATCAACCCCACTCAATTCCAGACCGACACCGATGCAGCGTCCCAACTCTATCTGCTCCACCATCAGACCGCTACCGCTGCTGCCAATAAAACACAGATAATCCACTTCCGGCGCTTTCATGATCAGGCGGGTATCCGCATGCGTGGTATGCACATATTGCAGCACACCTTCAGGCACCCCGGCTTCATGAAACGCTTCTACCAATCGTTCCGAAACCAGCGGCGTTTGCGAAGAATGGCGCAAAATCACCGTATTCCCCGCCAGTAAAGCGGTAATCAGACTGTTGACACAAGTAAGCAAAGGGAAATTCCATGGTGCGATAATAAACACCACTCCATGCGGTTCGCGGCGCATGAGTCGCTGCAAACCCTGCACCGGTGCCGGCAACACATCGGCCAGTGCCGCCGGCGCGAGCGCAATCAGATGCTGGGCACGCTCTTCAAACAGAGTGAGTTCATTCGGTGAAAAACAGATAGGTCGCCCCATCTGGCGGGTAATTTCTTCCGCAATTCCGCCTTTGGATTCCATTAACACCTCGACAGCGTGCTGCACATGCGCGCTGCGTTCTCCGAGTGACAACTGGCACCATTTTTTCTGTGCAAACGTCGCCTTCGACAATACCGCCTGCACTTCCGAGGTCGTGGCGCAATGACGGGTCACAAAAACGCTGCCATCGATGGGGCTAATAGTGCTGATATCTTTAAGCATAATCCGTCCGGGGTAATGTAGAACACGAACTACTTCCTGATAAACTTTAGGCGACAAGATGCCAATTAGCAATGAATTAATCCACACCTCCCACGATGTCATGCCGTTCTCAGACAAATTACGTCTATAATTTGCGCTCGAATCGCTTTTCAAGACTGACCATGCAAACCGGCACGCTTTATCTGCTCCCCAACACCTTGGGCTCAGCTCATCCAGAACGTCCTTTATTTGACGTAATTCCCGTTGTAGTTCAGCAAACTACAGCCAATTTAGCGTATTTTGTCGCAGAAAACGCTAAAACCACGCGCGCCTACTTAAAATTGGTGCAAAACAACTTTCCTCTGACACTACCATTACAGGAAATCGCTATCAGCGAATTAAACGTCAACACCAAAGCATCCGAACTGCCAGACTTGCTCGCACCGTTGTTTGAAGGTCATGATGTCGGATTAATTTCAGAAGCCGGGGTACCAGCTGTGGCCGATCCGGGAGCCAATCTGGTGCGCATGGCGCATCAGCATGGTATTCAGGTAAGGCCACTGGTGGGTCCATCCTCTTTACTGCTGGCCGTCATGGCCAGTGGCCTCAACGGACAAAGTTTTGCCTTTAACGGCTACCTGCCCACCGACGCCAGCCTGCGCAGTAAACGTCTGCAAGAACTTGAACAACGTTCACGCAAAGATAAACAGACGCAGTTATTTATCGAAACTCCCTACCGCAACGCTGCCCTGCTCGAAGCCCTGTGCCAGAGCTGCGCAGCCAACACCGAACTGTGCATCGCCACCGATCTGACCTTAGCCAGCGAATCCATCCAGAGCAAGACCATCGCTCAGTGGAAAGCCCTGCTGGCGCAAGGAAAAATGCCCGACTTCAATAAAAAGCCGACCGTGTTTTTATTCCTGGCATAAAAAAACGCCCCGAAGGGCGTTTTCAGCATAGCGAAACGCTGCTGCCAACCTACGCCTCAATCCCCTGACTGCCCAGATACTCTTCATACGTACCCTGAAAATCAATAATTTCATTTTCCTTGAGTTCCAAAATCCGGGTAGCCAGACTCGAAACAAATTCACGATCATGGGAAACAAAAATCAGCGTACCGGCATATTTTTCCAGCGCGATATTGAGTGACTCAATCGATTCCATATCCATGTGATTGGTCGGCTCATCGAGCAACAGCACATTGTGACGACCGAGCATCAATTTGCCGTACATCATCCGGCCTTTTTCACCACCGGACAATACCTTGACTGATTTTTTGACTTCATCACCACTGAACAACAAACGACCCAAAATCGAACGCACGGCCTGATCATCGTCACCTTCCTGAGTCCAGTCGCCCATCCAGTCAGTCAGCACTTTGCCATTGGCAAACTCTTCGGTCGGATCCTGCGGCATATAACCGGGATTGGCATTTTCTGCCCACTTGATCAACCCGGTATCGGGCTGCAAGCCGGAGGCACCACCAACGATACAGCGCAACAATGTAGTTTTACCGACACCATTGGCACCAATAATCGCAATTCGTTCACCCGCCTCGACACTGAAACTCAGATTTTTAAACAAGGTGCGGTCATAAGATTTGGCGATACTCTGCACTTCCACGGCCAGGCGGTGCAGTTTTTTCTCACCTTCAAGACGAATATACGGATTTTGCCGACTGGATGGCTTAATGTCTTCAATCTTAATTTTTTCAATCTGCTTGGCTC
The DNA here is from genome assembly GCA_903862415.1 of uncultured Oxalobacteraceae bacterium. Lineage (GTDB taxonomy): Bacteria > Pseudomonadota > Gammaproteobacteria > Burkholderiales > Burkholderiaceae_D > Solimicrobium. The sequence continues at coordinate 9,208 of CAIOYD010000053.1, read as the reverse complement.
GCGAAGTCGCCTGACGCGCCTTGGATTTATTGGCCGAAAAACGGCGCACAAAATCCTGCAACTCGGCAACCTTATCCTTGGCCTTGGCATTATTCGACAACTGTTGCGCCCGTGCCTGAGAAGAAGCCAGCATGTATTCGTCGTAATTGCCCGGATAGATTTTCAGCGTACCGTAATCCATATCAGCCATATGAGTACAGACCTGATTAAGGAAATGGCGATCATGGGAAATAATAATCATGGTCGAATTACGCTGATTGAGCACGTTTTCCAGCCAGCGGATGGTGTTGATATCCAGATTATTGGTTGGTTCATCGAGCAGCAGAATATCCGGATTGGAAAACAGTGCCTGAGCCAGCAAGACCCGCAGTTTCCAGCCAGGTGCAATCTCGCTCATCAAACCCTGATGCTGGGCAATTTCGATCCCCGCACCCATGAGTAATTCGCTTGCGCGTGATTCGGCTGTATAACCATCATATTCAGCAAACTTAGCTTCCAGATCGGCCGCACGCATATAATCATCATCGGTCGCATCCGGCTTGGCATACAGCGCATCGCGCTCGGTCATGGCAGCCCACATTTCCACATGACCCATCATCACCACATCGAGCACACGCATGTCTTCAAAGCCAAACTGATTTTGCCCCAGCTTACCCAGACGTTCACCCGGATCAAGCATGACAGTGCCAGAACTCTGTTCCAGATCGGCACCGAGAATTTTCATGAAAGTCGACTTGCCGCAACCGTTGGCACCGATCAGGCCGTAACGATTACCGTCACCAAATTTAACCGAGATATTTTCAAACAGCGGCTTGGCGCCAAACTGCATCGTGATGTTTGCGGTAGAGAGCACAGAAAACCTTTTGCGTTAATAATTCAACCGGACATTATAGCAGCAAACTCAGCGCTTCACCTGCGGGCAAGCGGCGAATTTCAGCTTCAATTGAGCATCAGTACTGCTCAGCTCCGCCTCAACACCCAGCGGCAGCGTCACCTTGTTGGCACAGTGACCAAAGGGCAGGCCGGTGAGCACAGGAATCGCCAGACGAGAACGAATATACGCCAGCATGGCAGTAAAATCATAGCCATTATCGTAATCCGAGGCTTTGTAATTAGTAAAATGTCCCAGCAACAGCGCTTTTTGCCGCCCCAGAATACCGCCATGCAACAGTTGCAGCAACATGCGTTCAACCCGGTAGGGATTTTCATTCACATCTTCAACAAACAGGATGCCACCGTCGATCTGCGGCATAAACCGGCTTCCCACCAAATGCGTGAGCATCGCCAGATTGCCACCCCAGAAAGTTCCCTGTACCTGCACAAGTGGATTATCAGGCGCGGCCACACTGAACTCATACGCGACGCCGGAAGCCAGCAGACAGCGCTCCAGATACTCAAACGTCGCCAGGGGAAACTCCTCGGCACCCAAATCTTCACACACCATCGGCCCGGCGAAACTGATACCTCCAGCTTGTGCCAGCATGCCCATCTGCAAGGCTGTGAAATCGCTGAAGCCAACAAACAATTTACCACTGCCCGCCAGACGAGCAAAATCGACCGATTCCAGCAGACGCGACAAACCATAACCGCCACGCAGAGCCAGCACCACATCAACATCAGGATCATCGGCCGCCTGATACAGCTGCGACAAACGGGTAGCATCATCAGCGGCAAAGCGCAAATATTTATCCTCCGCCTGCACCAGATTGCGCACCGTCCAGCCGCGTGCCTGCAAGCGCGACAATGCCCGCTCTACCTTGGCAGCGTCTGGTGCATATCCACTCGGAGCAATGATGGCAACAGTCGGCATAAATTTATATAGTCAACGATTTTTTTTGCTGACGCCGGTGGGCAAAAAACTGGCTCAGCATGGTGCTGCATTCATCGGCCAGCACACCACCAGTCAGGCTGGTGTGATGGTTGAGTTTTTCCTGATCAAACAAATTCAGCACCGAACCCGCCACACCAGTTTTGGGATCGCGGGCACCATACACCACGCGTGCGAGCCGCGCATGCAACATGGCACCGGCACACATGGCGCATGGCTCCAGCGTGACATATAACTCGCAATCGGGCAAACGGTAATTCTGCAAGGCGATGCCAGCCGCGCGCAAGGCCTGCATTTCCGCATGCGCAGCCGGATCATGCAGTCCGATAGAATGATTGAAACCGCTGGCAATGACCACACCATCTTTGACCAACACCGCACCCACCGGAACCTCACCCGCGAGCGCAGCCAGTTGCGCCTGTGCCAGCGCCAGTTGCATGAAATGCGCATCCCGGTCGGACAACACGCCCGGCTCAGTCACGGATACTGGCATCATTAATCTCGGCCCAGCAATTCGGTGTTTCATACAGAGTGATTTTTTGCAGTGCCAGGGTGCGGCCGTAGCGATTGTGATATACCGATTTGAGCAGATCAAAGGCAATTTGAGCCAGATTTTCTACCGTAGGTACCCGATCCACCACCACCGTTTTGTGACCCGGCAAGGTAGTTAAAAAATCCTTCACCACCAGATCATTTTCATACACCAGAAAAGCATGATCCCAAAGACTGACCAGATGCTCATGCGCCAAGGCCTTGATATCCGAAAAGTCCATGATCATGCCATTATCCGACACACCATCCTGGCGCACGACTTCACCCACCAAGGTGATCAGCAGAGTATACCGATGGCCATGCAGATTGCGGCACTGGCTGTTATGGTCGGGAATCCGATGTCCGGCATCGAATTCAATTTTTCGGGTAATGGTCAGCATAATCTGGTGCCGGTAAAGGCTTATATAGTAAAAAAAGGTTCAGGGAATCTGCAGCAGCTTATGCGTTTGCAGGCTTAATTTCCAGCGCGGATAGCGTTTGCAGTAATCGACTGCCTTGCGAATGTTTTCAGAATACAAAACCCCATCCATGGCCTGAACAAAATAATGCGTAAAGTCGAGTTGCGCATAACGCTGCATATCCTGACCCGACTGAGGGATCACCACTTTGAGTTCATCACCACCCAGCACCACCAGCTCCGCACCAGCTTTCGGACTGACACAGACCCAGTCCACACCGGCAGGTACCGGCTTGGTGCCATTGGTTTCAATGCCGACTTCAAACCCGGCCGCATGCATGGCATCAATCAACGGCGCGTCGAGTTGCAGCAGCGGCTCGCCGCCAGTAAACACCACATACTTGAAGGCCGCGTAATCCGCCGGCCACAAACGATCAATCGCCGCCACCAGTTGCTCGGCCTGTTTGAACTTACCGCCCAGAGGACCATCGGTGCCAAAAAAATCGGTATCACAAAACTGGCATACCGCCTTGTGACGATCCACTTCCCGTCCCGACCACAAATTACAACCGGCAAAACGACAAAACACCGTCGGACGACCGGCATGATGCCCTTCGCCCTGCAGGCTATAAAAAATCTCTTTCACACTATAAGTCAAAGGCAGGCTCGCAGATTAAATTAAAGAAAGAAAATCGCTGTCAAATTAACCGCTGATTATAACATTCCCCAAGCCCTGCTTCCAAAAGCGCTCCGACCCGGGGCAGAAACACGGAACCATCACAAAAAAATATCGTTTTCATGGTGTTATTGACCATAAAAATCTTCTTTACGTCAACATGCAACTAAACACTATCCCTTAACTCAAAAACCCGTCAGAAACAGAATCAACCGATTCCCACCCTTGACATTCAACTCCTAAAATGAAAAGGAATACATATTATGAATCCACCCAAACTCCCCCCCTTTAATCCCAAAGCATATTTTCAACCCAAGTCGCTGCAGCAAATTGCCAGCCGCAATTTTTTTAAAGCCGACACACCCGACTTTTATAATGTTTTTGCCACAGAAAATGCCAACACCCCCCAACAAGTAATGATGTTTGAACTGTTACGCAAGCTGCCCGAAAAACAACTCATTACTCTGCCGATTTATACACAAGGCTGTTACAACTATCATAGTATCATTCATACCGCCATGTGGAGGGTACTCCAAACCGCCAACGCCAGTGATCTGGCCGCCATGATGCACAATGTCATTCAAACCATGAATGATCCGGAAGTATCTGCGCGCCTGAAAAGCGAACTCGACAGCTTGTACGCTAAGGGCTGCCAAATAATAAGAGAACTGTTCAGCAAAAACCCCGACCCGTTTGCACGGGGATTGCTGTTCTGTTTTTTAATCAGGGAATCGCAAAATGAAACCGGCAATCCGGAAATTAACCTGTATTTAAAAGAAACAATGCTCACTGAGATCAGCAAGTGCGGCTTATTGAACAATATTTATTTAGTTGGTGCCGATTTAAGCCATCTCAATCTGAGTCAGTTGAATTTAAGTGAAGTCACCATAGTGGGTAGTGACTTAAACCATGCCAATCTGTGCGACACCAACTTAACCGATGCCATCATTAAAAATACCAGCTTAATCGGTGCCAATCTGTCCAGGGCCAAACTGACCGGCGTCAACCGGAGCCAACAAGAACGTCTCGGGGTAAGATATAAAGCCGGCGGCAACCATGAATACAATGCGCCATTGGATTTGACTGACTGTAATTTATGCTCAGCGCAAATCAATAACAGCAATTTAGCCAACAGCACCATGTTCAATACTCAGTTAAATAACACTTCACTTGCCAACGCCAACCTGAGCAATGCACGGATCAAAAATTCATCGCTGATCAATGCGAACCTGAAAAATGCCACACTCGATTCAACCCATGTCCGCAACGTTGATTTTAGCGGCGCTAATTTTACCGGTGCAGATCTGACTAACAGTCATTTAAGTCAAATAAAACTCCAAGACACCATCGGCACCCAGGAAGAATTAAAATCCGCTCGACGGAGAAACAACTGCATCATTTCCTGATATCCCAATGGCAATGAAGCCTTCATTGCCATCGTCACCATCCTCCACGCCTGCTCGCCACAAACTAGGGTTAACCACAACAGATCGATTCAAATAAAGCAATTACTCTACGTGTAATTGCAATTTTGAAAATAAATCCTATCCATTTAATCGTCAGGAATCCTTATGGCAACGAGCACAATAAACACAGTCAATCGGCTAATCAATGCACAACCAGGAAGAATACTCAAAGCCGTCGGCGAGCATCCAACAGATCCTACTCTGAGTAAATTCGGGTATTTATTTGCGCTATTTTCAGCAGGACTTTTCACTTTGGGTTATTACATACATGACACCGTCCAGACCAAAGAAAAAACCTGGGAAAATTTTGAATTAATGAAAGCCATCGTCAATACAGCTATCGTTCCAGATCCCAATGACCCAACTATAAAAACTCTCACGGCGCATTATCCTGACGGCACACAAATTACCTTTACTCAAACCCAAAATCCGGATGGAGGTTACAGGCTGACTGCAACCATGAATGACCGAGGCAATCCAGTGCCCTATTCCATCCATACGCTGGAAGAATTAAAAGCAAAATTTGCCCAGGAATTGGTAAAAAACTACGACAAGTGCGTGGATGAATTAAGCAGGAACGGTTATCAAACCCCAACAAAAAATGAACTTCAACAAGCGATGGTTCAAGCATGCTGCAATGTGATCGCAGAGGCTACTCCGCAGAGTGGCATACCAGAAGGTCTGGACTCCATTCTAGAACTAACCAACAATTGCGTAGATCAATTCAATATAAAAATGGTTCGTTATCAGTTCATGGACGAAGACAATAACCTTATCGCTCGTATTTTTGATCCCACCCATGACCTCATCAATACCACCTTACATATAGGGCATGTAATCACCACCTACAACAGAATAAATTTTCTGAAAAATTTATTTACAAACCATGAAAAAAGAACACTGCAAAATTTAGGGGACGACAAAAAAATCACCGTCAAAGATTTGCAAATTCATTATTTTATGTACCAATATGCTCTGCAAAATATAGGCACTCCACAATTTGATGCGACTGATTTGGCCATATTGCACCAGACTTTGCTTTTTTCAGATTTAACTTTAAATACAGCGAGGTCACTCCCACCCTTGCAACAAGAAGAAATTGACCTCCTTAAAAGAATTGAAATCGAACGTAATAATCCTGTTTATCGCACTGGCGAGGAGGGTATCAACTATCAACAAATAAACACCATCATCGAACCGATGCTAACCAAATATTATCGGCCAGGGGATATTAACATTACCGAAGCAAAGATTTTTGAACCGCCACCGGAATTGGCTTCTTGGGGGCAGCCCGATACAAATGAATCCTATGACCAAATGCTGCTAACTCAGGCACATGATGACATCCCATTAGCAAACCAAGAAACTTTAGCCTTTGCAAATAAGGGTAACTATGATCCCGGTTCGGTTTTTAATATTTATAGTTATCGCAAAGATCAAAATAATAACTACATTGTCAATACCATACATCCTATCGTCCGCATGGCATGCGCGTGCAAATCTAATTACTCACAACTTCATAACAATAGTAACCTGGCTGCTAATATTATTAGCATGAACAACGCTAGTTTCACCGAGATAATGAAGTCTCACAACTACTACAATGACCCGAGTGTAAACATTAACGGACAAACTAAAAAACAGAAAATTGATAACCTTGCTTCAAAGGTGTTGGATAAACATGGAACTTTACGAGTTTGCACAGAAAATTTAATTGATAGAAATAGTTTGAAAGTAAATCCAAGCTAACAGCTGCATCATGAAATCGAAATTAATTGCACACGTCCTCGCAGATAATTTACTGGCCTTATAAAAAAACCCAATCAGATCAGCGACCGAATTGGGTTTTTTTGTTTGGCTTACGCCAAATGAGCAACACGACTACGACAGTTCATTCATCGCAATTATTCCCACTCAATAGTAACGCAACTCAAAACCCGCATAAACAAAGGCTTTCAAAGCAATTCAATAGTGCTGTGTAACTTTTGTGTAAGTTTACTGATGGGATTTAAGAATTAAATGGTGCAAAAAATGTTTAATATCAACATTTTACACTTTTTTAGTTACACACTGCGCAACAAAATCTACAACCACAGTACACCTATTAACCAGTATGCACAGGAAATAGTACCAACAAAACCAACCCAATAATCGCCATTAGTTACAACATCGCAATGTTAATCGTAGGCAAAACTCTACTAATCTGATAAATTTTGGCAATTGAACACGCAACGGGATGCGCACAGTGCCAACAACTTTTAACGGTTTCATTGCAACAATCAAACTTAGTGAAGTAAAACATGCTTTACTGAAAGCGCTGTGGGATAGCAGCAGCAGTTTTCCGCGCGAATGGGTTACAAGCTCAGCGCTACTTAAACTTAGTCAACAAAAATACTTTGACAGAAGATTGAGAGAATTGAGAGACAGTGAAGGATTAGACTTAGAAACCAAACATATTAACGGCGAACATTGCTGGAGACTTGCGTCAGATAAAATTGGCAAGCAAATTAACAGAACTTATTTAACAGAAGCTCAAAAAACAAAACTGTTCTCATCAGCAAATAATAAGTGCGCCATTTGCGGAAAACAAACCAAAGCTGGGGTACGCGGTTTACAAGCTGACCATAAAATTCCCTTAACACGCGGCGGACGCGAAGATTTAAGTAACTGGCAGCCTATTTGCAATGAATGTAATGTCGCTAAACGCAGAATGTGCCAGGCTTGTGAACTTGCGTGTATAAATTGCAGTTGGGCTTTTCCCGAAAATGCAGGCAGAAAAATACTATTAACTATTCCAAAAACAATCAGCCTGTCACCCAAAATTTCCAAATTGTCAGACGAAGATTTAACTGATGCATTGCTTAAAGTTTTGAACGATAAAACTAAACAAGAGTAAATAATTCATCGTCATTGCCTTCCAATTTTTTCTTATTTAACGCATTTTTAATTGCTAAACCAATTGCGTTTGCGACAGGAGGCGGGAACGCGTTACCAATCTGTCTGTAAGCAGCTGTCTTTTTTCCTGCAAATTGCCATTCGTCGGGAAAGCCCTGTATGCGCGCTGCCATACGCAAAGTTAAACGTGGCATATGTTCTTTTGCATGTTCGTTCGTTGGCGCAAAATCAGCAATTCCACGTCCGTCAACATGAAGTTCTTTCCATTTGCTTTTTGCTCTAGTCGGTCCCAAATCAGCCCCACCGTGTTTTTTACTACCGCCCACAATTGTGGGGGCTATAGACTTAGCCTTTAAAGCCCATTCCTCCGCGCCTTGCCAGCCATTACTCTTCATTAAATCAACCAAAACATCGCCAACATTAACTTGCTTTGACAGTGGCTTTGACCATCTAAAATATGGCGCAAATTCTGCTTTTATCGCAACGAGTATAAAGCGCGGACGCAGTTGTGGCACGGCAAAATCAGACGCATTAATTACACGCCAATCTGCCTTGTACCCTAGCTCAGACAGCGTACCTAAAATTTTACTTCTGTATTCAGCAAACCTAGCTGAAGACAAACCACGTACGTTCTCCAACAATACAGCTTTGGGGTTACATTCTTTAATCATTCGCAATGCAGCTGGGAATAAATCACGTTCATCTAAATGTCCAAGCTGTTTGCCTGCAATCGAAAAGGGCGGACAGGGCACGCCACCAGCAAACAAATCAACGCCAACATAATCTTTCACACAAAATTCGTTAACATTTGCTTCAATTACATTCCAACTACTTCTATTAATACGCAACGTTTCGCAAGCACTCTTGTCTAGCTCAATTGCAGCGAGATGTTCAAAGCCTGCCATCTCCAATCCAAGTGCCTGCCCACCAGCACCAGCACAAATTTCAATCGATGTTAATTTTCGCATATACAGCACAACCAAAAGTAGGCAAACACAATAGAATTAGCGAAAATACAAACTTCGCAACGAACAAGGCACCAGTATACTACAGTAATCTATTTGACAATCAGTTACTCCATCTTAAGCAATCACTTTGTTATCAGCACTGCGTTTGTAAACAGTCCTAACTTTGTACGCCTGCAGCTCCTGTTGCAGAACTTAACGTTTGAACTGCTTTCATTTTCTTCTGCCTGTCCTGTTCCTTCTTAACTCTATCTTTCGCAGCATCAGCCGTAGTTTTCAACGCATCAACTCGCGCTTTGTCAGCGTTTGCCACTGCTGTAACAGGTGTGGTGGTCGCAACTGGCTTTGGCATTGTGACAGGCTTGGTTTGCGCTGGTTTCGCCGTTAAGCTTCCAATAACTTCTTTAATTTTCATAATGTGTATCTCCT
>CAIOYD010000052.1 GCA_903862415.1 uncultured Oxalobacteraceae bacterium | reverse complement strand
TATATTTAGTAAATTTAATTTCTATATTTCTATAATAAAACTTATGATAATTTCCACATAGGTGTCGGTTTGCAATCCCATCGGATTATATTAATTGCAATTTAGTTGTCCACAGATGTCGGAATGGTATTGCAACCTACAAAATCTCCCCACTTTTCCATTAATGGTCGACGCTGCTCAAGCAAATCTGTTCGATGGTAGGCCGCTTCCACTTTATTCTGCACCGTATGTGCTAAGGAGCGTTCAGCCAGATCGCGTGGAATGCCGTGCTCACTGCACCAATCCCGAAAACTTGACCGGAAGCCATGGGCCGTTGCGAATCGGTCTGGTGAGTCGCTATGAGCCTTTACTCTGCGCAGAAAACTGGTCAGCACCATATCGGACAATTCAACTTCTTTACGAGGGGAGGGGAACACTAAAATTTTGTGCTTACCTAGTTGATTTTTCAAAATCGAAATAGCACGTTTTGATAATGGGAGGCGATGCTGAAGTTTTGCTTTCATGCGCTCTGGCGGAATCGTCCAGATCGCGTTGTCAAAATCGACCTCTGACCAGGTCATTCCCCTCACTTCACCAGAACGGGTAGCCGTTAAAATTAGAAATTCGAGCATGGCTCTGGTTACGTCGTGGCGATTAGCAGTGCGCAGTTGATCTTCAACAAATTTGGGTATAGCAACCCATGGCATTGCTGGTTGATGTTGTGTGCGGACCGATTTGCTCTGTTGTTGGGGCAGTAAATGGGTCACTACATCAACTGGATTTGATTGGCAGTGATTTTGAGCCCAGCCCCAGGCCATAACGGCATGAATTCGCTGCTTTAATCGACCAGCGGTTTCTGACTTTTCAAGCCAAATTGGACGCAGTACGTCAGCAATATGACGTGGTTGGATCTGATCGAGTTTGAATTCGCCAATAATTGGAAATGCGAACTGAGTAACCGTATTAATCCACTGTTGACCATGTTTATCATTTTTCCAGCTCGGTAAGAGTTCAGCATGGAGTAATTCAGCAGCTTCTTTAAAAGTGGGTGCTTTAGGAAGGGCATTGATTTTAGTTTTTTCTTCCAGGGGATCGATACCATTTTTGATTTGCTCATGCATCTGCATGGCTTTTTTGGCTGCTTCAGCAATACTGACCTGTGGGTAGCTTCCTAACCCAGCATTGCGGCGTTTGCCGGTAACTTTGCTTACAAATCGCAGCACCCATTTTCCAGAGCCTTTTGTATTCGATGGATGTAGTGCGAGTCCCTTGACACCACCGTGAGGCAAGATGCCTGTGTCAGGTTTTATATTGCGTGCTTTGGCATCGGTAAGAGTCGCCATAAATTATTTCCGATAGAGGAGGTCTGGTATGCCATTCAGTATGCCATTTTTTATCGGAATAGAGTAGTGTGGGTTGGACTCGATTGGATTGGTGAGTCACACTCTCCGTATGAGAAAGTGAATTTATCGAAGTTTTATGGAATTCGTTGGAACGTTATTTAGCGGACTAGATCTCCGCCAAAAATAAACATGCCCGCATTAGCGGGCATTTTTATTTGTAGAGGAGATCGCCTGCAGGCGATTGCGCGGCCTGCGCTTGTGTAGGCGAATCTCTAGGTCTCCGCCAGTAATTAATTTCAGATAAGGTGACTATGGAAACCAATTCTTCCTTTGATGTTACAGGACTGCATTATTCAATTGCCCTGGCGATCGTGAGCAGTCTGATTATGCTGGGATCGTGGCTATCCGGGTTTCATGATCCACTGTGGGTATTGTTGTCGGGCGTGATCTGTACTGAAATCGTACATGATCAAACCAAGTCTGTGGTGGTACGTCGAATTATGGCCACACTCATTGGTACCGGTATTTCTTGCGTGTTGTTGATGGTTTTTGGTTCTGGTTTTGTCACCTTAATTGCCGGCATTGTGATCATTACCTTGGTGATGCATTATTTGATACCTGTTCATAATAGTTGGAAGCTGGCGGTAGCTACCGGTGCGATTGTTTTGCTGACGGGCTTTGAACAGAATTCCATTGCGATTGCAGAAAATATTGCTTTAAAACGCGCATTGGAAGTGACGGCTGGCAGTCTGCTGGCGGGACTGGTCTCTATGGTGATGAACAGCATCCTGCGCGCGTTCAAAAATTAAATTCGCACACCAGTGAGTGAGATTGATTGTAAAGTGCACTAATCTCACTCCGTAATACATCAATTAAATCAGCACACAGCAACGATGTCGTCGCAGGGTGATTTTTAGTTTGCCGCCGTGAAAGGAGCAATGTGCCGATATTTTATTATCGACAAGGGCATCACTGCTGAACGAATTTGATGAGTTGATGTTGCTCACCTGATTCCTGCAAAAAGCAAGCATGGTTTTGTAATCTTCACTTTGCTGAGAAAAATCAGGCAGCTGGGCGAGGTCTTCTACGTAATACGTTTTGAGCAGATGGAGGAGATATGATCTTTGTAATTCTTTTCCTTGAAACTGCTGTGAAAAACAGAAGCGGTATTCGGGGCTGTCAATTTTCAACTCGCTGCCTATCACTTTGTCGAGAGGTGGATAGGCTGGAGGCACGTAGATAAATGAGTACGATCGTTGAGTTGGAGAGATCATGAGTTTTCCTTTGATTTATCAATAAATAGAGTAACGTTGGATTTTTATCAGGTTGAATAAGTTGCATTTTTTGAAGTTATTTATTGATATAAATTGCACTGATTACATGCCTCAGCACTATGTTTTTGTTTGGAAATAGTGTTTCTATCCGGGTTATTGGAGCGTTGCTTGCTGTATGCCGGGTGTGGTATTGGGACTATCAGATTTTTTTAAGGCGTTTATATGTATAAACTTTATTATTCCCCAGCCAGCGCCAGTATGGTGGTGCATCAGGCCTTGCTGGAAATTGGCGCTGATCATGAGCTCGAACTGGTGGAATTGGCTGCGGGTGGTCAGCGGGATGCGTCGTATTTGAAATTGAATCCACTGGGCGTGGTCCCGACATTGATTATTGATGGCAAGCCGATGTTTGAATCGGCGGCCATTTTAATGGCGCTGGCCGATCGCCATCCGCAGGCCGGGTTGGCACCATTGCCTGGCTCCGCCGAACGCAATGACTGGTATCAGTGGATTGTGTTTCTCAGTAATGCTCTGGCCAGTACATATCGTTTCTGGTTTTATCCGGCCAGTCTGGGTGGGGATGAGCTTACGCCACCGGAACGTGCCGCCCTGCAGGCCAAGATAGAGGGCATCTGGGATAAGCTCGATGCTCATCTGGGTGAGCATGGGCCTTTTTTGCTGGGGGCGAATTTCAGCGCGGCGGATTTACTGTTGATTATGCTTATGCGCTGGTCGCGCAATATGCCGCGCACGGCACTGGAATGGCCGGCATTGAACCGTTTTGCGACGCTGATGCGTACACGTCCAAGCTGGAAAGAATTGTATCAGCGTGAAGGTCTGACAGACTGGACGGGCTGGTAGGGTAGGTAAATAACCGTTGGGCTTATCAGTGTGATTCGTCTGGTTTCAGGGGCACAGTAAACCAGAAGGTGGTGCCCTTGCTGATTTCGCTGTGGTAGCCGATTTCACCATTCATTTTGACGACGATTTTCTGTGCGATATTCAACCCCAGTCCGGCGCCACCCTGCTGACGGGTGTTGCCGTTGCTGGCCTGGGTGAATTCACCAAAAATTTTGCTGCGGAATGCCAGCGGTATGCCTTGACCACGGTCTTCAATTTCGATGCGTGCATGGGTTCCGGTGAGCAGGTAGCGGACATTGACGACGCCACCCCGAGGAGAAAACTTGGCCGCATTCGAAAGCAGGTTGGTGAGTACCTGCAGCAGTCGCTCAGGGTCGGCGAGGACGACGCAGGCTGACGGTTGCGCCGCCACTATATAACGCACGCCAAAGGAGCTGGCGTAGCTGTTATTTAAATTCACTGACTCGGCCAGTATCTTCGGCAGACTGACTTCGGCTTGCTGCAAGATCATCATGCCCGACATGAGTTTTTCCATATCGAGAATTTCATTCACCAGATTGATGAGGCGCAGGCTGTTTTTGTTGGCCATCTTGACCATGTCATGCACCTTGACGGGCAGTTCGCCCATGACACCGGCATCGATTAATTTCAGGCTGCCATGAATCGAGGTCAGGGGTGTGCGTAATTCGTGGCTGACGGTGGAAATGAATTCGTTTTTCATTCGTTCGACATATTTCTGTGCACTAATATCGGTCTGGATGCCGATAAAACGCAGTGGGTTGCCTTGGGTGTCACGCTGTATCATGCCGCGATCAAGTACCCACAGGTACTGGCCATTTTTTTGTCGCAGGCGATATTCGTGCTGGAAGCGATCCTGATTTTCCGTAATGCAATTATTGATGGTGGCCAGTACCTGATGCGCATCCTCCGGATGCAGGTTGCCTTCCCAGGATGCATAGATGTTGCTCAATTCATGCTCGGCATAGCCGAGCATGGCTTTCCAGCGGGGGGAGTAATACACGCTGTCTTTGCCCACGTAACGATCCCACAGGCCATCATTGGCCGCGGTAATGGCCAGATGAAAACGCTGTTCGCTCTCAGTCATGGCAACTTCGGCCTGCCTGCGCTCGACATCCATGCGCTTGAGCTTGCTTTGGGTTTCGGCCAGCAGGCCGAATATGCTGTAAGGATTGCTGGTGCCAATGTTGCTGGGTGCACTGAAGTTACCATTCCCCAAGTGCGAAATTTGCTGCTGCAATTCGGTAATGTTGCCACCCAGCATGTTGAAAATAATGCGACGGAGATTCCAGATTAACCACGCCAGTGTCACACTACAGGCCAGTATGAGGATGCGTAAGATGAGTTGTTGTTCTGTCGAGCCATAAAGAATGACGCTGGCGATGATGGCGAACAGCATCAGCAGTGCGAGCCGATAGTACAGGGTAATCCGGGATAAGTTTTCCGTGGGATTGCTCATGGTGTCCTGAATAAGGGGCGGCAAATTGCCGCTGCTTCATTCTAGGATGCAGGGCGCTGTATTGCCAGATTTAATCCGCGTTTCTCCGGCGATGAGGGGGATTAGCTGTGATTACTCAGCAGTTGATGTTCTACTGCGTACTGCACCAGCTGGGTGATGTTTTTCATGCGCATTTTGACAAGAATGCGGGTTTTGTGGGTGCTGACGGTTTTGACGCTCAGAAACAGGCCATCGGCAATTTCTGTCAGTGATTTGCCCTGGACGAGTAACTGGAAGATTTCGAACTCCCGGTCGGACAGGGTTTTGTGTGGCAGAGGCACGGTGTCGGGCATTAAGTTCATGGCCAGTTGTTCGGCTACAGCCAGACTGATATACGGTCGGCCGGAAGAAATCCGGTGTATGGCTTTGACCAGTTCCAGACCGGCGCTTTCCTTGGTCAGATAGCCATGAGCGCCGGCACGCATGGCGCGCACGGCGTACTGTTCTTCTTCGTGCATGGTCAGAATCAGAATCGGCAGCTTGGGAAATTCTTCTTTCATCTGGCGGATCAGGTCGACGCCGCTGCGGCCCGGCATGGATAAATCGAGCAGAATCAGATCGATACCACCAACCCGGAGTTTTTGCAGCGCATCCAGACCGTCGACGGCTTCGGCGGCGATCAGTATGTTTTCTTCACCTTCCAAAATGCGCTTCAAACCTTCGCGCATGATGGTGTGGTCGTCTGCAATCAAAATCCGGATCATGGGTTATCCTGGAAAGGTTAATCTTCGCGGCGTAAATGCGGAAATAAAATCACGTCACGAATATTGGGCGAATCGGTAATGAGCATCATCAGACGGTCAATACCGATGCCGCAGCCGCCGGTCGGTGGCAGACCGTATTCAAGTGCGCGGATGTAATCAGCGTCATAATACATGGCTTCTTCATCGCCCGCTTCTTTGGCGTCCATTTGGGCCTTAAAGCGTGCCGCCTGATCTTCCGGATCGTTTAACTCGGAAAAGCCGTTGGCAATTTCACGTCCGGTCATGAACAGTTCAAACCGCTCGGTGATGTCCGGATGGGCATCCGAGGCGCGCGCCAAGGGGGAAACTTCGACCGGGTAATCGATGATGTAAGTCGGTTCCCACAGCTGTGCTTCTGCGGTTTCTTCAAACAGCGCCAGTTGCAGTGCGCCCAGACCGGAAGTGCTGAACGGCTTGACGCCGAATTTGAGTAATTCGGCGGTGACGAAAGCGACATCATGCAATTGTTCATGAGTGTAGTGCGGTGCATATTTATTGATCGCGCCGACGATGGTCAGGCGCTGGAATGGCTTGCTTAAATCCAGTTCACGACCCTGATAGGTGAGTACCGCGGTGCCGTGGGCATCGATGGCCGCTTTGCGGATCACTTGTTCGGTGAAATCCATGAGCCATTTGTAATCGACGTAGGCGGCATAAAATTCCATCATGGTGAATTCCGGATTGTGGCGCGGAGATACACCTTCGTTGCGGAAGTTGCGGTTGACTTCAAACACCCGTTCAAAACCACCAACAACCAGACGTTTTAAATACAGTTCCGGTGCGATGCGCAAAAACATTTGCATGTCGAGTGCGTTGTGATGGGTGATGAAGGGCTTGGCCGCCGCGCCGCCGGGAATGACGTGCAGCATTGGTGTTTCCACTTCCATGAAGGCATGGTCTTCCATGAAGCGGCGGATCGAACTCATGGCGGCAGTGCGGGCCTTAAAGGTGCGCCGGGTAGCTTCGCTCATGATCAGATCGACATAGCGTTGACGGTATTTGGTTTCCTGATTGGCCAAACCATGAAATTTGTCCGGCAGCGGACGCAACGATTTGGTCAGCAGACGCAGCTTGGTGACCTTGATAGTGAGTTCATCGGTTTTGGTTTTGAATAACACGCCTTCAATACCGAGAATGTCACCCAGATCGTAAGAACGGAACGCTTCCATGGCGTCTTCGCCAGTTTTGTCCTGAGTGATGTAGAGCTGAATACGGCCATCTGCCTGTTTGCCGGAAGCATCCTGAATGGTGGCGAAGGCGGCTTTTTTACCGGCTTCGCGTTTGAGCATCATGCGGCCAGCGACGCAAACGGCAACTTCCATCGGTTCGAGTTGTTCGCGTGACAGTGTGTTGTATTTTTCTTGCAGGTCAGCGCAGTTGTCGGTCGGACGGAAGTCATTCGGAAAGGCCACGCCCTGAGTGCGCAGGGCCGCCAGCTTGGCACGCCTTTCGGCAAACACGGAGAGTTCTTCGTTGGCGGTGTCAGTCGGGTTGTCGGTCGGTTGATTGCTCATGATGCTCTTTCAAATGCGGCCAGCGCTGGCCGTTGGTTAATTGCTCTGCTGATGACTGGAAATTACACGCCCTGTTTTAACGAGGCGCCGATAAATCCATCCAGATCACCATCCAGCACGGCTTTGGTATTGCCGGTTTCAAAGCTGGTGCGCAAGTCTTTGATGCGTGACTGATCGAGTACGTAGGAACGGATTTGATGACCCCAGCCGACATCGGTTTTGGAATCTTCCAGTTTTTGCTGTTCGCTCATACGGTTGCGTAATTCCAGTTCATACAGTTTGGCTTTGAGCATATCCCAGGCTTCGGCCCGGTTGCGGTGCTGGCTGCGGTCATTCTGGCATTGCACGACAATGCCGGAGGGGCCATGGGTGAGGCGTACAGCGGAATCGGTTTTGTTGATGTGCTGTCCACCGGCACCGGAGGCGCGATACGTGTCGACCCGGACATCGGCCGGATTGACATCGATGTCGATGGAGTCATCGACTTCGGGATAAACAAACAGCGAGCAGAATGAGGTGTGACGACCATTGGCAGAATCAAACGGAGATTTGCGAACCAGACGGTGTACACCGGTTTCGGTACGTAAAAATCCATAGGCGTAATCACCTTCGACTTTGAGGGTGGCGGTTTTTATGCCGGCGATCTCACCGTCGGATTGTTCGAGAATTTCAACCTTGAAGCCTTTGCGTTCACAATAGCGCAGATATTGACGCAGGATCATTGAGGCCCAGTCCTGGGCTTCGGTGCCGCCAGCGCCAGACTGAATATCGATAAAGCAGTTGTTCGGGTCCATCGGATTGTTGAACATGCGGCGGAATTCCATGCCTTCAACCAGCAGGCGCAGAGCATCGGCATCGGATTCAATCGCTTCGAGCGTAGCGTCATCCTGTTCTTCCTTGGCCATGGCAAACAGATCACTGGCGTCGCGCAGGTCGGCGTCGATTTTGGTCAGCGTGTGCACGATGGCTTCCAGCGATTTTTTTTCGCGGCCTAAATCCTGGGCTTTTTTCGGGTCGTTCCAGATAGCTGGATCTTCCATTTCTGCATTGACTTGCTCGAGTTTCTCTGACTTGATATCGTAGTCAAAGATACCTCCGAAGTTCTGCTTCACGATGGGTCAAATCCGATAACAAGCCGGAAATACTGTTGATGCGTTCTGCTTCCATGATTTTTTGCGCTGTAGGTTGAATTGAACCCGCCATTATACATCAGGAGTCTGCGCAGAGTGTCACGCCGCAGGCGTAATACACCACTGAGCGTAACTCTTAGCTACTTGGTGTATTACGCTGCGCTTATATACCCTGCTAAAACGTTATCTATAACAGTTATAAGTCGTTAAATTGGTTTTGTACTGTGTTCCAGCCAGGCCAGGGCCGCACCGCTGACCAGTGGGCAGAGACGTTCCCGGACGGTGGCGTGATAATGGTTGAGCCAGTCGGTTTCGGCCTGATTGAGCAATGTCTTATCCAGGCAGCGGGTGTCGATCGGGCACAGTGTCAGGGTTTCAAAGCGCAGGAAGTCACCAAACTGGCTGGATTCGGCCGGGACGTTGAGGACCAGATTTTCAATCCGGATACCCCACTGGCCGGGACGGTAAATGCCCGGTTCAATGGAGGTGACCATGCCGGGCAGCATGGCAGTGTGAGCTTCGACTGGGGTCAGCCAGGAAATGTTTTGCGGGCCTTCATGCACATTGAGGAAATATCCGACGCCGTGGCCGGTGCCATGACCATAATTCAGACCGGCGGCCCAGAGTGGAGCGCGTGCGATGACGTCGAGCAGCGGAGCGCGGATGCTAGTCGGGAACTGGGCGACAGAAAGGGCGATGACGGCTTTTAATTCCAGCGCAAAGTCGCGTTTTTGTTCGGCACTGGGGTTGCCAATGGCTACGACACGGGTAATGTCGGTCGTGCCATTGAGGTACTGGCCACCGGAGTCGATCAGTAACAGACCATCGCCTTTAATCACCGTATTCGATTCCGGGGTGGCGTGATAATGCGGCATGGCACCGTTGGCGTTAAAGCCGGCGATGGTGCCAAAGCTGGGAGAAATAAAGCCCGGACGACGGGCGCGCGCGGCACAAATTTGCGTGTCGACATCGATTTCCGTGATGGTCTGGTGACCAATGGCGTGCTCAAACCAGGCGAAAAATTCACACAACGCAGCGCCATCCTGTTCCATGGCCTGGCGGATAAAGTCGGCTTCAGCGTTGCTTTTGCAGGCTTTGAGCATGGTCGATGGATTGATGGCATCGATTTTTTTTACGCTCGTGTGGCAGGATTCGACGATGCCGAATGTCACGCGGCGCGGATCGATGAGCAGGGTGGCATTGGCAGCGAGTGCTTCGAGTGCTGCCGTAATTTCGCCATATTCACGACAAGCGATGTGCTGCTGTGCCAGACTGGCCTGTAGTTCGGCCGGAATTTTTCCGCTGCCGATAAACAGTTCGGTATGCTCCGGGCCTATGAGCAGATGGGCTAAAAATACCGGGTTGTAGCTGACGTCGGCACCGCGTAAATTCAGTAGCCAGGCAATGTCATCGAGGGAGGAAATTAAATGCCATTCAGCACCGAGTTGCTGCATCCGGGCTTTGACCTGAGCCAGTTTTTCACTGCGCGGCAAAACCGCGTAGGGTGCGGCATGTTCGTACACGGGCTGGTGTGGCAGTTCCGGGCGGCCGGGCCAGGCGGCGCTGAGCATGTCAACATAGGTGATGAGTTTGATTTGTTGGACGGCTAAGCTTTGATTCATTTGTCGCGCTGTGCCTAAGCCGAGCACCATGCCATCGATACCGACACTCTGTCCGGATTTCAGATGGGTTGCCAGCCAGTCAATGTGGTCTGAGGCGCCGGCCGAGGAAATTTTCATCATTTGCACACCGGAACCGGCGAGTTCGGCTTCCGCCTGAACCCAGTAGCGAGTATCGACCCATAAACCGGCAAAGTCGGCACAGACGATGAGGGTGCCGACCGAACCGTTGAAGCCGGAAAACCAGGCGCGTCCCTGCCAGCGTTCCGGCAGGTATTCCGACAGATGCGGATCGGCCGAAGGGATAACCCAGGCATCGATATCGTTGTTGCGCATGTGCTGGCGCAGCAGTTGCAGTCGTTGTGGAATCGGGCTGGCGGAAGAAGTGGCTGACATGGTGTGTAAATCCAGGTTGTTCGGACGAGAAGGAGTTGCTGTTACCAGGCGATCTGGCGGCTAATGACTTGCCAGGCCATGGTGAAGTCACCCATCAAACTGTACAGCGGATATTGAAAAGTGGCTGGGCGATTTTTTTCAAATACATAGTGTCCGACCCAGGCGAAGCTGTAGCCGACCAGTGGCAGCAGCCATAATAACTGAAAATGATTGCTGAATAGGGCTGACAGGAAAATAACGCACACCAGACTCGTGCCGATCACATGCAATCGACGCGAGATGGTGTTTTGATGTTCACCCAGATAAAACGGATAAAATTCGGCAAAACTGCGGTAGTCGGTTTTCATCGTCTTATTTTAATCCCTTGATGACTTCAGCGAGCATAGCCTGCGGCTGATAATGCAGTTGATCCGGTGTGAGTCCCAGACGCACCATCACCAGTTGCAGAGACGGCACGATGGCAACGAACTGGCCGTCATGGCCTTGCAGCCAGTAGGTGTCCGCCGGTAAATGGAACGGCAGATCGGGATTGCTGCCATCGCTGTCTTTACCCGGCGGGCCCTGCACCCATAACTGTCCTTTGCCGTATTCGCCATTGGAAGCGGGTTCGAGCGTATGCATGATTTCAACAAAACCCTCAGGCAGCAGCTGTTGACCATTCCAGGCGCCATTCTGAAGCAGGAACTGGCCGAAGCGAGCCCAGTCCTGAGCATTGGCATACATATAGCTGCCGCCGGCGATATTGCCGCGCGCATCGGCTTCGATGATCGCACTCGCCATGCCCAGCGGGGCAAACAGACGTTCGCGGGGTAGAGCGAGCGCCCCAGCCGGTTCAGTTTGCTGCCAGATACGTGCCAGCAGGGTGGATGTGCCGGTGGAGTAATTCCAGAAGGTGCCTGGTGGATGTTCCAATGCCTGATTGTGTACGAAGCTTGCCATGTCCGGTTCGAGGTACAGCATGCGGGTGACATCGGATACGTCGCCATAATTTTCATTGAAATGCAAGCCGCTCGTCATGGATAACAGATTGGCCAGGGTGATGTTTTCGCGTCCGTCGGAAGGCGACAGTGTCGGCCATAAATTGCGCTGGTCGAGTGATAATTTGCCGGCCTGTATCTGCAAACCCACCAGAGCAGCATTGACAGTTTTGGTCATGGACCAGCCGATGAGTGGAATCTGTTGATTAAAGCCCGGACTATAGTGCTGGGCGATCAGTTTTCCCTGATGAATCACGGCCACGGCGCGAATGCCTGGACCAGTCAGATTGTCCTGGCCGATGATGCTTTCAATTTTGTCGTTAGTCAGTTCTCTGGAACCCGCTGGCCAGTCGAGTTGTGCTGATGGGGTGGCTATCGCCTGGGGAGTGTACTGATAGGCACTGGCGGTTTTAATGTCGCCGTCAGGAATAGCGGCGCAGCCGGTACCTGGACGGTATACGGCCAGACCGTTGCCAATAAAGCCCAGCAGATTGGCATGTACCAATTTGTTGTCGCGATCAACTTTGACGGTGATTAATTTCAGGAACGGGTTACCTGGTGCCTGTACATCGACTTTTAAAATGTCAGCTTCATCACGCCCGGCGACAAATACATTGGTGCAGACAATTTTGGCGCTGTAATTGGTGCCGATGCGGAACAGTTCCGGTGGTGATATCGCCAGCCAGCCTACTGCTGCTACCGCGGCGACCAGTAAGCCGGCGGAAATTATTTTTCCTTTTGAGTTCATGCTTGCTCCATTGTTGGTTTTATTTTTTGTTGTTGCTACCGGTCTGAGCGCGGTAGCAGACTGATTTTATTGTATTTTGAGCTCAGATTCACGCCGCATGCGGTATTTATTTGCGTGTGGAAATAATGTCACAGAATTAACTGTGGTGAGCCAAGGGGGAATGTTGATGGGATTGGAGTTGCCGTATCAAGTCATCCGGCTGGTGTGATTGCAGCAGCAGGGCGCGGTGCGGTGGCTTTAAAAAACCCTCTGTGACGGTATGGTTAAGAAAACTCAGCAGACCATCATAAAAACCGTCCACATTGAGCAGTCCGATGGGTTTTTGATGATAACCGAGCTGCTTCCAGGTCAGCATTTCAAATAATTCTTCCAGTGTGCCTATGCCGCCGGGCATGGCGATAAAGCCGTCGCACAGCGCTGCCATCATGGCTTTGCGTTCGTGCATGTCTTTAACGATGTGTAGTCGGGTCAGTGTTTGGTGACCGACTTCCCTGTCGAGCAGTAATGTGGGAATGACACCGGTGACTTCGCCGCCGAGTCGCAGTACTTCATCGGCAATGATACCCATGAGACCGACATGACCACCGCCATACACCAGATGGAGATTGTGATCAACCAATGCCTGTGCCAGTGCGCGCGCCGCATCCGCGTAGCCAGACGAATGACCGGGGGCGGAGCCGCAGTAGACACAAATCGATTTCATCGGTTGAGCTTGAGCAGATATTCCTGGGTTTTTTGCTGAAACTGCACCCGGGTTTCGCCGCGCAGATAGGGGGTGATCAGCACCAGGA
The DNA here is from genome assembly GCA_903862415.1 of uncultured Oxalobacteraceae bacterium. Classification (GTDB taxonomy): domain Bacteria; phylum Pseudomonadota; class Gammaproteobacteria; order Burkholderiales; family Burkholderiaceae_D; genus Solimicrobium. The sequence continues at coordinate 79,683 of CAIOYD010000052.1, read as the reverse complement.
CCTGATAGCAGCCGCGTACCAGTGAATCTGACATGGCTTCCTGTTCGGTATATTTGCGCGGATTGCGCACGTATTCATAGGATAGCCAATAGGTTGCCAGCACCACCATATTGGTAGCCAGCGCATCGATTTCGGTGTCGCTGCCTTCAAATGCGGCATCTTCGCGCAGCCCCAGACACAGTTCCTGGGCAACGCGGATTTTGTGTGCCAGGATGAGCTTGAAGTTCAGTTCAAGTTTGCGGTTGCGCGACAACAGATCATTGAGGTCGCGATAAAAAAAGCGGTAGCGCCAGATTAATTCGTAGGTTAAATGCAGATACAGCCAGATATCATCCACATTAGCTTTGCGTCCGGTGGGGAAGGCGAGTTTTTTGTTAATTTCTTCTTCAAATTGGGTGAAAATCGAATTGACGATGTCATCTTTATTGCGGAAGTGGTAGTACAGATTTCCCGGGGAAATCGTCATTTCTTCGGCGATCACGGTGGTGGTGATGTTGGGTTCGCCAAACTCGTTGAACAGTTTCAGTGATAATTCCAAAATGCGTTCGCGGGTGCGGCGTGGGGCTTTTTGTTGCATATTTATCTCGTTAGTAAATGACGCAAGGACTGCCCGCCATTTTAAGTGAGATAAGTGCAATAAAACTAGAGATGCCTCAATTTAGTTGGGGAAATGCGGTTTTTTTGCTGTGAAACACGACGCCGGATTATTCAGTATCGGCAATGCGCGGTTTTTTGGGGACGGTAATGATCAGTGTACCGGCTAAGCGGTCATGCAAAAACTGTCCATCGACATCGAGTCGGCTGGCCAGCGCCCAAAGCAGCATGTTGGTCGCCAGCAGTGCCAGCAGAGTTATCCATTGATGAAGGGCGAGTACATAGGCGCCCAGTAGTGCTGGCAAAAACCACATCCAGCTCGCACAATAGCGCAACCAGGCCTGTCTGAAGGAAAGCGGTTGCTGATCGGCAGAAACCAGTTTGATATGCCAGGTTTGCATGGCCAGAGTTTGGCCATTGCGGCGCCAGAAATAGGTGAAATACAGTCCGACGACCATAAACAAATACAGCTGACGCCAAATGTTCAGGCGTGCCGGATCGACACTCTGGGTGCTGAGTTGAAAAACAAAGATGGCAGAAAAACCGATGCCGAATAACAGCATGGCTTCATACACCATGCAGATTAAACGGGTTTTGAGGCTGGCAAATGGCGGAGTAGCGGTGGTCGGCAAGATGATTATTTCGTGGTCTGGATGGCAGAGCTACTGCCGGCGCTGGCTGGGAGTAACGCCGGAACTGCAGCCGGTGCTGCCGACGGAACCAGTGCGGGAGCAGGTGCTGCAGCAGATTTGTGCGGGGTTTTCAGCGGTTGCAATTTGGTTTCACGGCTCTCAGCCGGCGTCGGCAGAGCGGTGATTAATTTTTTCTTTTCCGGATGGCTGGCCAACTGGGTTTTTTGTTCATCAGTGAGTTGCTGGTATTCCTGCCACTTTTGATTGCGTTGGTCCGGGTGCAGATTGTTGGAGCGCAGATAGTTTTCACGCGCAGCCAGACGCTGTTCTGGAGTCAGTTTGACCCAGGTTTGCATTTTTTCCTGTGCGCGCGTCTGTTCTTCTGGCTTCATTTGCTGGTATTTGCTGGCAAACAGCAGCCATTTCTTTTTTTGATCAGGGCCTAACTGGTTCCATTCTGTTTGCAGTGGGCCGAGTGCCTGTTGCTCAGACAGTGTGAGTGTGTTCCAGCCACCTGTAACCGCAGGCGCGGTGGCAAGCGGTTTGGCCGTTTCCACCGCATGTCCCGGGTTGACCAGCGTCAGCCAGCACAGGCAGGTGATGAGGCCGATACCCAGAAGGGAGCGGTTGATCCATGAACAGGTTTGGTGAGACAGTTTCCCCACACTTATTCTCCGTGTTTGCTCAGATAGGTTTCAAAGCCATGATCCAGAAAGGCGGACAAGGGTAATTCATCGGTTAATACGGCCGTGTCTATATCAGCGAGATCATTGATGCGGCGTTCTTGTTCGAGCTGGTAAATGCCAAAGCCACCCAGAATCAGAACCAGTAAAGGAATCGCGATGCCAACCCGACCGAGCCAGCTCAGTGACTCATCGAAGGGGTTGCCAGCGCCTAAAGCTCCGGCAAAAGCACCTGCAAAGCGCGGCGCTGTTGCATACACCGTGTTTGGTTTTTTACGGGCAATCGCCATTTTTCTGGCGGCATACAGACGGTCTGTGGTACTGGCCGGGAGTGCTGTGAGCTGCTCGTCCAGTGCACGACGTACCTGATAGGCAAATTCGAGTTCGGTGTTTGCCTGTGCGTTGTCGATTGTGTTTTTCATAATTTTATTCCTAAAGCTTTTAGCGATTTGGCCAGGGCTTGAGTTGCTCTAGAGCAATGTGTTTTCACACTACCTTCGGAGCATCCCATGGTTTTGGCTGTTTCAGCAACATCCATGTCCTCCCAGTAACGCATGAGGAACGCTTCTCGTTGACGTGTTGGCAGTTTTTGTATTTCTCCGTCCAGAATGCCGAGAATTTGCTCGCGTTCGACCTTGTCAGCGCTGGATTCCGAGGCTTCTGAGCCTTCTTCGGATTCAAAATTTTCCAGGATGTCAAAATCATCATTGCCATCTTTGCGCACACTCATGTTGGAAAATAAACTAACCCAGGTGGTGCGGACTTTTTCCCGCCGGAAAAAATCGAGTATGGTATTTTGCAATATCCGCTGAAACAGCATAGGCAGTTCAACGGCAGGTTTGTCGCCGTATTTTTCAGATAACTTGATCATGGCATCCTGTACGATGTCGAGCGCAGATTCTTCATTGCGCACCGCATAGATGGCCTGTTTAAAGGCACGTCTCTCTATGTTTTCAAGAAAATCGGATAATTCTTTATCAGTAGCCATTTAAAGCGACACTCAGGTTCATTTTTGCACACAGCCCAATTTAGTTGGCTATTTTTCTTGTATCAGTAAGTAGTATTGCATGTCGCCGTGTAGTTTGCGGCAATAAGCCGACATGCTAGCAAATAAGTCAGGGTCGCGTTCACATTTTTGTGGATTTAGTGCAATTTTTATATGGAATGTCCGCTCGGTTCAGGTTGATTGAGGTTATTTGCTTAAATTTGCAACGGCGCTTCGTCCATCAGGGCACATTGTTCGCGCAGTTCCAGGATGCGGTTTTGCCAGTAATGGGCGGTGTTGAACCAGGGGAAGGCCATTTTGAAGGCGGGGTCTTCCCAGCGTTGTGCTAACCAGGCTGAATAATGCAGCAGACGTAAGCTGCGCAGGGCTTCCACCAGATGTAATTCGGCCGGATGGAAGTCATGGAAATCTTCATAACCGCTGAGCAGATCGCATAATTGTTCACTCATGTCGCGGCGTGAGCCGGAAAGCAGCATCCATAAATCCTGAATCGCTGGTCCCATGCGGCTGTCGTCAAAGTCGACAAAATGCGGACCGGCTTCGGTCCACAGGACATTGCCCAGATGGCAGTCTCCATGCAGCCGTAGTTGGCGCACATCACCGGCGCGCTCAAAGCTGCGCTGAATGCCGTCGAAGAGCAAATCGGTGGTGCCGGTGTAGGCGGCGAGCAGGTCGGCGGGGATGAAGTCAGTCGCGAGCAGGAATTCGCGCGCGGCATAACCAAAGGTTTGTATGTCAATCGTCGGTCGTTGTGTATAGGACGCGACGGCGCCAACGGCATGAATGCGACCGATGAAGCGTCCCAGCCATTCGCGGGTGTCGGCATGGTCGAGTTCCGGCGCCCGGCCGGCATGGCGACGAAACAGGGCTAAGCGAAAGCCCTGAAAATGCTGTAGCGTGGACTGCTTGATGATCATGGCGGGAACTACCGGAATTTCTTGTTCCACGAGTTCACTGACGAAGTGATGCTCCTCCAGTATGTCCTCATCCGACCAGCGAAGTGGTCGGTAAAATTTGGCGATCAGCGGTTCGGCATCTTCAATGCCGACCTGATAGACACGGTTTTCATAACTGTTGAGCGCCAGCAGGCGGCCATTGGTGATGAAGCCCAGATGTTCGACCGCGTCGAGTATGGTTTCCGGTTGCAGTTGGGCGAAGCTGACAGGCGTAGTCAAGGTGAGGTTTCTTTAAGATGTTGTTTGGCATGTTCGGCAGCATCGGCCACGCTCCAGAACAGGTGGTTGTTATCATAGCCCTGATCACTGAGTAACTGGCGCACTGGATCTTTGACGCGGGCGAATAGTGTGATGACTTGATGCTTTTCCAGATAGCTGCTGAGTTCCATGAGGCTTTCAGTCGCGCTGCTGTCGAGGTCGCTGCTTTGTTCCAGACTCAGAATCAGGATCAGGCAATCGCTACGCTGGCCGATTTTGCTTTTGACCACATCGAGAATGCCATCAATACTGGCAAAAAACAGCGGTTCTTCCGGGCGCAAGATCAGGATGTGCGGATGCAGTCTGGCTTCCGGATGGTTTTCATGGTCGACATAGTTGCGGCTGGCATTGAGTTCGGTCAGCTCGCGCACCGAGGGTTGGCTGAAGGTGCGGATGGCTGAAGCAATCGACAGCGCCACGGCGATCAGCATGCCGTGCAGCATGCCAAAGGATAAGACCGAGATCAGTGCGGCGAGCATCAGATATTGATCGCGGTTCATGCGCCACAGGGCCAGCAGTGGTCGCGGATTGAGTGCATGCAGCAGTGCACCGATGACGGCAGCGGCGAGTATCGGTTCGGGAATGTGTTCGATCAGTGGTTTGCCGGTCAGCACCAGTAACAGTATACATAGCGCGGCGATGACGCCAGCCCAGCGACTTTTGGCGCCGGCCGATTCATTGGCCGAGCTGGCAGAAAAGCCTGCGCCAACGGGCATGCCCTGAATCAGGCCGGACAGCAGGTTAGCGCTGCCCAGAGCAAACAGTTCGCGGTTAGGTTCAACATGGTCGCCGTGGGTGATGGCCAGACTGCGGATGCTGCCCCAGGATTCGGCAAAAATAATCACCAGCAAGCCACCGGCGATTTCTGCCGCATCGAGCCATTTTTGCAGCGGCAGGTGTGGCAGGCCCGGATGTGGCCAGTTGAGTTCAAACGTGCCCACGGTGCTGATGTGGTAACTGGATAAATCCAGACCAAAGGCCAGACCGATCCCGAGAGTGAGGACAATAAAGGCGCCCGGCAGACGTGAGTAGTGTTTGATCACCAGCAGCAACAGCAGGGCAAAGGCCCCGGCACCCAGACTCCACCACGACCAGATGGCAAATTGAACCCCGATGGCAGCTAACAGCATAAAGGGATTAGCGCCACTGGCATGGATGCCGAGAATGATGGGGAATTGTTTGATGATAATGGTCAGCGCCAGAGCGAAAGAAAAGCCATGCAGCACCGGACGCGAAATGAAGGCTGACAGACGTCCGAGGCGGGCAAAGGCCAGCACAATCAAGCCGCCACCGGTCAGGATCACGAGTGCAAAACTCAGCGCCGCCTGTTCCGCACTGTTGGCGGGGAGCAGCGAAAAAGCGGCCGCGGCCACCAGTGCAGATGAGGAAGAGGTGGGCGAGACAATCGCAAACCGGCTCTCACCCAGGATGGCATAACACAGCAAGCCCGCCAGCAGAGCGCAGATGGCAGCTTGTATGTTGAGGTGGGCAATGGCGGCATAGGCCACTGCTTCCGGCAATAAAATGCCCGCCACTGACAGACCGGCGAGGATATCCATGCGCCTGAACGGGTGCGAAGTAGCTGCGCTGGAAAAGAGTCGCTCTATCATCTGGGGAGGTTGGGGTGAGGATGTGGATCGGGAGACGGGCTGTCCTCGATTTAGGCAGTATAGCGGGTGAGAGTGCTTTATAACAAGTTTTGCATGCAGATGCTTACTGTGTGCCAGCGCACAGAATACGGGTCGCAACTAAGGTTAAGTTAAATTAATTTGTGGTTGCCAGGACAAACCAGACATGAAAATCGACTACATTAAAGCGAATGCCTTTGCTATGCCGTTATCGAGCCCCGCTTTCCCGCGAGGCCCGTATCGGTTCTGTAAGCGCGAATTTCTCGTCATTACCTACCTGACGGATATTGACGCCTTGCGCGCGGTGGTGCCGGAGCCACTGGAAATAACTGAGCCGTTGGTCAAGTTTGAATTTATCCGTATGCCAGATTCGACCGGCTTTGGCGATTACACAGAATCCGGCCAGGTTATCCCTGTCAGCTTGCGCGGTCAACAGGGTAATTACTCGCATGCGATGTACCTCAATGACCATCCTCCCATCGCCGCTGGTCGCGAATTGTGGGGCTTTCCAAAAAAACTTGCCTACCCGACGCTGCACACTGAAATCGATACCTTATCAGGCACTCTGGATTATGGAAAAATCCGTATCGCGACCGCAACGATGGGATTCAAACATCGGCAGGCTGACCAGACGGCGGTATTGGCTTCGCTGGCGGCACCCAACTTTTTGCTGAAGATTATTCCACACGTCGACGGTTCAGCGCGCATTTGCGAGCTGGTACGCTATTACACCACCGAGGTAACGCTTGCCGGCGCATGGACCGGGCCGTGCAGCCTGGAGCTGCATCCGCATGCGCTGGCCCCGGTGGCAGATTTGCCGGTGTTAACAGTCGTGTCTGCCGTGCATTTTATTGCTGATCTGACGCTCGACCTGGGTGAGGTGGTCTTTGATTATCTTGCGCCGCAAAATGAAAATGGAAAATGAAAGTCCCAAGATGCAACTTCATGCAAACACCCCACGCAGCACAGGTAAGCGCAACAAGATAGACAGCGCCGGCGAGGTAGCTCGCCTGATCCGGGATGGCGATACGATTGCCACCGGCGGATTTATCGGTATCGGGTTTGCCGAAAATATTGCTGTCTCTCTGGAGCAGCGCTTTCTTGGTCTGGACCAGTTATCGTCGGCAGGTAGCCCGCACAATTTAACCCTGGTCTATGCAGCCGGTCAGGGCGATGGCAAAGATCGTGGCCTTAATCACTTCGGTCATGCAGGAATGCTGGCGCGCATCATCGGAGGCCATTGGGGATTGGAACCTAAACTGCAACATCTGGCGCTTGCCAATGTCATCGAAGCTTACAATTTACCGCAGGGTGTTATCTCACAACTGTTCCGGGAAATTGCCGCGCACCGGCCGGGCTTGTTCACGCAAGTCGGTCTGGGTACTTTTGTGGATCCACGGCATGGCGGCGGCAAGATCAATTCCAAAACGAAAAAAGAGATTGTCGAGTTGAAGATCATTAATGGTGAAGAATATCTCTTTTACAGATCCTTTCCGATACATGTTGCGATCATCCGTGGGACAACGGCCGATATTGACGGCAATATCACCATGGAAAAAGAAGCGTTGACGCTCGATGCACTGTCGATCGCGATGGCTGCGCACAATTCGGGTGGGATCGTTATTGTTCAGGTCGAGCGTATTGCCGCACATGGCTCGCTTAATCCGCAGTTGGTGAAAATTCCAGGCATCCTGGTTGACTACGTGGTCGTCGCCGAAAAGCCTGAGTATCACATGCAGACATTCAGCGAACAGTTCAACCCGGCTTATTCCGGTCAGGTCAAAGCGCCAGCCTTTGCGAGTCAGACCATGTTGCTCACTGAGCGAAAAATTATTGCGCGCCGGGCAGCACTTGAACTCAGGGTCAATGACATTGTTAATCTTGGCATAGGCATGCCGGAAGGTGTTGCCCGTGTTGTCAGCGAGGAAAAGATAGCTGATTTGATGACGCTGACTGCTGAACCAGGGGTTATCGGTGGTATTCCGGTCGGGGGACTCAGTTTTGGTGCTGCCATCAATGCGGAAGCGATTATCGACCAGCCCTATCAGTTCGATTTTTACGATGGTGGCGGACTCAATTTGGCGATACTCGGATTGGCGCAGGCGGATGCTTGCGGGAACCTTGATGTCAGCAAATTCGACGCGCATCTGGCCGGCGCTGGTGGCTTCATTAATATCAGCCAGAATGCGAAAAGAGTCGCGTTTGTCGGCACATTTACAACCGGTAATTTGCTGGTGTCGATCAACGACGGCATTTTGAAAATAGAAACAGAGGGAAAGCTGAAGAAGTTTGTCAACGAGGTTGAGCAACTCACCTTTAACGGGAAATACGCATTTGAACGTGGCCAACAGGTTTTGTATATCACAGAGCGCTGTGTTTTTCGTCTGATCAACTCGGGGCTGGAGTTGATAGAAATCGCCCCCGGCATTGATCTGGAACGGGATATTTTGGGACAGATGGAATTTCGACCTGCAGTTTCAAGTATGCTCAATATCATGGATAAACGCATTTTCCGCGACATGCCGATGGAGATCCGGGAAGAAATGGTGTTGATAACGAAAGCCGCTGGATTCCCGCCAAAGGCACGCGGGAACGACGCAGCAGGCAGGGTGTGATCAGCCCGACGGGCGTAATACACCCTGCCTGCTAAATTATTGTCCTGCAAACAAGTCATCTGAGGCTTAAAAATCAAAATAAAGGGTATTCGCGCCTTTATTCATCCGATGGGAAAGGTGCTCTGGCACCAATAATCGAGCCTGTATAGTTTTAATTATGGCACGGTATCCCTGGAGTGAGTCATGGCAGAAGAAAGTGGCCTGGAAAAAACTGAACCCGCGAGTTCGCGCCGCCTTGAGCAGGCGCGGGAAGAGGGGGATGTGCCACGTTCGCGTGAATTGGGTACCTGTACGCTGTTGCTGGCCGCCGGTGCTGGTTTGTGGCTGACCGGAGATAATCTGGTGGCGCATTTGCGTCTGATGCTGGCCACCTCGATGCATTTTGACCGCAGCCTGGCGTTTGATCTGGGACGGTTAACCACGATTCAGGGCGAGCAGGTGCTGCAACTGCTCATCGCGCTGGCACCGCTGGGCGGGATTTTGATCGTCACCGCGCTGATTACCCCGGCGCTGATTGGTGGCTGGCTGTTTTCGATTCAGGCGATTGCCCCCAATTTTGAACGTATGGATCCGATGGCCGGTCTGGGACGGATGATTTCGATGCGTTCGCTGGTGGAGTTGGGTAAAGCCGTTGGCAAGGCACTGATTGTCGGTTTTGTGGCTTACCGGGTGATGCTCAATAATTATGATGCCATTCTTGGTCTGATGTCGGAGCCGTCCAAACAGGGACTGGCGCATCTGGGACATCTGGTGGCGATGTGTTTTATTTCGATTGCCAGTGGTCTGGTGGTGATTATGGCCATCGATGTGCCGTTTCAGTTGCGCAGCTATGCCAATAAACTGAAGATGACCCGCCAGGAAGTGATTCAGGAAGCCAAGGAATCCAACGGTAATCCGCAAATCAAAGCCAAGATCCGTTCGCAGCAGCGTGAAATGGCACGCCGTCGCATGATGAGTAAAATTCCTACCGCCGATGTGGTCATTACCAATCCAACTCACTATGCCGTGGCGCTGAAGTATACCGAAGGTGGTATGAATGCGCCGGTGGTGGTGGCGAAAGGCAGTGATCTGGTGGCTGCCCGGATTCGTGAATTGGCGGCTGAACATCATATTCCCTTAATGGAAGCACCGCCGCTGGCACGGGCACTGTATGCGCATGCTGAACTGAACAGCCAGATTCCCGAAGCCTTGTATACCGCGGTGGCCGAAGTGCTGGCGTATGTGTTTCAGTTGCGCGCTTATAAAGTTAATGGTGGCATGGCACCGACCCGGCCTGAAGATATTCCGGTGCCGGAAGAACTCGATCCAACCTCACTGGTGGCAATCCATTTACAGCAGGCCAAAATGACGGAGTCGTTCGATGGATAGTCTGAAATTACCTGCCTGGATGAGTGGTCTGGCTGGCGGTCAGGCGATGACGGCACCACTGCTGATCGTGATGATTCTGGCGATGATGGTGTTGCCGTTGCCACCGTTTGTTTTGGATATCTTTTTCAGTTTCAATATTGCACTTGCCGTTGTGGTGCTGCTGACCAGTTTTTACACCGTCAAGCCGCTCGATTTTATGGTATTTCCAACCGTGTTGCTGGTGAGCACCATGTTGCGACTGTCGCTCAACGTAGCCTCAACCCGGGTGGTGCTGACCGAAGGGCATACCGGTCCGGATGCGGCCGGTAAGGTGATTGAAGCATTTGGTCATTTTCTGATTGGCGGTAATTATGCGGTCGGGATTGTGGTGTTTGTGATTTTGACCATCATTAACTTTACCGTGGTCACCAAGGGTGCCGGCCGGATTGCGGAAGTGGGCGCACGTTTTGCCTTGGATGCGATGCCGGGTAAGCAGATGGCAATTGATGCCGATTTGAATGCCGGGTTGATTCCGGAGCAGGAAGCTCGTCGTCGTCGTACTGAAGTGGCGCAGGAAGCCGAATTTTATGGCGCCATGGACGGTGCCAGTAAATACGTGCGTGGTGATGCCGTGGCCGGGATTATGGTGACGGTGATTAATATCGTCGGTGGTCTGGTGGTGGGGATGGCGCAGCATGATCTTGATTTCGCTCAGGCGCTGAAAAACTATACTCTGCTGGCCATCGGTGATGGACTGGTGGCGCAAATTCCTTCGCTCATTATTTCTACCGCTGCCGGTATCGTGGTGTCGCGCGTGGCCAGTGATAAAAACATCGGCGACCAGTTAATCAGTCAGTTGTTTTCCAAACCGCAGGTGCTCACGATTACTGCCGTCATTATTGGTGGCATGGGCATTATTCCGGGCATGCCGCATTTTGCATTTCTGTTCTTTGCCGCTTTACTTGGTGGCGGTGGTTATGTGCTGACTCAGCGCGCCAAGGTGGAAGCGGAAACGCCGGAGCCGATTCCGGTGGTGGCGCCGCCGGTGGAATCGGAAGAGGCTACCTGGCAGGATGTGCTGCCGGTCGATACGCTGGGGCTGGAAGTCGGTTATCGCTTGATTCCGCTGGTGGATAAAGCCCAGGGTGGCGAGTTACTTAAACGGATCAAGGGAATACGCAAAAAGTTTGCTCAGGATATCGGCTTTTTATCGCCGCCGGTACATATCCGCGACAATCTGGAATTGAAACCATCGTCGTATACCATCAGCCTTAAAGGAGTGGAAATGGGCAGCGGCGAAGCGTTTTCCGGGCAGTTCCTGGCGATTAATCCCGGCATGGTCAGCGGTACGCTCGAAGGTCGGGCCACGATCGATCCGGCGTTTGGTTTGCCGGCCGTGTGGATTGATGCCAGTCGTCGCGATGAAGCCCAGGCCATGGGGTATACCGTGGTGGATGCCGGTACGGTGGTGGCCACGCATCTGAATCATTTGATTACCTCGCATGCGGCTGAATTATTGGGCCGTAATGAAGTGCAGCAGTTACTCGACTATGTGGCCAAAGATGCGCCAAAACTGGTGGAAGATCTGGTGCCGAAGTTGTTGCCGCTGTCGTCGTTCCAGAAGGTGTTACAAAACCTGCTGGCCGAAGGTGTGCATATCCGCGATATGCGCAGCATTATTGAAACCCTGTCCGAACATGTGATCCAGACTCAGGATGTGAATGAACTCACCAGTCTGGTCCGGGTGGCGCTGGGTCGCGCGATTGTTCAGCAGCTGTTCCCGGGTACCAATGAAATGTCGGTGATGAGTCTGGATACCCATCTGGAGCGGCTGTTGATGCAAGCATTGCAGACAGGTGGCCCGGATGGGGTCGGTTTTGAACCCGGACTGGCGGACACGATTCTGTCGCAAACCGATCTGGCCAGTCGTCATCAGGAACAGCTTGGTCTGACGCCAGTGCTGGTGGTGCAGCCGCCATTGCGGCTGTTGCTGGCACGCTTCCTGCGGCGTTCGCTGCCGCAGTTGCGGGTGTTATCGCAAAATGAAGTACCTGAATCAAAAATCATTAAAGTGACCAGCCTGGTTGGCAGTCATTGAAGTCGTGAGTGAAAAATTATCCGATGGGTGCAAACCCGGTTGAGCAGAGGAAGTGATGATGAACGTTAAAAAATTTACCGCACCAAGTTCACGGGAAGCCTTGCACAAGTTGCGCGATGCTATGGGGCCGGAAGCAGTGATCATTTCTAACCGCAATGTGAATGGCATGGTGGAAATTCTGGCGCTGGCGGAAGATGAAATGTCGCATCTGAATGAGAGCGATGCGCTGCCGGAGTTTGAGCCACGTCGGGTGCAAAAGGTGGAATCGGTGGCCCAGAGTCTGGTGTCATCGCGTTTTGCCAACAAGAAAAAACCACCTGAACCGGTCAGTCATCAGTTTTCGGCGCCAGAAGTGACTGCAGTCAGTGCACCGACTGCGCCGGAATTATCCGGTGCGCTTGAGTTGATGTCAGAGTTGCGTTCCATGCGCGGCATGATGGAAGCGCAGCTGGCCGAAATCAGTTGGGGTAATACCCAACGCAAAGAACCATTTAAAGCGGAAATGCTCAGGGAAATGCTGTCCACCGGTTTCAGCCCGGGATTGTCGCGCTATCTGATTGAAAATCTGCCTGCAACCCAGGATTTTAAACAGGGCATCGCCTGGATTAAAGCGATTCTGGCGAAAAATCTCAGCACTATCAGCTGCGACAGTGACATGCTGGAAAAGGGTGGCGTGTTTGCGCTGGTGGGACCTACCGGAGTGGGTAAAACCACCACCACCGCCAAGCTGGCAGCACGTTGTGTGATGCGCCACGGCGCCAGCAAGCTGGCCTTGATTACTACCGATGGTTATCGGATTGGCGGTTATGAACAGTTACGCATTTACGGCAAAATTCTCGGTGTGATGGTGCATGCGGTCAAGGATGAGGCGGATCTGAAAATTGCCCTGTCAGAATTGAAAAACAAGCACACGGTACTTATCGATACGGTCGGTATGAGTCAGCGCGACCGGCTGGTGTCGGAACAGGTGGCCATGCTGTCGGGCGCGAATGTTAAAAAACTGTTGTGCCTGAATGCCACTTCGACCGGTGAAACTATCAATGAAGTCATTCGTTCCTACCGCGGCAGTGGTTTGACCGGCTGTATTGTGACCAAGATGGATGAGGCTGCCAGTATTGGTGCGGTACTCGATGCGATCATTCGTCATAAGCTCACCACTTATTATCTGGCCAATGGTCAGCGGGTACCGGAAGATCTGCATATCGCCAACCAGCAATATTTGATTGATCATGCGTTCAAATTAAAACGTCAGCAACCGGCGTTTCAATATCAGGATGATGAATTGCCGATGATGATGGCCAATGTGAGCAAACAGGATCGTCAGTTGCGTGAGGTGTCTCTTGGCTAATTTCGATCAGGCAGAAGGTTTGCGACGGATGTTGTTTGGCGCCAAACCGCGCTTTGTTACGTTTTTATCAGCATTGTCAAATGAAGAACGCAATGCCACGCTGGTCAATATTGCCGCCGGTATGGCCAGTATTGGCAGCGATGTGGTGTTGCTGGACGCACGACAGAGTGGCACAAGTGTCGCAAAGTGGCTGGAAATGCAAATCAAAGTGACACTGTTGGATGTGGCCCAGGAAAAACGTAGCTTGCAGAATGCAACGCTGACCAGCTCGCAGGGCTTTAAACTCGCCAGTTTGACGCGTTGTTGGCAAAATTCACCAGATTTCCCAGCAAATGACGTGGTTTTGACTAAACTGGACAGAATCGTTGCTGCTTTAGGCAACAGTGCGGATCTGGTGTTGGTCGATGGCGAGCTCAATGTGGATAATGCCTTGCCCAGTGAGGTGCTGGAAAATGGCGAAATCGTGATTCAGCTCACCGGGCAGGCGGATGCGATCAAGACCGCCTATGGTTTGATCAAACGCGCTCACAGTCGTTTTGGGCGCCGTCATTATGGTGTGCTGGTGACCGGAGTGAATCAGGCGGAAGCGTATCGGGTGTTTGAGGCACTCGCGCAGGTGGCAGGTAATTTTCTGTCGGTGCCACTTAATCTGGTGGGTTATGTGCCAGAAGATGATTATCTGCGTCGTGCCAGCCGTTCGGGACGCAATGTGATTGAAGCCTTTCCAAAGGCGATGGCGTCGGTGGCATTTTCCCGCCTGGCGCACCAGATGACTGGATTGAATGAATTTGCCACTACTTACAGCTAAGATGTTCCATGTATAACGCCCTGGGGAAAACTGATAAAAATCATCTGCTCAGCGCTCACGCGCCGCTGGTGAAGCGGCTGGCGTATCAATTGAAAGCCAAGCTGCCACCAAGTGTGGAAGTGGATGATTTGATTCAGGCTGGCATGATCGGCCTGCTGGATGCGATTACCCGTTATGAAGACACCCATGGCGCGCAGTTTGAAACTTATGCCATCCAGCGTATCCGTGGTTCGATGCTCGATGAGTTACGTAGCAGTGATTGGTTGCCGCGCGGCGTGCGTCAGAGTATGCGCAAAATTGAGGAGGCGATTCAGTTACTGCAACAGCGTCTTGGTCGTACGCCGCTGGAAACGGAAGTGGCCAAGCAGCTTAAAATGTCGCTGCTGGAATATCAGGATATGCTCACCGAAAGTGGCGGTCACCAGTTGGTGTATTACGAAGATTTTCATGATGCTGAAAGCAAGGAACATTTTCTTGATCGCTACTGCACTGATATATCCGGTGACCCGCTGCAGAGTTTGTTGCGCGGGGATTTTCGCGCCACGGTGATTGATGCGATTGATGCCTTGCCCGACCGTGAAAAATTATTGATGGGCTTGTATTACGAGCAGGAACTCAATCTCAAGGAAGTCGGCGCCGTGATGGGCGTCTCTGAATCACGGGTATCCCAATTGCATACGCAGGCCATCGCACGGCTGCGGTCATTTTTAAGAGAGAAAGCGTGGACTGGGCAAGCTTAGCGGGTATTTTACTGGCGCTCTTTGGTTTGCTCTTCGGGCAGATCGTTGAAGGTGCGCATCTTTCATCGTTGCTGCAGCCGGCAGCGTTTCTGATCGTGTTTTGCGGCACGCTTGGCGCAGTGCTGCTGCAAAGCCGCATGTCGACGTTTGTGCGCAGCATGCGCATGCTGAAAAGTGTGTTTGTGGTGTCGACTGAATCGAATAAAAAATTGGTGCGCGATGCGCTCATGTGGAATTTGACGGCGCGCCGCGAAGGGGTGTTAAGTCTGGAGCGTTATTTACGCATTATCAAGGATCCGTTTATTGCCAAAGGTTTGCGCATGGTGATTGATGGTGTTGAAGCGACCCGGCTGAAAGAAATCCTCGAAGTCGATATCACGTCCTACGAAATGTTTCAGTGGCAGGCAGTACGCGTCTGGGAGTCCGCCGGTGGCTATGCACCTACCATCGGGATTCTGGGAGCGGTCATGGGTTTGATTCATGTGATGGAAAATCTGTCCGACCCCAGCCGTCTGGGTGCCGGGATTGCAGTGGCGTTTGTGGCCACGATTTATGGCGTCGGGCTGGCCAATCTGGTGTTTTTGCCGATTGCGCACAAGCTCAAGGAAATTGTCGCGCACGACATCGAAAAGAAAGAAATGCTGGCCGATATTTTTTATAGCATCGCCTCGGGTGAAAATGCGCGTGTAATCGAAGAGCGGGTTGTCAGTCATGGCCAGGCGTAAAGCTCCGGAAAGCCACGTCAATCATGAGCGCTGGCTGGTGTCGTATGCCGATTTTATCACCCTGTTGTTTGCGTTTTTTGTGGTGATGTATTCGCTCTCATCCATCAATGAAGGCAAGTACCGGGTGATGTCGAATTCGATCGTTACCGCCTTTGGTAAATCAAACGCCTTTAATCAGGATAACAATTCCACCAAGCCAACGCCGGGAGAAGGTCCCGGTACCGGGCCGGGTCCGAGCCTGATTATCAAAAAGCCCGGTGTCAATGAAAGCCAGAAGCGTGAAAAGCAAAAAATGACCTCGCTGGCGCAGGGTATTCTGGGTACTCTGGCACCGCTGATTCGCGAAGGTAAAGTGCGGGTCACGCAAACCAGTCGCGGGATTTCAATCGATATTAATGCCAGTGTCTTGTTTGCCACCGCGGAAGCCAAACTCACGCCGCAATCAAATCAGGCGCTGGCCGCCATTGCCACGGTGCTGGCCGGTGATAATCACGATATTCAGGTCGAAGGGCATACCGATGATGTGCCGATCAAAACCGGTGTATTTCCATCCAACTGGGAATTATCCGCCGTACGCGCCGGCAGTGTGGTGCGTTTGTTTATGGAAAACGGTATCGCGGAAAGTCGACTGACTGCCATCGGTCAGGCCGCTAAAATGCCGGTCAGCCCGAATGACACGCAGGAAGGCCGGGCCCGAAACCGGCGCGTGAATATTACTATTCTTTCTCTGACTCCGGAGAAGCAGACCGATGTGCCGTTGACGCCCGGGTGAGTGGATCGGATTTATTTGGCGGCGAACCCGCGCATGAGGCTGCGCTGGTTGCTGGACTGGCCGTTGGCACTGCCACAATTACGGTCTTGCGTTTGCCTTTTTCTGAATCAATCGGCATCGATCAATGAGAGTTTCAAATGGCTCAACATCATCCAGAAACAAGCCGTCATCGACCATGTGCTGATAATCGGAAGCCAGATTTGCCAGTGCAGCGTTGTCAGGTACAAGTTGCAGACCACCAGAAACTGCCGCGTGATAGTCAATCAATTCGCCACAGGGTGATTTTTCGATGAAAAATATACTTTTATGGTCAGCAACTGCTTTGCCAAATGCCGTGTCCGTGATTGCCTTATCCACGAACCCGGCCGCATCCAGACGGGCCACGTCATGCCAATGACGGGAAAAACGTTCACCACCACGAAAAATACCTTGGGCACAGAAAACATGCATCGCCGTGGCCTTCTCCCAAAAAGTACGCTCGGCGCGCATTGCCTGCGGCGTTGCGGTCGGGAATTCAAGCATAGGCAGATATGCAGCCGCATCACACTGAATGTGATGTTGTTCGTTAGGCTCACCAGTAGAACGGGCACCGAACTCCAGCATCACCGCAGGGTGAACATAGCCCGTACCTGCTGTCAACGGAACGTAGTTGATAAAAACTTTATTGTCTTCGACGCGAACCGAGGCAGGCAGAGACTGTCGCTCAAGATCTTTTCTGAGTCTCGGCACGATTTCACTGGTGACCCATGCTGTCAGGCGTGACCGGATCGCTTTACTCCATTTCTTTTCCTGGCTCTTGCTAACTGGCAGAGGTGCCTTGGCGTCACCAATCAGATCAGCTGCAATCGCACGGATATCGTAGGTCAGGTCGATATCCTCCGAAAACCGGCGGATGACTCCATAGGCCTTGGACAGAGATGTGCCACCCTTAAAAACCAAATGGCTGCCATGCGGACCATCGAACAGCTGCCGCAGCCCCCAGACTACCCAGATATCTTTTTCAAGCAGATGAGGTTGACGACCAGAACTGCTGGCAGCTGCGTTAAGTGCCTCCAGACGTTCCGCGGTGGTGAGTTCAAAAAAATCAGTCATGTGTGAGCAAGGCGCTGACTTCTTGCGCCATCCAGGACGGCAGGCGCGCCCGGGCCGAGACGACTTCGTCGAGTTCGGATGCCTTCATGTCTGATTGAAGCTTGCGTAGTGCCTCACCCGCTTTCAGCGGCCCCAGCCAGGCGAGTGCCCGTATGACGTCTCCCGCCGGACGGCCAGGAAAAATCAGTTGCCAGATGGGGGCATGGCGAAACTCGACTGTTTGCGCGCCGATTTTCAGGCTCCGGTTACGCCCGGATGTCAGATAGATGGATTTCATTGGTACTTGTGTGGTGAGGCCAAGCGCATTGGCTGCGGCAGCTCCATGGGGTACGATGGTCTCTCCACGCTTGCCGGCCAGTTCCTCGACCATTTTATGGGTGGATGGTGCATGCGTACCGAAGCGGCTTTTAATGGGCAAGACATAAATGCCGCGCCCAGCCCGCAGCAAAGCACCTCGTTTCGCCATGCGCGAGAGAACTTGATCGACTGCAGCCCGGGCACCCAAATGCAAAAGTTCTTTCGCAACAAAAGGAGTGCCTTCCGGTAACAGGGTCGTGAAATTCAGTACTTGTTTGGCAATGGTTTGCATGGTGAAACACTCCTTTTTGGTAGAATTATGCAAAAACTTCTGACACTTGTCAAGGTGGGTGACTTTGTCCAGTTACCGTGCAGCTTTTAAAAAAGATCGTGCTGATGGTTCACCACGACCTTTGACTTTTCTCAAAAAATCCATGGTATTCCCAACATCAATACAGCGCGTGAAGGAACTGCTACGTACAAATACGGACTGTCGGTGTGTTTGAAGATACAGCCGAGGCTGCCAGACTGGAAAAGCTGCCTGATTTGAAGTTGCAGTGAAGACCGGATTGGTTGATGTATCTGCGGTTAACGACACTGGATTTCCGCCTGCGCGGAAATGACGGGGGGGCGGAAATGACGGGGGGCGGGGCGGCAAAGACGGGTTATCGTTCGTAAACGATGGGCTATTTATTTGGCGGCGAACCCGCGCATGAGGCTGCGCTGGTTGCTGGACTGGCCGTTGGCACCGTACAGTGCCGGGGCAGTTTCCGGGTGGTGATTGTGATACAGCACTTGCAGGGTGCTTTGATTGCGCACCAGATGGCGGGTGATTAACAGGCCATTGACGCGGTTGAGTTCTTTGGCTTTTTTGGTCAGTTTGATGAGTTGTTCCCAGCTCGCTATCTGGGTCTTATCCTGCAGCCAGCCGGATAAATTGATGTCGGCTTGATGAAACCCCAGTCTGACCAATTCATTCTGGCGCAACTGACTGAGTTGGGTAATGCTGTTGATGCGTTCGTTTTTTTGTTGCGTGACCAGATTGATCTGTTCCATCAGCGGCAGCGAGGGTGCCTGCGTCAGGGCATGCTGTTCCTGTGTCAATACCTCAACTAAGGCTGTCATCGCACTGGCTTCATTCTGTATGCAGATCAGTAAGGTATTCATCGGTGCTCAATTCTTGTAAATAACTGTGTCGCTGTTACTGGTAGTCACTAGCGTCGGGAATTAAGTAATTCACTGACACTTTCAAGCAGTCCGTTGGCCACTTTTTCCGAGTTGACCTGAAAACGGCCTTCCGAAATGGCTAATTTAATTTCATTCACCTTATTCGACGAAAACACCGCATCCGAAGATGAGGTTGCCTGTGCCGCCTGCAATTGCGTGGAGATGGTCGAAATGGTTGTTACGGTGCTGCTCGTCGGAGCATTGCCTGCGCCACTGGCACTGCCGGTGGTGGCGGCATTACTTGCATTGGTAGCAACATCTCCGGCGGGGGCGCCTGAGTTGGGTTTGACTGGCGGCGAGCTTGCGGGCTGCACAGTCGTTGTCGAAGTTGCATTAATTGGGTTCACAGCATCACCTCTGTTAAGCGGATTGATCGGTATCTCATGCCTGTTTATCGACGCATTCCAAAAAAACTTTAATACTTTAAATTTTAATTGAGTACTTCGACTATTCCGCCTGATTTGGCGGTGCCGCTTAAAACTTGTCCACTACCGGTTTTTACCTTGACTATCTGCCCCTCACTGGCATTGGCTAAGGCCTGTGCGTCAGTGGAAACTTTAAAACCGTTGCCGGCTGACACCAGGCGGATTACCTGACCCTGCAGGACTGCCTGTTGTAAGCGCAGGCTATCTTGTCGTAAAGGTAAGCCGGCCGCGATTGACATGGTCGAGGTATGGTTGATCGCCTGACTGGCTTCGGTCACGATGCCGCTGGCCATGGTGGTCAGGTCACCCCTGACGGCGCTGATATCGCTGTCGCTGATGGTTTGTCCCTGAGAAATGGATTTAGCAGAAACATAATAACTTCCCCAGATTTTGACGCTGCCTGATACATAAATCACCCAGGTTTGCGGTGCACTGCAGCGCACGCCAACGGTAGTTTTACCCCACAGATGGCTGCCGGCGGGGAGAAATGGTTCCAGTGTGGTGCAGGCCGCCAAGTTGAGGCGGGTATCCAGATTACCAACTTCCACAGTGACCTCACCAGGCAGGCCAGTGCTTTCCTGGCTCAGGTAGTGTTTTACGCTGGCGCGAATTTCATTTAAATCCTGTTTAGTTCCCTCGGCAACAGCACCCAGCGCATACGCGCCGAGAACGACAAGAAGGCTACATCGGCATGCAAGTTGTTGTAATAACCTCGGTTTGACTGGTTTCATGTTATTTCCTGCCCAATAACCTTATCGACCAGTAAATCTTATTCCTGAAGTGGATTTTTAAAACCGCGAACAGAGCGCTATTTGTCGGTTTGCTTTGCCGATCAGGACGGTTGCTTAGGGATAAAATCATTCATAGAAAAAACCGTCTTATGAATAGCGGGCAGGAGAGCATAATGAGCAGTGGATTAGATAAGCTATTGAATTTGCAACAGTCGGCCTTGCGGGTGCGCGAAGCGCGCCAGGAGTTGATTGCTTCAAATATTGCCAATGCCGATACGCCTAATTATAAAGCGCGTGATATTAATTTTTCTGCCGCCCTGCAACAGGTGTCGCAGGCCAGGCTCGGACAACAGGGGCCGCTGACGCTGGCCACCACGTCGGGTGCGCATCAGCAAGTCAAAGGTAATAGCGCCACCGGTGCCGCGATTCAGTTCAGAAATGATCAGCAGGGCAGTATTGATGGTAATGATGTCGATACCGATAAAGAACGCATGCAGTTTGCTGATAATGGTGTGCGCTATGAAGCCACCGTCACACTGGTGACGGCCCAGATTCACAATATGCTGGCCGTGATCCAGAGCTAAGCGGGAGTAATTTATGTCCTTATTTGATGTGTTTAATGTCGCCGGTTCCGCCATGAGTGCGCAGTCACAGCGTCTCAATGTGGTGGCCAGCAATCTGGCCAATGCCGACAGTGTGACCAGTTCGAATGGTCAGCCGTATAAGGCCAAGCAGGTGGTATTTTCAGCCGTGCCGCTGTCGGAAGACAGTGCCACCGGTGTCAGGGTGCAGCAGGTGGTGGAAGACGCTACACCGGCACAACTCAAGTATGACCCGCAACATCCGCTGGCCGATGCCAACGGGTATGTGGCCATGCCGAATGTGAATGTGGTGGATGAAATGGTGAATATGATTTCGGCCTCGCGTTCTTATCAAACCAATGTCGACACCATGAATGCCGCAAAAACGATGTTGATGAAAGCGCTGACCATAGGACAGTAATCGTCGCAATAAATTAGTGAACACTACCTTCAGGAGTTGAGATGGCTACCACCATAAATTCAGTTTCACCGTCATTGCTGGCAACAATGAATCCGGGCAAAAGTACCAGCACCACCAGTTCGAATCCGACCAGTGCTGCCAGTGCACTCAGTGGTAATACCAGCGCGGCCAGTCTGCAAAATAATTTCATGACCATGCTCATTACGCAGCTGAAAAATCAGGATCCGCTCAACCCGATGGATAATTCTCAGGTAACCAGCCAGATGGCGCAGCTGTCCACCGTCAGCGGTATCGGTCAGCTCAATTCCACCATGAGCAGTCTGATGAGTAACTTTCAGTCGACCCAAACACTGCAGGCCAGCAATTTGATCAATCATACCGTGGTGGTGCCGGGCAGTTCGATTACGCTCGCTTCCGGTGCTGCGCAGTTCGGGGTCAAGCTCGATGCTGCGGCGTCGAATGTTCAGGCAGTGATTAAAAATTCCGCCGGCAATACGGTCGCCACCATGAGTCTGGGCAGTATGCCGGCCGGAGTGTCTGCGATTCCCTGGAATGGCCTGACGGACAGCGGCACCACAGCGCCTGACGGTCAGTATTCTTTTTCAATTGCAGCCACCAACGGTAAGGCAGCGGTGAACAGCACCGCTTTATCGGTAGGTACGGTGACTTCGGTGGCGACCAGTTCGGCTGGAGCGATGTTGAACATTCCTGATATTGGGTCTGTCAACATTTCCAACGTGTTACAAATTCTTTAAACAGGGGATATATCATGGCAATTAATCAGGGACTCAGTGGCTTGAATTCAGCGCAGACACAATTAAATGTGATCGGTAATAACATCGCCAATGCCAGTACGGTCGGTTTTAAATCGGGTGGGGTGGATTTTGCCGACGTGTATGCCAATTCGCTCGGTGGCGGCGGCAGCGGCAGTGCCATCGGTATCGGTGTATCTTCGTCGAATGTGCAGCAGTCCTTTAATCAGGGTACGATAACCACCACGAATAATCCTCTGGATATTGCGATCAATGGTGGTGGATTTTTCCGTGTAAGTACCAATGGTGCCATCAGTTATACCCGTAACGGTCAGTTTTTACTGAATCAAAGTGGCGCGATAGTCACCACTACCGGTGCTAATGTGACCGGCTATTCAGCTAATGCTAACGGTGTACTCAATACCGGGGTGCTCGGTAATCTGGTGATTAACAGTGCCAATCTGCCGCCGAAAACCACGGCCAATGTTGGCACGGTGCTCAATCTGAATTCCAGTGCGCCGGTATTGCCGGCAGCTGGTTTTTTGCCGACCAATCCTGCTACCTACACGTATTCGACTTCAGTCAGTGTCTATGACAGTCTGGGTGATGTGCATGCACTGCAAACCTATTATGTGAACAATGGTGTGAGTGCTGTGGCACCGACCACCGGTGAAAACACCTGGAACGTATATGCCACCATGGATGGCGCTCTGGTGGCAGCGGTGGCTCCTGCGGTGGCCGCCGGACAGATTGCAACCTTTGCCTTTAACAGTTCCGGTGCCATGGATCCGACGACATCCACACCAGGTCCGACGCCATTATTCAATTTTCCGGTCTCGATTTCGCTGGCCAATGGTTCCACCACACCGCAGGCGGTGACGATGAATTTTTCCAATACCACGCAATATGGTTCGGCTTCGGCAGTCAATTCGCAAACTCAGGATGGCTATGCTTCGGGCCAGCTGGCGCAGTTCAGTGCCGGTGCCAACGGCATTTTGACCGGCACCTATACCAACGGACAAACCACGACGCTGGGTCAGATTGTCTTAAACAACTTCATCAACCCGAATGGCTTGCAGTCGATCGGGAATAATCAGTGGGTTGCTACCACCAGTTCGGGTGTGCCGGTGCTGGGTGTGCCGGGTTCGAGCAATCTGGGTGAATTGCAGTCGAGCGCAGTTGAAAATTCGAACACCGATCTGACGGGTGAGTTGGTGAACATGATTACTGCCCAGCAGAATTATCAGGCGAATGCGCAGACGATTAAAACTGCTAATCAGATTGCTCAGACGCTGGAAACACTGCGTTAATTGTAACGACACTGGGTTCCCGCCTGAAACCGCGGGAATGACGAGGCTTATATGGATAAATTAATTTATACCGCTATGACCAGTGGCAAGCACACCATGTCGCAGCTCGATACGGTGACCCACAATCTGGCCAATATCAGCACCGACGGGTTTCGCGCCCAGCTCGATTCGTTTCGTGCCGTGCCAGTGGTCAGCAAGGATTTGCCGGTGCAAAGTTTTGTGGTCAATGCCACGGTGGGTACCGATTTTTCTCCGGGGGCGATTCATCCGACTAACCGCTCTATGGATGTGGCTATACAGGGTAAAGGTTGGCTGGTGGTGGAAGGTGCGGACGGCAAGGAAGCGTATACCCGCGGCGGCAGCCTGAAAGTCGATACCAATGGGGTGTTGCAAACCCAGCGCGGTGAAAATCTGGTTGGTGAGGGTGGTGCTGTGACCCTGCCGCCGGATGAAGAAATTACTTTTTCCAAAGATGGCACTGTTTCGAGCATCCCGTTTGGGAATAAGGTGGCAAATGGCACGATAATCGGCCGATTGAAACTGGTCAATCCGCCTGAAAATACCCTCGTGCGTGGTGAAGATGGTTTGTTTCGCACCAAAGATGGCGTGGCGGCTGACAGTGATGCCAATGTCAACCTGATGGCCGGATCGATTGAAGACAGTAATGTCAGTTCGGTGGATTCGCTGGTGAATATGATTTCGCTGTCTCGCAAATTCGATCTGAATATCAAGCTGCTTGGCGACGCCCAGGCGGATGATGAAAAAGCCAGTTCGGTCCTGAGTTTAACCTGATCTGATGTAGAAACCGGAGAATTATCATGATGCGTTCCTTGTGGATTGCCAAAACGGGGATGGATGCACAGCAGACCCAGATGGATGTGACGGCTAATAATCTGGCCAATATCAGTACCAATGGTTTTAAACGCTCACGTGCCGTGTTTCAGGATTTGTTGTATCAGACGGTGCGTCAACCGGGGGCGCAGAGTTCACAGCAAACCCAGTTGCCCAGCGGTTTGCAGGTTGGTCTGGGTGTGCGGCCGATTGCCACCGAACGGATTTTTACTCAGGGTAATCCAACCCTGACGTCGAACAGTAAAGACGTGGCGATTCAGGGCAGCGGTTTTTTTCAGGTGCTCATGCCTGATGGTTCTACCGGCTATACCCGTGATGGTTCATTTCAGCTCGACAATCAGGGGCAGCTGGTCACGTCCAGCGGTTATCCGATACAGCCTTCGCTGACCGTGCCGTCAACAGCCACGTCACTGACGATCGGCAGTGATGGTGTGGTGTCGATCACGCAGGGAAATTCACAGTTGCCGGTGCAGATTGGTGCTTTGCAGCTGGCGACGTTTGTCAATCCGGCCGGACTGGATTCGATCGGTGAAAATCTGTATCTGGAAACCGGTTCTTCCGGTAGTGCCAATACCACCGTGCCAGGTTCGAATGGTTCCGGCACGTTGATGCAAAATTATGTGGAATCATCGAATGTGAATGTGGCTGAAGAATTGGTTAACATGATTCAGACGCAGCGTTCGTATGAAATGAACAGCAAGGCCATTACAACGTCTAACGAAATGTTGCAACGTTTGGTACAGATGTAATGGGGATGCGCTCAGAATGAAATCAGGAGGATGTATGTGGCGATTTTTGGTTGTGACGAGTCTGCTGCTGTTGTTGGCTGGCTGTTCGGTGACACCGAAGGCGATTATCGATCAGCCGGTAACGGCCCGGCCATTGATGCCGGTTGCTCAGAATGACTCCAACCCAGGTGGAATTTATCAGACCACCGCCTATCATCCCCTGTTTGAAGATGTGCGTGCCCGCGCCGTCGGTGACAGCATTATTATTACTATCGCTGAAAATACCAACAGCACCAATACCTCGGCCAATGCTACCAGTCGCGCGGCTTCCACCAGTTTTGCCGCACCTTCGGTGCTGGGTGCAACGGCAGCGAAAATAGCCACACTGGGTTTATCGACCAAAACCGGCAGCAGTGTGGCAGAAAAAGGTGGCGATGCTTTTGGTAATACCTTTACCGGAACCATTGCTGTCACCATTACGGATGTGCTGTCGAATGGGAATTTCCGTGTCGCCGGTGAGAAAAAACTGGCGTTTGATCGCGATACTGAATACGTGCGTTTTTCTGGGGTAGTGTCTCCGGCCACGATTACCACCGGTAATACGGTTTCTTCTACTCAGGTAGCCGATGCCAAGTTTGAATACCGTACCAATGCCCATCTGGATATGTCGGAAGTGATGTCGATTATGGATAGATTTTTCCTGAGTATTTTACCGTTGTAAGTTTTGTAGTGAGGTTGCGATGAAATTGTCTGCCACGTTTTGCCTGTTGTTACTGCTGGTAGTGATCAGCGGGGAAGCGTGTGCCGAACGCATCAAGGATCTGGCGGGCATTCGTGGCGTGCGGGAAAATCAACTTATCGGTTACGGTTTGGTCGTGGGTCTCGATGGCAGTGGTGATCAGACCACCCAGACACCTTTCACGGTGCAAAGCATGATCAGTATGATGCAGTCGCTCGGTGTGACGCTGCCGCCGAGTACCAGTCTGCAACTCAAAAATGTCGCCGCCGTGATGGTGACCACCAGTTTGCCTGCCTTTGCTCAACCCGGACAGGAGCTCGATGTAACGGTCTCGTCCATGGGAAATGCCAAGAGTCTGAGTGGCGGTACACTGCTGATGACACCACTCAAAGGTGCGGATAATCAGGTGTATGCGATTGCTCAGGGAAATATACTCGTCGGTGGTGTCGGTGCCGCGATTGCCGGCAGCAAGGCGCAGATTAATCATTTGAGCGTCGGACGAATTTCTTCTGGTGCCACCGTGGAACGCGCCGTGCCCACCACGCTGGGCAATGGTGATCTGATTCATCTGGAATTGAAAAGTTCGGATTTTTCTACTGTGTCGCGGGTAGTCAATGCCCTCAATTCACGCTTTGGCGCCGAAACAGCCTCTGCCATCAATGGTCGGGTGATCAAGGTGCACGCACCGAAAGATGCGGATACCCGGGTGGCGTTTATCGGTGATCTGGAAAATCTTGAAGTCACTCCGGCACAGATGGCGGCCAGAGTGATTTTAAATGCCCGTACCGGTTCGATCGTGATGAATCAGGCAGTCACGCTCGACAGTTGCGCGGTTTCGCACGGTAATCTGCAGGTGATTATTAATACCCAGAATTCAGTCAGCCAGCCTAATGCACTCGCTGGCGGACAAACTGAAGTGGTCAGCAATGCCGATATACAAATTAAAAAAGAACCTGGTCTGGTGGTGCTGGTGAAGGCGGGCGTGTCACTGGCCGAAGTGGTCAAGTCGCTTAATTCAATCGGCGCATCACCTCAGGATTTGCTGGCCATACTGCAGGCGATGAAGGCTTCCGGTGCCTTGCATGCCGATCTGGAAATTATCTGATTATGTCCAATTCCTCCATCACTCCCGGCATTTCCGCTACCGACAGTGCAGACAAACTGGCGATGGATGCCAACAGTCTGAACGAGTTGCGTCGCAACGCCAAACAGAATACCCCGGAATCGATCAAGGCCACGGCCAAGCAGTTTGAAGCTCTGTTTGTTAACATGATGCTCAAAAGTATGCGTGAAGCTGCCCCGCAAAACGGACCGTTTGATAACGAGCAGACCAAAACATTTACCTCCATGATGGATCAGCAGCTGAGTCAGAAAATTGCCAGTCGCGGGATTGGTCTGGCCGACATGCTGGAAAAACAGATGCTGGGTAATTCGGCCCTGTCGTACACTTCCAAGCATCCGGTCACCAGCAGCCTGGTAGATCCAACCAGCATCAATCAGCAGGCCAGCAGTCTTAAAAGCGCTAATCCGGGTTTAAGCAGTTCGCAGGCGCAGGCCAAGGCGTTTCAAAGCAAACTGGCTGATGTGGCCGAGAGCACCAGTCAGAGTACCGGGATTCCGGCCAAATTCATGCTCGGCCAGGCGGCGCTCGAAAGTGGCTGGGGCAAACATGAAATCGTCGCCGCCAATGGTCAGCCCAGTCATAACATCTTTGGCATCAAGGCCGGCAGCAGCTGGAAGGGCAAAGTGGTGACGGCCATGACCACCGAATACGTGAATGGCGTAGCCACCAAAAAACTGGAAAAATTCCGTGCCTATGATAATTATGGCGATGCCTTTAAGGATTATGCCCAATTATTGCAGGGCAATGCGCGCTATAAAAACGTGATTGCCAATGCCAAAGATGCTTATGGATTTGCTCACGGTTTGCAAAAGGCGGGCTATGCCACCGATCCGGAGTATGCCAATAAGATAATGAAAGTGATCACCAAGTCCATATTGGCGTAATTTGCCCAAGGCGGATTCAAGTTTTTTCAAACGCCGTCGATATGTAATGAAGTGGGGTAGTGCGGGAATTTTACAGTGGGTACAGTATGAGCGTCGATATCTTTCAAATTGGTCGTACCGGGTTGCAGGCCGCATCAGTGGGCATTGCTACCACCGGTAATAATATTACCAATGCCAGTACGGCTGGCTACAGCATGGAAGTGGCGCAGCAAAGTACCCTGCCAGAACAGGGCTACAGTTTTGGCTTTGTTGGTCAGGGTACCCAGGTCAGCACCGTGGTGCGCAATTACAATGCCCTGATTGCCCAGCAAATCAATAATACCCAGTCGAACGTCAGCCAGTTGTCCACCTACTCGAGCCAGATCACGCCGATCGACAACACCATCGCCAATCCGACTGCCGGATTGTCGCCGGTGCTGCAGTCGTTTTTTTCTTCGCTGCAGAATTTATCTTCCAACCCATCCGGCACGGCTTCGCTGCAATCGTCGCTTTCGAGTGCACAAACGCTGACTTCACAATTTCAGTCATTGCAAAACCAGCTCAATCAATCGCGTTCCGGCGTCAATTCGCAAATTACGACAGAAGTTAATGCCATCAATACCGATGCACAACAGCTGGCGTCAGTGAATGCCGCGATACAGGCAGCTTACGGGCAGGGTGGCGGACAGCCGCCGAATACCTTGCTCGATCAGCGCGATACGCTCGTGGCCAATCTGAGCAAGGAAACCCAGGTAACCGTGGTCACGCAGGGTAATCAATATAATGTGTTTATCGGGAATGGACAGCCGCTGGTGATGGGCGTGAATGCCAATCCACTGGTGACGGCGCCTTCGGCATCGAATTCAAATAATCTGGATGTGTCCTACAGCATTAATGGACTGGCCGTGCCGATCAGTGAAAACAGTCTGCCAGGTGGCACGTTGGGTGGTTTATTTGCCTTTCGCACCAATTCGCTCGATCCGATTCAGAATGCCATCGGTCAGGTGGCTACCGTGCTTGGTTCAACCTTGAATGCACAGAATGCGCTTGGGCAAACCATTAACGGCAACATGGGAACGGCGCTGTTTAATATTGCTGCGCCGGTGATTAACGTGAATTCCAATAATACCGGTACGGCTACTGTTGCTGCGGCGATTACCAATCCGACGGCACTGACAGCCAGCGATTACACTCTGGGTTTTGATGGCACCAATTACACCATCACCAACAATACCACCAATACGGTGTCCTCATCGAGTACCACACTGCCGGTGACGGTGGATGGAGTGGCCTACAGCATTACGGCCGGTTCGATGGTCAAAGGGGATACGTTTTTAGTCCGTCCGGTGTTTGGCGGTGCGGCTGGGTTAACCATGGCCACGACCGATCCGACCCAGATTGCCTGTGCCGCGCCGATTGCTACCAGTATCCCCACTACCAATACCGGCACCGGTAATATGACGCCAGGTTCGGTGACGACTGGTTTTGTTCCGGCCGTTGCTGCACCGGCAACGACGGCAGCGACGCTGACGTATACCGCAGCGACCAATTCCTTAAGCGGTTTTCCGGTCGGTTCGACCGTAGTAGTAACTAATAATGGCGTGCCTACTACCTATGCTGCGTATGTGGCCGGTACCCCGGTCACTTACACTTCCGGGATGAGTATTTCATTCAATAACATGACTTTCGGCATATCAGGAAAACCTGCCGACACCGATACCTTTACGGTAGGTGCCAACACCAATGCCAAGGGCGACAATCGCAATGTGTTATTGATGAATGCGCTGCAAACCCAAAACACCGTTGGCGGCAACAGCACCTATCAGGGTGCGTATGCGCAAATGGTGGATGTGGTTGGTAACACCACCAGTCAGCTCAATACCACCAGCACTACCGAAACCAATTTGCTGACCTCGGCCCAGGCACAGCAGCAATCGGTTTCCGGGGTGAATATGGATCAGGAAACGGTGAGCCTGTTGCAATATCAGCAGGTCTATCAGGCCTGTGGCAAAGTGATTCAGATTGCCAATCAAAATTTTTCCACTATCTTGAATTTGTAATTTTTTTATGAAATACAGGTGACCTCATGCGTATCAGTACAACCAGCATCTATCAGACGGCGGTACTCAATTTTAATGACATGCAGTCAAATATTGCCACGTCCTTAAATCAGATTGATACCGGCAAGGCACTGACTTCGCCCGCCGATAATCCGGCCGCAGCTTCGCAGGTGCTGGTGATTGCGCAGTCTGATTCGATCAACACGCAATATGGCGTCAACCGTCAGAATGTCTCGAATTCGCTCAATACGTCGGATGGCATCTTGTCGGGTGTGACCTCGATTTTACAAAATATGGAGTCACTCGTGGTTCAGGGTGGCAATGGCTCGCTGTCGCCTTCGGATCGTGCTTCAGTTGCGCAGCAGTTTCAAAGCAGTATGAACCAGTTGCTTAACCTGGCTAATTCGACCGACAGTAATGGTAATTATCTGTTTTCCGGCAGCACCAGCAATGTTCCAGCTTACGCTACGGCACCCAGCGGTGCGGTCTATACCGGCAATCAGGTATCGCAAATGGTGCAGGTGGATGCTTCCCAGCAAACGGCCACCACCACGGTGGGCAGTTCGATTTTTGGCAATATTGCCGCTTCACCGAATGCTTTTTTTGGTATTCCCGATGGCGGTAATGTCTCGACGGCGACTATTTCTGCCGGTACTGTCGCCAATTCGGCTTTACTTACGGGCGATAATTATTCGATTAAATTTACATCGCCAACCACCTATGATGTAACCGATACCAGTCTTGGTACGGTGGTTTCATCGGCGAATGCCTACACGACTGGAACGCCGATTACTTTCGATGGAATACAGATCAGTGTCACCAACGGTGCCGGTGCGACCGGTGTGCCGGTGACGGGTGATCAGTTTGCCGTGCAGCCGGGTAATCAGAATATTTTTCAGGCGATTACCAATATCGCCAATGCACTCAATCAGTCAACGCTGACTCCGGCCGGGCAAAAAAATCTGGCTGCGGCACTGAGTCAGGGCAACAGCAGTATTTCGGCGTCACTCAATAACGTACTCACTGTGCGTGCCCAGTACGGTAATTCAATGCAGCAAGTCACTTCACTTAATAGTGTCGGTAATACCGTGGGCCTGACCTATCAGTCCACCATGTCCAATTTGCAGGATGTGAATTATGCCAAGGCGATCAGTCAGCTGTCGCTGGAGCAATTTACCTATCAGGCGGCGCAAAAAGCGTTTGCTTCCACTTCGCAGCTGTCGCTCATCAGTATGTTGCGGTGAAGCTGGAATGCTGGTTCAACCAGGCACCAGCTCAAACCTGAGTTTTTTACCCAAAGCCGTCGCCGCACTGGAAAGTGTTGTCAAGGTCAGACTGGTATCTTTTTCATCCAGCAAACGGTTTAGTGCTGCGCGGCTGGTATGCATTTTTTCTTCCATGGTTGATACAAAACGACAAGGGTTTTATCGTCGCGTACACTTGCCTGCCTGTTATCAGCACACAGGTTGAGTCAGGCAGGGTGATGCCTAGCAACCCAGAAAACTGAACCCATCTCCCATAGTTTGATTTTTGCTCCGTGGGCCTTGATAGTCGTAATGTTGCTATTTATTTAAAAATAACTGAGAATTGATTAAATGCAATTACGATTCTGTCTGTCCGGGCATGGAGAGCAGCTTGATTTACCAAAATTAATCAATCCACCCGGCAATCAATTGTCCATCCCGTGAGGTAGACTTTGTATTCAACTCTCACGGGCACTACAATGTTCCATGCCCCTTGTGTTTACTTTTTCGGAGCTTATGATGACACCAACCTTGACACTCGTCGTGTATATGGCCGTTTTGACCTGGCTCACCGTGATGGGCAGCAGCCTGATCAGGGTGAAAGGCTGGACATGGCCGGGTCTGCAGCTGGCTGCTGGAAATCGTGATAATCTACCCGCCATGGACCCGCTGGCAGGGCGTGCTGAACGTACTGCGCGCAACACCTTGGAAAATTTCCTGCTGTTTGCGGTTCTTGCTTTGGTGGCACACAGTGCCGGCATCAGCGATCCGTTGGTGGTGCAGGGCGCTACCTGGTTTTTCTGGGCCCGGGTAGCTTATGTTCCCGTGTATTATGCCGGCATTCCCTGGGTGCGTACCGGTGTCTGGCTGGTTGGTATTGTCGGCCTGGGGATGATGATGGTTCCACTGTTGCCACATTAAGACACACCATCAACAGCTTCCGTTTTCTCTGCAAATTTTTGAAGATGATATGAGCACAAAACCAGTTGATGATAATAATGAGGCGATGGACTTTTTTATCGCCCGCCAGCCTATTCTGGACCGACGGCAAAAATTGTTTGCCTATGAATTGCTCTTTCGACGCGAATCTACCGGTACGGCCAATGTGACCAATGATATTGGCGCTACTGCCACGGTGATTGCCCATACCTCCAAGCTGGGGTTGGTGAATGTGATCGGTAACCTGCCAGGCTTTATTAATGTCGATGCCATGGTGCTGATGAGTGATTTCATCCAGTTTTTACCCTATGACAAAGTCTTTTTGGAAATTCTCGAGACCGTCAAAATTACCGATGAATTAATTGCACGCATCCATCAGCTCAAATCGGCCGGATATCGGTTTGTGATCGATGATGTGATCGAGGATACCGTAGAGCTACGCAGATTGCTTCCGCTGGTCGATATGATCAAAATCGACATTATGGAACTCAGGCGCGAACAATTGAGCACGCTTTTTCACGCACTAAAAAGCTTTAATAAAAAAATGCTGATTGAAAAGGTCGAAACGCTGGAAGATTTTGCGTTTTGCCACGATCTGGGCTTTGATTATTTTCAGGGTTATTTTTTTTCCAAACCGAAAGTGTTAACCGGGAAAAAACTCCACACGGCGCAAATGAACGTGGTCAATATCTTGAACATGTTGATCGCCGATGCCGACATTAATCAGATTGAGCGTGCCATCAAACAAGATGCCGGTCTGGCGTTGAATTTAATCCGTCTGGTCAATACCGCCGCTTTCATGACGACTCAGCGTATTGCCACTATCAAACAAGCCATCAACGTGCTGGGTCGGCGTCAGCTGCAGCGCTGGCTGGAAATTTTAATGTATGCCGGTGCCGAGCAGTCCGACAGTTTTATGTCGCCCTTATTAAGCATGGCGACGTCGCGTGGGCGCTTGATGGAGCTGATGGCGAAAAAAATCATGTCACCTAGTCAGCTGGCGTCGGATACCGCGTTTACGGTCGGGATAATGTCGTTGATTAATGTGCTCTTCGATACTCCTATGGTGCAACTGCTGGCGCAAATTTCCGTCTCCGATGAAATCAAGAAAGCCTTGATTAACCGCACCGGCGTTTATGGCGATATGCTGCAGCTGGTCATCGATCTTGAATGTCTCTCAAATGAAGATGCCATGCCAACAGCGAGCATACACAACCTGGGCCTGCAAATCGAAGACCTCAGAAATATGCAATTGCAGGCGTTTGAATTCAGTAACAATATTGGCTTGGATGTGGTTTGAAGCTTGGCTTGGTCTTGGCATGCCATTTCAACAGGCATGTAAAAGTCGGAGAGTTACCTCAGGATCGGCAGAGACGATTTTCAGCAAGGCGGCAGCAGGACCGGTTGGATTGCGGCGATGTTGTTCCCAGTTTTGCAGAGTCTTAATACTCACGCGCATTAATTTTGCAAACTCGCTCTGCGATAAACCTATATGTTCGCGTATGGCTTTGACATCTGTTGGCGCGTGAATAAATTGCCGGGATGCCTTGGCCTTACCTTTTGAAATCGCTTTTGCTTCTTTCAAACTCTGGACAAGGTCTTCAAAAAGGGTGTTTTCCATACTCATAATTCCTTCACAAATGCATGCAGAATGGCGATTTCTTTATCGGATAACGTGTCTTTTTTTGATTTTGGATAAACGACCAACATGTAAAGGATCTTCCACTAATTCATTTTGTAATTCCCGATATTCATCGTCAGCAAGCAATGTAGTTACCATGCGGGTAAATGTTGGAGTTTCAATAAATTCCATGATGATTATATACGCCAGAGGCGTACAAGACAATATATGCTCAATATGACAATCTATTTAATGTTGAGTTCATACTGTGGCAGGCAAAAACACGGAATATTAAAAATTGCTATTTATTAATTTTTAATTTACTGTGCATTATCTGCATAAGCCCCTTCGTTTTCCCCCAAAGGAGATTGTATCAATGAGAAGTAACACAACATTAGCTGCTGCCGCGCTCATTATCGGTATGACGGGTGCCAGTTTCGCGGCTCCCGGCAATGACGCGCCGCTGTATGAATTTCCCTATGCGCCCAGCCTGGATGTCACGTCACTCGATACCAGCGCCAATCCGTGCGAAGATCTGTATCAATACTCCTGTGGCGGTTGGATTAAAAATAATCCCATTCCGGAAGATCAATCTTCCTGGAGTGTGTATGGAAAATTGTTTCAGGATAATCAGCGCTTTCTTTGGGGGATTTTAGATGTGCTGGCCAAAACAACGGACACTCGTAACGCCAGTCAGCAAAAAATTGGCGACTATTTTGCTGCTTGCATGAATGAAGCTGCCATTGAAAAAAAGGGCATGCAATCGATCCAACCTTTTCTGAACGAAATCAATACCCTGCAATCGCGCAGTGCGTTGCCAGCGCTGCTGGGAAGCCTGTCGTTAAAGGCCAGCGGTGCTTTTTATTTTGATGCCGGTTCGAGTCAGGATTTTTCAGATTCAGCGCAGATTATTGCGGTCGTTTCGGCGGGAGGATTGGGACTTCCGGAACGCGATTATTACCTCAAGAAGGATAAAAAATCGCTGGAATTACGTCGTCAGTATCTGCAACACATCGCCAGCACACTGCAGCTTGGAGGTGACGCGGCGTCGAAGGCGAATGCACAGGCCAGACGCATTATGGCAATCGAAACGGTCTTGGCCAAAGCCACACTGACCAATGTAGAACAACGCGATCCTTACAAGGTATTCCATCGCATGGATGCCAGCGCCGTGCAGAAACTGACCCCCGATTTTGCCTGGTCAGCTTACTGGAAGGCCATGGGGCGTGAGCAGCCCGCTATCGTGAATGTCACCGAGCCTGCCTTTTTCAAAAAAATGTCCCGACTGCTGGCCAGGGCACCGCTCGATGACCTGAAAAGCTATCTGCGCTGGCACGTCATCAGCGGTTCGTCGCCCTTGTTATCCAAAGCCTTCGTAGATGCCAATTTTGCTTTTTATGGTAATACGCTCGCAGGTACGCCGAAATTGACACCTCGCTGGCAACGCTGCGTC
The DNA here is from genome assembly GCA_903862415.1 of uncultured Oxalobacteraceae bacterium. Lineage (GTDB taxonomy): Bacteria > Pseudomonadota > Gammaproteobacteria > Burkholderiales > Burkholderiaceae_D > Solimicrobium. Next base: position 45,015 of record CAIOYD010000052.1, on the reverse strand, counting down.
ACGCAAGTCGATCAACAGCTTGGTGATGCCCTCGGACAGGAATTTGTGGCTCGTACTTTCGGACCCAAAATCAAAGACGATACCTTGCGCATGACGACGCAGATAGAAGATGCGATGCAGCAGGAAATTAATCATCTCGACTGGATGAGCGATGCTACCAAACAGCGGGCGATTGAAAAACTCCATGGTATAGCCAACAAAGTCGGATACCCTGATCATTGGCGCGATTACAGCGCGATCGATATTCAGCCAGACGATTTTTACGGCAACACCATGCGTGCCAGGATGTTCGAGGTGAATCGCCAATTTGAAAAGATAGGCAAACCGGTGGATCACGGTGAATGGGATATGACCCCACCGACCGTAAATGCCTACTACAATCCGATGATGAACGACATTAACTTCCCGGCTGGGGTATTGCAACCACCACTGTATGACGCCAAACTCGACGATGCGCCTAATTATGGCAATACCGGTGGAACCATAGGCCACGAGTTAACGCATGCCTTTGATGATCAGGGACGGCAGTTTGATGCCAAAGGCAATCTGAAAGACTGGTGGAATGATAAAGACGCGACCAAGTTTAAAAACCGTGCCCAGTGTATTGTGACTCAATACGGTAAATACAAGGTGATCGATGAACTCTACATCAAGAGCGAATTGACGCAGGGCGAAGATATCGCCGATTTGGGAGGACTGATTTTGGCCTGGATTGCGTGGAAGACTGAAACACAAGGCAAGGAATTGGCCAGTGTCGATGGATTGACGCCGGATCAGCGCTTCTTTGTTGGCGCAGCACAATGGGCCTGCTCAAGTACGCGTCCGGAAACGGCACGTCTGCATGCCTTGACTGACCCGCATTCACCGGCAAAATACCGGATCAACGGCATGGTGGTGAATATGCCGCAATTCGAGCAGGCATTTCACTGCAAAAAGGGACAGGCCATGGTGGCTGAAGAACGTTGTCGGATTTGGTAACGGCGATGTTGGTTTTGTGAGACGCCGTAGCACAGGGAGCAAATTTGTTCTCTGTGCTACATCCTGACTGACTATCAGAATCCGACAGTCAAACCAACACTGATCACCGGATACACTTTGAATCCGCTGATTTTATTATTCAGGCTGAGTTGTTCACCGGCGACATTCGACTGAATCTGATTGCAAGTCGCGCTGCCCGCTGGGGCGGCTGCGCCACAATTGGCGGTCAGGCTCGATTTTGCTCCGCCCTGAAACATGGCACCAATATCGCTGTAAAAATTGATCCCAAAGCCGGACACATTGCCAAAGCCTACGCCCAGATAGGGAGCAACGGAATTTTTACTTTTGATCGTGCCCACGACCGAGCCCAACTGAGTCTGATCGTAGCTGGTGCCATTCAGAGTGAGGATGCCTGATTGTGGTTTGCCTGTGACATTGATCTTGTTGTTGTCGCCGACCAGACCGCCGGTGATGCGGAACGGTCCTAACGGGGACCAGTCCAGCAAGGCGCTGAAGTTGGAAAGTTTCAATTTGCCGTCATAGTTGGCGTCATTGGAATTGGCTGTTTTGTTGATGCTTAATTCGCTGTAACCAACCCGTGCTGCCAGTGTCGGAACCAGAGAGAAACCGAGGTCAACACCCAGGCCCGTTGTGCCGGCACGAACTCCTACGCCGACTTCGGCAAAACTGCTGCTGCATAAGGTGGCAGCGAGGGCGGTGAGGGTGATTGCGGCTAAGTTTTTGGTTTTCATTTTTATTTCCATTGTCTGGTGTTAAAGGGATCGCTATCTATAAAACTTCCAGACGAATAATACTATGGGGTATTGCTCAAAACCAAGAAATTGCCTTGGCCGGGGCTAATTTGCGAGCGTGGTTGTTGTCTCAGTGTTACAGCGCGCTGCCGATGTTAATGCAGCGCGGTATTTTGCAGTCCGATTTCAAAAATCAGCTGAATTGGTTTGGCCAGGTAGGGAATCAATATCAGCAACATGATAAAACCGACGCTCATGGTGATGGGAAAGCCGATACCAAACAGATTGAGTTGCGGTGCTGCTCTGGTTAAAATTCCCAGCGCAATATTGGTCACCAGCAGGGCGGCAATGATAGGCAGCGCCAGTTGTACACCCGAGCTGAAAATCACCGCGGCGGTTGACACCAGATGCAGCCACAGACTGGCATGGTCATGCAGGTTGCCACCGATGGGCAGTTTGGTAAAGCTTTCCACCAGGGTGGAAATCATCACCAGATGCAGATTCAGGCTTAAAAAAAGTATCGTGGCCAGCAGAGTTAAAAACTGTCCCAGCGCCGGTGTGCTGGCTTTGGTTTGCGGATCATAAAAAGAAGCAAAACCCAGTCCCATCGACATGCTGATCAGCTCGCCTGCCATGTCGACACAGGCAAAAGCGATTTGCAGCGTGAAGCCCATGGCGGTGCCGATAATGACTTGCTGGGCCGTGATGACCATGCCTTCAACTGATACCGGATCGATTAACGGCACGTTGGTCAGAGTAGGGGCGACCAGTGCAGCTAATGCGACGCCAAAGCTGATTTTGATGGGCACCGGAATGGCGGCGCTGCCGACGATGGGAGCGACAGCCAGCATGCCGAGTATGCGCGTCAGCGGCCAGAGAAACGAATTAATCCACAGCAGTAACTGGTTGGAGGACAGATGGATCATCGGTGCTTTAGCTCACCAGCGTAGGGATGCTGGTAAACAACTGACGCATATAGTCTGTCAGTATGGTCAGCATCCACGGGCCAGCCAGATCGAGTACCAGAAATACCCCGATGAGTTTCGGAATAAAGGACAGCGTCATTTCATTAATCTGGGTAGCAGCCTGAAAAATACTTACCAGCAAACCGATGACCAGTGCCACCAGTAGCATCGGTACAGCAATCATTAACGTGACCTGCATGGCCTGGCGGCCTATCGTCATCACATGTTCGGGACTCATGAGTAAACTCCGGTTGGGGGCGTCAGTAAAAACTCTGCGCCAGTGAGCCGATCAATAACTGCCAGCCATCGACGAGGACAAACAGCATTAATTTAAATGGCAGTGATACCGTGGCAGGTGACATCATCATCATTCCCATGGACATGAGCACGCAGGCGACCACCATGTCGATAATTAAAAAGGGAATAAAAATCGCAAAGCTGATCTGAAAGGCGGTTTTTAGCTCGCTGGTGATGAAGGCCGGTACCAATACCGTTAGTGGCACATCTTCCGGACCGGCGATTTTGGGGGCGCGCGAAAGTTTGATGTACAGTGCCAGATCAGTCTGACGGGTTTGTTTCATCATGAACTGTTTCAGTGGTCCGGCACCTTTGTCGAGTGCATCGGTAAAGGTGATTTTGTTTTCACTGAAAGGTTGATAGGCATCGGCATAGATTTTATCGATTACCGGACTCATAACGAACAGCGTTAAAAACAGTGCCAGCCCTACCATTACCTGATTCGGTGGCGAGCTTTGGGTGCCGATGGCCTGACGCAGCAGCGACAGCACGATGATGATGCGGGTAAAGCTGGTCATCATCAGCAGGGCGGCAGGTAAAAACGTCAGTGACGTCAACAGTAACAGTGTCTGGATGCTGAGCACGTAATTCTGTCCGCCGCCGGGCGCCGGTGTGCTGGTAATCACCGGTACCTGGGCAAAGGAGGAATTCGAAAAGGTACTCAGAATAATCACGGCAACGATAAACAGGGCCAGTTTCAGATAAGGGGCTAAGTCGGGATTAATTTTTTTTAGCATGGTACTTTTCCAGGGTGCTTTGCATCCAGGTAGCGAAATTGGGTTTGGTGATATCTGTGACCGTGACCTCAGCTGATTGGCGCGGCAGCGAGGTAATGGTGGAAATGTTTTGCGGCGTGACACCCAGCACGATCCATTCTTCACCGACTTCGATCACCATAAGACGCTGATGATTGCCGATGCTGACCGCGCCGATGACACTGACCGGCAGATTGCTCTGCATGCGGTTAATGCCGAATTTTTTAAAACCCATGCTGATGGCAATAATCAGCCCCAGCACCAGCACCAGACTCAACGTTACCTGCAGCAGATTGCCGGAAGCCGAATTCACAGCTTCGTCGGCGGCCTGGCAACTGGCAACAGAGAACAACAGTAAAAAAAATAATTTCATTTATTTAGTTTCCGGATGCGTTCAGCGGGAGTGATAATGTCAGTCAGGCGAATACCGAATTTGTCATTCACTACCACCACCTCACCCTGGGCAATCAGGCAGCCATTGACCAGAACATCCATCGGTTCACCGGCCAGGCCATCGAGTTCCACCACCGAACCTTGAGCCAGTTGCAGCAAATTTTTAATCGCAATTTTAGTGCGCCCCAATTCCACCGTCAGCTGTACCGGAATATCGAGAATAAAATCGATATCGTTGTGGGTTTCGATTTTATTCTGCTTCGGGCTCAATTCCTGAAACACGGTCGCCTGTGGTTCAGCAGCCTTGGCGGCGGCAGTGGCATCGGCTTTTTCTTGTTCGGCAATCGCCGCGCCCCAATCGTCTTCACTGATCGGTGCAGCTTCGTCTGCTGATGTATTTTCATCCATGTTGTACTCCTCGCTTGACTTCGGCTTGCGCCTCTAGTGCGACTTCCTGTGCGCTGGAGGAAAGCAGTTTTTCCACCTTGAGCGCATATTGGTCATTAAAAATTCCGTATTTGCATTCCATTACCGGCGTGCCATCTACTTTGGCCGAGAGTAAATCCGGTACCGACAAAGGAATAATGTCGCCCACCCGCAGATTGAGAATGTCACCCAGATGCATGTTGGCGGTACCCAGATCAGCGACAATTTCGACTTCGGCGATCTGAATTTGTTGTGTCATTAAACGCACCCAGCGTTTATCCACTTCCAGCGTCTCACCCTGCAGACTGGAGGTGAGGGTGTCGCGTATCGGTTCTATCATCGAGTACGGCATGCAGAAATGCATTTCACCACTGACCGGGCCGAGTTCGATGGTAAAGGTGGTCGAGACCACGACTTCATTGGGCGTGGCAATGTTGGCGAACTGGGTGTTCATTTCAGAACGGATATATTCAAACTCGATCGGGTAGACCGGATTCCAGGATTTGGAATAGGTTTCGAACAGAATATCGAGGATGCGTAAAATAATGCGCTGTTCAGTCTGAGTAAAGTCACGACCTTCAACCCGGGTGTGAAAACGACCGTCACCGCCAAACAGATTATCGACCAGCAAAAACACCAGATTCGGGTCCATGACGATCAATGCCGTGCCGCGCAGCGGTTTCATATGCACCAGATTCAGGTTGGTCGGCACCACCAGATTGCGGATAAATTCACTGTATTTGGAAACCCGTACCGTGCCGACGGAGACTTCAGCACTGCGGCGCAAAAAATTAAACAAACCGATACGCAAGAGACGCGCAAAGCGTTCATTGATAATTTCCAGCGTCGGCATGCGGCCGCGCACGATACGTTCCTGCGTGGCCAGATTGTAGGTACGTACCCCACTGGTATCCTCATCGGATTCCGCGTCGTCCTGATCCCCGGTGACGCCTTTTAACAGCGCATCGACTTCTTCCTGGGAGAGAAAATTATCAGCCATAGTTTTTCTGGGTTATTGAATCATGAAAGCAGTAAAGTACACACCCTGGATCTTGCGCTCTTCTTCCTCTTTGGGAGAAACTTCATCCTTGCTGTACGGCTTTTCTGCCTGGACGCTGATTTCTTCGGCCAGTTTGATTTTGCCGTCGTGAGTCAGCAATTCATTGGCATCTTTGGTGGACATGAGCAATAGCAATCGGCTGCGCAGCGCCGGCATATTGGTTTTGTAATAGGTGACCTGTTCTTCATTTTTGACTTGCAGGGTAATACCAGCCTGAAGATATTTTTCACCATTGTCTGACTGCAGATTGACCACAAAATTTTCCAGATTCAAAAACACCGGTGGCGAGGCTTTTTCGGCGGCTTTTTTTTCTTCTTTTTTATTCGGATCTTTTTTACCCATGAGTAATGCGGCCGCACCACCGGCACCGGCCAGAATCACAGCGACGATCACAATAATGATAATCAGTTTTTTCTTTTTTGCGCCGCTTGCCGGAGCGTCGGCGCCTTCTTCTGCTTTGGGTGCTGGTTTGGACATCGTTATTTCCTTGAAGGGTAATGATTTTCAGTAGTGTGCAATTGAATGGAATCGGTTTTAAACAAACGTATCAACCAGACCGAGATTGCCGCCAGTGTGACCGGACGGCATCAGACTGACTGTTCCGACTATGCCATTGATGGCTGTGCCAGATGAGGTTGACTGACGCTGGGCAAATTCTTGCTGCTGTTTGCTTTGACTGTTGACATTGCAGTCGCCTAACTGAATGCCGGATTGGCCCATCATTTCACGTAACTTGGGGATGGCACTTTCGAGTGCGGCACGCACTTCCGGCTGGTGCGAAATAAAGGTCGCACTGGCATGTTGGTTATGCACATTGATGACAACCTGCATGGGTCCCAGGTCGGGCGGATTGAGCGTCAGGGTTGCGGTTTGTTGACCATTGCCAGCCATCCAGGTAATTTTTTGTCCGACCGACTGATTCCAGTCGGGTGTGCCGACAGGCGGCGCGATCACATTGCTGCTTTGATTGCTGTCGCTGGCGGCATTGCTGTTGACTGGCGCATTGAGTACTGGCGCGATGGCATTGAACTGGGCGGCACTTAAATTCTGATTGGCTGCTTTGACAGTCTGCACACTGTTACCTGCGCTGTTGCCGATTAATTCAGTCAGGCTGTTGGGTAACACGGCCGGTGTGATGCTGATTGCGGCAGTAAGCTTGGACTGATCGGCTGTGGGCGGTATTTTTTCTGTTGGTTTACTGCTGCCCGATTGTGTACCCAGTAAGTTGGCAAATGGTGTGGTGGCGGCATCGACGCTGGTGCTTAACTGCGCCGTTTGTTGTTCCTGACTGGCTGCGACGACAGCAGGGGTGCTGATTTGTGCTGCCACGTTCGGTGTATTGGCGACAATCTCGGTCGGATTATTGACGGGTGCTGCTTTGACGTCCGGGGTGACGCTGTTCTGTAACGGTATGGCCATGGCGGCGACCGCACTGGCCATCTGTGTCGGGTCTATGCTGGCTGGTGCTGGTGTAGTGGTGTCGACGATTTTGCTGTCTTTGCTGTCTTTGGAAATGCTGCTCACTGTACTGGCATCACTGATGACAGTGCTCAGCAGGGTGGCTGGAGTAGACGGCAGTTTACTGTCTGGCGTAGCCACTTTTGGTGCATCGGTTTTTTTGGCAAAGACAGGCACTGTTGTTGCTGCAGTTGCCGCTGGTGTTGGTTTGGCTGCAGGTACTGTTGCAGGTGCAGCAGCCGGTTTATGGTTGATTTCATGATGCAGCATCTGACTGAAGCTCGCACCCTCGGACGTGGTCGGGGCGTTATTTCCCGCCTGGGGTGCGGGGGCACTGGTGATAACGGCAGCGGCGGTAGGGGCAGTAGCTTGCATGATGGTGACCTGGTGAGCTGAAATCAATCAGCGTTTATAAAATGCCTGTCTGTTGCTGTGTTCATCATTTTGCTTCTGGTCGCGCATCAATTCTTTTTTTTGCAACACCTTTTCGGCGCGCACTTCCAGCGTGTTATATGACAGCCGTTTGCGTTCCTGCTCCTGCCAGTGTTGTTGTTCAATTTGCACGCGGCGTTTGCCATCGATGACCAATTGATGCTGACCAGTGATGGCGTCGTCGATTTTGCTTAAAAATAGCTGAAAGTTACGGATTTGCTGCATGCCTTTGCCGCTTTGCATTTCTGTTTGCATTTTGGTGGAGTAATCATCACGATATTGTTTTAGCAATAACAATTTTTGCTCCAGCTCTTCGCTGTGATGGATTGCTTTACCCAGTTTGGCCGCGGCCTCGTCGGTTTGCTTTTCAGCCAATTCAATTAATGTTGCCAGTGGTGACGTTTGAGCCATGATTTTTCCCCTATGAGATCAGTATAGGTGGGTGCTGACGGAATCAATTCTCAGAATAGCGCGGTAAGTTGCCCCAAGCTCTCGGTAATAGTGGAACGTTCGCCGATATCCTGTTGTAAAAAATGCTCTATTTTCTGATGATGCAGGATCGCTTCATCCAGCACCGGGTCAGTTCCTGCAGTATAGGCGCCGACGCTGATTAAATCCCGGCTATGTTGATATCGGGATACCAACTGTTTGAGCTTGCGGGCTGATTTTTGATGCGCCACACCGGCAATATTGGTCATGGCACGACTGATGGATTGTTCAATATCGATGGCCGGATAATGACCGGAATCGGCCAGCGTGCGGCTTAAAACGATATGGCCATCCAAAATGGCGCGGGCAGAATCGGCGATCGGATCTTGCTGATCATCACCTTCGGTCAGAACGGTATAGAAGGCGGTAATCGAGCCACCGCCAGCCAGACTGTTGCCGGCGCGTTCAACCAGTAACGGTAGTTTGGCAAACACCGAGGGCGGATAACCTTTGGTGGCAGGAGGTTCACCGATGGCCAGGGCGATTTCGCGCTGTGCCATGGCATAACGGGTAAGCGAGTCCATAATCAGCAACACGCTTTTACCCTGATCGCGGAAATATTCGGCGATCGTGGTGGCATAGGCCGCGCCCTGAAGTCGCATGAGCGGTGGTGTGTCGGCCGGAGCGGCCACCACCACTGAGCGCGCCAGACCGGCAGCGCCGAGAATCTGTTCAATAAATTCTTTCACTTCGCGACCGCGTTCACCAATCAAGCCGACGACAATCACATCGGCTGTGGTATAGCGCGCCATCATGCCTAGCAGCACGCTTTTACCGATACCGGAACCGGCAAACAATCCCATGCGCTGACCGCGACCGATGGTGAGCATGCTGTTGATGGCGCGCACGCCCACATCGAGTATCTGGGTAATTGGTTCACGGTGCAGTGGATTGATCGGACGCGATTTCAGTGCCGCACTCTGAGTGGTATTGAGCGGGCCGAGACTGTCGAGCGGCTTGCCGGCACCATCGAGCACGCGTCCCAATAATTCATTCCCCACCGGCAGATGGCGGGTGCGGTCGGCAGCGCGGCGCGAAGGGCGGATCGTCAGATTCACCGGACAGATCTGCTGGGTGGTTTTTTCTGCATACACAGGTGTGCCGGGCAAGAGACCTTCGACGGTACTTTGCGGCATCAGGAATACTTTTTCATTATCAAATCCGACAATTTCGGCATTGATTTCTTCGCCGTTTTGCAGCGGGATAATGCAGGCACTGCCCATAGGCAGTTTGATACCAACGGCTTCGATCACCAGTCCGGTGACACGGGTAACGCGTCCGGCAATTTCAAAATGGCCAACCAGATTGATGACTTCCCTGGCATTGTGCAAATAGGTTTTGCACAGTCCGAGTGACGTTAGCTGAGGAGTGCTCTCTTGCATGGGTCAATGCTCGCGGTCAGAAGGTTCACGCGGGTCATACCAGCTGTTATCGCGTCCGAGTGCTTCAGAGAGCTGCCGCCAGCGGGTATGCATATTGGCATTGATCTGGTTGCGCATGGTTTCGATGCGGCAGTCACCGGCTTTCATGCCGGCATCAATGACGACGACCCAGCCGGTTTTGCTCAGTTCTTCACCGATTTTGGCTTTCACCAGCGCGGCATCTTTGGCATTTAAAAATAATTGCGCCGGTTGTTGTACTGAGGGCAGGCTGGTAATTGCCTGTTCGACGATAGGAATAATGAGTTGCGGATTAACGTTGAGCGCACTTTTGAGCATCGCCTTGGCCAGATCCAGCGCCAGATCGAGGATGTCCTGAGCCACCAGATGTTCAGCCTGTTGCAGTGACGAGTTGAACTGGGTGCTGATGGCCAGAAAAGCGCTTAATTCCTGCTGCATGGCCTGCTGACTTTCCTGTCCACCGGTTTTGAGTCCGGTTTCGTGGCCTTCTTCGAAACCTTTGGCAAAGCCTTCTTTTTGCGCCGCCAGTTTGAACTGTTCGAGTTCCTTGAGCGTGGTCGGCGCCAGTTTGGCCGCAGGTGCGGCAGTCTTTGCTGCTGCAGCCGGTTCTTCGAACGACGTCATCTCCCAGCGCTGATAGGCGGAGAGTTTTCCTTTGGCGATAGAATCAGACAAAGGCATCCTCCCCACCTTTGGAGCCGAGCATGATCTGACCTTCATCGGCCAGACGGCGGACGATGATCAGGATAGCTTTCTGTTGTGCCTCGACTTCGGACAGGCGCACTGGTCCTTTGGATTCGAGATCATCACGCATCATTTCAGCAGCACGCTGCGACATGTTTTTAAAGATCTTGTCGCGCATTTCCGGGTTGGCACCTTTGAGTGCCACAATCAGGGTGTCGGACTGGACTTCACGCAACAGCAACTGGATACCACGGTCATCGATTTCCATGATGTTATCGAAGACAAACATTTCATCCATGATTTTTTCTGCCATGTCACCATCGTAATTGCGCAGATTGCTCATTACCGAAGCTTCGTTTTCACCACTCATGAAGTTGAGAATTTCAGCCGCAGCACGCACGCCGCCGATGGTTTTTTTCTTCAGGCTTTCATTACCGGTGAGCAGTTTGGTAAGCACATCATTGAGTTCACGCAGCGCCGCCGGCTGGATACCGTCGAGAGTGGCAATGCGCAGCACCACGTCATTGCGCAGCCGTTCGGTAAAGTTGGTCAGAATTTCGCACGCCTGATCGCGTTCCAGATGCACCAGAATGGTGGCGATAATTTGCGGATGTTCATTGCGTATCAGTTCGGCCACCGATGGCGAATCCATCCACTTCAGACTTTCAATACCGCTGGCATCGCGACCGCCGAGAATCCGATTGAGCAGCGAAGCTGCTTTGTCATCACCGAGTGCCTTGGTCAGTACGTTACGGATATAGTCATCCGAATCGATGCCCATGGAAGAACTGACATCGGCATCATCGAGAAAATCGCTGATCGCGGAGGCCACGCTGTCATGCGGAATCGCCGTCATGCTGGCCATGGCGATACCGAGTTTTTGCACTTCGCGCGGACCCAGATGGCGCATGACATCCGAAGCGCAATCTTCACCCAGTGCCAGCATCAGGATGGCGGCTTTTTGTAAACCTACGTCGCTCATGTCAGCTCTTTCATTCGTTGTTGACCCAGTTTTTGACTACGTTGGCGACAATTTTCGGATCCTGTTTGGACAGGTCACGGGCAATTTCCAGATCTTTTTCATACGCCTGTGACGCCTTGGCGCGGGCTTCGTCGGGGATTTCCTGATTGCTCAGATTGACGATGGCAGCTTCTTCATTTTCTTCCTCGTCGGTCGCAAAGATATTGGCGGCATTTTCCGCTTTTTCTTTTGCATCCATCGCGACGGTGCTGCGGTCCATGATGCGCTTGATGAGCGGCTTCAGATAGCCAAAGAATAAATACATGATGGCCAATGCGCCGGCGAGATATTTGCCGATGTCTTTGGCCAGTTGAATATTTTCCGGCTGTTTCCATAACGGGATATCGGAAGTTTCAGTTTCGGTGCTGACAAACTGGCTGTTGACGACATTGAGTGAATCGCCGCGTTCCTGGCTGAAACCCATGGCTTCTTTGGTGAGCGAAATAATCTGGGCTTTTTCTGCTTCATTGAGTTCGCGGTTTTTGGCTTTGCCGTTTTTATCAACATCCCGCTTGTAGTTTACCACCACCGCGACAGTCAGACGCTTGATGCCACCCATGGCCAGTTGGGTGTAGCGCACGGTTTTATCGACTTCATAATTGATGGTCGATTCTTTGGCGGTCGGGACGGCAGGGGCAGCCGCAGCGGCCGCAGCGGCTGTAGTGCCCGGCGGCGTGGTGATCGGTGCGGTGGCATTGACCGGCGGTTGATTGCTGAAGGAACCGGGAATGCCGGACGCATTGGCGGCAGATTTGTTACCAGATTCGCTGCTCTGCATGCTGCGGATGCTGGAGCTGTCGGGCGTTGGATTTGGTTTGTAAGTTTCAGCGGCCTGTTCAACATGATTAAAGTCGACATCGGCGGTGGCTTCGGCACGCACATTGCTGGGGCCGACGATAGGAGAAATAATCGATTCAATCCGCTTGACGATATCCTGCTGCAATTCATGCACATACTTCAGCTGGCTTGGATTGAGCTGACCATTGTTGGTTTGTTTGCTGGTATCCGAGAGCAAATTGCCGCTCTGATCCACGATGGTGACGTTTTGCGCCGGTAAATCCGGTACGCTTGAGGCCACCAGATGGATGATGGCGCTGACTTGCTGCTGGTCGAGCAGGCGGGAGGAATACAGATTCAAAATCACCGAGGCGGTAGGTTTTTGCTGGTCGCGTACAAACACCGTATCTTTTGGCATAGCCAGATGTACCCGTGCGGTCTGGACGGCAGAAATCGATTCGATCGAACGCGCCAGTTCACCTTCGAGCGCACGCTGAAAATTCACCTGTTCAAGAAACTGCGAAATACCCAGTTTTTGATTTTCCATCAGTTCAAAGCCAACGCCGCCGCCTTTGGGCAAACCCTGGGACGCCAATTTCAGACGTGCTTCATGCACTTGGGTGGAAGGCACCAGAATGGCGCTGCCGCCATCGGAAAATTTGTACGGCACATTCATTTGCTGCAGTGACGCCACAATTGCGCCGCCATCGCGGTCACTGACATTGGCAAACAGGACATGGTAATCCGGTTGTGAACTCCACATCCAAACACCAATCATCACCGCGACAATGGCAGCAGCCGAGCCGCCGAGTAAAAACAGCCGGGTTAGTGGTGTTTCTGGCATGCCTAAAAATCGTGCCTGGGTCAGGGTTGCCTGATCTGCCATGCGAAGTCTCCAGAAGAATGACGCTCAAATGTTGGTGAATCGGAATTCAGCCTGGGTACAAACAGTTTGCACCATAGCTGGATAGATTGTCAGATGATTTGGTAATTTTGAACGGCCGAATACATGGAGTTTTACCTGTCTTCTCTTGGTTAAAAATCCATGCTGGCTCTGTTACTGTGTCATTACTGTAAATTCCACCACGGAGAAGCTCATGAGCGTAGGAGGCATCAGCCCGAGTCAGATTGATTCCATGCTGGCCATGTTGCGCAACACGGCCGCCCAGGCGTCGCCACCATCGGTGCGGGCGTTAAGTAATGTGGTTGGCAATATTAATCCTCAAGATAGCGGCACCGCCAAAGTCAGCTTTGCCGACGCCTTGAAGACCTCATTGGGTCAGGTTAATCAGGTGCAGGAACAGGCGCAGCAACTCGGTAACCAGTTTGCTGCCGGGGATGACAAGGTCAGTCTGTCGGATGTAATGATATCAACTCAGAAAGCCAATATCAGTCTGCAAACCACCGTGCAGGTACGTAACAAGGTGGTGGCTGCTTACAACGATATTATGAATATGCAGGTTTAAGCGAGTCAGGAGCCTGCGCGCTGTTGTGCTTACTGCATGCCGTTTTGTCTGGAATTGCGTTCGCGTTCTATTTTTGTGATCAATTTCTGAATTTGCGACATCATGTACTTAGACAGGTCCATGAACTGGAAGCCCACGCGGCGGCTGGTTTTTTGGTTTTTCAGGATCAGATTCTGCGAATTGCGTACCTGCAGATTGATGCTGATAAGTCCTATACCCGGCAAATCAATTTTACATTCATTGTACAGGGTGCCAAATTCAATATCGATCGCGTGTTTTTCATCCAGCATGGCGACTCCGCCACAACTGATATCGGCTAACGGCAATTTGACCGTGCCGCCGCCTTGTTCTTCGGATAAATGCAACAGACACATGATCGGACTGACAACCGGCGTATTAATCCGGTAATTTTCCCGGCGCTGCAGTCGTATCAGCGAGGCTGGTATGGTACAGCTCAGTGCCGGGCTACCCAGATAGGTACAGCGGCGGATGCTGGCCGACGAAAACTGGATCGCGATCCGGTTCAGAGCTGCTTCAAAATACACCCGTGGCGATTCAACCAGCCGCTGATTGGCCGCTTCACTTGAGGCTGCATCCAGAATCACCAGATTGTTGTCATCGTCGATTTTCAGCAAGGCGGTGATAATCACCTCACTGCCTTCATTGATAACCATGCTGATGAGCTGCTTGGTTTCTTGTAAACTACGCAACAAAACGATGATTTCCTTGCGTGAATCTACTTGATAAGGACTCTGGTTTTCAGTACCTAAAACGGGTGGTGTCGATGTCATGGCGATGTTTTTAATTGGTCTATGACCATTGTAGGGTATGGAGCCGCTAAGCCGTCATTTTTTTCGATATGGTATAGCCATGCCAGCAATTCTGCAACGGCGCGATACAGTGCCGGCGGAATATCCTTGTCCAATTCGACCTGCATCAACAAGGCCACGAGTTCCTGCGACTGATGTACATAAATGCCATGTTCCTGGGCACGGGCGATGATGGCCTGGGCTACCAGCCCTTTACCCTTGGCCACCACGGTAGGCGCAGACGCACCGGCCTGATAGGCCAGGGCGACGGCATTTTGTACCGATGAGCCGTTCTCATCCTGGGGGTGTAGTGGATCGTTCATGTTATTTATTCATTGTAGCAGGAGTGATCTGGATCGAATCAAGCTGCGCTCCGGTTCCGTTGAGCGCCGACGCCAGTTCAGGCGTGTGTTGTTGTAATTGCAGCGCGGTTGTAGCATCTTTGGTACGGATGCGAATATGCAGCCGATTGCCGTTGAGTTGCAACTGGGCGGAAACCGCACCTAACTGCGGCAGGTTAAAACTGACACTGCTGTTCCAGCTGCCTTCGGACGAATTTTGCTGCGCCTGCGCCTGATCACGCGATACTTCCCATTCCAGCGGTTGACCGGCCCAGAGCTCACCATGCCAGACAAAGCGCTGCTGCTCCATGGTTTGCAATTGCTGCTGGATAATCGGCAAGGCGTCTTTAGGCAGCACCATGCTGCCGTGGGCTGCTGTGCCGCTCTGGTTTGCAGTGATCGGAGTGCTGCCGGTGGGCGTGATTGTGACCGTAGCTGCCGCTGCCGCCGTGGTCGCAGGCGTCATGGCAGCGGCGGGCATCGCAGCGATCAAGGGAGAGGCTGCGGTGTTGGGGGCCGCGGCCGGAAAGCTGGCCTGAGGCTCTTTCATAATGGCCGCCGTAGGCAGATTACCCTCGGCCCACTGCAGCAGGTGCGATTCATAAAACACGCCGCTGCCAGATAAATTGGTTTGCAGCGTTTTGGCCAGCACACTCACATTCACCTCGGGAGTCGTGATCAGCGGAACCGGATTGATGCGCGCTGGCAGGGCTGTCTGCTGCATTAAGTCATTCACCAGTTTGCCGGCAGAGCTGAAGCTCGTCGGCGTGCTGTCTGGCAGTGCGGCCTGCTGAGTCAGCAGCGGCGCATCGATATGTTCGCTACTGATAGCCGTGACCTGACTGCCCGTTTGCAAATAAAGACCGGTGGAAGCTGGTGAGTTTTTCAGATTGCCATTTTGGCTGAAATCATCGATGAGTTGTTTTGGCGTACCCAGAATGGCCGTGGTGGTGGTGGCGGTTTCGGGCTGCGCCGGGTCTGATGGGTTGAGTAAAAAAGTCGCCCGCGGCGTCATGCTCAGTAATGTCAGGGACAGTTTGCTGCCTGGCTGCGGCGCATTCGGCAATTGCATGCGCGCGGCAATATCGGCGACTCTGACAATAGATGAACCATCGGCCAGAGTGGCGAGCACTTCGCCCTGGAATTGCTTGCCGACGGTGAGTTGACTGGAAGTGAGCAGAGTGCCCTGACGTGCCTGATTGATGGCCGTCGAGCTGCTCAAGGCTTCGACCAGCGCGTTTTGCACTACCGGAGAATTTACCCCTGAAACCATGATGTGCTCAGTTAAAATAAGTAGGGTGTCACGCTTTAGCGTAAGACACAATTAACCGCAAATATTCCACCACAGGGTGTATTATGCTGTGCTAATACACCCTACATAATTCTACGGCGACGTGGCCGTCACCACACGATTTTTCCCGGCATTCTTGGCTTCATACATGGCTTTGTCGGCGCGCTTGATGAGCGATTCCTGTCCTTCCGAAAGCTGTCGTTCCGCTACGCCGGCACTAAAGGTAATCAGAATCTTTTCATTACCCGCCATAAAAAAATGTTTGGTCAGTTCGCGCTGTACCCGCACCATGGTGTCGGCAGCATCTTTCAAGGTAGTTTCCGGCATGATGATCACAAATTCTTCACCGCCATAGCGCGCGACGACATCCATGCTGCGCAGGGTTTTTTTAATCACCGACACCAGATGGATCAGGGCGCCATCGCCGGTGGTATGACCAAAGGTGTCATTGAGTTTTTTAAAATTATCCAGATCCAGCATGCCAACGCATAGCTGCATGTTGCGCCGGTCGGCGCGTGCGGCTTCGCGTTCAAAAATTTCATCCAGTCCGCGACGGTTCAGACTGCCGGTAAGTTGATCCTTGTGAACCTGCTCACTCATTTCGGCCAGTTTTTTCTCCAGTGCGGTAATGCGCGATTCCGCATCCTGGACTTCTTTTTGCGCTGCGATCATCAAGACGTGCGATTGTTTGGCTTCATTCTGTACATGCAGAGTGTCGGAAAGCAGACTGTCGAGTACTTGATTGATTTCATCCGGGCTGGTGGTCTGGGTAATTTTTCCAGTATAGGAAGTGATTTTTTCATGGTATTCACCGGTAGCATTGGCAAACACATTCAGGCGGTCGACAAACAGATCCATCAACTGTTTAACCGATACCTTGTTTTGCGCAATACTGTCTTTGAGCACACCCTGTTTGTAGATGACTTCTTTCAGACTTTTGGTGGCTTCCTGCAGAGCTCGGTGATCGATTTCGCCAGTGATAAGTTCTTTAATCACCATCACCTGACCACGCAGCCAGTTGTCGTCGTCGAGCAGCGAGGAGACATTTTCCAGCAAAAGCTGGAACAGTGCCAACAGCAGTTGCAGCTGTTCGCTGCTGTCATCGCCTTTGAGCGAAATTTTATAACACAGGTCACGCAGGCGGGATTCGATTTGTTGAAATTCGCTCAGCGATTTGGCGTTTTTGACTTCGGCGGCCAGAGTGTCGGAACTTTCCAGTAGTTTCGGTTCATGGTGCAGCAGCGCACTTACCGCCATGCCCAGAGTTTGCGACAACAGTTTGGAGAGCATGCCGATCAGCGGATCATCGGCCAGCGGTACGGGAGCGAGAGCTTCTTTGACGTTACCAGCCGCCGGTGTTGGCAAATGTTCGATTTTAAAGCACAGGTTTTTCAAACGTGAGCCAATATCGGCAAATTCTTTTTCACTCATGGCCTGTTTGAGCAACAGCCCCAGTGCTTCCGATTCCTGTGATAATTCTGGTGCGGTACTGAGCAGCGACGGCAAAGCCAGATTCAGCGTGCGGGTGAGCAAATCTTTGAGCAAAGCAGTTTGCGTGGAATCGTTGACCGCAATGGCCAGCTGTTTGGCTCCGGCATCGGCTACTGGTGCAGAACTGGCGGCTTTTAACTGTTGAAAGATTTTTTCAGTGAACTCTTTCAGGCCGCGGTGATATTCCTGCCAATTTTTTTTCTCGGCCGCGAGCTTCAGTCGGTTACCGATAATGGCGTAATCCTTGCCTTCCTGAGTCAGGCTGATGGCCAGATTGAGTAAGATGGTTTCCAGTTCCGGATTGGCTGATTCCGCAGCGGCCGTGGTCAAACCGGCAATTTCATTATAAAGTTTTTGATACGCTTCCGGCGTAGGCTGAATCCGCAGCGCTGAGAGCTGCTTAAAAGTTTCCCGTGCAATATCGGCAGAATTTTGCTTGGCAGGCTTAGACGTGGTCACGTAATACTTCTCCGAAAACAGAATGCAATAGGGAATAACAACTTAACGGCAGGAATGGCGAAAACTCACAATGAATTTCCAGTGTAGCAAATTCTGTTTTAATAACCAGAGAAAATTATTATTATTTTGGTATTATTTGTTGAGTAATTGCATTTTTATTGCTCATTTCCTAAACTGATTCTGTCCTTTCTCTCTCCCGTCTCATCATGTGGACTGCGCGTCTGACTTTGTTCGCTCTTTTCCTGCTATCGAATCAGCCTGCTGCTGCCCAGCAGACTGAGCATGCTCCCGGGGGTATTCCATTACTCAGTCAGGCCGGCATTGAACAGCTGATCCGGCGCGAACACATCACCTCGGTGGAACAACTGCTGCCACAGTTGCCACTCTGGTACCGTTCCAGTTACGCGCTGGCCTTTCACAGTCGCAGTCTGCAGGAGGCCAGTTACAGTAATCCGCGCGTGATTCTGTTTGGCCGCACGGGAAAATTCATTCTGACCTTTAATGGCGATCCGCAGCAGGCAGGTTATGATGCCCTCGAACTGGTGGAATTTGCTGATGCCGATAAAACCTTTCGCTATCAGGAAATTCAATTTCCCCGAGCTGGAGAAGTCGATCAGCAAGTCAGTTTTTCTGGTCTCAATCCACCCAAATGCACCGCCTGTCATGGCACCCATGTGCGCCCCATCTGGGATGCCATGCCAACCTGGCCCGGCATGTATGGCGAACGTTATCAGCAACATTTGTCTGCGGCGGAAAATGAGGGCTTGGCGCGTTTTCTAAACCTGCAACCTGAACATCCGCGCTACCGCTATCTGGCCAATCTGGACGCCTGGCGCAGTGGTGAATTATTTACCCCATCGCATGCCGCGATTTATAACGGCACTCAGAACGAGTCGCCCAACGCCCAGCTGACGCTGTTATTAACCCGCTTAAATGCCGAGCGGATAACCCATCAGGTCACGCAGGATGAGCACTTTCCCGAATTTCAATTTTCCTTACTGGCGTCGCTGAGTAATAGCTGCGCTGCGTTGAGCGATTATTTTCCGGCTTCGTGGTATGAGCGTCTGCAGCAGAGTTACCAGCAGTTTGAGCAAACCGATGGCATCCATCTGGTTCAGCAACAGCAACGCAAATTAAGCCGTGAACAAGTCAGTCAGTCCGGACGCCTGGAAAAGAGCAGTACGCTGCTGGATTTTCGTTTTATTGCCGAACTGGGCTTGCAGATCGATACCAGTGAATGGAGTATGCAGCTGGAAAAAAATGCCGCCGATTTCAGCGCCATCGATTCGATGCAACAAAAACTGGAGCAGCGGCTATTGACCCAGATCGCCTCCCGGGACAGTGAATTGATGAATGCCTGGTACTTTCATGCCTATCCGGACAACAATAAATACTGCCGTTATCTGGCCAAACGCAGTCGTCAATATCTTCAGGACAGACCGGTGCCAACCCTGCCGGTATGGACAGATAAATCCAGCGGTGTGGTCCGGCTGCTGGCGGGCAGTGATCCTGATAGTGATCCGGGCAATTCCAGTGCGACCGGGTTGCTGCGTATTTGCGCCGCCTGTCATACCACCGGCGTAGCTCCGGCGCTGCCGTTTGATCAGCCGGAACTGCTCAGGAAAAAATTAGCCCAACCCTATTCGGAGCAGGGCTCTCTGCTGGCGACGATTTTGTACCGTCTGTCAGAAAATGCCGGTGCCCGTCGCATGCCGCCGACCATGAATTTGACTGCCCGGGAACAGCACACGCTGGAACAGTATTTCAGTTCGCTTGGGAGAAGCGAACTGAATCATCAATAGGGATAGGGTGTATCAGCGTAGCGTAATGCATCAGGTGGCAGAAGCATGTAGCTCAGGGTTTTGCCGGCAAATTAGGAACAATACTAAGCAACTCATCGAGCTGATCGCGCAGTTCCAGGGCTTTTTTGGGAGTTTGTATTTTGTTGATGGCATCCAGAAACGGTGCCCGCAGGTCATGGAAATCCTGCAGTGTGGTAGCCCGTTCAACGATGAATTGCAGGTTGTAGCCGCGCAAGCCCATGTTTTGTTTGATCGATTCGGTATAAAAGTCATACAAAACCTGAAACAGTTCCACGCTGTTGATCTGGCTGTTGAGCGCATCATCTTCCACCGCCACAGGTGGGGCTATCACGGCAGAGGAATTTTGCCGTTGAATAAATCCCTGTTGCTCCAGTTCTTCGATGCTGGCCTGATTGAGCCCGAGAGTGACCACCTTGCTTAATAAGTCTTTACTGTCGTGCTTGCCGTCGACGAGCACCAACAAGGTGCGCAGGCGACTGGCCAAGCGGTAGCGGCGCGAAATGATTTCGTCGCGGCCTTTATCGGTTTTATCAAAAATAATGTTTTGCATAACATTAATTTAGTCAAAAAAAGCAAAAAATACTAGGAGGAAATAGTCAGCGTAAGCAAAAAATCTGACTAACCCAGCACATTTATTCGGTTTTACCTTTGCCGGATGCACAATTACCACACGAAGAGCAGGAGCCGCAGCTGCCGCTGGTGGCGGGCTTGGTTCCAAACAGACGGTTTTTCAATTTGCCCGGCAACCAGCGCTTTGCGGTATAAATAGCCGCGGCCAGGATAATGACACTACAGATCAGGGTTTGCATGAGCAGCTCCTTTGTTGTTAGCTGGTTAACACCAGCGCGATACGATATGTCAGAAACGAAGCCAGGTAAGCCAGACCAAACAGATAAGCCGCCATGATGACAGGGTAGCGCCAGGAATTGGTTTCACGTTTGACCACGCTCAAGGTGGCGATACATTGCGGTGCAAACACAAACCAGGCCAGCAGCGACAGAGCTGTTGGCAGGCTCCATGATTGTGCCAGCAGCGGCTGCAGAGTTTCTGACAGATTGTCACCATGTTGCGACAGTGAATACACCGTGCCTAGTGCTGCCACCGCCACTTCACGGGCTGCCATGCCGGGAACGAGCGCGATACAAATTTGCCAGTTGAAGCCGATAGGTGCAAAAATCACTTCCAGTGCGCGCCCGAGTATCCCTGCCAGACTGTAATAAATTGCCGGATGGGTGGCGTTTTCCGGAGCGCCGGGGAAGCTGCTTAAAAACCACAGCAATACCATGAGCGACAGAATAATGGTCCCGACCCGGGTGACAAAAATCCGGATTCGTTCCCATAAGCCAAGTGCCAGATTGGACAGGTTGGGCCAGCGGTAATCGGGTAATTCCAGCATCAGTGCATGGGTGTTTTTATGCCGCGGCTTCATCACCCAGGCTACCCCCATGGCGGAAACGATACCGGCCAGATACAACAAAAACAACACCAGACCCTGCAGGCTGAGTACCCCGGCAATGGTTTGTTGTGGAATAAAGGCCGCGATGATCAGCGTATACACCGGCAGGCGGGCAGAGCAGGTCATGAGTGGTGCAATCATGATAGTGATTAAGCGATCGCGCGGATTTTGTATCGTGCGAGTGGCCATGATGCCGGGAATGGCGCAGGCAAAACTGGACAGCAGCGGAATAAAGGCGCGACCGGACAAGCCGACACTGCCCATGAGACGGTCGAGTAAAAACGCGGCCCGCGGCAGGTAGCCGGAATCCTCGAGCACCAGAATGAAGAAAAACAGGATAATAATTTGCGGTAAAAACACCAGCACGGCACCGCTGCCGCCGATAATTCCCTGAGTAATTAAATCCCGCAACACGCCTTCAGGCATGATTTGCATCGTCAGTGTACCCAGCGCTTCCACTGATGCTTTAATCAGATCCATCGGCCACTGTGCCCAGGAAAACACCGCCTGAAACACCAGAAACATCAAACCTAAAAACAGCGCCGTGCCCAATACCGGATGCAAAATCAAACGGTCAATTTTTTCACTCCAGGGCGATGCCGGCGCGTGGTTGATGACGCAGGTGGCGAGGATGGCATTGACTTGCTGCTGCAACTCCATCACCGGAGTGAGCTGTAAATCGATGGCGGCGTGTTTTTTAATCTGTATCGGCAGCGATGCCAGAGCCGCCATTAAACTGGCTTCACCCTGAGGGCGCACAGCTACCGTTTCCACTACCGGCATGCCCAAAGCAGCCGAGAGTGCAGCAAAGTCGATTTGAATTTGCCGTTTTCTGGCTACATCCATCATATTCACTGCCAGCACCATAGGCAGATTGAGTTGCCGCAATTCCAGCGCAATCCGTAAGCCACGGCGTAAATTGGTGCCATCGACCACGCAGACCAGCGCATCCGGAATCTCTTCTGAAGGGTGATGGCCAGTGATCACCGCCTGGGTAATCTGTTCGTCCGGCGTGCTGGCATGAATGCTGTACGTGCCGGGTAAATCGAGAATTTTCCAGACCCGGCCATTTTTACCCAGATAGCGACCGATTTTGCGTTCGACCGTGACGCCGGCAAAATTGGCTACTTTCTGGCGTGCACCGGTGAGCCGGTTAAACAGCGCGGTTTTGCCGCAATTCGGATTGCCAACTAAAGCAACCAGCGGGGAGAAGGCGGGATCGGTATGCATTATTTGGGGTGTGGAATGACAGAAATCAGCGCGGCTTCAAAGCGGCGCAGAGCAAAAGTAGAGTGGCCGATACGGATAGCGATCGGTTCACCGCCCATAAAACCTTTATGCAGCACCTGCAAAGGCTCGCCCGGGATAAATCCGATTTCCATCAGCCGACGACCCAGATGTGGATCGGAACCCGCCAGAGTGTGGTCGACCGGATGGATACAATCAACCAGGCCGGCATCACCGACGTTTAATTGATCCAGAGAAATACTGGCCAGAGATGGTGCGTGGAGTTTCATGAGCAGATATCTGTCTAAAAATACAAGTATAAAATAAAATCACCTCTCTATTGTAAATGATAATGAGAATGGATGTCATTTAGATTGTTTGAGGCAGATCAACATGCATTTGTATTGGCGAGATAAGTTTCGTGGACTAATCTGTGCATATACAGAACGGTTATTTACCCCGTGATTCCCGCGGCTTCAGGTGGGAATGACGTAGAGTCTCAACGATGGATAACCACCATCAGCGCTTTGGCTTCATTTTTGCCGCAGTTGCGAATGGCATGCGGCAGGTCGGCGGCATAGCGGGCGGTGGCACCGATTTTGAGTTTCTTTTTCAGACTGTTGACTTCAAGTTCTACGCTGCCCTGCAACAGCGTTAAATGTTCGGTCGTGCCAGGATCATGGGAGCCTGAGACCAGAGCGCCGTTGGGCGCCAGAGTCAATTCATACCATTCAAACTTGCCGGCCAGCTCCATCGGTCCGAGGATACGCAGTATATAACCCGCATGTTCACCGGGCAGGGTGGGGGTTTCGTGGGCTTCAAGCAGGCGGATCGGGTCGATTTTTTTACTTTCCGGACTGACAAGTTCGGCAATATCGACGCCCAGTGCATTGGCCAGACGCCAGGCCACGGCGATGGTCGGATTGGCTTTTTCGCGTTCGATCTGTGACAGCATGGATTTGGATACCCCGGCTGTGCGTGACAGATCTTCGAGCGTCAGTCCGCGTTCGAGCCGCATGCGCTGCAGGGTGGCACCCACTTCGGGCGGTGTTTTGGCGGCGGACTGGTTGGAAATTTTTGGCATAGTGGCTGACATGGGGGTTGCAAAGTTCAATGGTACTGGTTAATATCCATTATATTGAACTTTTGTTCGTGATAGTGGAATTATAAATAAGCAGTGAATTTAAGGCATGGTAGCAGAGCTTTAAAAATCACGGTAAGTATTGTGTGCTTATTTTGTACCTTATTTTATACTTATCTTCCAAGGAATCTTATGACTGCACCTGCCCATCACACTGCTTTTTATAGCGGTCTGCAAAACACCATCGCTGAACTGCGTTCAGCCGGTCTGTATAAAGTCGAACGCGTACTGGCCTCCCGTCAGGGCGCTGAAGTGGTCAGCAGCGACGGTCGTCATCTGATTAATATGTGTGCCAATAATTATCTGGGCCTGTCAGGTAATGAAGCCACAGTCCGTGCTGCAGTCGAGGCAACGGAAAAATTTGGTTATGGCCTGTCCTCGGTGCGTTTTATTTGCGGTACCCAGACAGTACACAAGGAACTCGAAGCGGCGATCGCGCAGTTTCTCGGCACCGAAGACACGATTCTGTATGCGGCGGCGTTTGATGCCAACGGTGGCGTATTTGAACCGCTGTTTGATAGCGAAGATGCGATTATTTCCGATGCCCTGAACCACGCTTCCATTATTGATGGTATCCGTCTGTGCAAGGCGGCACGCTATCGCTATGCACACAACGATATGGCTGATCTGGAAGTGCAGTTGCAGGCCGCCGTCGCTGCCGGAAAACGTCATAAAATCATTGTTACTGACGGAGTGTTTTCCATGGATGGCACCATCGCCGAGCTCGATAAAATCTGTGATCTGGCCGACCGTTATGGCGCGCTGGTGATGATCGATGAATGCCATGCTTCCGGCTTCATGGGGGCGACCGGTCGTGGCACCCATGAGCATCACCATGTCATGGGGCGTATTGATATTATTACCGGCACCCTCGGCAAGGCGCTTGGTGGTGCCATGGGTGGATTTGTCAGCGCCCGCCGCGAAGTGATCGAACTGTTGCGTCAGAAATCGCGTCCCTACCTGTTTTCCAATACGCTGGCACCATCGATAGCCGGTGCCTCGCTGGAAGTGTTGAAGCTGATTTCGTCCAGTACCGAATTACGTGATCGTCTGCACGCCAATACCGCGCACTTCCGTCGTGAAATTGCTGCTCTTGGTTTTACCATCAAGCCGGGCACGCATCCGGTGGTGCCGGTGATGCTGTTTGAAGCCACTGTGGCGCAACAGTTTGCCGCCCGTCTGTATGAACTTGGCGTGCTGGTCTCGGGTTTCTTTTTTCCGGTGGTGCCCATGGGACAGGCACGGGTGCGGGTGCAACTCTCCGCCGCACACACTACCGAGCAGATCAATACCGTACTGGCCGCGTTTGCCCAGGCGGGTCGTGAATTACAACTGATTAAATAAAAAAAACCAGGAACTATTATGAAAAGAATTTTAGTCATCGGCGCCAATGGTCAGATAGGCTGTGAATTGGTCGAAGCCTTAAGCGCGCAATATGGTACCGATAATGTGCTGGCTTCGGATATTGCGGCGCACAGTCTGTATGGCGCCGTGCATTATCAAAAGCTCGATGTGCTCGATGCCGAACGTATGGAAGAAATCGTCGAAGAATATCAAATTACTGATGTCTATCAACTCGCTGCACTGCTGTCAGTGACCGGTGAACAGGCGCCGTTGCGGGCGTGGGAATTGAATATGGATGGCTTGCTCAATATTCTTGAGCTCGCGCGGGTGCGCGCCCAAGCCGGTCATCCTTTGCAGGTGTTCTGGCCATCTTCGATTGCGGCCTTCGGCCCGAATACGCCGCCGGTCAATACTCCGCAAATGACCACCATGGATCCAACCACGATTTATGGCATCAGCAAACTCGCCGGTGAACGGCTGTGCGAATATTATTTCCTTAAATACGGTGTTGATGTACGTAGTATCCGCTACCCAGGCATTATCAGTTATAAATCACCCCCTGGCGGCGGCACGACCGACTATGCGATTGCCATTTTCCATGCTGCACTGCAGTCACAACCTTACGACTGCTTTTTAAGTGCTGACACCGCACTGCCAATGATCTACATGCCAGATGCGATTCGTGCGACCATGGAACTCATGCAGGCACCGGCTGAGCAAATTCGGATTCGTTCGGCGTACAATGTGTCAGGTATCAGCTTTACTCCGGCACAGATCGCGGCAGAAATCCAGCGTCAGCGTCCCGGGTTCGTGGTTACCTATAAGCCGGATCAGCGTCAGGCAATTGCCGATACCTGGCCCGACAGTCTGGATGATGGGCAGGCTACGCTGGACTGGAACTGGCATGCGCAAACCGATTTGCCGGCACTGGTGACGGATATGCTGAAAAATATTGTAGTGGCATAAATCAGGCTAAGCCTGACAATAAAAAAAATATCAGGAGACGTAACATGGATATGCGGGTATTTGATTTGTTTAAAATCGGCGTCGGGCCGTCAAGTTCGCATACGGTCGGACCGATGCTGGCAGCGCGACGGTTTTTGCTCGAATGCCAGCGTCTGGCGGAAGTGAAACGGGTGCAGGTGGATTTGTATGGTTCGCTTGCGCTCACCGGTGTCGGACATGCCACCGACAAGGCGGTCTTGCTGGGACTGCTGGGAGAAACCCCGCGTGACGTAATTCCGGAAACCATGGATGACAAAATCGCCGACATCATTGCCAGTGGCAAAATGTGTTTGCTTGGGGAATACCCGATTGCTTTTGACATCATGGATGATCTGCTGTGGCATAAGCAGGAAACCCTGCCTGCTCACCCCAATGGCATGAAATTCACTGCCACACGACGTGATGGCAGCATCAGTAGTCAGATTTATTATTCTACCGGTGGCGGCTTTATTCAGAGTGCGGAAGAAATCGGCCATGAACCGTTAGTTGCTCCGGTGATTAAGCCGTATCCATTTTCGAGTATGGCTGAATTGCTGGCGCATGGTGAACGCAGCAGCTTAAGTATTGCTGCCATGATGCGTGCCAATGAAGCCGTGCACGAAGGTGAAGCTGAGCTGAATGTCGGACTCGATGCCATCTGGCATGTTATGCGCCACTGTATAGACACCGGTTTAAAAGAAGAAGGCATTTTGCCCGGCGGTCTGCAGGTCAAACGTCGTGCCGCCAAACTTTGGCGGGCCGCCAAAGAAACTGTCGCGGCGCTGCCGCATGACCCTATCCACAAGGTCAGCATCTATGCCATGGCGGTCAATGAAGTCAACGCCGCCGGTGGCCGGGTGGTAACGGCGCCGACCAATGGCGCGGCCGGCATTATTCCGGCGGTGCTGCGTTATTACGCCAAAGATTGCGAACAGCTTAATTCAGAACAAGGTGTGCGCAACTTTTTACTGGTGGCTTCCGCGGTTGGTATGTTGTGCAAAAAAAATGCCTCGATTTCCGGTGCCGAAATCGGCTGTCAGGGTGAAGTCGGCGTGGCCTGTGCGATGGCTGCGGCCGGGTTGACGGCAGCTCTGGGGGGCAGTAATCAGCAGATTGAAGCAGCGGCTGAAATTGGTATAGAACATCATCTTGGCATGACCTGTGATCCGATAGGCGGACTGGTGCAGATTCCCTGCATCGAACGCAATGGTATGGGCGCGGTCAAGGCGATTACTGCGGCTTCGCTGGCATTGCACAGTGATGGCCTGCATCATGTCAGTCTGGATCAGGTCATCGAAACCATGCGCGCCACCGGTTTTGACATGCAGGCCAAGTACAAGGAAACTTCCCTGGGCGGCCTGGCAGTGCATGTGATTACCGTGAATCACGCGGCTTGTTAAACTGCTACTTAACAGTTATCCTTACTGCAGAGTAATTTTTTTTGTGCCATCATCGGCCTGATATTGGGAGAAATCAATGAAAAATTCGTTCAGAAATTTAACATATGCGACAGCTGCATTTCCCGTGGTATTTTTATTGACTGGCTGCGGCGGCAATTCAACCCCCAACAGGCCGCCCGTTTGCGGTGTCGACATCAACGGCTACGCGATTGCCTGTGTTGTGAATCCGCCGATTGCACCGCTGGCCACGCCCGTCACGTCATTGGCAACATTCCCGGTGGCGCAGGCAATGTCAACTATTGCGACCACCAGTTATAACTTCGCATTAAATTCCCAAGACAGTTATGGCAATATTTTTTCCATCCGTTATTCATCCGTACCCGGTGCTGTTGCACCCTACGGTAGCGTAGCAGCCAATACCGCGACCATTACCCAGACGACCAAACTTAATGGCGCGACGATTCAAAATGTCACTGCCACGACCTACTTTACGCTGCCACCGTATCAATTTCTGGGTTCGAATTCCAATTATTGGGGCGGCGCACAGGTCGTCACTTCCTGGCAAGCTCCGCCAGTAACCGGGACAGTCGGGGAGCAGTTCAGCTCATTTACGGCCACCCTGTATCATGATTCGACCAACAGCATCGTCGATGGCACGGTGATTGAAACCATCACTCTCAATGCTGATACGGCGAGCACCGCGCTGCTGTGTCAACACGATTCGGTTCAAGTCACACAACAAGGTTATTACGACAATATCTATCAAGGCACCACGTCCACCTGCTACCGCATCGATACAAGCGGGAATGTACTTGGTATGCAAATGACTGTTCCTGTTTATGGGCCGACAATGTTGTTCTATTAATGGGCGAATGATTGATTTCAGTGGTTTGAACTATTTGCCAGATAACCCTTAAATCGGAGTTAAGCGTGAATCAAAAAATAGCAACATTAGGCATTCTGTTTTTACTCGCATTTACCTGTGATGCATTCAGTGCTGAAACAAATAATTCTATTTCAACCAATGAAATAAATCGCCAAGTCTGGGATGTTATCGTCGAGACTGTAAGCAATGCTGACATTGTAAAAATGGGAGCTACCTATGCTACTGATGCTGTCCTGGTTTCTCCTGCAGGAACAAACCCGATAAAAAATGTGTTGCAACGATGGGGCCAGGACATGCAAAAGGCCAAAAAAAATGGTTCCAAAGCCACGGTAGCTTTTCGTTTTTCACATCGACAGGACAATGCAGAAACGGCGTTTGAATCAGGACTGTTTCAGTACACCGTTATTGATAAGGCGGGAATCGAAAAGTCGGGCTACTATCCCTTTGAACAGCTACTCATCAAACAAGATGGTAGCTGGAGAATACTGATGGAACATCAACTGCCTGAAGCAAGCAAACAAGTTTGGGATGCACTGCCGTACTAATATTGTTTAAACAAACCCCAGATTACGAGCACTCGGATTGTAGTTGCTCAGATGCGGTAGCACCGTCAGCAGGTCGGTGTCGGACGTGCCCATCCATTTGCCCAGCGTGGCGGCATATTGATCGACCGAGGTGGTGGGAATCAAACGTCCCTGACCGACATCATCCGATCCGTCACTGGCGACGATCGGTGGCGTGCCATAGAAACGCTGGCCGTTGACGGCGCCACCGACCACAAAATGCATACTACCCCAGCCGTGATCAGAACCATCATTATTGCCGCTGAGTGTGCGCCCAAAATCGGAGGCGGTAAACGCGGTCACCTGCGAGGCCACGCCCAATTCTACCGTGGCGTTATAAAACGCCGCCATGGCATCGGCGACTTTGGTCAACAGTCCCGGATGCAGGGTGACCAAGCCGTCATGGGTGTCAAAGCCACCCAAGGAAACAAAAAATACCTGTCGTTTGGCACCGACGGCGTCGGCACAGGAAATCATTCTGGCGACCATTTTTAATTGATCACCCAAAGGATTGGCGGTGGGGAAAACGGTCGCTATCGCTGGAGCACCCAGCAACGCTGCCGACAGCACTGTATTGGCATTAATGGAGCGACTGGTGACGCGGGTATATTCATTTTGCAGCAAATGCGTGCCACTTTGCGTGATCAGGGTTTGCATGGCAGTGGTACAGTTGGCCGAACCAAACAGGGGTTTGGTCAAGCCGCTGAATGGCACCGAACCACTGGTGGAAACCTGATATTGCACCGCTGTCTGGCCAGATAAAAACACCGCATTGCCAGATACATTCACACAGCTGAATGTGGCATTGCCATTACCGGACTCGAACAGATCGCCCATGCGTCCGCCCCAGCCAGAAGTAGCCCCTTCCGGAGCGGACGATTGCCAGGTCGATTGCTGATCGTTGTGAGAAAACAGCTTCGGTGGCAGGGGTACGGTTTTTTGGCTGTACTGTAATTTGGTGGTCGGTTGAATCAGCGTACCGACGTTCAGAATCACACCCATTTTGCCGGCATTAAACATCGGCAGCAGCGGTGCCAGTTCTGGCGCGAGCGCAAACTGACGCGTGACACCGGCAGAATCCACCGGTGCTGCCAGCGGAGTTAACGCCGTCGCTGTCAGGTTGGCCTGAGTATATGCCATGGTCGGACGCAGATTGTAATAGGCGTTGAAATTGGCCGTATCATAGGGAATGAGGGTATTGCTGTTATCGTTGCCGCCGTAGAGAAACACGCACACGATCGCTTTGTAATCGGTGGCAGTAGAGGCCGAGGCTTCGGCCATGGCGGCCAGATTCAGTGCCCACGGAGTGGCAGCACCGGCCAGTGACAGGGCAGAAACACGCTGTAAAAAGGCGCGGCGCGAAGCATCGTGGTGATTGATTTTTGTCATGATGAACTCGTTATTTGAGTATGATGAATTCTGGTGCCGCCAGCACCAGGGTGAGGGCGGCGTAAATCCGGTTCAGGCGCACCGGATCGGTGCCGCTGGGCATGCTACCCACGGCAGTTGTCAGCAGCGTGAGGGTGGCACTGCTGAGTTGACCGGCGGCCAGCACCAGATTGATTTCATTGAGCAAACTCGCGGCATTGTCAGCCAGCGGCAACAGCGTGCTGTAATCGGCCAGCACATCACCCACACCACGGCTGACAGCATTCTGCATATAGTTGACGTAACCGACGACAGATGATTCATTGGTGAGTTGAAATTCCGGCGCCACCAGTGCAGCCGTGCCGATGGCGCTGTTCGGTGGCACATACCCGGGACGGAAAAAATTGAACACTGTCGGTGAACGCAACGGGCTTTGTCCCAGCCGGGAAGCCGGATCGGAGGTGTCACCAATAGCCCAGGCATCGGTGACCGAATTGGCATTGAACGCTCTGGCCCAGGCAACGAAGCGCAGCATGGGTTCGCGCTGCTTGCCAAACGTGGTGCTGGCAGAACTATCACTGCGCGCTTCACTGTCGAGCAAAATGGTTTTGATGACGGCACTCAGGTTGCCTTTGACACCGCTGCCGTCATTATTGAATACCGTGGCCACGCGCGTCACATAAGCCGAGCTGGGATTGCTGGTGACTAATTTCTGGATTAACTGTTTGCTGATAAACGGCGCTACATTGGCATGAGAAAAAATCCAGTCGAGCGCCTGATTCAGACTGTCGAGTCCATTTAATCCGGCGGGAATGGTGGTGCCTAAAAAAGTCGACGCGCCGGTTTCATGGCGACTGGCCACCTGCGCCATCGGCCGGTTGACAAAAGCCGGAGTGGCGTTGGTCTGTCCCTGCATATCGAAATCCCAGCCAGTAAAAATCCGTGCCAGACCGGTAATGTCGCTTAAGGTGTAGGTTTCAACCTGAGCACCATTAACTTGCAGCGGTGTGCCATCGAGATTGAGTTTGAGCAGGCCGATACTGAATAGCTGAATGACTTCGCGAGCATAATTTTCATCTGGCAAGGCACCGGTCGTGGCGTTGTATTTGACATTGCCACGAAAGGTGAGAAACTCACCCATTGGTACACTCATGGATATTTTTCCCAGCAGGGTACGATAATTGCCAAAGGCATTCGCTTCGAGTAAATCCAGATAGGTGGCCGCGGTAAAAGCGCGCCAGCCGGAGCCGATCAGGCCATCGATGGCCGCGACGGTGATTTCAGACAGCGCCATCATCACGCGCTGGCGCAGCGTGTCGGGAGCTGTGATGAGTTTTTTCCAGTTCGAAGCATCAAAACCGCTTTCACTGTTTTGATACGTGATGTTATTAAACCCCTTGGCAACAAGCCAGTCATAACGACTGTTGGTTACTGGCAGCGCCAGTTGTGCATCTATCCAGGCAGCATAGCCCTGCGACTGGACTTTGCTCATTTCAGCCCGGTTGGCACCCATGGAAGCCTGCGCCAGAAAACGCGAAGCCTGCGCGTCGGTAATCACCACAGGTGGAGGTACAGGAGTGGGCGTTGACGAAGAACTGCCTCCGCCACCACCGCCACAGGCCGATAACAGCGCACCGGCAGCGACAGCGCTGAGTGCGCCGCCATGAGTTGACTCCTCGGGTGAGGTTGCGGTTTCAAGGGTTAGAGCATCGGGTGTCATGGGGCATCCATCCTGTCTGCGGCGTTGAAATGAGAATTATTTTAAGAAGATAATGGAATTCATCACGCGTGAATACTACTATTTGTAATATTGGCTGGATTTACTAAAATGGCTAGACTATTTGTAAGTCACGCAGTCATTTTGCAGCGATTGTGTCTGTCCTTCAGGCTCCTGTGCTACAGTCTGTTTTTTTATTTGTTGACTACCTCATGAGCATTACGCGATGCGGCTGGGCCAATCCGGCCAATCCTCTTTATCTGGCCTACCACGATCACGACTGGGGCGTGCCCTGTCACGATGAAACCACGCTGTTTGAAATGCTCAATCTGGAAGGTGCGCAGGCGGGTCTGAGCTGGGAAACTATACTCAACAAGCGCGAAAATTACCGGCTGGCGTTTGATCACTGGGATGCACATAAAATCGCCCGCTATGATGCGACCAAAGTTGCCGAATTGCTGAGCAATCCCGGCATTGTGCGCAACCGCCTGAAAATCGCCGCCACCATCGCCAATGCCCAGGCTTATCTGCGCTTGTGTGCCGAAGTTGGTGGGCTCGATACCTATTTGTGGAATTACGTCGGCGGCAAAACTATCGTCAACTATATAGACGACTATAAACATGCGCCACCTAAAACGGCGCTGTCAGAACAAATTTCCAAAGACTTGGCTAAACGTGGTTTTAAATTTATTGGCCCGACCATTATTTACGCCTATATGCAATCCATAGGCATGGTGGATGATCATATTCTGACCTGCTTTAAACGCAGCAAGTAGGACGTATACCTTAATTAACGCGTGCCATTCTGTGACGGTATGGCCGCTGGAGTTGGCAAAGCAGAATCGTTGCTGTCATACCAGGCATAGGCAAACCACAGCAGCGACGTGGCCAGAAATAAGAGCATTTTGTAACGTTGTGGTTTGTGCATGTCAGTCCCCGTGGTTGCCTGTACTTTAGTCTGCCCGGCAGCATTCTTCAAGTCAGGATATCATGGATGAAATTAAGGAGCATGCGCATGGCGCTGTCAGATAATCAATGGCTCAAACACCTGTTGCTGTTCTCCAGTCTGGTCAGCACCTGCGCCGGGGCGACTGATCATTATGTGATTGATGCACAGCACACCTTCAGCAGTTTTGAATACCTGCACTGGGGTTTGTCAATGCAACGTGGCCGGTTTGATAAAAATTCCGGCACCATCGATCTCGATCTGGATGGCAAAAGTGGTAACGTGCTGCTGGAAATCGATGCCACTTCCGTCAGCACCGGCTCGGAAGTATTCAATCAGGCGATGCGTTCATCGTCTTTTTTTGATGCTGAACAATTCCCCAAAATCGTCTTCACGTCGAGCCGATTGGTGTTTGAGAAAGATCAGCTCAGTCAGATTGAAGGGCATCTGCAAATCCGCGATGTCACCCGGCCAGTGGTGCTGGAAGTAACCCGCTTTGATTGCCGTTTCATGCTCCTGTATATGAAAAAAGCCTGTGGTGCCAACGGCTATACCAAAATCCTGCGCAGCGATTTCAATATCGGGCGCTATATTCCGTTTGTCAGCGACGAAGTGACCCTGTATTTCAGCGTCGAAGCCATCAAAGAAAAGACTGATTAAATTCCGCCCCCAAGTGCTTTATAGACGGCGGTCAAATTTTCGGCCACGGCCTGTTGCGAACCCAGCACGCTGTCCTGCAATTGCTCTTGCTGCAAACGCGCCTGTAATTCGGCCACCTGGCTGGTTTCACCCAGTTGATAGCGTTTCTGAGCCAGTTCCAGTTGTCGTTGTTGTGCCATCATGGCTTGTTGAAGTTCTGTCAAGCGCATTAATTCCTGCTGATAACGGATCAGTGCCGTTTCACTGTCGGCAAAAGCTGCCAATACCGCCTGACGATAATTGGCCACCGCAGCATCGCGAGCAGCCTGCTTGCTGCTGACCTGAGCGGCCAGACGTCCTCCGTTGAATAATGGCAGGCTGATCTGCGGACCGAGATTCCAATAACGACTGGCCAGCGAGGTGAATTTTCCCGGACTGATGCTGTCCAGACCGATGTCACCCATCAGACTGATGTGCGGATATTGTGCCGCAACCGCCATGCCAATCTCGGCCGTGGCCGCTGCCAGCTGACGTTCGGCTATACGCAGATCGGGACGACGCAACAACAAATCCGAGGGTAAACCTGCCGAGGCTAAAGGCGCAGGTATACCTGACTGGGTGGCATTCAGAATCACACTGAGCTGTTGCTGCGACTGGTTCGTCAGCACAGTCAATCCCAGCAGGGAGGACTGGGTCGCACTTACTAACGCTGGCAGAGCGGCCTGCATTTCCAGGGTGGCGGTGTTGGCCTGCATCAGTTCGCTTTCAGAGACCAGTCCTGCGCGCTGCAATTGCTCAGTCAGTTGCAGCAACTGCTGGTTATCCTGCAGCATGGTTGCAGCATTGTGCTGGCGCTGTTGCCAGAGGCGATAATCTACAACCAGTCGCACCACTTCGGCGCTGATACGCAGGGCAATCGCCGCATGCTGTGCTTCCACGCTGTCCACATGCGCACCGGCCGCCTGTATGCTGCGTGCATGTTCGCCAAATAAATCCAGTTCCCAGGAAGCATCAAAGCCGCCACGGTAATCGGAGAAGGCAGTTTTGGGATTGGGGAAGGGAATATTGGCAAAGTTTTCGCTGTTTTTACTGTACTGATCGCGCCCGACCCGACCGGCCACGTTGAGTTGCGGCTGGGTGCTGCCATTCTGTATGTCGAACTGGGCACGCGCCTGACGGATATTCGCTTCGGCGGCGGCGATATCCAGATTGCGTTTGAGCGCGACGGGTACCAACTCGTCGATGGCAGCATCATGAAAATTCTGCCACCAATCGGGCTGTGCCTGGGCCACAGACGGTTTTGGCTTAAAGGCAAACTGAGACGGTAACTGGCCGCTGACATCCGGAGCATGATAGTCAGGTCCGACCATACAGGCACAGAGCAGCAGGCATAATAATGGCGAGAAATAAGGTTGACGGGGTTTCATTGACTACTCCTGCGGATAAACATGGAATACGCCAGCGTCAGAGTGACGGCAGCGATCAGTAACAACGGCCAGAGTTGCGGCCAGGTTTGACTGAAGGTGTAACCTTTTAAAAAAATACCTTTAATTGCGATGATGGCATGCGACAGCGGGTCCATGGCGCTGATGACTTGCAACACCGGCGGCATGTTTTCCACCGGAGCGGTAAAGCCGGACAGCATCACAGCAGGCGACATAAAGCCGAACACCCCCAGAAACGCCTGCTGCTGATTGGAGCAAAGTGCCGAAATCAACAAGCCGAAACCGGCCAGCGACAGGCCGTAACACAGCAGGGTTAAATACAGTAAGCCAAGCGAACCGGACAGCGGTACCCGGTAAATAAATACTGCTGCGAGCACAATAATGCTGCCCTGTATCAGCGCCACCAATATGCCCGGCACCATTTTTCCGACCATGATGTAAGCCGGGGTCAGCGGCGACACCAGTAATTGTTCAAATGTACCTTCTTCACGCTCGCGCGCCAGCGATAGTGCGGTCACCGTCAGACAACCGATGGTGGTAATGATGCAGATCAGCGAAGGCAGCACAAACCAGCGGTAATCCAGATTCGGGTTGTACAGATTTTCCACCTCAAGTTGTGCTGGCAGCGCCTGCAATTGCGTCGCAGAGCTTTGTTCGAGTGCATATTGCTGCACTATCTGCTGGGCGTAACCGAAGGCAATCTGAGCACTGTTGGAGCGACGGCCATCGATAATGGCCTGGATCAAATCAGGCTGGTGATTAGCGATCTGGCGTGAAAAATCCGCCGGAAAACGCAGGGCCAGCAAGGCCTGTTTTTCATCGATAACGTTTTTTAACTGCGCTTCGGACGTCACCATGATTAAATGTGGAAATGCTTTGGCAGCCGAGAGTCGCTGGATCAATTCGACCGAAGCAGCGCCGCCATCCTCATTAAAAATCGCCAGCGTACTGTTTTTCACTTCCAGCGTGGCGGCGAACGGAAACACCAGCAACTGCAGCAGCACCGGCATAATCAGCATGCGGCGGCCCTGCGAGCTGCTCAGCAGTGACTGCAATTCTTTTCTGATCAAGATCAGGATGGCGTATAGCATAAAATCCCTATGATTAATGGTTGTTTCAACAATTATGAAAATTTAATTTAAATTGCCGGTCGGGGGTAGCCCGACGGCTACTCACTTTTTTTGCTTCGCCAAAAAAAGTAAGCAAAAAAAGGCGACCACGTTGTTTCGGAAACCCCGACAATTTTAAGAAAAAAAGGGAAAAGTTCGAAACTCGCTACGCTCAGACAACGAACTTTCCTGATCCTTTTTTTCTTAAAATCGTCGGCCGAAACAAAGTGGATTTGGCTAATTAACCGTCCATAAAATAAATAACCGCTCGTTTATTTTATACAACTCAATTTCACACTAATCATCCAACCTCCGCGCCGTTTTCCACGCCGTCAATCCCAGCCAGAACAGCGCTGAGAGCAGCAAAAATAAGGAATTCGATAAAATCACCGGCCAGATATCGCCGGCCAGAAACAGGGTTTGCAGCGCGCCGACAAAATAGCGTGCCGGCACCAGATAACTGATGGCCTGAATCGGAGCTGGCATACTGTTGATTTCAAAAATAAATCCCGATAACATCGTCGCCGGTAAAAATCCTGCTAACAGGGCAATCTGTGCGGCCACAAACTGGTTGCGTGTGACGGTCGATAAAAATAAGCCCAACCCCAGACCGCTGCCCAGAAACAGACTGCTGACAATAAACAACACCCAGAAAGAACCGCGCAACGGCACTCCCATGAGCATGGTCGATACCAGTACACACATGGTCATGGCAATCATCCCCAGAAAATAATACGGAATGATTTTCGACAGCAGTAATTCACTGCGCGTAACCGAACTCGACAACAGCGCTTCCATGGTGCCGCGCTCCCATTCACGCGCCACCACCAGCGACGTCAGCAGCGCACCGATGACAGTCATGATCACTGAAATCGAACCGGGCACCAGAAAATTACGGCTGATCGTGGTCGGATTAAACCAGTAACGCGCCTCCAGACTGATGAGCGCGGGTGGATGCAAACCAAAGTCAGAAGCGCGCTGAGTCAGCCAGACTTGCAGGCAACCCTGCAAATAACTGGATAAAAAATTGGCGGTATTCGGCTCAGCTCCATCGGTGAGCAATTGCAGCGTAGCGGGTGGGTGGTGAATGCGGGCAGAAAAATCGTTCGGTAAAATCAGTACGCCACGTACCTGTCCGCGCTGTAACTGTTCCTGCATTTGCTGGCGTGAACTGCCCATGTGCACATCGATATAGGGCGAGCCAGTCAGAACCGCCACAAAACGGCTGGCTTCAGCGCCACTGTCTTCCTGCACCACACCCAGCCTGACTTTGTTGGTATCGAGATTGATGCCGTAACCAAAAATAAATAACAGAATCACTGGCAGCACAAACGCAATCAGAATACTGCTGGGGTCGCGCACGATCTGGTAACTTTCCTTGCGACACAGTGCCAGCAAATGGCGCGGATTGATGTTGAAGATTCTCATGTCGGTGCCTGTCTGTGCAAGTCATCGCGCTCAATGAGGCGGATAAAGGTTTCTTCCATGGTGATGTTGTTTTCACCGTCCAGGGTGGCAGACTGTTTGAGTTCATCCGGTGTGCCGGCAGCGATAGTGCGGCCACGGTAAATCAGGCCGATACGGTCGCAGTATTCGGCTTCATCCATGAAGTGGGTCGTGACCATGACGGTGACGCCTTTTTCCACCAGTCCATTGATATGCGTCCAGAACTCGCGCCGGGTAATCGGATCGACACCGGAAGTCGGTTCATCCAAAAAAAGTAACGGCGGTTGATGCATGATGGCGCAAGACAGTGCCAGCCGCTGTTTGAAACCCAGTGGCAGGGTGTTGGCGACGCTATCCAGATACGGCTGCAAATTGAATACCCGTATCATGTCATCCACCATGGCACGCTGACGCTCACCGCGCAAGCCATAAATGCCGGAAAAAAAATGCAGATTTTGCGCCACCGTCAAACTGCCATACAGTGCAAATTTCTGTGCCATATAACCCAGCTGGGCACGTGCTTTGCTGGCACTGGTTTTTAAATCGATACCCATGACCGTGGCACTGCCACTGCTGGGTTTTAATAAACCGCACATCATTTTAAAGGTAGTGGATTTTCCGGCCCCATTCGGCCCCAGCAAACCAAAAATTTCACCGCGTTTAACCCGAAAATTAACATGATCAGTAGCGACAAAATCGCCAAACACGCGCGTCAACTCTTTGGCTTCGATCAGTGCCTCCGGATCAATGCCCGGGTCAAGCCTGGCTGGCGGCATGTGATCGGCCAGCACCGATTCGCCGCCTGGTCCGCCACCGAGAATATCGATAAAGGCATCTTCCAGGCTGGGAGTGACGGCCACAAAATGGGCCTGGTCACCGGCGTCGAGCATGCTTAAATCCGGCAACTGTCCGGCTTTGCGCAGCACCAGTCGCAGCGCATGCCCCTGTATCACACCATCCATGACCATGGGAGAATGCAGTGCTTTTTTCAGCACCGCACGTTTGTTGCCGCTGATGCCGCGCAACTGTACACTGCGTCCCTGCATCCCGGCGATCAGGGTGGCTGGTGGGCCGTTATATTCCAGCTTGCCCTGATTCATCAGCAGTACTTCGGCGCACAGTTCCGCCTCATCCAGATAGGACGTGCTCCAGATCACGGTGATACCGTCGCTGGCCAGTTCGCCGACCATTTTCCACAGCTCGCGACGGGAAATCGGATCAACCCCGACACTGGGTTCATCGAGCAGCAATACTTTGGGTGAGCCTAGCAAGGTACAGGCCAGACCGAGTTTCTGTTTCATGCCGCCGGATAATTTGCCCGCCGGGCGATCGGTGAAGCGTGCCAGATCAGTGAACGCCAGCAGCTGGGCAAAACTGGCACGCCGACGCTCGCCCAGCAGATCGCACAGATCAGCATACAGGGTCAGGTTTTCCAGCACGGTTAAATCTTCATACAGGCCAAATTTTTGCGGCATATAACCGATTTGCGCCCGCAACTCACTGGCCTGGGAAATTGGTTCCAGACCTTCGATGCGGATTTCGCCACTGCTGGCTTTGAGCAAACCGGCCAACAAACGAATCAGGGTAGTTTTACCGGCACCATCCGGGCCGACGATGCCGGTAATGAAGCCGCGTTTAATTTGGGTATCGATGCCGCGCAGGGCGCTCTGACCGGCAAACTCATGTTGCAGGCCAGTGATGGTAATGGCGATAGCGCTGCTGTCTGCGGCGGGATTCATGCCGGTTTGAGTTTGACCGTGACCGGCATACCCTGACGCAACAGCGCATCCGGCTGACTGACAATAATCCGCAGGCGATACACCAGTGCGGTGCGCAAGTCGGTGGTTTCCACATTTTTCGGGGTAAATTCCGAGGTCGGTGATACAAAGCCGACCACGCCATCATAAGGCTGCGGGCGACTGTCGGTATAGACGCTGACTTTGTTGCCAGGGGCCACTTTGCCCAAATCAGGTTCGCTGACATAAGCCCGCACCCAGACTGGCTCGGTCAGCGACAGGGTGAACACGGTACTGCCGGGAGCGAGCAGGGTACCGGGTTCCGCGGCACGGGTCAGAATAATGCCATTGGCTGGTGCAATCAGCTGGCTGTCAGCAAGTTGCAGCTGAGCGTTGCTGAGTTGTGCTGCAGCACGTTCGCGATTGGCCTTGACCTCGGCAATTTCTTCCTTGCGGAAACCATGACTGAGTGCCAGATATTGCTGGTGCGCGGCTTCCATTAACGCCGTCGCCTGATCAAAATTGGCCTGCGCTTCATCCAGAGTACGCTGCGACCCGGCACCGGTGCCGGTCAGCTGCTGCTGGCGCTGGAGTAATTGACTGGCATTGAGCTGGGCCGCGCTGCGGCTGGCCAGATTGGCTTTGGCCTGACGGACATCTTCTTGCCGGTAACCCTTTTTATATAACGCATAATGCGCCTCAAGGGCTGCCTGACTGGCGCGCGCATCGGCCAGAGCAATCTGATAGGGCGCATTATCAAGTTCGCCGAGGATGTCGCCTGCTTTTACCCGAGCACCTTCATCCACCCGCAGCGATTGCAACCGGCCAGCCACGCGAAAAGAGACATTCACCTGCCGGATATCAACGTTGCCCGATAAAGTCAGTTCACTGCCACTGCGTTGATGAAAATAGCCATAAGCTGCCCCCGCCAGAATAACTGCGGCCAGTAATGGGACTATGATTTTTGCTTTGTTCATGAGAAGTTTCCAAAGTGAATCAAACTAGCATAATGAAACTGGCCGCCAACAGCTTGGCTTGCATCAAGTTAGCTGCAAAATCATGCCAGCCAGCGCGCAAACAGCAATTACCAGAGTGACCTTGCGTTTGAAATAAAACAGCAGCAACAGCGCCAGGCCGGTCAGCAACATAGCCGCGACATCGGGATGTGTACCCTCCGGCCAGAGCACATGCCAGGCAAAAAAACCACCTAAATTGACCATCACGCCAACGACAGCGGCGGTGATCGCCGTCAGCGGCGCTGTGAAATGGAGATCATTGTGGGTGGTTTCAATCAACGGCCCACCGGCAAAAATAAACAGGAACGACGGCAAAAAGGTAAA
Source organism: uncultured Oxalobacteraceae bacterium (assembly GCA_903862415.1). Lineage (GTDB taxonomy): Bacteria > Pseudomonadota > Gammaproteobacteria > Burkholderiales > Burkholderiaceae_D > Solimicrobium. The sequence goes on along the minus strand of CAIOYD010000052.1, from coordinate 4,701 downwards.
CCAGCTCACCAGCACCGCCGCCAGAGCGCCACTGGCAAATAATAAATCCGGACCACATACCGCTTTAGTATAGCCGCCGATAAAGCCGACAAAAGCAACCACCATGATCAATGGTCCCGGGGTGGTTTCACCGAGCGCCATTCCATCCATCATTTGCGGCGTACTCAGCCAGTGTTGCTGTCCGACTGCACCCTGGACCACATACGGCAACACCGCATACGCGCCACCAAAGGTGAGCAGGGCGGCCTTGGTAAAAAACCAGCCCATCTGGGTCAACGTGCCGCCCCAGCCCTGCGTGGCCAGCAGCAAGCCCATGGGTAGCAGCCACAACATTGCGCCGGCCAGCAGAATCAGCATCAAACGACGCCAGCTAAAGAGTGCATGCTCCGGCGTGGGGGTGTGGTCATCAATGATCGCCGCGCCAGCCACAACGTTTGAAGCCGTGTGTGTCTGACCGGTCTGGAAGCTCTCAGGCCGCCATTTTCCACCCAAAAAACCCATTGCAGCAGCGCAGGTAATAATGAGTGGAAACGGCAAATTAAATAGCCCCAGTGCCAGCAGGGAGGCAATGGCAATACACCACAGCCAGCGATTTTTCAGTGTGCGCGAACCGACACGGAACGCCGCCTGCATCACAATCGCGGTGACCGCCGGTTTGATGCCATAAAACAGCCCGCTGATAATCAGATTGTCGCCCCAGGCGATATACATCCAGGACAGACCAATGAGCAGCACCAGCGAAGGCAAGACAAACAACACGCCAGCGACAATCCCGCCCCAGGTTTTATGCATCAGCCAGCCGATATAGGTCGCGAGCTGCTGTGCTTCCGGGCCGGGCAGCAGCATGCAAAAATTGAGCGCGTGTAAAAAGCGTTTTTCGGAAATCCAGCGCCGCTGTTCCACCAGTTCCTCATGCATGATGGCAATCTGACCGGCCGGCCCGCCAAAACTGATAAAACCCAGTCGCAGCCAAAAACGCACGGCGTCGCGGAAGGGGATCTGGCGGGCAAGTGATTGATCGGGAATGGGTGCCATGAAAGTGGGTCGCTTAACTTGCAATAATGGGTTAGCCAACTATGATAGCCGTAATCTTATGAGTGTTATCGTGCTCAGCACAGTTATTTTGTCTGCAGTATAATTAAAAATTAGCACGACCATTCACTTTTAAGGCTGTCACTATGAAAACCTGCACCTCCGACTACTTCCAGATCCGTGATCATCGCTATCATTGCCGTCACTGGGGTAATCCGGATGCACCGATAATCTTCATGCTGCATGGCTGGATGGATGTGGGTGCTTCGTTTCAGTTTGTCGTCGACAGTCTCAAACAAGACTGGCATGTGATAGCCCCGGATTTGCGCGGCTTTGGCTTAACCACCGGCCCGAAAACCGACAGTTACTGGTTTCCGGATTACCTTGCCGATCTCGATGCGTTATTGTTGCACTACAGCCCGACACAACCGGTCAATCTGGTCGGACACAGCATGGGCGGCAATATCGTCGCCATTTATGCCGGTATCCGTCCGGAGCGCATCGCAAAACTGGTGGTTCTGGAAGGCTTTGGTTTGCCCACCACTCAGGCTACCCAGGCACCGAAGCGTTATCGCAAATGGCTCGATGAATTGCGCACCCAGCCAGCCATGCGTCCCTACGCCAGCGTGATCGAAGTGGCACAACGGCTGCAAAAAACCAATCCGCGTCTGTCGGACCAAAAAGCGGCATTTCTGGCGCAACACTGGGCCCGGGAAAATGCTCAGGGCGAATGGCTCATCCTTGGTGACCCGGCACACAAACTGACGAGCCCGATACTCTACCGGGTAGAAGAAGTGATGGCCTGCTGGGAACAAATCAGCGCCCCGGTATTGTGGGTCGAAGCCGACGACACCGACATCTGGTCCTGGATCGGTGGCAAAGAACTCGGCCGTCCTGAAACCGATCGCCGCCTGACCCATTTCAAACAACTCACCAGCGCCACTATCACCGACGCCGGCCATATGCTGCACCACGATCAGCCAGAACAACTTGCGGCACGGATGGAAGATTTTTTGAGCAATCCTGATGTGCCTGCCGGAAAATCTGAGTTACTCTAATTATTATCCACAATAGGGTATGCGGATTTTGTTGTTGAAATCACTGATCTAGCTTTTCTTAATCGATCAACCAAATTTGTTGAAAGTGACAAATACGCACTTCCCGCAGCGCACAATAAATCATCCTAAAACAGTGAATTGGACCGTCCGTCACTGACCGGGTTGTGACCTGAGGGGCCAGATGGTATTCTCGGAACCAGCCATTTAAATTTGCGATTTAATTTTGTAGGCCGGGTAGAAAACCAGCATTTCACTCGATGATGCTGGGTTTTCTACCCAGCCTACCGCGCTAAGCAATCGCTCGTGGGCATTTTTTTGAATTCGGCACACCGTCCCAATTATTTTTCGACTTTAATGACCGTACTCGGACTTTGTCTCATTTGCACTTCATTATTTTTAGGATCGTCCCGATCAAAACACATAAAATTAATTGTGTCGTCAATTGAGCCCCATCCAGCTACTCCACTATTTTGAGTTGAATCTAAATGAAGCTCTTGGTTTTTAGAATTACAGTATGCAGCCGCTTTTTTTATTCCTTCGGTCCGAAGCTCTGCGTGAGATGTAAGCCCACTACCTAAGGCAGTATGACCTACACTTAATGTATAAGTGTTCTTCCCGATTTGTATCACATCAGATGTCGTAGTCGCTCAACCTGATAAAACGATGGCGGAGATAAATACAATTTTTTTCATTATTCCATCCCAATTTTTTTAAAAATTAATTATAGTAACCACACATTGAAACTTGGCAGGCACGGCGACGGGCAGCAATGTGCCGTAAGCTGCGATTCAGCGTGTTGCCCGATACCGGACAGCATGCTAAAGTGCCAATATGCAACATTTTTGGCAATGTCTACTTAATAGAATTGCAATGAATCGTAGCAAATGAATTTTTCCAAACCACTTAGTTGAAAGATGAAAATGAAAAAACTATTTCTTGCCCCTTTATTTATTTTAGCTGCACTTTCTACACAAGTTTATGCTGGACCAGAGGCTGGTCACCCTAATATTATTGCTGCACGCGAAGATGCACAGCATGCCATCGAAAAATTGAAAGCGGCGCAAGTGGCAAATGAATACGATATGGGCGGACACGCAGCCAAAGCGGAGCAACTTTTGCGCGACGCTGAAAAAGAAATGAAATTGGCAGCTGAAGCTGCAAACAAAAACAAAAAATAAATTTAATTGATTTTGAAAGTTGGGCCGTCGGATCTCAGTAATCAGACGGCCTTTTGCTTAATAGTCCCCGCTTAAAATAAGTCCGATGATATAGAATCTGACAGGTGCGTTGCGGCACAAACCTGCCGGTCAGAATCAAATGAATTTAAAGCGTTAATCAAATGAAAAACGGACAGCGCATTCATATCTATAGGGGGATTAAATCATGGAATTCAAATTCAACAAGATACCAAGCGCTTGGTTACCAATCATTATGTCCATAATTGCAGTTTTCCTGCTTCTGATTCAGCTTGTAACCAAAGGTTTCAAACCAGAAATTGACGAGGGTGCTATAGCTCATGTCTGGCAGCTGCTTGTGGTGACTCAAATTCCTGTAATAGTGTTCTTTGCGTTCCGGTGGTTGGGGCGTTCACCGCGAGAAGCCATGACCGTACTGGTCATGCAGGGGCTTGCATTGGCGTCAGCGGCAGTGCCGGTGTTTGTACTACAGTGGTAAGTCGGCAGACGGCACGAAGCGGTCGTTTACAGGGAATCCAGATTTGTCACATCAAACAACTTGACAGTATCTCAAATGAGATACAAAATGTCGAAACCATTCCAGAGCAAGAATTTCCAATGAACCCTCCTACATCAATGGTTCACATTCGTGTGGACGATGAGACGAAAGAGCTGGCCACTGAGGCATTGACCTCGATGGGCCTGTCGATGTCTGACGCTGTTCGTCTATTTCTTCGTCGAGTGGTTGTTGATCAGGCTTTTCCACTTGAACTTAAAGTGCCGAATGCCGAAACTCGTACCGCCATTGCAGAGTCCCGCAAAATAATGGCTTCCCGTCGATCTCGGTTTGCGTCAGCCGACACGTTATTTGATGACCTCGAAAAAAACACCGGCAAGTAAGCGTTCGGCACTTCCTCGCGCCTCTGATTACACGAAGTCTTTTGTAAAAGATTGGGAGCGACTTTCCCATGCGGGACGTTACGATATGGTGCGTCTAAAAGAGGTGATGTTATTGCTGATCGCCAACGATGGGCCACTGAGTGCTGAATGGTTGGATCACCCGCTGAAGGGGCAATGGTCTGATCATCGCGAGTGCCACATCGGAGGCGATTTTCTTTTGATTTATCAAATTGAAGGCAATTTGATTAACTTTGTACGAGCCGGCACACATGCAGGGCTTTTTGGCGAATAACTCAGCCGGGATGCAGTTTCAGAATTTCAACCGGTGATGCTGGGATTGCATCCCGGTCCACACTCCAATTGAACGTCCGGGTCGGAGCACACCATCTGTCTCCTCAGGGCACGTGCGACACGAAGTCGCTTATAGAAGTTGTTCCCGCTTCAGGAGAGGGAACCGCCTGTGTCACCGGGCGAATCTAGGGGTCTGAATAAAGAGCGACCCTGACAACGTAACGAAACGCCGCAAGGTGTGGGGT
>CAIOYD010000051.1 GCA_903862415.1 uncultured Oxalobacteraceae bacterium | reverse complement strand
GAAATTAAATTTCAAAAAGTTAATTAAGGTTGGCGATTTTGAAGCAAAAAAGCCATTTCCCAGCACATGATTACTCTTAAAAATATATTCCAATGAATCTAAAGAATTCTGTTTTTCGTGTCGCGGTTATTGGCGGTGGGCCTGCAGGGTTAATGGCAGCCGAAACGCTGGCCCAAGGAGGTGCGCAGGTTGACCTGTTTGATGCGATGCCCTCGGTCGGCAGAAAATTTTTGCTGGCTGGAAAAGGCGGCTTAAATCTCACTCACGCTGAAGACTTGACCGACTTTATGCGCCGCTATGGCCCGCATCAGAGTGCCGTCACCCCCTGGATCAATGAATTCAATCCACAAAACCTGCGCCAGTGGGCCAGGCAGCTGGGGATTGAAACTTTTGTCGGCACTTCCGGCCGGGTTTTTCCTGCCGACATGAAAGCCGCACCGTTGTTGCGTGCCTGGCTGTTGCGCATGCGCTCGAAAGGTATCCGCTTTCACATGCGTCATCGCTGGACCGGCTGGCAAGATAAGCAGTTGCGCTTTTCCAGCCCCGACGGCGAAGTGCTGCAATCCGCTGATGCGGTGGTCCTGGCTTTGGGTGGCGCGAGCTGGCCACAACTGGGTTCGAACGGAGCCTGGGTGCCTTTGCTGGCAGAAAAAAATGTCGCCTTAGCACCATTGGAGGCATCCAATTGCGGCTTTGATGTGGCCTGGAGCGACTATTTCAAAAGTAATTTTGCCGGCGAACCACTCACCGCCATCGCCATCACCTACATCAACGCCGAAGGTGTCAGCACGCGCCGCCTGGGACAATTTATTGTGACTGAAAACGGTGTTGAAGGCAGCCTGATTTATGCGCTGTCATCGTTGTTCCGCGAACAAATCAAAGCCAATGGCAGCGTGCAGATTCATCTCGATCTGCTGACCGATTTACCGCTGCATCGCGCCGTTCAACATTGTGAACATCCACGTGGCTCACGTTCGGTCGCCGGACATTTGCAAAGCCGACTGAAATTGCGTGGCGTAAAAACTGCGTTATTGCGCGAATTGTGTAGTCCCGAAACACTGCAAAATCCACTCTCGTTGGCCAATGCCATCAAGTCACTGCCACTGACATTAACAGCGCCGCGTCCGGTAACCGAATCCATCAGTACCGCTGGCGGGGTGAAATTTGACGGCATGACCCGGGATTTGATGCTCAAGGAATTGCCCGGCGTTTTTTGCTCCGGCGAAATGATCGACTGGGAAGCACCTACCGGCGGCTATCTGCTCACCGCCTCTCTGGCCAGCGGCAAAGTGGCTGGCAAAGCCGTCCTCTCCTGGCTGGAAAAGCAAAAATGAAACTGCCAGGGGTTCCACCATCCCCGGTGCCATCGCCATGCATTCAGGTCTGCATCATGGATGAAGCCACCGGATGGTGTGAAGGTTGCTGGCGCACGCTCGATGAAATTGCCGGCTGGGGCAGCGCCAGCGAAGCAATCAAGATCAAAGTCTGGGAAAAAATCATACTGCGCCAATATAGCGGCGAGTAAGTCAGGGCAGAACACCAGGGTGTATTCGCTTTTGTGAAATACACCCTCGGACTTTTACTGTTCGCGCAGCCAGATCTGGCTGCGACCCAACATCGGGAAACCGATATAACCACGCACATTGAGTTTGCCGTCGACCAGTTTTAACTTGCTTTTGTATTCCTTGCCATTGTCCGGATCAAGAATGGTGCCGCCATTGTATTCATTGTCGTCTTTTTTCAGGCCCTGCAGGATAACCATACCCAACACCAACTGGTCTTTTTTTGCACCTTCGCACTTGATGCACTTCGGATTTTGATCTTCGGTTGGGTCACGGAATAATTTTTCAATTTTACCGCTGAGCTCGCCATTGGCTTCAGTAATCCGGATCAAGGCTTTGGGCTTGCCGGTGACGTCATCAATGTTTTTCCATAATCCTACCGGGGTTTGCTGCGCCTGGACCGAAAAACTGAACAACACGGCCAGTGTGCCTAAAAAAATGCTGATTTGTTTCATTGCCATGCAAGTCTCCTGTGGTTATTTTAATTACTGCTGTTTGTCCCGGGAGCCTGCGCGGCAGACTCCTGGCCTGAAAACAATTTACGCTGCGGGCAATTTGGAAAATTGTTCGCGCAACTTGGAGAGTGTCGCAGAAAAATTGGCAACGCGCTCTTTTTCCTGCTCCACTACCTGTACCGGCGCACGGGCAACAAAACCGGCGTTATCCAGCTTGGCTTGTGCCTTGATGATTTCGCCGTCGAGTCGCGTCATTTCTTTGGACAGGCGTTCACGTTCAGCGGCCACATCAATTTCCACCTTGAGCATCAGTTTGGCTTCACCCACAATCGACACCGGCGCAGGTGAATCCGGCAGTGCATCGAGTACCTGGACTTCCGACAGCTTGGCTAATGCCTGCAGATAGGGCACCAGCGATTGCAGCAGGTTTTTTTCATCGGCGCTGGCCGCCTGCATTAGTAATGGTACCCGTTGTGCCGGCGAGAGTTGCATTTCGCCGTGCAGATTACGACACGAATCGGTCAGGGCTTTTAAAGTCTGCATCCATTTCTCAGCCGCCTCATCGATTTTAGCCAGATTGGCTTCCGGGTAAGCCTGCACCATGATGCTGTCGCCAGCCGGATTGAGCACCTGTCCGGTCAGAGGTGCGACGGTTTGCCACAGCGACTCGGTGATAAACGGAATCACCGGATGGGCCAGACGCAAAATGGTTTCCAGCACGCGCAATAGCGTGCGTCGGGTGGCGCGTTGCTGGGCTGCGGTGCCGTGCTGCATTTGTACTTTGGCCACTTCCAGATACCAGTCGCAATATTCATCCCAGACAAACTGGTAAATACTGGCAGCAATATTGTCGAAGCGGTAATCGGCAAAGCCTTTGGCGATATCCGACTCGGTGCGCTGCAGGGTGGACACTATCCAGCGGTCAGCCTGAGAAAAATCCAGATGTTCCGGTTTGCACACGCCATCCACATGGCTGTCGAAGCCGCAATCCTGGCCTTCGGTATTCATCAGCACAAAGCGGGTGGCATTCCATAATTTATTGCAGAAATTGCGATAGCCTTCGCAGCGACCCAGATCAAAATTGATGTTGCGTCCGAGCGAAGCATAACTGGCCATGGTAAAGCGCAGCGCATCGGTACCATAGGCCTGAATGCCGTCGGCAAATTCTTTGCGTGTAGCCTTGCTGATTTTTTCAGCATCTTTCGGGTTCATCAAACCGGTGGTACGTTTACTGATGAGTTCATCGACGCCTATACCATCGATGAGATCAATCGGGTCCAAGGTATTGCCCTTGGACTTGGACATTTTCTGGCCGCTGGAATCGCGCACCAGACCATGCACATACACGGTATGAAATGGCACCTTGCCGGTAAAGTGCGTGGTCATCATCACCATGCGTGCTACCCAGAAGAAAATAATATCAAAGCCGGTCACCAGTACCGACGATGGTAAAAATGCGGCCATGTCCGCTGTCTGTTCTGGCCAGCCCATGGTAGAAAACGGCACCAGTGCCGATGAAAACCAGGTGTCGAGAACGTCTTCGTCGCGTTTCAGTGCGCCCTGATAACCAGCCGCCAGTGCTTTGGCACGGGCATCGGCTTCGCTGGTGGCGACAAAAATTTCACCCTGCTCGCCATACCATGCCGGAATCTGATGACCCCACCACAACTGACGCGAAATACACCAGTCCTGAATATTACCGAGCCACTGATTGTAGGTAGTGCTCCAGTTTTCCGGCACAAACTTAATTTCACCATTCGCGACTTTTTCCAACGCGACTTCGGCGATCGATTTACCGGGAAACAGCGTGCCTTCGGGTGCTGGTTTGCTCATGGCCATAAACCACTGATCGGTGAGCATCGGTTCAATCACCACGCCGGTACGGTCACCGCGCGGCACCATCAATTTGTGTGGCTTGACCGATTCAAGCAAACCCTGGGCATCCAGATCGGCGATGATTTTTTTGCGTGCCACAAACCGGTCCAGACCGCGGTATGCTTCCGGGGCATCGTCAGTCACTTTGGCATCGAGAGTGAGCATGACATTGAGTGGCAACTGGTGGCGCTGACCTACGGCGTAATCGTTAAAATCGTGCGCCGGGGTGATTTTGACGCAGCCGGTACCGAAGGCTTTATCCACATACTCATCCGCAATCACCGGAATCTGCCGGGTAGTTAACGGCAAATACAGCATTTTCCCGATCAGATGGGTGTAGCGTTCATCAGTCGGATCAACCGCCACGGCGGCGTCGCCGAGCAGCGTTTCCGGACGGGTGGTGGCGACCGTGACATGACCGCTGCCATCCACCAAAGGATAACGGATATGCCACATCGAGCCGTCTTCCTCTTCCGAGATCACTTCCAGATCGGACACGGCGGTACCGAGTACCGGGTCCCAGTTAACCAAGCGCTTGCCGCGATAAATCAGGCCCTGCTCAAACAAGCGGGTAAACACTTCAGCAACCACTTTTGAACGTGGTGCATCCATGGTGAAATATTCGCGCTGCCAGTCTGCCGACGCGCCCATGCGGCGCATCTGACCAGTGATAGTAGAGCCGGATTTTTGTTTCCATTCCCAGACTTTTTCAAGGAATTTTTCCCGTCCCAGATCATGGCGGGAAATTTTTTGTGCATCCAACTGCCGTTCCACCACAATTTGTGTGGCAATCCCGGCATGGTCGGTACCCGGCACCCAGGTGGTGTTGAAACCGCGCATGCGGTAATAGCGCGTGAGGCCATCCATGATAGTCTGGTTAAACGCGTGCCCCATATGCAGCGTGCCGGTGACATTCGGTGGTGGCAACTGAATGCTGAAGGCCGGTTTGTCTGCGTCCATGGAGGCAGCAAAATATCCGCGCTGCTCCCAGGCGCTACGCCAGACTTTTTCAATTTCGGCGGGCTCAAATGACTTGGCTAATTCCATAATTGTGGTTGGTATGTAATGAACAGAAGGGAGAGATTATAAAGCGCTAATGGACTTCAGTGGACGTTTTGCCTTCGGAGAATCTTGAACAGACAACATCAAGATTGTTTAATTTATCACAAATCAACGTCGATTTTACTGATTTAAATTTGCCAAACCGTCATTTTCTTGTCAATATTATTATTTATGCAGCGCAATTGGCCAATCCGGATTGGCTAATCGGTACAGATTGCACTCTCAGTGCCCTGCTCTGTTACAATATTGCGGCTCTGCAGACAATCACCGACGATGCACTCCGGCAGACGCAGGCTCGGACAAAAATACCAACCAGCAGCTGGCTATCCGGGCAGAACTGGCATCCAACTCAACAATACATCATCAATCACTATGAAAATTTCTCAAGACACCGTTGTTACCCTGAACTACCGCATGTTTGACGCGGACGATCAACTGATCGATCAGAACGAAGAACCGATTGTGTATTTGCACGGCGGTTATGACAACATCCTGCCTCCGGTAGAAGCCGCCCTTGAAGGCCTTGGTGCTGGTGAAAGCATCAAAGTTGCCATGACCCCGGATCAGGCGTTTGGTGAAATTGAAGACAGTCTGGTGCGTGAAGAAGATGTTGGTCTGTTCCCCAACGATATCGAAGTCGGCATGATGTTTGAAACCCGCGATCCGGAAACCGGTGAAACGCATCAGTTCCGCGTCACCCAGATCGATGCTGGCAAAGTAACCGTCGATGGCAACCATCCGCTGGCTGGCAAGTCGCTGCATTTTGAAGCCACAGTTCTGGAAGTGCGCGCTGCTTCAGATGAAGAAATCGCCCACGGCCATGTGCATGGCGAACACGGTCATGAGCATTAATAAAGACCTGTATGCCGTGCTGGGCTTACCTGCCACAGCAAGTTTTGAAGAAATAAAAAAGGCGTTCCGGCAAAAAGCCTCTGAATTCCATCCGGATAAAAACACCTCCGAGTTGGCACCTGCAAAATTCAGAGAAGTCAGGGAAGCCTATGAAGTACTTTCTGACCCGGTCGCCCGTGCTGATTACGATGATAATCGGCGTCGCAATTTACTGGAATCACCGCTGGAAACAGCGCGTGAGATCTGGTCCACTTATGTATCCGGAGTATTACATTGAAACTGTCACGCTATTTTGCCAATTTAATTTCTTCCTACAATGCCGAGCTCGATGATTTGCGCACGGATTCTGAGGGCAACAACGTGCTAAAAGCACGGCTGGCAAAAAAGCGTGAGCAGGTTCCACAACTGCTGATGATGATCGAAAGCGCCCCGGAAATGGTGTCGGTGGCCTTTCATGGTGGTTTTTTCTTTAAAAACGTCATGGTGCTGGAATCGCTGGTCACACGCGAAGCGAATAAATTCCCTTCTTGGGAAACGCTCAAAAAAGCCATCATTCTTGAACCCTGGGCTCAGGCGCTGGTGAATATTGTGTTGAAGGCTCCGGAAGGCGAAGCGTTTTTAATCACTACTGCCGGGCTGGAATATCTCAATCGCAGCAACAAGTCGCGCAGCGCCCATCCATCCAATGCCGACGGCGATGAAGCCGAAGCTGCACAGCAGGATGGTGACGAGGATGAATATCATGTCGAAGAACACGATGGTGACGATGACAATGAAGCGTTTTTGAATTCCGACGAACGCGTCAGCGACGAAGGCGAAACCACCGAATATGATCTCGACAAGGCTGGCGCCAACTGGCTGGCCGAACAAGGCTTTGACCGTAAAGAATAATCACCACATCAGACAAGGATGCTATGAACTTACCCGCACTGATACAGGCACAAAGCCTGATTAAAGCAGGCGACATCGTCGGCGCCGAACATGCTCTGGCCAATCTGGCGGAAACCGAAGGTGATCACGCGCTCGTAGTCGCACTGGACCAGTTTCCGGCCAAGGATTTGCTGGCCATCATCCGCGAATATGATACCTCCAAAGAGTCGCTGGTCAACTTGCTGGTCACACCTCACCAGTTTGCCCAGGCGGTGGTGCTGGAAAAACGTTATGGCGATTTAAGTCATGAACAGTTGCGCGGCATGATCAATTCGGTGATTTTCCGGGAAGGTGCGGATCCGGCCGAGTTTTTATACGCCATCAGTGAAGTCAATGGCGGCTACGATACGTTGGTAGATTATCTGGCTGAACGTACTGAACGGATTGAATGTTTTTACCGCTATGCCACCTTTGACCTGTTTGAATACAGCGATGAAGCACGCACTCAGGCCATTGATGATGACTTGCTCAATCTGACACGCGAATCCGAATCGCAGTCTTCGCCGCTCGACATGAGCAATTTTGAAGACCGCGACTGGATGGAAGTCACCACCATTTTGCGTTATCAGCATCCGGATATTTTCCGTGAAGTGCTACTCAAATTGCGCGCCCGTCTGAAACGGGAAAATGCCGCTCATGATGCGTTTATGGATAATATTGAAGAACTGCCTGAAGGCATGCTCGACAATGACAAACCGATGCCAAGTAACGACCGGCCCGATTTTGAAGGCCTGCAAGAAGAATCGGCTCTGTAAGCTCCATGACTACATCGTCGCACGCTGTTGCCACCTTTGAAAACCGGCCATTTTTTGAACTATCCCTGCGTTATGGTCTGCAACAGGGCATTATCCCGCAAGATAAGCTGGCCGATATCGAAACCGAAGCCGCCAAGGGCATGGTGCAGATTGCCACCGCTTTTGGCAGTCCATATCTGCGGGCTGAAATCGAACTCGCGCGTGCCCGCATGGTCAATCTGGTCAGTCTGTATCTGATCGAAACCAGCGGCAACGATTTAGCCAGCGCAGCACGGCTGATACGCGACCATACTTTTCTGACCCTGTCGCGCGGTGGCTCTAATCTGCTCAAATCCCTGTTTGCCATGCCGGAATACCCGATCATGGGTAGTTACGATGCCGGTCGGGTGGAAGATTTTCTGGAATTCTGGTCGCGCAAAAAAAACCCGGCAGATTACCAAAAGACCAAAAAACAGCGTCAGTTAAATCAGCTGGAAATTTCTCTGGCCAAAAAACTGGCGCTCAGCATGGGCTTGTCTGTGAGCGTATTTCAGGATCAACATTGTGAAGCCGATGCCATCATCCGCAGCGCCATCTTAATCGGCCTGAAAAAACACGTCCGCAAAAAAATCCCCTATGCTCATGGCATGGATCAAATCCAATTTGCTGAACTGCTTACCTCACTGCGCAAATATGGCGCCAATAAATGTGCCCACCTCGCGGTGACACTCAGCGAGGCCGAACAAGAACTCATAGAACAGCTGCAAAAGGATATCGTCGCACATGATTTGCCGCTGATTACCAGCGAAAAAACTTCCCTCGACCAGTTAATTCATCAGCTCAAAGAACGCTATTTAATCCGCGGCCATGAAATGGAAGATACCGCCAACTACGATGCGCTGGTGTCCAAAGAATGGAGCAAGCACACCAAAGGTAAAAATGACATCGATGCTGTTTTGACGCTGTTGTTGTGCATCGCCGCGCAAGTTCCCAATAAAGTGGTGCTCTCCGAAGCCGGGGCTAAAACCCTGATTAAAAAAGTACGTCTGCAGGGTATTGATCCGCAGCTCGCTATTGATTTTGTGCGCCAACATGCGCCGCACGAAAAACAGGCCAGCCTGCTGGAAGACTGGGGGGACTTTTGCGAACAGGCACAACTGTATCTGCTCGATGATTGGGACAGCAATTTCACCCGTGGCTTGAATTTTTTACATGAAAATTGTTACATCGCCAAAAAGAAAACATAAAAACCACCCGGCCACATAAATGGCTATAATATCTCCGATTGAAATAAGTACTACAACGCTAGGGGTCCTTGTTGTCCGGCCAGTTTTTATTGCCAGGCAGTAAGGTGAGAAATACCCTTGACCTGATCTGGATAATGCCAGCGTAGGGAAGCACACTGCCACTGGCCACCTGCCGGCACACTGCCTTCCTAGCTGTAAAATTTTTACTCTCTAGGACGCACATGAACGCCAATCCCAAATTTTTATCTGCCACCGCTACCGTCGATGCTGCTGCAATTGCACCGCTGCCAAATTCACGCAAGGTCTATATTCAGGGCAGTCGTGCAGATATCCGTGTGCCGATGCGCGAAATCAGTCAGTCAGATACTCCTGCGTCCTTTGGCTTTGAACAAAATCCTCCAATTTATGTGTATGACACCTCCGGTCCTTACACTGACCCAGACGTCCAGATCGACATCCGCTCCGGCCTCACGCCAGTCCGTGCTGCCTGGATCGCCGAACGTCAGGATACCGATGAATTATCCGGTCCATCTTCGGCCTATGGCATTGAACGCCTGAACGATCCGAAATGTGCCGAATTGCGCTTCAATCTGACCCGTTTACCACGTCGCGCCAAAGCAGGAAAAAATGTCAGTCAGATGCATTACGCACGTCAGGGCATCATCACTCCGGAAATGGAATACGTGGCCATCCGCGAAAACATGCAGCGCAAAGAATATCTGGAAAAATTACGCCAGTCCGGTGTGATGGGCAATAAACTCGCGGACCTGATGGGCCGTCAGCACCCGGGACAAAATTTCGGTGCTGCCATGCCGGCAGAAATTACCGCTGAATTTGTGCGTGATGAAATCGCCCGGGGTCGTGCCATCATTCCAGCCAACATTAATCATCCGGAAGTCGAACCGATGATTATCGGCCGCAATTTTCTGGTCAAGATCAATGCCAACATCGGCAATTCGGCAGTCACTTCATCGATCGGTGAAGAAGTCGAAAAAATGACCTGGGCAATCCGCTGGGGTGGCGACAATGTCATGGACTTATCCACCGGCAAACACATCCACGAAACCCGCGAATGGATCATCCGCAATTCTCCAGTCCCGATTGGCACCGTACCGATTTATCAGGCACTGGAAAAAGTCAACGGCAAGGCCGAAGACCTGACCTGGGAAATTTTCCGTGACACCTTAATCGAACAGGCTGAACAGGGCGTCGATTACTTCACCATCCACGCTGGCGTGCGTTTGCAATACGTTCCGCTGACGGCCAAACGACTCACCGGCATTGTTTCGCGCGGCGGCTCTATCATGGCCAAGTGGTGCCTGGCACATCATGAAGAATCATTCCTGTATACCCACTTCGAAGAAATCTGCCAGATCATGAAAACCTACGACGTGTCCTTCAGTCTGGGTGATGGTCTGCGTCCGGGTTCGATTTTTGATGCCAACGATGAAGCGCAACTGGGTGAACTGAAAACGCTGGGTGAACTCACTCAGGTGGCCTGGAAACACGATGTTCAGGTGATGATCGAAGGTCCGGGCCATGTGCCGCTGCACCTGATCAAAGAAAACATGGATCTGCAGCTGGAACAATGTTTTGAAGCGCCGTTCTACACGCTGGGACCGTTGACCACCGATATTGCCCCAGGCTACGATCACATTACTTCAGGCATCGGTGCAGCCACCATCGGCTGGTATGGCACGGCCATGCTGTGCTACGTCACACCCAAGGAACATCTGGGACTGCCCAACAAGGCCGACGTCAAGGATGGCATCATCACCTACAAAATCGCTGCCCACGTGGCCGATCTGGCCAAGGGACATCCGGGAGCGCAGATCCGCGACAATGCACTCTCGAAAGCACGGTTTGAATTCCGTTGGGAAGATCAGTTCAATATCGGACTCGACCCGGATAAGGCACGTGAATTTCACGATGAAACCCTGCCAAAAGATTCTGCCAAGGTGGCGCATTTCTGCTCGATGTGCGGCCCGCATTTCTGCTCCATGAAAATCACTCAGGAAGTGCGTGAATATGCGGCCCAGCAGGGCATCAGTGAAATCGCTGCGCTCAAAAAAGGAATGGAAGTCAAATCCATCGAATTCATCAAAACCGGCGCCGAAATTTATCACAAACAGTAATCCCATGGATATCATACTCAACGGAGCTCCCCACGAACTCAATCAAACCAGCACGGTGGCTGAACTGGTCGCCGAGCTGGAACTATCTCGTCAGGCGATTGCGGTGGCGGTGAACCGCTGCATTATTGCGCGGCCACAATGGGAGCAATATCAGTTGCAGCAGAATGACCTGGTGGATGTGGTGCGCGCCATTGGCGGCGGCTGACATCACTTTGTTTTTTGATCAAAATTGGAATTCACATGTCACAACAAACTCACAGTACTACCGGCTTAACTATCGCCGGAAAACATTACGCTTCGCGGCTGCTGGTCGGCAGCGGTAAATACCGCGATCTGGAACAAACCCGTCTGGCCACCGAAGCGTCCGGTGCCGATATCATTACCGTGGCAATCCGACGCGTCAATATCGGCCAGGACCCGAATGCCCCAAGTCTGCTCGACGTAGTCCCTCCGTCGCGTTACACCATACTGCCTAACTCCGCCGGTTGCTATAACGCCAAAGATGCGGTGTATACCCTGCAACTCGGACGCGAATTATTAGGTGGCCACAAACTGTGCAAACTCGAAGTACTCGGTGATGAAAAAAGCCTGTTTCCCAATATGCCCGAAACCCTGATCGCTGCCAGACAATTGGTGAACGACGGTTTCGATGTCATGGTGTACTGCAGCGACGATCCGATACAGGCAAAAATGCTCGAAGACATTGGCTGTGTCGCCATCATGCCACTGGCTTCATTGATCGGTTCCGGTATGGGCATACTCAACCCGTGGAATCTGTCACTCATCATCGAGCGTGCCAACGTACCGGTTCTCGTTGATGCCGGTGTTGGCACCGCCTCGGATGCTGCCATTGCCATGGAACTCGGTTGCGACGGCGTGCTCATGAACAGCGCCATCGCCGGGGCGCAAGACCCGATTCGTATGGCGCGCGCCATGCGTCTGGCGGTCGAAGCCGGACGTGAAGCTTTCCTTGCTGGGCGGATACCCAAAAGCCTGAGTGCTTTAGCTTCGTCGCCGATGGCTGGCCGGGTGGTATAAAACACTATGCACAAACCCTGTGTTCTGGTCTTTGCCGGTAGCGACCCGAGTGGCGGTGCCGGTATCGCCGCCGATATTCAGGCCATTGCGGCCCAGGGTGCCCATGCCCTGCCGGTCATCACCGCCATCACGGTACAAGATAACGATCGCGTATTTGCCGTGCATCCGGTAGCGATTGAACTGATTTTGCAACAGGCGCAGGTACTGGCCGATAAAATTCCATTTAAGGCCATCAAAATCGGCATCATTGCCAGCAAAGTCAATGCCGCCGCCTTAGCCGACTGGATCACCTCCTATAAAATCAATCACCCGCAATTGCCGGTCATTCTCGACCCGGTACTGGCCAGTGGTCATGGCGATGCGCTGGCGATCGACGATCCGCTGGATGCTATCGCACCACTGCTGAGTATCGCTACCCTGATCACCCCCAATTTACCGGAAGCCACTGCCCTGTGTCCGAAAGCCCGCTCGCCATTACAGCAGGCTCAGCAACTCATGGAACGCGGTGCCACCGATGTGCTAATCAAAGGTGGTCATGCTGACGGCGACAGCGTCACCAACAGCTGGTTTCATCAGGACCAGGATAAGGTCAGGCACAGCCAGTGGGAACGGCTTGAAGGCAGCTTTCACGGCAGCGGCTGCACTCTGGCCGCCGCCATCGCCGCGCAACTGGCCAGTGGTAAATCCATGCAACTGGCACTTGACTATGCCCAGGCCTATTGCCATCAGGCGCTGGAGCAGGCCTACAGCATCGCTCCGGGACAACAAATACCACAAAGAAATTTATTATGACAAGCACACTGGCAGGACTGTATCTGGTGACCCCGGACTGGAATGACACCGAACAATTGCTGGCCACCAGCGAACTGGCTCTGCAGGGTGGCGTCGCGCTGCTGCAATACCGCCACAAAAGCGCCAGCGCTGAATTACGCCACACTCAGGCAAGTGCCTTGCTGGCACTGTGTCACCGCTATCAATGCCCCTTCATCATTAATGATCATGTTGATCTGTGTCTGGCGCTCGATGCCGATGGCATCCATGTCGGCGGCCTTGACGCCAGCGTGGCCGACGTGCGTGCCCGGCTCGGGGCCGATAAAATCGTCGGCGCCTCCTGCTATGGCGACATAGCCTTAGCTCACAGCGCACACCAGCAGGGTGCCAGCTATATTGCCTTTGGCGGCTTCTATCCGTCGCGGATTAAAAAATACCCGGTCACGACCTCGTTTGACATCGTCAGTCAGGCGCGCCGCGAAATCGCGCTACCCAGCGTGGTCATTGGCGGCATGACACTCGACAACTGCCTGCCGCTGGTGGCCGCCGGTGCCGACATGGTGGCTGCTATCAGCAGTGTCTACTTCGCTCCTGACCCACGCGCAGCCGCTGAGGCGTTTACCAAATTATTTCCCGAAGTGTAGCTGCGTAGGGTGTATTAGCACAGCGTAATACACCATTAACCGTGAATCGACCTCCATGGTGTATTACGCCTGCGGCTAATACACCCTACGGATTCAAGAAACAATCCCGTATAATCAGGGGATGCAAAACCTACTTCACAACCTCAATCCCGAACAGCATGCCGCAGTGACACTGCCGGCCGAATCCGCCCTGATTCTGGCCGGTGCCGGCTCGGGTAAAACCCGGGTGTTGACCACCCGCATTGCCTGGCTGATCCAGACCGGCCAAATTTCCCCTTCTGCCCTGATGGCGGTGACCTTTACCAACAAGGCGGCCAAAGAGATGCAGGCGCGTCTGTCGGCCATGCTGCCACTCAATACCCGCAGCATGTGGATAGGCACGTTTCACGGCTTATGCAACCGGCTGTTGCGCGCCCATTATCGTGACGCCAGCCTGCCGCAGACGTTCCAGATTCTCGACAGTCAAGATCAGCTGTCGATGGTGAAGCGGATTTTAAAAGCCAACCAGATCGATGATGACAAATACCCGCCGCGCAACGTGGTGTATTTTATCAACAGCGCCAAAGAACAGGGCTTGCGCGCCGCCAAAGTCACCACCCATGACCCCATCAGCCGCCAGCTGGCCGAACTGTACGGTATTTATGAACAGCAATGTCAGCGCGATGGCGTGGTTGACTTTGCCGAACTGCTGTTGCGCACCGTCGAGCTCATGAGCAGCAATCAACCGCTGCGCGAACATTATCAGGCACGCTTCAAACATATTCTGGTGGATGAATTTCAGGATACCAATGATTTGCAGTACCGCTGGATCAAACTCATGGCAGGCACCTCGTCGGCCGTGCTGGCAGTGGGTGATGACGATCAAAGTATTTACGCCTTTCGCGGTGCCAATGTTGGCAACATGGCGTCGTTCGAACGCGAATTTCTGGTCCGGCACCGCATCAAGCTGGAACAAAATTACCGTTCCCACGGCCACATCCTCGATGCCGCCAATGCACTCATCTCCAACAATACCGAACGGCTGGGTAAAAATCTACGCACCGATGCCGGTCAGGGTGAACTGATCCGCATCCAGGAAGCCGCCAGTGATCGCGAAGAATCGCAGTGGCTGGTTGAGCAAATCAAAGAGCTCACCCGTCAAGGCATCGCCAGCAATCAAATTGCACTGCTGTATCGTTCCAACGCCCAGTCACGGGTTCTGGAACATGCGCTGTTTTCTGCCAGCCTGCCCTACCGTGTGTATGGCGGCCTGCGCTTTTTTGAGCGCGCCGAAATCAAACACGCCATTGCCTATCTGCAGTTGATGGACAATCCACACAACGATTCTGCCTTCCTGCGGGTAATGAACTTCCCGGCTCGCGGCATCGGCGCCAAAGGCCAGGAAACCCTGCAGGATTGCGCCCGCCAGCAGGGCATCTCGCTGTACGCTGCCGTGCCTTATCTGACTGGCAAAGTCGGTACCACCCTGGGTGGTTTTGTCAAACTCATTGAAGCTGCGCGCTTTGAAACCCAGATGCTGACGCTGCCTGAACTGGTACAACGGGTACTGGAAATGAGCACCCTGATCCAGCACTATCAAACTGAAAAAGAAGGCGCCGACCGGGTCGAAAATCTGGAACAACTCGTCAGTGCCGCGGCGCTGTTTATTGTCGAAGAAGGCTTCCCGAATGATGCCCCGGCTCTGCTGGGTCCGGCTGGGACAGCTCAACCAATACTGGTCCAGGGTGAAGGCATCCAGATCCTCGACGCCGATGCCGCCTTATCGACCTTAATGTCGCCACTGTCGGCATTTTTATCCCACGCCTCACTCGAAGCCGGTGACAATCAGGCCCAGGTTGGCCAGGATGCTCTGCAATTAATGACTGTGCATTCAGCCAAGGGACTCGAATTTGATGCCGTGTTTATCACCGGTCTGGAAGAAGGTCTGTTCCCGCATGAAAACAGCGCCAGAGAACCCGGCGGTCTGGAAGAAGAACGCCGCCTGATGTACGTCGCCATCACCCGCGCGCGCCAGCGACTGTTTATCAGCTTTGCGCAAACCCGCATGCTGCACGGCCAGATACGTTACAACACCAAATCACGCTTCTTAAATGAATTGCCGGAAGAAAACGTCAAATGGCTGTCTCCGCAAGTCCGTCAGAACTGGTTTGCGCC
Source organism: uncultured Oxalobacteraceae bacterium (assembly GCA_903862415.1). Classification (GTDB taxonomy): domain Bacteria; phylum Pseudomonadota; class Gammaproteobacteria; order Burkholderiales; family Burkholderiaceae_D; genus Solimicrobium. Next base: position 1,273 of record CAIOYD010000051.1, on the reverse strand, counting down.
GCCCAAATCGGCTTGGGACAGTGAACCGGGCAACGCTGGCAGCGCGAGCTACCAGACGCGCAAAGAACATATACCGACTGTGATTCCCACCAACCCGGATGGCTGGCGCACCGGCCTGTCGGTCAGACATGCCAAATTTGGCGAAGGCATTATCATCAAACTCGAAGGCAGTGCCGGCAATTATCGCGCCCATATTCAATTTTACAAACTGGGCCTGAAAGTTCTGGATCTGAACATCGCTAAACTAGAGAAAGTCTGATGCCGTGACACCCCTGATGCAGATTGCCGCCACCATTATTTTTGCGCTCGCACTGTCGCACACTTTTTGCACCAGTGGATTTCAGAAACTGGCGCGCACGCATCCCAAGCACGCTGGCTTGTGGCATCTGCTGGGTGAAGTGGAAGTGGTGTTTGGTTTCTGGTCGTTTATTTTATTGTTGGTGATGGCGTTTTCCATGGGCTCAGGCTATGCCACTGCCTATCTGGAAAAGCAAAACTTTACCGAAGCACTATTTGTGTTCGTGATCCTGACCATCGCCGCCACTGCACCGGTGCTGGCCTGCGTCAATCGAGTAGTCGAACAACTCACTACCTTATTACCACTGCCAGCACCAACAGCACGCTACATCTTATGTCTGGCCTTCATTCCGCTGCTGGGCTCTTTCATCACCGAACCGGCCGCCATGACCCTGGCCGCGTTAATGCTGCGCGAGGGCTATTTCCACAGTGGCGTTACCAACCGTTTTAAATATGTCACTCTGGCAGTGCTACTGGTCAACATTTCCATCGGCGGGGTACTCACACCCTATGCTGCGCCACCGGTATTGATGGTCGCGGCCACCTGGGGTTGGGATTTGCATTTTATGTCCAGCGTGTTTGGCTGGAAAGCAGCACTGGCGGTACTTATCAACACTTTGTTGGTCAGCCTGCTGCTGCGCAAACAACTCACCAGTCTGCCTGCTGCCCCGGCTGTCAACAACACCACAGCCATGCCGCTGTTTTTGATTGTGGTGCATTTGCTGTTCTTATTCGCCACCGTCTGGTTCAGCCACCATCCGGTGGTTTTCATCGGACTGTTTCTGTTATTTCTCGGTTTTACTCAAGCCTATCCAGGGCACCAGTCAAAACTGATGCTCAAAGAAGCCTTGCTGGTCGGATTTTTTTTAGCCGGTCTGGTGGTATTGGGTGGCCTGCAGCAATGGTGGTTGCAACCCCTGATTGCCGACATCCAGTCTGGCACGCTGTTTTTTGCCGCCATCGGCCTGACCGCCTT